>CAZCFB010000111.1:0-13527 GCA_964497805.1 uncultured Kofleriaceae bacterium
CCCGCCGGGAACTGGTCCAGGAACATGCGGTAGCCGATGACCTTGTCAGCCGCCCTGGCTCGCCGGTACTCCAGCGCCTCCAGCCGCTGGCGCGCTGCGGGCGCGTGCTCGCTGTCCGGGCTCAGGACCAGAAAGCGCCGGTACGCCTGGACGGTGTCGGCGCTCCTGGCCGTGGAGTAGCGGGAGGCGTCGCAGGCGGGGAGGCTGACCAGCAGCAGGGCAGTGAGGAGCGGGCGGTGCATGGGGGTGAAGCTATCACAGTCACCGGGACCGCAATAGCGGCCCCTACGGGCTACCCTGCGCCAGGATGCTGGTGGTGACAGAGATGGTGCCGCGCTCGAACAGGTACGCCCTGCCCGCCCCGTCGAAGGCGGCTGATCCAAAGTAGGCCTTGTACTTGGGCAAGCCCTGGACAACCGAGAAGAGCCCGCCGCCGTTGGTGGAGAGCCGGCTGGTCTTGGCCGCCACCAGCACCTGCGTGGGGCCGCTGGCTGGCACGAAGTGAGCCACGTTGTAGCACCAGGTGCAGCCGGCCGTCGTTGTGGACCAGGTCTGGCCGCCGTCTTTGGACTTGTAGAACTGTCCCTTGTAGCCCAGGGCGAAGGCCTCGCCTGTGGATGCGAAGGTCAAGTAATGAGGGGCCGCCCGTGTGATGGAGAGCTTGTCCGAGATATCGGTCCAGGTCGTGCCCATGCCGTCATTGCGGTAAGCGTAGTGCCAGCCCGAGGACTGGCCGTCGTAGGCCACCGAGAGCCCCACCACCTTGCCACCGTAGGTGGCGAGAGCCACCCCGGAGGATCTGGCCTTTATTGGTGAGGTCTTGGTGATCAGGGTCAGGTCCTGCCGGGTCCAGGGGCCGGCGAGCTTGTTGGCCCAGCAAACATAGTTGCGGCCCCCGGTGAGGACATGGCCCTTGTGTACGGCGATGGATGCGGTCTGGCCCAGGGTCCAGCAGCTGCCGTACTTGGCGTTGGGGATGGAGACGTTGGTGAACGACTTGCCGCTGTCCGAGGACACCGAGATGAAGCCCTTGTTGGACACCACGGCCGCGTCGGTGCCATCCATGGCCAGGTAGAGGGCCCCGTTGGTTGAGTTGAAGTTGGACTGGGTCCATTTCTGGCCGCCATCTGTGGACCAATAGATCTGGCCTTCAAATGATCCGCTGGAGTTCTTCCCGCTGCCGCCGACGAGGAGGACGTTGCCGCTGGCGGCCACGGTATATCCCTTGAAGCTGGCGGGGATGTTTGCCTGCTTCCAGACGCTGTACGGGGCCGCCGCGTCAGGGAGCATGATGTCGGGCACCGATTGATCTGGTATGGGCATGTCCGGCATGGCCTGGTCGGGCACGGTCTGGTCGGGTATGGCCTGGTCGGGTATGGCCTGATCCAGAGGCGCCTGATCCAGGGGCGCGCCGTCCAGACTGGGGGCGTCGGGGCTCGTCATGTCTGGCGCCGTCATGTCTGGCGCTCCGCCATCAAGGGGCGTGGCGCTCACGCATACATCGTTGATGCACTTGCCGCTGGTGCACTCCTCCTTGAACCTGCAGCCTCCCCCTGACGAGAGATAACCCGGAGCGCACGCCCCGGCCTTGCAGTTGAAGCTCAGGCAGTTGCCGTGGCCGGCGCATGGCTGACCGTTGTCCTTGGGCGTGGGCGAGGCGCAGAGGCCGCGGTGGCAGATGCTGTCAGCGCAATCAGAGCTGGCCACGCACCGTTCGTTGACCTGCTTCTTTGGTTCGTCAGAGCAGGCCGTACAGGTCAGCAGGAGCAGGAGTACTGCCGTGGTTGTTATTCGCATTTCTGCGCCCTCATTTTAGCTTTTTGCTTTTAGCTTTTCGCTCATCATGCAGATCATCACAGAATGCGTCGCCTCACTCCATACATCTTCCCGCTATTTCTGCTCGCGGCGGGGCTAGGCGCGCTCCAGCTTCGCAAGGTCTACATCCGCTCCTTCTTTGAGAGGGGGCTCCCGTCTCTGCCGCCGGCCATTGAGCGCCCGGTGAAAGCGGGCCCGCTGCGCCAGGTTCGGGTGCTTCTCATCGACGGCCTCTCCGCAGGGCTGGCCGGCACCCTGCCCGCCCTGAACCGGTTCTGCTCCCGGGGGCTGGACCTTCGCCTTGACACCGGCTTCCCCACGGTCTCCCTGCCGGTTCAACATGTGCTATGGACCGGCGCCTGGCAGTGGGAGTCAGGGGTGCAGTTCGCGGTCTGGGGGCTGGAGCGCCCGGCCCTGCCCTCCCTGCCCGGGGCCACGCGGGCGCGAGGTGGCCAGGCCATGGCCGTTGTGCAACACCACGAAGAGATCGCGGGCGCGTTCCCCTTCTCTCCGGTGACGGCTGCCGGCCGGCGCCTGCAACCCGCGGCGCTCACCGCCTGGGGATCCGGCGCTCACCTGGTGTTCGTGCACCACCTGTCCGTGGACGACGCGGGCCACCGGGAAGGATCCGCCTCGCCCTCTTACCGCGTGGCGGCCGAGGAAGGCGACTGGCTGCTCTCGTCCCTGGATGGCGTCACCCCGGCGGGAGCCACGGTGGCGGTGCTCTCTGACCACGGCCACCTGCCCGGGCCTCGCGGAGGGCATGGCAGCGCAAAGGAGGCGGTGCGCCTGGTGCGGGCCTGTGTCATGGGACCCGGTATCCCGGCCCGCGCTGGCCTGGATGCCACCCTGCCCGATCTCACAATGTTGCTGGCCGACCAGCTCGGCGTGACGCCACCACAGTACGCCCGGGGCCGGAGCCTCACCGACATCCTGGCAGGGAGCGGTCCAACGCGGGCGTCCTTGCCTAAGCCCACGCCCTGGGCCATGGCCGCCGGCGGTTTCCTGGCCCTGGCCTGCCTCCTCCCCTGGCTGGCGGGCTTGCTCCGCGCCCGGCGCAGGTTGCCCCTGATCCTGGCCACCCTGCCATGGGGCGTGGTCATCTCGCTGGTGTTGCTCTGGAGCCTGGATGGGGCGCCGACCCTTTCCCGGAGCGTGGTCTACCGGGCCATGCCATGGCACCTGGCCGCCCTGCTCTGGCCAGCACTCCTGGCGCCCGCGCTGGCCAGCTGGCTACTTGATCGGCGGGGCTCCCGGCTCGTCGGTGAGCGGGAGGGTGCTCTCCCCCACGCCTGGCCCTGGACCGTCGCGCCGGCCCTTTTTGCGCTTCTCCTTACCGGCTTTCCCCTGGCCAGGCCGCCGCTTCTTCCCGATGTCTCCGGCCTCGCCTCTGTGCTGCTTTTTTTGGCCGGCCTTGGGCTGCTCGGTCACGGGGCTTCCCGGCTCCTTGTCCGCATCTTCACCGCCCGCCGGCGCGGGTGATCCCCCGGGGGGCTGCTGCGGTTCGAACGCCCCAGGCTCGTCCGGGGCGCCCTCCCGCCACTTGCGCGCTTTGTACACGGCTGCCCGGTCCACCTCGGAGAGGCTGCGGGCGGTGAGCAGCGCGGCCAGGCGGCGCGCGTCCTCTGGGCGGCTGGTGGCGAGGTCCTTCTTCTCCTCTGGATCCTTCTCCAGGTCGTATAACTCCACGCGGCCCTTGTCGCGCCAGGCGATGAGCTTGAGCGGCCAGAGCAACACGGCGTTCTGGCGGCCCTCCATCATGAAGATCGGGCGGTGCAGCTTCTTCTGTTTCGCGGTGGCCTTGCCCAGCACAAACGGGGCCAGGCTCACCCCGTCTCCCGGCCCGTGGCGGATGCCGGCCAGGTCGAGCAGCGTGGGGTAAAGATCAGGCAGGGTGGCCGGGACCTTGCTCATACCCCCGTCTGCGCCGGGCACATGGATCATGAACGGGATATCCACCAGGGGCTGATAGAGCAGGTCCCCGTGGTGGGCCGGCAGCCTCGGCGACTGGGCCAGGCCCTCGCCATGGTCAGCGGTCAAGACGAGGATCGTCTTTTTGGACAGGTCCAGCGCATCCAGTTCCCTGATGAAGCGCCCCAGATGGTGGTCGATGTGGCGCACCATCTGCTCGTATTTTCCTTTCTGATCCGTGGGGCGATCCGATGCGGGAGGGGGCACGCCGCCCTTGAACCTGAGCGTCTCCGGCTCGATCTGATGGTGCTCGTGAGCGTCGAAGTAGTGCAGCCAGAGGAAGAAGCGGCGGTCCACGTGACGGCGGATGAACTGGATCCCCCAGTTGGAAACCCTGCCAGAGGTGGCCCGGGTGCCGACCTCCTCCTGGTCCGGATCGTTAATCAGCACCTTGCGCCCTGACAGCCCCCGGCGAGCCACCCTTGGGCCAAGCCACCGCTCCACCTCCCGCTGGTAGATGCCGTGAGTCTTCACCCCTGCCCCGTGGAAGGCCATGGGCAAGGTGCGCCGCCCGATGGATGAGTAGAGGATCTGGCCGGTGAGCAGGGTGGCCATGCCCACGTCTGTGCCGGCGGCCGTGGAGACAGCGCGGGGGAAGCGCAGCCCCCGGCTCATGACCTGCGCCAGGTGGGGGTAGCGTTTCTTCGCGTGTGACAGGGGCTTCAGGTAGTCGCCGCGCAGGGCATCCACCACGATCAAGACGACGTTGTATTCGGCCGTTCGGGCCAGGACCTCCTTGACCTCCTTCGACTCTCTCCAGGTGGGCATGGTGGCGCGGTACGACTTCGCGTCCAGGGCGTCCCTGGTCGTCTCGGTGACCGCGGGCGGCGGCGGGGCCCGGTCCTGCCCGTCGCAGTCCTCATCCACGCCGTTGCCGGGCAACTCCAGGGCGAAGGGGTGCACCATCGGGTTGCCGTTGTCGCAGTCCTGCTCCCCCAGGATTACCGAATAGTTGTCCCCGTCCAGATCGGCCAGCCGCCTAGCCACCTCCAGCAGGCGCCCCCCGGCGTGGCTCTTCTCCTCTACCTGACGCCATATGCCAGCTCCGCTGACAGGTGCCACCGAGGCGGACACCAGCAGGCCCAGGGCCAGGGCCGGGACAAGCAACCAGCCGACACCCACGGGCTCCCACCGCTTGTGCTGGCTGAAGATTATCCAGGCGATGGCCGCCAGGCCGAACCAGAGCAGCAACAGCAGGACCCAGTGGAGGTAGAGGTACTGGTGTGGGTAGAGGGCACGATCGACCCAGAAGAAGAACACGGACCAGGCCAGCACCGGCGGCAGCATGAGCAGGCGCCCGGCTCCGCGAACGCGCCTGGCGAGCCAGCCGAGGAGGTTCAACTCGAGGGCGAACATGAGGTACATCAGCGGCGCCACCAAGATGGGACCGTAGGGCGCGTACCACTTCTGGGAGATGCCGGTGCCCTGGAACAGGAGCCACGAAACCGGCATTATCACGGGCAGCGCCGCGGCTGCGCCGATGACGCTGCGCGCGGGGCTCCCCTTCTCCAGCGGCCGGATGAGCCAGGCGATGAAGCTCAGGCCGATGCCGAGAGCGGCGGACACCACCATCACCGCGGCCGCGTCGGCCAGCAAGGGGAGCCGGCTCCCGGTACAATCGCGCAGCAGGTACAGGTCGAGGACGGCCAGGGCCAGCCCGGCGGCCAGGGCGCATCTCTCCACGCCGATCCCGTCCCGGTGAAAGCCCGGGCCGCGCCGTGATTTGCCGCTCACTCTGATCAAGGCTCCCCCGGGGCTCCTTTTGGAGAGAACGAGCGATTTACCGCTGAGCGGGCAGGCCGATTCATGGCCGAGGAGGATAGCACCGCTTCCGTTGAGTCAACAGCCGACAGTCCAATGCCTGGTGCGGCTACCTGGCCATGGGGGGCAGCAACATCAGCCGCCGGTGGCCGAAAACGGTGCTGGACCGGCGAATAGCCGGGGACGGTTGGGTTGAGGCGGGGGTGGGGCAGCCTCACCAGTCGGGCGCCCGCGGTGTGTTGGCTGGACGCGGGATGGGCAGAGTTGGCACCACCTGGTGGGGCCCCGCGAGGGGCCTGAGGCTTTGGTGGGGCCCCGCAGGGCTGCGCGCCGGCCTCCCCCACTCCACCACCACCACGCCTGGTTCCCTCTCTGAATTTAAGATAGGTTCTAAGCTCCCATGGCCGCCCGGAGCTCCAGCGACACACCCCTGATGCGCCAGTACCTGGAAGCCAAGTCCAAGTACGACGACGCCATCCTGCTCTTCCGCATGGGTGACTTCTTCGAGATGTTCTTCGACGACGCCGTGGTGGCCTCGCGGGCCCTGGAGATCACCCTCACAAGCCGGGACAAGAACAAGGATGATCCGGTGCCAATGGCCGGCGTGCCCCACCACGCTGTCAACGGCTACATCCGCAAGCTGCTTGACCAGGGCTTCAAGGTGGCTGTGTGCGACCAGGTGGAGGATCCCCGCCAGGCCAAGGGGCTCGTGAAGCGGGCCGTCACCCGGGTGATCACCCCCGGGGTGGTGCTCGACACCGACCAGCTGGAGGCGAAGACCAACAACTTCCTGGTGGTGATAACCGGCGACGGTGAGCACGGCCATGGCCTGGCCGCCCTGGACCTCTCCACCTTCGAACTGCGCGCCACCGAGGTGGACGCCCTGCCGGGCCTGGTCGATGAACTGAGCCGGCTGGCGCCCCGCGAGGTGATCCACGATCCGGCCCTGGCAGAGCAAGCCCTCACCGCCCTGGGCAAGCTCGTCCACGCCACCTGGGCACCGTACCGGGAGGAGCTGCTGGGCGACGAGGCAGCGGACGGAGAGCTCCTGCAGGAGAAGGGCGAGGGCAGCCTGAAGAACCTCGGACTGGACAGCGCCCCCATGGCTGTGTCCGCCTGCGCCGTGGCCCTGCGCTACGCCGCCTCGACCCAGCCGGGCATCGCCCTGCCCCCTTGCCGGGTGGTCAGCTACCGGGCGGCGGATCACCTGCAGCTCGACGAATCTACCCTGGCCAACCTGGAAATCTTCGAAACCCTGATGGAGCGGCGGCGTAAGGGCTCGCTGCTCTGGGTGCTCGACCGCACACGCACCGCCATGGGAGGGCGCCAGCTGCGGCATCTTCTAGCCATGCCCCTGCTGGAGGTGGCCGCCATCCGCAGGCGGCTGGACGCGGTTGAGCTGCTGGTTCAGCAAGCCAGCCTGCGCCGGGACATCCAGGAGCGACTGGCCCAGGTGCATGATCTGGAGCGTCTCACCTCGAGGGTGGTGCTCAAGGTCGCCACGCCCCGGGAGGTGGGCCGCCTGGCCGTGTCCCTGCAGCAGCTCCCCGCCGTCTCGGAGCTCATGCAGCAGGCCGCCCACGGCACCCTGGATCACGACCTCCCCGGCGAGGTGGATCCGCCGGATGACCTGCTGGAGGACCTTGCCGCGGAGGTGGCGCGTACCCTGGTGGATGAGCCGCCGGTCATCACCAAGGAGGGCAAGATCATCCGCCGGGGATTCTGCGCCGAGCTGGATGAGCTGGTGGACCTGGCCGAGGGAGGCAAGGAGAGCATCCTCGCCATCGAGGCGCGTGAGCGGGAGCGCACCGGCATCAGCACGCTCAAGGTGCGCTTCAACAGGGTGTTCGGCTACTTCATCGAGGTGTCCCGGTCCCGGCTGGACCAGGTGCCGGAGGAGTACCAGCGCAAGCAGACCCTGGTGAACGCCGAGCGGTTCGTCACACCGGAGCTGGCCAAGCACGAGGCGCGGGTGCTGGGCGCCGAGGAGAAGCGCATCGCGCTGGAGGTGCGGCTCTTTGAGGAGCTGCGCCGGAGGGTGGCGCAGGAGGCGCGTCGCCTGGGCCGGGTTTCCCGCTGGGTTGCCCACCTGGATGTGACCTGCGGCCTGGCCGAGGTGGCCCAGGAGTACGACTACGTGCGGCCCGAGGTGGACGACGGCCAGCTCATCCAGATTGAGGAAGGCCGCCACCCCGTGGTGGAGCGGTTCATGGAGAGCGGGCAGTTCGTGCCCAACGATCTGACCATGGATCCAGCGGAGGCGCGGATGGTGGTGCTCACCGGGCCCAACATGGCAGGCAAGTCCACTGTCATGCGCCAGGTGGCCCTGATCACAGTGATGGCCCAGCTCGGATCCTTCGTGCCGGCGCGCACAGCGCGGGTGGGCCTGGTTGATCGCATCTTCACCAGGGTGGGCGCCAGCGACAACCTGGCCCGGGGAGAGAGCACCTTCATGGTGGAGATGCGGGAGATGTCCACCATCCTTCGCCACGCGACCTCCTCCTCCCTGGTAGTGGTGGATGAGATCGGCCGGGGGACATCCACCTACGACGGCATCAGCATCGCCTGGGCCGTGGCCGAGTATCTTCACGATCGCGTGGCGGCCAAGTGCCTGTTCGCCACCCACTACCACGAGCTGTGCGCCCTCACCGAGGTGAAGCCCCTGGTGCGCAACTTCAACATCGCCGTTCAGGAGTGGAAGGGGGGTGTGGTGTTCCTGCGGCGGCTGGTGCCGGGCGGTTCTAGCCGTTCCTACGGAATCGAGGTGGCCCGCCTGGCAGGCTTGCCAGACAAGGTGGTGGCGCGCGCCCGCCAGGTGCTCGCGGCCCTGGAGGGCGGAGAACCGGTGGAGGGGATCCCGGTGCGCGCCACCCCGGAGCAGGGCTCGCCGCAGCTCTCCCTGTTCGACAGGCTCATGACCCCGGGCAGCAAGGAGAGCGGACAACCCGCTGGCCCCACCCTCTCGGAGCCAGAGCAACGCGCCCTGGATCAGCTCCGCGCCCTGGATGTAAACCGCATGACCCCGTTGCAGGCTCTGACCACTCTGGCGGCGCTCTACGAGGACCTCGCGAAGGGGTCAAAAACTTGACATAGGATCGGCAGAAGGTAGTTGTGGGGTATGCGTTTTTGTGTCCCCTTCCTGGCGCTCTCCCTGGTTTTGCTGGCACCGTCCGCCCAGGCGGCGCCCCAGAAAAAGTCAGCAATCAAGGGGTCATACTCGACTGTCTCAAGAAAGAAGGCGAAGTCGAAACGGAAGAGGAAGAAGCGAAGCCGGCGGCGCAAAAGGGACCGCTGGCCCCCCATGACCCTGTACCAGGCCAACTACGGCGAAAAGATCAGGGTCCGGCTGTACGACCGGAAGGGCCGCACCCACAAGAAGGACGTCCGCCGGCTCTACCGTTTTCTGCGCGACAGGCGCACCGGCAAGAAGCGCGTCATGAACTGGCGCTTGCTCAAGCACCTGTACACTGTCTCTCGGAAGTTCCCGGGCAAGACCCTGATGGTGTACAGCGCCTACCGCTCGCGCAAACTCCCACCCGGCCGGGAGAGCAGACACAAGACCGGACGGGCCCTGGACTTCCGCGTGAACGGGGTGAACAAGGCGAAGCTGCGCGATTACCTGATGAAGCGGTTCAAGAAGGTGGGTGTGGGCTACTACCCCAACGTACCGTTTGTGCACCTCGACATCCGCAAACGCTCCGCCTTCTGGGTGGACACCTCAAAAAGTGGCCAGCGCGCCAACTACGTGAAGAATCCCTACGCCTGGCTCAAGAGGAGCCGAAAGCCCAAGGTCGATCGTCGAAAGCTAAAAAAGCTCGTGGCCGCCAAACTAAAAGCCTCCGCCAAACCCAAGGCCGCAGCCTCCACCGCCTCTGCGGCCGTCGCCGCCGCCTCCACCGCAGCCGTCACCGTCACCCCTGCCCCTCTCCCCCCACCTGTAAGCGACGAACCCGCCATCGTCCTCGGCCCCCCTCCCCTGGGCCCAGGCGTCGCGGTCATCGGCTCCACCGAATAACCCCTCCTTTCTCCACGTCAGACGTTGTGAACAGGATATTGCCGGTGCTATGCTGCGCCCAGAATCGTTGGAGGTTTTGACATGAGAGCCTGGATCTCAACCCTGATCATGGTGCTCGCGTTCTCGTTCGCCGTTCAGGACGCCGAGGGTCGGAAACGGAAGCGCAGGAAAAAGGCCAAGAAGCCCAAGGTCACGGAGGCCACCGAGGAAACCAAGGTCGCCATCGTCAAGATGATGGGCAAGTACAAGTGGGACATGAGGTCCGACAAGGTTCTGGACATGCTGGAAATGATCCTCCGTCAGGACTACATCCCCCGCATCCGCAAGGAGAGGGACGCCCTCAAGCAGGACAATCTCCGCCGCGAGATGATGGACAAGGTGAAGAAGCTGCGCAAGAACCTGTTCAAGTTCACGGGGAAGCGCACGCCCTGGGACGTCTCGCTCATCGACAAGGAGTTCGACCACAAGAACGACGAGTCCATGGTTCCCCAGTGGGGCAAGCGGGACCGGCGGTTCTACTTCTTCCACGACGACATGCTGTACAAGATCTACATCGCCTTCAACGCGGACCTCTTCAAGGGCAAGACCTTTGAAGACTTCGCCCAGGTCATGGAGGCCCGCTTCGGTCCGGCCGAGCGCAAGTACACCACCACCATCATGGGCAAGCCAAAGCTGGACCACCTGGCCTGGCCGCCGGCCGATGGCACCACAATGAAGGCAATCGACAACACTGGCTTTTACGGCAACTTCTGCCTGGTGTTGGTCAACGTCGCCTCCCATGAGCGCGTGATCTCCGGCCGGGAGTTGAACAACCCCAAGGGCAAGGGCGGAGACTCGGACGTGGAGGCCGCGACCCAGGGCAAGTCAGACCTGGCCGACGACAACGAGAGCATCATCGACCAGATCACCGGCAAGGATCAGGAAGCGCCCGAAACCGTCGGTATCGAGTTGGACAGGAAGAAGCAGAAGAAGATCAGGATCGACGACAACAGCGCCATCGCGCCTGAGTCGAAGAAGCCGAAGAAGCGGAAGGTTTCGGACGACCCCCTGGAAGGGCTGGATATTTGATGCCTGGCGGCCTCCGGCGCCGCCCCCCACATTCCCCCTTCACTGCAAGCTAGGCAACTGCCTCCACCGAAGTAACCTCGGGTACGTTCTCCTTGAGGTGGGCCTCGATGCCCATCTTCAGGGTCATCTGGGACATGGGGCAGCCAGCGCATGCGCCGGTAAGGCGAAGCTTCACCACACCGTCGTCAGTGACATCCACCAGCTCGCAGTCGCCGCCATCACGCTGCAGCGCCGGGCGAACCTGGTCCAGGGCCTTGGAAATCTTTTCTTTATCCATTTGAATCGCTCCTAACTGTATTAACCGATAAAACCTAGCACACGGACAGGTGATGTGCACCGGAACCGGCGCGTTGTCCAGTGCTGAGTTGCGGCCTCGCTAATTGTTCTCGCGCTCGGGGTGATAGGAGCCGGGCCGGTAATAGATGATGACCTTCTTCTGGGTCTCCGGGCCGGGGGGCTTGCCCGTGATGTAGTCCACGGTGGTGGAGAGCAGGCCCTTGGGCCGCCGCAGGGGGAGCTCCCGGTGCGGGCGCTTGCCCACGGCCACCTTCATGAAGTTGGCCCACATGGGGATCACCGAGGTGTAGCTGGCCTCCTTCATGCCCAGGGGGCGCTGGTAGTTGTCGTCGCCGATCCAGGCGGTGGTGGCCCACTGTGAGGTGAGCCCCACGAACCAGACGTCCATGGTGTCGCTGCTGGTGCCGCCCTTCCCTCCCGTGGGCACGGGCACGATGCGGCACCGGGCCGCGATGCCGTGCAGCACGGAGTCCCTCAGCAGCTTGGTTGTCAAAAATGCGGTGCGCTCGTCGATGACCTGGCGCTCCTTGCGGCTGCTCAGGGCCCAGAGCCTGTCAAGGCGGTCCCCCTCCCGGAGCAGGGGATCCTCGGGCGCCGAGCGATCCACCACCACCCTGCCCTGGCGGTCCCGGATCTGGCGGATGTGGAGAGGATCCCGCTGGCTGCCGCCGCGGGCGAAGGTGGCGAATGAGCGGGTCAGCTCGTCGGTGCGGGTGCAGCTGGCGCCCAGGGCCAGGGCCTTGTCTGCGTGGATGGGCGTGGTGAACCCGAGGCGGCGGGCCCAGGCCTCTGCCTTCTTGGCGCCCACCTTCACCAGGAGCTCGATGGAGGGCAGGTTCAGGGAGCGCACCAGGGACATGTGCATGGTCACCCGGCCGTCCAGGGTGCCGTGCACGTTCTGGGGGTTCCACACCTCCCCCTCCTCGGGCACGTAGGGGCGATCTTGAAGGATGCTGGCCATTGAGTACCTGGAACCGTCCAGGGCCAGGGAGTAGTAGATCGGCTTGTAGGTGGATCCAGGCTGGCGGCAGGCCTGCACCGTGCGGTTGAAGGTGCTCCGGTCATAGTCCAGGCCGCCCACCATGGCCAGCACATGGCCGCTCTGGTGGTCGTAGGTGTACATGGCGCCCTCCACCCGCGGGATCTGGTGCAGGGCCATGGGGGTGCGAACCGCCCCTGCCACGCCGGCCTTGCCCCAGCTCCGGCGGCGCATCCAGGAGGGCGGCGAGTTGACCCAGACCACGTCCCCCTCGGCCAGAACGGAGGAGACCGAGTCGGTTGTGTGGTTGTTCTCCGAGTCGATGCGTGAGTACGGCGCGGCCCATTTCATCAGGGAGAGCGGGATCTCCACCTTGAGCTTGCCCACCAGGCCCAGGGCGCGGCGGCCAGAGACCCTGGTGATCAGGGCCGGGTATGGCTCGTCGGGCTGGAGGGCGTCCAGCCGGTACATCTTCTCTACCCGCCCCAGCAACTCCTTGCGCTCTGCAGGCCCGCGCACCCGGAAGAGCGGCCCCCGCCACCCCTGGCGCCTGTCCAGGGCGTTGACCGCCACATGGGTGCGCCGGTGGGCCAGCCGCTGCAGGTAAGGATCGATGGTGGTGCTCACCTCCCAGCCGGCCGTGTAGACGCGCTCCTTGCCGTGGCGGTCGATGAGGGTGCGCCGCACATGTTCGGTGAAGTGAGGCGCCTGCCAGGGGAATGGATCCGGTGTCGTGTTCGCCAGGGTCAGGGCCTCGGCGGTGGCCTCCTTGAGCTGGGCCGCGGTGATGAAGCCCGCGTCGGCCATGGCGGCCAGGACCTGGTCCCTGCGGCGGGTGGCGCGTGCCGGGTGGCGACGGGGGGAGTAGCGCGAGGGCGCCCGCACCAGCCCGGCCAGGGTGGCCATCTGGGCCACCGAGAGCTGCTCCAGGGTGCGGCCAAAGTAGACCTTCGCCGCCGCGGCGACCCCGTAGGCGCCCGCCCCGAGGAAGATGTGGTTCATGTATAGATACAGGATCTGGTCCTTGGAGTAGCGGGCCTCCAGGCGCCGCGCCAGCACCACCTCCTTGAGCTTGCGCTGGATGGTGCGCTCCGGCGAGAGGTGCGCCTTGGCCACCTGCTGGGTGATGGTGCTGCCGCCCTGCCGCACGGTGCCGGCGCGCAGGTTGGCCAGAGCGGCGCGCATGATGCCCCGGAAGTCCACGCCGCCGTGGAGGTAGTAGGAGCGGTCCTCGGCGGCCAGGAAGGCGTTGATCATCATTGGGGGGACCTGGCTCACCGGGGTGAGCTGCCGCCTCTTGCTTACCAGGGTCGTGAGCAGCGACCCGTCGCTGGCGTACACGGTTGTGGCCAGCTCGGTCTCTCGCTCAAAGGCGGCCAGGTCTGGCACCTCGGGCGCGATCTTCGCCACCGCCACGTAAGCCGCCGGCAGGGAGGCCAGCCCGGCCAGGCAGAGCACCAGGGCGCCGAACACGTATAGCTTGACCAGCCAGTAGATGAACCCACCGTCAGCGGGGTTGGTAACGAGGACGCGATGGGCTGATCGGACCATGGTCATTGATATGCCCAGGAGGGCCGTTCTTTCAACAACAAATCAACGCCCCACGGCGACGGCAGGGCGG
>CAZCFB010000112.1:0-13489 GCA_964497805.1 uncultured Kofleriaceae bacterium
AAGGCCGCGCCTCAGCCGGACAAGCAGCTTCCAAAAAAGGACAAGGCCGCGCCCAAGCCGGACAAGACCGCGCCCAAGCCGGACAAGGCCGCGCCCAAGCCGGACAAGAGCGTCGTCACCTGCACGGCCGCCCAGTGCAAGATCAACAACAAGTGCTTCAACAACAAGGCGTACAAGGCAGGCTCTCTGTGCAGCCGCTGCCTGCCCGCCATCAACCCCACGGGCTGGATGCCCACCTGCGTCAAGACCCTGGCCGGCTCGGGCGCCTCCCAATTCAAGGATGGCGCCGCGGCCTCGGCCATGTTCAAGGACCCCAAGCACCTGGCCGTGGTGGGCGCCGGCGCCACGGCCAAGATCTACATCACCGACACGACCGCCCGCCGAGTCCGCCTCCTGGACCGGAGCACCGGCAACGTGAGCACCGCGGCGGGCAACGGCAACTACGGCAACAAGACCGGCTCCGCCCTGCAGTCGGAGTTCAGCAACCCTGAGGGGATCACCGCCAATGCCAATGGCGATATCTACTTCGTGGATGCCACCACCAAGCAGCTCAACAAGCTGAGCGGTGGGGTGGTGTCGGTGTACACGAAGTTTTCCTACGCGCCCTCGGGCATCACCAGGCACCTCTCCAGCTTCTACGTCTCCACCGATTCGATAAACCCGCTGGTCTACAAGATCGACATCAAGAAGAACGTGAAGGCGTACGCGGGCACAGGCACCGCGGGCAAGGCGAACGGGGCGCTGGGCAGCGCCACATTCATGAGCCCGTACGATGTGGCGGCCGACGCGTCGGGCGTTCTGTACGTGGCCGACGCAATCAACTACAGGGTGCGGAAGGTCACCGCCTCGCTGGTTTCGGACTTCGCGGGCACGGGCAATTACGGCTACCTGGAGGGGGCGGCCCTCACCAGCGGCATCGGCTGGTCCTACGGCATCGCCACGGACAGCGCGGGGAGGGTCTACCTCTCCGACTCTGCCAACTGCTCCATCAGGGTGATCCACAAGGGGCAGATGGTCACGCTGGTGGGCAAGGGGCCGCCTGGCAAGAACGGCTGCGGCGATCAGGACGGCGACGCGCTGGTGGCCAAGCTCGACGAGCCTTACGGCATCACCGTGGACAGCGCTGGCCGGGTGTACTTTGCGGACCGCAAGAACTTCAAGGTGAAGATGCTGGTCTTCTGATCCCCGGCAGCTCTCAGTCCTTCACAAGCCCGGCGGCGCACCCGGCGAGGGACGCCGCGTGGCAGGGCAGGCTTAGCACGGCCAGCCCTGCGTTTCGGTGGCGCCTCATGCTGCTCACCACGGTCACCGGCCCCCACTTCACCGCGTTCTGCACCACCTCGGTGGGCGACTCGCCCCGGGTGCGCAGGGCGCGCACATGATCCCGGCTGTGGCGGTACACCATCCTGAGCAGGGAGGTGACGCTGTCCTGGCGCAGGTGCATCACCTGGGCCGAGGGATCGTAGGCCAGCCGCAGGCCGGCCTGGCGCAGGCGCAGGCTCAGGTCCACGTCCTCGCCGTTGGTGCGGTAGCCCGGCGCGAAGGCCCCGGCCGCCAGGGCTGCCTCCCGGCGCAGGCTGCAGCACCCCCCCACCACGAACCCCGCCCGGGAGAGTGGCGCCTCGCCCTGGGTCTGGCGCCAGAAATGCCCGCGCCACTGGTCGGCAAGGCTGCCCCGGGCCGGCTCCATGATCTGGCCGCTGATCCCGGCCAGGGTCGGGTCCTCGTAGCCCCGGGTCAGGCGGTCCACCAGGTCGGGGCGGGGCACCGCGTCCGCGTCCACGAAGACCACCACCTGGCCCTGGCTCTGCTCCAGGGCGGTGTTGCGCGCGCGGGCCAGGCCGAGGTTCTCGGGGTGGGTGATCACCCTGATGCCCATCTCCCGGGCCACGTCCCCGCTCCCGTCGGTGGAGCCGTCGTCCAACACCAGCACCTCGTCGGGGGGGCGGGTCTGGGCGGCCACCCCGGCAAGCACAGGCGTCAGGGTGTTGGCGACGTTATAGCAGGGGACAGCGAGTGTGATCTTCATGGTCGGCGGGCTTCTCTGATGGCCTCATCGTACACCTGGTTAAGGTCGCGCACCACGTCATCGAGGCTGCGCACAGTGCGGGCCATGACCCCCCGGCGCAGGGAGTCGTAGCTGGACATCATCTCCTTCACCGCGTGGGCCAGGGCGGCCGGGTCACCTGGGAGCACCAGCAGCCCGTCTCGCCCGTGACGCACCCGCTCGGGCAAGGCGCCCACCGACGACGCGATCACCGGCAGCCCGGCGGACACGGCCTCCATCCAGACCATGGGGCCTGTCTCGGGCCAGAGGGACGGGATCACCAGGGCGTCCAGCCCGGCCAACACCGCGGGCAGGTCGTGCTCGGTGTAGGGGCCCTCGTACCGGGCGAGCCCCATCTCCTGGGCGCGGTCCAGCTCCCGCCTCAGGTCAGGATCGCGCAGTGGGCCACCCCGGACTATGAGGGTCACAGGCTGGTGAGCCAGGCGCTCCATGGCGCGCAGGGCCACATGCACACCCTTGTGGGGGCCGAGGCTGCCCAGGTAGCCCAGGCGCAGGGGCTCCGCCGGCCGGGGCGCCGTTGCCACCGCCGGGGGGATGGGGGGGATGCCGTAGTCCACCACGATCATGCGCCTGGGATCGAAGCCGTTGGCCGCGAGCCGCCGCACCGTGTCCTCCGAGGGGCAGGTGACCAGGTGGGCGAGGGTGTAGCTGGCCCGGATGAGCTGGGTGCGCATGAGGTACGGCAGCGTGCGGGCCGCGGCGAGCAGGGGAGGGGCGGCGCTCCCGTGGCTGACGCAGAGGGCGCAGCGCGCGCCGGCCCCGGGGCCCTTACAGGGGAGCTCGCCAGGAGCGGCGCCGCCCCGGGTCAGGGTAATGCGCTGGCAGATGGGCCAGTAGTCGTGCACCGTGGCCACCACCGCGGCCCCGGCCTTGCGCGCGAGCATGGGCAGCGAGTTGCTCAGCTGGAGGGTGTGCTGAACATGCACCAGGTCAGGAGCGAAGTCCTTCACCATGTCCATCAGGAGCTGGTCTTCATCAGGGGTGACGAGGTCCCCCATGACGCCGCCGCGCGCCGGCGGGTGAGGTTTCCGAACCAGGCGCACGGTGCGCACCCCGGGCGCGGCCGGCTCCACCTCCTCGATGTGGCTGGGCCCGGGACCGCGCTGTTCGGTGCCGCCCAACAGGAGCAGCTCGTGCCCCTCCAGGCAGAGGGCCCCGGCCAGGTGGGCCGAGTAGAGCCCGACGCCCCCCACCTCGGCGGCCGGGAGCTGGTTCACCGCCATCAGGATCTTCATGCTCTGCCGCTACCCGTCGCGCCGGGTCCAGTCGTACGGGATCTCGTTTTTGTGGGGATCCACGCGGACCTCGTCTGGATCCCCGTAGTTGTACAGCTCGCTGGTGAGGTTAATCACCATGGCCTCCTCGGCGGAGACACACTTCCAACCGTGGAACACCCCGGGCGGGATTCGGACACGGTTCATGGCGTGGGTGCCCAGGTAGAACTCGTTGATCTCGCCGGCGGTGGTGGACCCCTGGCGCTGGTCGTAGAGCACGAGGAGGATCATGCCCGAGACGCAGGCGACCATGTCCACCTGGCGGGTGTGCAGGTGCCAGCCCTTGACCACCTGCGGGTTGGTAACCGAGAGGTACACCTGGCCGAACTGGACGAAGCCCTCGTCGTCGGAGCGGACCAGCTCGGTGAGGCGGCCCCGCTGATCGGGGATGGTACGCAGGGGCTTGACGGTGACGCCTTGGATCACGCGGGACCTCCGTTGGTTTCTGCGCGGCGCTGGTCAATGTAGGCGGCCAGCGCCTCTCGCCACGGGAGCATGGTGCAGATGCCGCGCAGGCGCAACAGGTGGTTGCTCAGCGCGGTGTACCTGGCGCGGCGAGCCAGGCTGGTGAGCTCCACGTCCGCCACAGGCTTGATCCCGTCGGGATCCAGCCCGGCCAGGAGCAGGGCGCTGTGGGCCAGGTAGTACCAGTTGGTCTCGCCCAGGCCCGTGGCGTGGTAGGTGCCATAGTACGGGGTTCTGGCCAGCACCAGCAGCTGGCGGGCCAGGTCGTCGGTCCAGGTTGGGGTGGTGAACCGGTCGTGCACGATGGTCAGGGGCCGCGCCGGGTCGGCCTCGTCCAGCACCCAGCTGACGAAGTTCTTGCGGCCCACGCCGAACAGGGCGGCCACCCGCACGATGAAGTGCTGGGGCCACGCCTCGCGCACCAGCAGCTCCGCGTGCAGCTTGGAGCGGCCGTAGTGGTTGGGCGGCACGCCGGTGGGGTGGTACTCGTGGTACGGCTCCCTGGTGTTCCCCTCGAACACGTAGTCGGAGGAGATGTGCAGCAGGGGGAGGTCAGCGTCCGCGGCAGCCATGGCCGCGTTGTGCGCGCCGAGGGTGTTGACCGCGTAGGTCAGGTCCGGCTCCTTCTCGGCCTGGTCAACGCTGGAAAGGGCGGTGGCGTTGAGGATCAGATCCGGCTCCGCGTCCCGGGTGTGCTGGCGCAAGACGGGCAGGTCGCGCACATCGCAGGCGTCGCTCGCCGGGGCGATGACCTCCAGGCCGGCCCCGATGAAGATCCGCTCCAGGGCGTTGCCCAGCAGGCCAGAGCCGCCCAGCAGGAGCACGCGTTTCAGTGGTATGTCCAGTCGCATGGAACCTCCCTGATGTTCACTAACCTTATATCAGGAAGTTGGCGCTCAGGATCCCCGCAGCACCACCTGCACCGTGCGCAGCATGACGCTGTAGTCCAGCAGCAGGGACCAGGTGAGGATGTACTTCAGGTCCAGCTCCACCATCTCGTTGAAGCGCCACTTGCGCTGCTTGTCGATCTGCCACAGGCCGGTGAGCCCGGGCCGCACGAAGAGGCGCCCCTTCTGCCACTCGGTGTACTGGAGCAGCTCGTCCTCCATGGGCGGGCGCGGGCCCACCAGGGACATGTCCCCACGGATCACGTTGATCAGCTGGGGCAGCTCGTCCACCTTGTGCCGGCGCAGCCAGGATCCCAGGCGCGTCACCCGGGGATCGTTGGGGATCAGGGTGAGCGGCCCCTCGGCGATGTTGGCCTCCTGGTCCACCTCCACGTCCACGCTCATGGTGCGCATCTTGATGATGGTGAAGGGGCGCGCCAGGCGGCCGTACCGCTTCTGGAAGTAGAACACCGGCCCGCCGTCCTGGAGCTTGATCAGCATGGCGAACAGGAGCAGCACGGGCGCGCACAGGACCAACGCGAGGGAGGCGAGCACCAGGTCGCTGATCCGCTTGAGGGCCCGCTTGAGGCGGTAGAGGCTGGTGTGGGTCACGTCCGCCGCGGGGAAGCCGCATATCTGGTGGGTGCGCTCCACTGCGTAGGGGAAGACATCGTGGCTGGAGGCCACATGGACCTCCAGGTTCTGCTCGTGGGCCTCCAGCACCAGGGGCACGTAGGAGCGGAAGGAGTGGCGCTGAGCAGCGAAGATGATGCCCCCCGGCTGGTGCCTGCGCGCCAGCTCGCGGAAGGCGATGGCCACCTCCGGATCCAGGTCGTCTCCGTCGTCGTCGGGCATCACCAGGGTGGCGGTGACGTCGTAGCCGCAGCGCGGCTCGGCCAGGATGGCCCGGGTCATCCGGTTGACCGGCTCCTCCTCCCCCACCACAAGCATTCGCCGCAGGAGCAGGTGGCGGCGCCAGAAGGCGAAGAAGGTCCCCTTGATCGCTGCCCGCAGGGCGAAGGTGCCGAGGATGAGCCAGAAGTAGTACAGGATCAGCAGCAGCCGAGAGTAGATGAAGCCCTTGCTGTAGGCAGGGGCGAAGAAGAGTAAGACAGATCCTGTGAGGGCAACCCAGGTCACCGCCTTGACCGTCTGGGCCAGGGTGCCCAACCAGTCGAGAGATCGCTCCATGCGGTAGAGCCCCCCGCTGGTGTAGAGCATAAAGAGCAGCACGTTGGTGCCGGCCAGCAGGGGGATATAGGTGGAGAAGTCAGTGGAGACCGCGGGCAGTTGTCCGCCCAGGACGTCTCGAAGGTAGAGGCAGAGCAGGAAGCCGCCGTTGAAGATGAGGAGGTCGAGCAGGATCAGCATGGCGATCAAGCCCTCGCCTCCAAGGCGAAGCACGGCGCGGCCGCCGCGGCTGTGCTTGTTCAGGTAGCGCAGGGCGGAGCAGAGGTGATGCAGGCGCTCGTAGTTGAACACCCCCCCGTGGCTGCCTCGTCGATACTGGTGCACGAACTTGGCGCCTGGCGCGTAGTAGACGCCGTACCCCGCCTCGGCCACGCGCTTGGCCAGGTCCACGTCCTCGAAGTAGAGGAAGAAGCGCTCGTCCATGCCCTCCACCTCTTCCATGGCCTCCCGGCGGAGCATGAGGCAGGCGCCCTGGAGCCAGTCCACCTTGCGCTCGGTGGCGTGGTCCCAGTCGAGCATCAGGTGGTCGCGCTCGGCCTTGCTCTGGGGCATGAGCCAGCCCAGGGGCGTGCGCCGCATCATGATGGAGGTGGCGCTGTAGAAGGTGCGGCAGGAGGGCTGCACCTCTCCGTCGTCGTCCAGGAGCTGGCCGCCAGCCACCGCGGCGTCGGGGGTGCGCTCCATGAAATCGAGCAACGACTCGAGGGCGCCCTCCTGCACCTCGATGTCGGCGTTGAGGACCAGCAGGTAAGGGGTGTCGGTCTTCTCCAGGGCCTGGTTCACTGCCCGGCCGAAGCCGAGGTTCGCCTTGTTGGCGATGACCTCGAACCGCTTGCCGTAGCGGCGGGTGACCATGGTGGAGCTGCCGTCGCTGGAGGCGTTATCGATGACCAGCACCCGGTACGGCTCGCCCCGCACCACCTCGGGCAGGGTGTCCAGGCAGAGCCGCAGCTGGTCCCGGCTGTTGTAGTTGATGATGGCGACGGAGAGGTCCACGCTCTACCTCCCCGCCACGGCCGCCGCTTCCACGGTACGGCGGTACACGCCCGCCATGGCTTCGGCCCCGCGCCGCACGGTGAACCGCTCAATCACCCTGCGCCGCAGCTTCCTTGACGGCCCCCGCTCCAGGGCGCGCTCCACGGCGGCCCTCACTGATCCGGCGTCGCCCGGGTCACAATACTCGGCCTCATCCCCCAGGTAAGCGCGGGCGTAGCCCACATCGGTGGAGACCACCGCGCACCCTGCCGCGGCCGCCTCAAGGCTGGCCAGGCCGGCCGTCTCGAACCAGGAAGGGAGCACATGCACCCTGGAGGCGGCCAGGGCGGCGGGCACCATCTCCCTCTCCAGGGGCCCCACCAGGTGGGTGTCGGGCCGGGCAGCCGCCGCCCTCCGCACGGCCCTGGCGTAGCCGCGGTGGCGCGGGTTCACCCCGCCGGCCAGGACCAGGGGCAGGTCCTCCACGGGCTTGAGCGCCTCCACCAGCGTGAGCTGGTTCTTCAGATCTTCGATCCGTCCCAAGGAGAGGACACAGCCTTTGAGCCCGTACCGCCGCGTGAAGGGGGCCGCGTCGGGGGCCTGAAACATATCGGGATCTATTCCAACCGGCACAACCTCGGCGCGTGCCCCTGCCGTCGCCGGGCCCAAGCGGCGCGCCACGGCGTCCGCCTCGAGGTTTGAATTGAACACCAGGGCAGTGGAGTTCGCAAGAAGCTCGAGCTGCAGGTCCCTGGCAGAGGCGCCGGGTCCTCCCAGAGCGTGGCCCAGGAGCCCCCCGGCCAGCCGTGGCCTGCGCAGCAGCTCGGGGAGCCCGGCGCGGGAGAGGTTGAGCAGCGCCCGCGCGTCCTCCACCCGCTCGTCGTCCCGAGCCAGGGCAGCGCGGACAGCCCGCCCCAGCCCGAACCGCCCGCGGAGGTTGTACCGCTCCAGGTCCTGGAAGATGGTGGTTGTGACCACCGGCACGCCGGCCCGGCGCGCGGCCCGCGCCTGGATGCAAGGCTCCAGAGGGCGTGAGAGGTTGAATACATGGACCAGGTCGTAGCCGGTGGGATCGGGCTCCAGCTCCAGGCTAAGCCCGGCGCCCGGGCCCAGAGCCCCTTGTAGGGTGGTGATCTGAAAGGTGTCCCCGCCCGGCTTGCGCAGCAGGTCGGGCCGGCCACAGAGCAACACACGTGGGGTTGCGGCGGCCCTCAATAGAACCGCTCCGCCGGCGGCTGCTCCCGTTCCCTGGACCAGATGCGGCTTAACCCCTGGCGCAGACCGGTGGGCTTCACCCCGGCCAGGCCCCCGCGCAGCAGCCAGAGCGCGCTGAGCGCCAGCCCCAGGGGCGCGCGCTGCATGCGCAGGTGGCGGGCGGCGAAGCGCATGTACGCCCCGTACACCCGCACCAGCCGCTCCGGGTGCCAGCGGGGATTACCGGTGTGGGTGATGTGCACGTCTTTCAACAGGTGCACGGCCCGCCCCGCCTGCTGCACGCGGTAGCTCAGGTCCATGTCCTCGCCGTAGAGGAAGAACCCCTCGTCCAGGCCGCCGAGCTCCCGCAGGAAGGCGGTCTTGGCCATGACCATGGCCCCCACGAGCCAGAGCCTGGAAGGCTCCTTCGCGCCCCTGCCCACCCGGCTGAGCGCCAGACCGGCGGGGGAGGGGTAGGGCGCCAGCGAGACCTGCTCCTTGCCCTCCTCGTTGAGCAGTCGAGGGCCCACAAGGCCCACGCCCGGGTTCCGCTCCAGGTGCGTCACCAGGCGGGCCAGGCACTCCGGCCCGATGGCGGTGTCCGGGTTCACCAGGGCGCAGTACCGCCCGGTGGCCCGCTCCAGGCCCTGGTTGACCGCGGTGGCGAAGCCGAGGTTCTGCTCGTTCTCCACCTTGATGATCTGCTCGTGCCACGAGGTGGCGGCCACGCTGCTGTCCGAGGAGGCGTTGTCCACATAGATCACCTCCAGGGCGTCCAGCTCCTGGGAGCCGAACAGGGAGTCGAAGCAGCGGCCGAGGGTGTTGGCGTGGTTGAAGCCCACCACGATGGCGGTGACGGTACGATCTGACATGCTCCTGGAGTTTATAACAGGGATTGCGAGGGCGTGGGGTGCATCATGCCACCGGCACGGCCAACCACATGGACGGGGTGCGGGGCCCGGCCTCTGTGATAAGTTCCCTGCATGATGCGCGGGCCCCTCCTCCTGGCCAGAGTACCGGCCCTCCTGGCCCTGGCTCTGCTGTTGTTGGAGCCCACGACGGTCCATGCAGGACCGCAGCCCGGGGATGAGACAGCGCGGGTGGCGGCCAGCGAGCGGTACCGCGCCGGTAAGCTGTACCGGCTGGCCATGGGCAATGGCTACCGCGACCTGTGGCAGGCGAAGATCACGCTGCCCGTGCTCGACCTCAAGAAGGTTGGCGGCGGCCTCACCCCGCGCGGGCGCTTCGGCGGCCTGCAGTCGGCGGTGTTGGCGCTCAAGGGGGCTGATGGGCGCTCCTACACCTTCCGCGGCACGGACAAGGACCCCTCCGCCGTGTTGGATCCCATGCTACGCGAGACGGTGATCCGCTACCTGGTGCAGGACCAGATGATGGCCCAGCACCCTGCGGGGCCGCTGGTGGCCGGCACCCTGTCCAGCGCTGCGGGCGTGCTGACCATCCGCGAGCGTCTCGTGGTCATGCCCGATGACGCCTCCCTGGGGAAATACAGGGAAGAGTTCGCCGGCATGGTGGGCAGCTTCAGCATATATCCGACGCCTGCCGGCCCGGGCCAGCCGGGGTACCATGGGGCCACCGAGATCATCGGCCACAAGGAGCTGTACAGCCGGCTCAGGGCGGGCACCGGCGGCCAGGTGGACTCCGTCGCGTTCCTCCGGGCCAGGCTGCTGGACATGCTCATCGGTGACTTCGACCGGCACCGCAAGCAGTGGCGGTGGGCGCGGATCCCGGGCAACCCCCGCTGGCAGCCCATCCCCGAGGACCGCGACCAGGCCTTCGTGCGATACGACGGCGCCGGCCAGCGGTTGGCCTACCTGTACGTGCCCATCATGCAGTGCTACGGGCCAGACTACCCCTGGATCAAAGGGCTCACCCTGCACGGCTGGGAGCAGGACCGCTGGCTGCTGGCGGGGTTGTCCTGGCGCCGCTGGCAGGAAGCCATCAAGGACCTGAGGTCCCGCCTGAGCGACCGGGTCATCGACGACGCCGTGGCGCGGATGCCCCCGGAGTACCAGGCCCTGGATGGCCAGCGCCTGCGTGACGACATCCGCTCCCGCCGGGACAAGCTGGAGGGGGCGGGCAGGGCCTTTTATGAACACCTGGCCGGACAGGTGGACGTGCAGGGGGCGGACACCGACGAGCGTGTCCAGGCGAGGTGGTCCAGGGCGGGCGACCTGACCATCCAGGTGCGACCAGCCGGGGCTGCTGCCTCCACGCCGCCCCTGTTCTCCAGGCGCTTTTTGAATGGTGAAACCGACGAGGTCCGCGTCTACTTGCGCGGCGGACGCGACACGGTGACGGTGCGCGGAACCCCGGGCGACACGGTCTTGCGTATCATCTCCGGCGGCGGGCGGAAGCTGGTGGACGACAGCAGGGCCGGCGGCACAATGGTCTACGACACCGCCCGCACCACCAAGGTCAGGCGGGGCCCGAGGACCGCCGTCATCCGTGAGCCGTACACCCTGCCCAAGCCGAACTCCGGCTTCCTGGAGGTGGAGGACATCCCGCCCCGGGAGTGGGGCTACGACGTCGTGCCCTTCCCTCAGTTGGGCTACGAGTCGGACGTGGGCCTGCTCATTGGCCTGGGCGCGTACTTCATCGAGTACGGCTTCCGCAAGCACCCCTGGAGCCGGCGCCACAAGGTGGCCGCGGCCTTCGCCACCGGGGCCCTGCTGCCCATCGTCGAGTACTCCGGGGAGTTCCGCTCGGAGAACAGCAGCCTGATGGGGCTGCTCGACCTGCGCTACACCGGCATCGAGATCGTGCGCTACCACGGCCTGGGCAACGAGAGCGATAACTCGGCAGACGACGCCCACTACCGGGTGCGAAACCAGCAGTTGATGGTGGAGCCGGGGCTCTCCTGGACCTTCCTTGACAGCCGCCTGAAGCTCTACAGCGGCCTCCGGGTGGGTTACTCCAGGACCACGGACGGCGACCGCCTCATTGACACCGAGAGCCCGTACGGCGCAGGCGGCTTCGTCCACTCGGGGGTCTTTGCCCGGGCGATCCTGGACCTGCGCCGCTCCGAGTGGGACGACGTGACCCTCGCCCTGCCCATCCACGACAACCCCGCGGCGGGCTACGCGACCAGCGGCGTGCTGGTGGACGTGCGCGCCGACGTGAGCCCCGACATCTGGGACGTGGAGGAGCCGTGGGGCAGCATCTCGGGCTCGGTGGCCGGGTACCTGGGCCTGGGCAGCAAGGGGCGGCTGGCCCTGGCCCTGCGCCTGGGGGGCAAGTGGACCTGGGGCAAGGTGCCGTACTTCGGGGCCGCCTACCTGGGCGGCGGAGGCGTGTTCAGCGGCGGTGCCACGGCGCGCGGCTTCCGTCCCCAGCGCTTCGCGGGGGACGCTGCGGTGTACGGCAACTTCGACGCCAGGCTCTTCCTGGCGCGGATCACACTGGTGGTCCCCTGCGACATTGGCATCAACGGCTTCGTCGACGCGGGCAGGGTGTTCCTGGAGGATGAGAGCTCCTCTGACTGGCACCCCAGCGGCGGGGGCGGGATCTGGATCGCCCCGCTGGCGCGCACAAACACCCTCACCCTCTCGGTGGCAGGCAGCGGCGAGGACGTGCTCGCCTACGTGCGGGCGGGGTTCCACTACTGATGACACGCGCGCGCAGAGGGGCAGCCTGCCTCGCCCTGGTCTTGATCCTGCTCGCCCCCGGCCGGGCGCGCGGCGAGCCCCTGACCTGGGACTACCCTGAGTTCTCCACGGCCGAGTGGGTGACCGCCGGCCTCTTCCTCGGCGTGACCATCGCCATGGAGATAATGCCGCCTCAGAAGCCCAAGCTGGAGGGAGGCATCTGGGTGGACGAGGATGTGCGCGACGCCATGGCCGTCCTCGACCCGGAAGACCAGCGCATCCCGCGCACCGTGAGCGATGTGATGCTCACCGTGCTGGCCGCCTACCCGTACCTGGTGGACGGCGTGCTGGTGGCGGGCTGGCACCGGCGGAGCCCCGCGGTGGCCAAGCAGATCATCCTGATCAACGCCCTGACCCAAGCCGTGACCGTGGGGCTCACCAGCATCGCCAAGGTGGTGGTGGGCCGGGAGCGGCCATACGGGCGCACCTGCGGCGCGGAGCGGCCCGAGTCCCTGTTCGACTGCGAGGACGACCGCCGTGACCGCAGCTTCTTCTCGGGGCACAGCTCCCTCTCCTTCGCCAGCGCGGGCCTGATCTGCATGCACCATGGCTACCTGGACCTGTTCAGCAACGCGGGCGCTGACATGGGCGCCTGCGCCGCGGCCCTGGGCGTGGCGGCGGCCACCTCCACCTTGCGCATCGTGGCGGATCAGCACTACTTCACCGACGTGCTGGTGGGCGTCGGGGTGGGCACCCTCACAGGCTTCGGCCTGCCCTGGTTATTGCACTACCGGTACGGCAAGAACGGACCAGGGAGGAAGGGGGAGGAAGGCGGCGGCGGTGGCGGTCCGGTTCAGGCCCAGCTGGTGCCCACGGCCAACGGCGTGGCCCTGACCGGCACCTTCGATGAGACCGGCGGATCGGCGGGGCAGGGGACGCCACCGGCGCCGGACGCCCTGGGCCTGCGCGAGAAGGATGCTGAACAGGCCACCTGGGCAGGAGGCCGCGTGCGCCCCTTCCTGGCCACCCGCGTTGACGTGGGCTTCCTCTATCTCAAGCCGCGCGTCTCGTTGGGGTACGGCCGCCCCCACCACGCCTGGGTCGGCGTGGACTTCAACCCCATCGTCTCCCTGCGCCACGCCGGCCTCTGGGGCGGGCTGCGCGGCACCCTGGGCTGGATCGACCTGCGCGTGGGCGGCCGCTATCAGTACGCCTGGCACCGGAGCCTGCTGCAGCCCCGGGCGACCTACACTCAGGACGACATCAACGACCTGAGCGGGCCTGCCTCATCCCTCCTTTCGCTGGAGGCCGAGCTGAGCCTCGACCTGCCCGTGGCGGGCGGCTCCATCCAGTCAGAGCTGGCCCTGACCCATGTGCTCGGTGTGGAGGAGGGCTACTTCGCCTACGAGGAGACCTTGAAGGTGGTGGTGGATCCACCCTGGGCCTGGCGGGCAAGGTTTGGCTACACCCACCACCTGGACAGGCGCGGCGCCGTCCGACTCGGCATGGTGGTGGAGCTTGCGGCCGTCCCCAGGCGCAACGCCTACACCTTCCGGGCCGGGCTGGTGGGCAGCGTGCGCGTCATGCGCAACCTGGAGGCCCGCCTCACCGTCCTGCCCACCTGGTTCAGCCATGACGGCCTTGGCGACGACGGTACAGACCTGATCCTGGTGGGGCTCCGCTACCGGTGGGCGACAGGGACGCCTATCTTTTAGAGACAATGAAGCGGGGGGGGGGCCGCCCCCCGCCCCCGCCCCCCCCCCCCGGGGGGGGGCCCCCCGGGGGGGGGCCCCCCGGGGGGGGGGGGGCCCCCCCGCGCGCCCCCCCCCC
>CAZCFB010000113.1:0-6342 GCA_964497805.1 uncultured Kofleriaceae bacterium
CTAGGCCGGCACCAACACCTGAATCGACTCGGCCTCGGCCCGGCGCAGAGAGAGCTGGAAGCCGCCGATCCGGATCCAGATCGGGTCGCCCGCCGGGGCCATGCGCTCCACGCGCACCTCCACCCCGGGCAGGATCCCCATGTCCAGGATGCGCTGACGAACCGCCCCCTGGCCCCCCACCTGTGTCACCCGGCCCTGGTCGCCGGGAGCCAGGCACTCCAGCGATGTGGGCCGCTCGTCCATGGCGCCCGCCGCGGCCTCGCCTGCCTTGCCCGGGCAATCCTCCGGGCAAACGGAGAGCCCCTCATTCACCAGGGGGCATTCATGGAACTGCTCCACGAAGCGCGCCCCCGCGGGGCAGTTGTCCAGGAACTCGAACAGGCGCACCAGGCCGCTCATGCTGCGGGAGGAGAGGCTGTGCTCCATGGCGCAGGCGTCGCCCTCGGCCTGCTCGGCCTCCACGCCCAGGAACTGGGTGAAAAACCGGGTGAGCACCTGGTGCCTGGAGAAGATGCGCCGGGCCTCAACCTCCCCCTCGGGGGTCAGGTCGATGTACTCCCGCTGCTCGTAGCGGATGAGCCCCATGTCAGCCAGGCGCTTCATGGCCGGCGTCACCGAGGCAGAGCGCACCCCGCGCGCCCCGGCGATATCCTTGACCCGGGCCAGCTTGTTCTCCCGAACGAGCTCGTAGATCGTCTCCAGGTAATCCTCGAGGGCGTGGGTCAGGGCAGGGGAGGGCTTTTGTTCTGTCACAGTTAGATCCATCTAGTCCCCGGAGGCTTCTCTGTCAACTGATGGTTCCTCGCCACGGACCCCGCGGGCGCAATCTTCGTCTCAACCCTCGATGGTGAAGATCACGCCAAGGGTCACGCTGGCCGATATCTCCTCGCCGCCGGTGGGCAGGCCCACACCCACCTCGGTGATCAGCTCGGCCAGGTCGCTTAGCACCACGTTGTAGCCCAGGGCGGTGGAGGAGACGCGGCCGGACACCTCATCGTCGCCGGCCATGGGATTCGCCTCGGCGCCCACCTCCAGCACGAGCATGTGGTCGCTGGCGATGGTGACATAGGCGCCCAGGGTGAACTCCAGGCCCACGCCGAAGGTGTCCTGCCAGCCCTCCTCGCCGTTGCCGGCCAGTGCGGCACCCACCCGGGCGAAGGCGCCCAGGCCGGACATCTCGTTGTTGGAGTCGAGGTTCAGCTCCAGGTACGGGTAGAAGCCAAACGTGGACAGGCCCGGGCCCTCGGCGAAGAAGTCCGCGGCGATGTCCAGGTCGAAGTGCTCGGACTCCACCGCGGTGAAGAACATGCCCAGGTAGGTGCCAGCCTCGGCCGCTTCCATGGTCTCCAGGGCAGTCACAGCCACGCCCAGGTAGACGGAGAGGCGGTCGGTGATGCCGTAGCCGGGCATCATCTCCAGGCCCAGGGACCGGTCGTCCTGGGTTCGCCCCAGTCCATCGTAGCCCATGTAGATGTCGAGGTTCCAGTCCCCCCTGGCCCAGGCCTCGATGGTGTCTGCTGCCCGGGCTGGCGCGGGCGCCATGGTCAGGAGGCAGAGGGAAAGAAGGGTGGTGGCGATCTTGTTGGTGTGGGTGTTCATTTGCTTGTCTCCGTCGGATTCTTTTCAGTACAGGCACAGCCGCCGCAGCCGCCGCATGCATCAGGGGTGGCGGGGTCGCCTGCTTGTTTGAGGTTGCGGTAAGCGCGCGCGCCCATCACCAGCAGCGCGGTTGAAACGATGAGGGATACTGCCAGGGTCTCGAACATATCCATCTCCTCAGGCCATGAAGAGGCGGCCCACCTGGTAGACCGTCAACGAGAGCAGGTACGCCACGAGGGTCAGGCCCCCGAACTGGAGCAGGGCCCAGCGCCAGGAGCCAGCCTCCCGCCGGGTCACCGCCAGGGTGGCCATGCAGGGGGTGGCGATGAGCAGGAACAGGATCAGGCTCACGCCCACCAGGGGTGAGTAGTCCTTGCCCAGGGCGGTGCGCAGGGAATCGGACGCCTCGTCGGTCTCGCCCATGGCGTAGACGATGCCCATCTGGGCCACGAACACTTCCTTGGCCGCGAAGGCGCCGATGAGGGCCGTGCCGATGCGCCAGTCGAAGCCCAGGGGCGCCAGCGCGGGCTCCATGGCCCGGCCCACACGCCCGGCCACCGAGTGGCGCAGCTGGGCGGAGAGCTGCTGCTCCTCGCTCAAGCCGCTGGTGGCGGCCTCATCCAGCTTGGGGTACGAGGTGGCGGCCCACATCAGGATTGAGATGGCCAGGATCACGGTGCCCGCCTTGCGCACGTAGAGCCAGGATCGCTGGCCCATGCGCTGGGCGATGGCCCGCCCGGTGGGCAGCCGGTAGGGCGGCAGCTCCATGACGAATGGCGCCTCCTCCCCCTTGAGCACCGTACGCCGGAGCAGCCTGGCCAGCACCAGGGCCAGCAGCACGCCGAACACGTAGATGCCCCACAGGGCCGGGGCCCGGTACCCCTCCGGGAAGAAGGCGGGCACGAGCAGCATCCAGATGGGCAGCCGCGCCCCGCACGACATGAGGGGCAGCACCATCATGGTGGTGAGCCGATCGTGCTCGTGCTCCAGGGTGCGGGTGGCCATGATGCCGGGGATGGAGCAGCCGAAGCCGCTCATCAGGGGGATGAAGCTGCGCCCGTGCAGGCCGAAGCGGTGCATGAGCCCGTCCATGATGAAGGCGGCCCGGGCCATGTAGCCGGTGTCCTCCAGCAGGGCCAGGCAGAGGAAGAGCAGCAGGATGTTGGGCAGGAACACCACGACCCCGCCCACGCCTCCGATGATGCCGTCCACGATGAGGGACTGAAGGGGCGACGAGGCGCCGGCGGGCCAGAACCCGCTGACCAGCACGCCCAGGGCGGCGAAGGCGCTCTCCAGCCAGCCCATGGGGATGGCCCCCACGGTGAAGGTGAGCCAGAAGGTGAAGTACATCACCGCCAGGAAGACGGGCAGGCCGAGCACCCGGTTGACCAGGATGGCGTCGGCCAGGTCTGACAGGGCCCGGGCGTCCTCCCGGGGGCGTCGCAGGGTTACCGCGTGCACCAGCCCGTCAACGAAGCCGTGGTAGCGGCTCATCACATGCATGGTGGCGTCGCCGCCGGTTGCCCGGTCCAGGACCTCGCGCGCCGTTGCGGCAGCCTCCAGGGCAGAGGCCCCGACTTGCCCCTGGTCCGCCATGCGCTTGATGAAGTAGGGGTCGTCCAGGAAGAGCCGCGTGGCGATCCAGCTGTGCAGGCGCGCGGGCTCGCCAGCGGCCTCCAGGGCGGGGCTCACGGCCTTGATGGCCTGGCTCAGCTCCTCGCCCAGCACAAGCTTGTCGTCGTACTTGGGGGCCTCCACCGTCTGGTGGATGGCCGCCTGGAGCTGCTCAACGCCCTCTCCCCGGTGGCCCACTGTGCTCACCACCGGGAATCCCAGCCGGCTGGACAGCCCCTCGACGTTCAGGCGCAGACCCGAGGCCTCGGCCTCGTCGGCCATGTTGAGGCAGAGCACCAGGCGCACGCCCAGCTGCATGAGCTGGGTCACCAGCACCATGCCCCGGCGCAGGTTGGTGGCGTCCACCACGGCCACCACCAGGTCCATCTCGCCAGCCAGGATCGTCTCCTGGGCGATGACCTCCTCCGGGGAGTAGCCGGACAGGCTGTAGGTGCCGGGCAGGTCCACGACCTCCACCCGGTGCTCTTCCCAGGCGAAGGTGCCCTCCCGCTGCTCCACGGTCACGCCAGGGTAGTTGCCCACATGCTGGTGCGCGCCGGTCAGGGCGTTGAACAGGGAGGTCTTGCCCGCGTTGGGGTTGCCGGCCAGGGCGATCTTCATCACCGAGGTTGTTGAATTATTGTTGTCTCCAAGAAACATCATCCGCTCGTAGACGCCTCTACATTGAGGGTCAAAAAAAGGGGGGCCTGGACTCAGGCCTCCATGACCAGTTCGATGGAAGCGGCTTCACGCCGCCTCAGGGAAAGTTGAAATCCCTGGGTTCGGATCCAGATGGCGCCGCCAGTTGGCGCGCGCCGCTCCATGCGAACCCTCACGCCGGGCAGGATGCCCATGTCCAGGATCCGTTGCCGGATCGCGCCATGGCCGCCCACCTTTAGCACCCTGCCTTCTTCACCCTTCATGAGGCTGTTCAATGACATTATCGAAGTCCCTTTGTGGTGCGCTTTGTTACATGCTCAATGTAGACATGTCTAATTCCCAAAGACCAACCTGTCAATGGGAGTTTACGAGAAAAATGACACCAAATTCCTATACATTTATCAATTTCCAACAATGAAGAGGGATTGAGCGATAGAACTTGAAGCTAATTCTACAAACGCTACGGGCGCTGTGGTGACAGGATCGCTCCGAGATTGAGCACATCCGGGTCATCAGGCAGCAACCTGACGGCCCGCTTCACATGCTCCAGGGCCACACGGGGCTGGCGATCATGCATGGCCGCCAGGCTCAGCGTGAAGCGAATCGGGCCTGCCTCCGCTCCCCTTTCCAGGGCCAGCCTGTACTGCCCCCGGGCCTTGTCCCAGTTGCGCAGGGCAAACTCCTCGTGCCCCTTGCAGGCGTGGGCCGACGACTCTCCGGTGAATCCGCCACACTTGAGGTCCTCGTTTTCTTCCGCGTTACTGGTGACAAACAGGCCAGGCCAGCGGTCCAGTCGGTAGGGGTTCTTCTCCTTTCGCAGCGGCATGGACGAAAACACGGCGTGCATGCGCTGCTTGTCCGCCTTGATCAGGCCGGCCTCTGCCAGGCAGCGGGTGAAGATCTGTCCCAGGAGCTGGTGGCCGCGGGGGTTCGGATGGCACCAGTCAAAGAAGAGGTCCGGGCCGGCCACGCCCTCCTTGCCGTGGGCGTTGAGCAGACCAGCGGCATCACACAGGTGCGCCTCCTCGTCCGCGGCCACCTCACGTACGATTCCCCGCATCACCCTGTTGGATCGCTGGGGGTTCGGATCCAGGTACTCGGCCTGCAGCAGGGCCTCTGTGCCGGGCCCCTTGAATCCCGCCTTGAGCAGCAGGGTCCCGGCCATGTGCATGAAGTAGTGGTCAGGGCCCCTCTTTCCCCCCTTCTCCAGCAGGCTGCGGATGCCAGCCATGTCCTTGATCCGGATCAGCCTGATCAGCTCCTTCCTGGCTGCCCGGTTCTGGGGAAATCCCTCGGGCCCCGGCGGAGAGTGCAGGTAGCGCAGGTCGTCCGCCACCGTGGCCAGCACCAAGGGCACGCCGATCTTCCTGCTGTACCGGGCAATGGCAGTGAGGTCCCGCCGGTACAGGTCTGCGGCCAGGCGCCTGTCAGCCTCGTTCATGGTGGCGAGCTTGTCATTGGGCCCCCCGGCGGGCGGTCCGGTGTTGTTGTTCGACCGCTTCTCCTTGACGAAGGTCTGCCTCAGCGCGCGGTAAAGGCTCAGCCTCCAGACCTGGTGACGCACACGCTCAGCGGCTGCGCTGTAGCTGGGGTTGAGCTGCTTTCGGGCCGTGGGCTCCCAGAACTCGTTGTTGCCGGAGAAGATGATGACCATGTCCGGCTTCAGCGAGGGCAGCTGTAGGGGGAGCTGCCAGCGGATGTGGCGGATGGCCTGCCCGGCGCTGCCGTAGTTGATCACCTCCACTGGCTCCCCCGGGAAGAGCCGCACCAGGTACCGCTCAAGCCAGGCAGGGAAGGCCGTGTACAGGCCGTACGGGAGCCCCTCCACCGCGGATCCGCCGTACACCGCGATGCGCAATCCGGCCTTCTTGGCGCGGCAAGGCCGGGGCGCCCCGGTTCCACACCCACCCAGCCAGGCGGGGTCATCAAGGGGGCGCGTTCCGGGCAGCTGATCGTGGTCGCCGCCGAAGGGGGAGGGGAGGAGCGTCGCCGGGAAGACATTCACCAGCGATAGCGACAACTCCACGACCCCCAGCAACAGCACCGCGACCGTGATCCCGATGCCGAGGCGGGCCAAAACAACCTTAGCGCGCATGATCTACAGACAATAAATAGCCATGGGAGCGATGTCCAGGTGGCGCGGGGGGGCACGCCTGAATAGAATACAAGGGGCGCTTTTGAGGTATCATGGATTACTGTAAATGATGAACAAGCTGAAACAGCCAGCCTTCATATTCTCTGCCGCGATGGCCCTGGCCGCCGTCTCGAGCTGCGAGGAGACGATCTCGGACGGCGCCGAGGGAGGGCCATGCAGGCCCAGCGGGGTATGCGATCCAGGACTGATCTGCCTCTCAGGCACCTGCGTGACAGAGCCTCCCGGCCCGGACACCGGGGTGACGCCTGACGCGCGCCCGGAGGACGCCGCGGGAAGCGAAACCGCGCCCGACACGGGGCCCTCGCCCGACACGG
>CAZCFB010000113.1:6442-13487 GCA_964497805.1 uncultured Kofleriaceae bacterium
GCCCTCGCCCGACACGGGGCCCACGCCCGACCTGGACGCCTCGACGCCGGCAGACCTGGACGCCGCGCCCCCGCCTGACCTGGACGCCGCGCAGCCGGATGTCTCCCCCCTCGACGCAGCCCCGCCGGACGCGCCCGGGCAGGACACGTCCCCCTCCCCGGACACATTGCTCACCCCTGAGGCGGGGCCGTCCACGGATATCGGCCCCTTGCCGGACATGGGCGCGCTCAAGGTTTCACCCGTCATCGCCCATGTGCCCTGCCTGGACCACGACGGCGTCAGCGCCACGGATCCGGATCCCATCGTGGTCACCCCCGCGGCCTACACCCAGCAGATGAAGTGGATCAAGGCGGCCGGCTTCACCCCCATGACCTTCGGCGACTACATGGCCAAGATCAGCGACGCCAAGTTCCCCAACAACGGCTTCCCGGCCCGGCCGATTCTGCTCTTCTCCGATTCCTCCAGCAAGGTGATGTACAACGTCGCGGCGCCCATCCTGAAGCCCCTGGGGTTCTTCCTCACCCTCGGATTGGAGGGGAACGTGGTGGGCAAGAGCTGGGTCATGACCCCGGCCATGGTCAAGGCCCTCGTCGCCCAGGGCTACGAAATATCCTCCCACTCCAACTCCCACCTCGACCTGACCAAGCTCAGCGGCGCCCAGCTCACCTCGGAGGTGACGGGGAGCCGGTCCGTGCTGCTCAAGGCCTACGGCCTGCCGGTGCCGACCTTCGTCTACCCTTACGGCTGGTACAACGACACGGTTATCCAGGCGGTGAAGGCGGCGGGCTACACCGGCGCCCGGGCCTCGGTGGGCATCAGCATCGGCGGCTACGCCTCGGTGGACCTCGCCCGCCGGTACGACATGAACTGCGCCGTGGTTTACAAGAAGACCACCTTTGCCCAGGTCATCAACTACGCAGCCAACCCGAGGCTGGAGCTGGAAGACCTGTACGACGTGGTCTATGACGCCGGCACCAAGGTGAAGATCGGCCGCTCCAACCACTCCAAGGACAGCTACGGCACTGTCAACATGGGGGACAAGGGCGACCAGGTCTCGGTGCGGTTCTGGGTCAAGCAGAAGGGCACCTACGACCTGACCTTCCGGGTCAAGACCGGCATCCAGGGACAGCCCCTCTCCACGGCCGCCGGCTACAAATACCAGATCTACGGCAAGGTCCAGACCTTCACCCAGAGCGGCCCCACCACCCAGGACAGCCAGTACGTGGTCTGGGGCTTCCACAAACTCAAGGGCGTCAAGCTGGCCAAGGGGTGGGTCAAGGTCCGGATCACCTGCATGAAGGACTGGGCCACGCTCCTGGACTACCTCACCCTGGTCCGCGTCGGGCCGTAGCCCGGAGAACCTTTACCTCAGAGCAGCAGGGCCAGGAGCCGGGCTGCGGCCGTGAGCAGGATCAGGGAGACAGGGTAGACCGCGGCGTAGCTGATCACCGGGCTCTCGTGGTCGGTGCGGGAGGTGATCACCCCGAGGCCCGGGGTCGAGGTCATGCCCCCGCAGATGCCCCCCAGGCTCTGCAGCACGTCCATGCGCAGCAGGTACCGCGCCACCAGGTAGCCCACCCCCATGGGCACAAGGGCGATGATGGCCGCGCCCCCCAGCAGGGCCCCGCTGTGTTCGCGCAGCACCGGCAAGAGCTGCCCGCCGGCATTGACCCCGGCGTCGGCCAGGAAGAACACAAGCCCCAGCTCCTGCATCAGCAGGCGGGAGGCCCGGGGCAAGCTCCCCGCCACCGGCCCCACGCCGCCCAGGTGCCCCAGCGCGAGCGCCACCACCAGCGGCCCGCCGGCCATGCCCAGGGACATCTGGCTCTCCCCCAGGCCGAAGGAAACCATGCCCAGCAGCAGGCCGGCGATGATGCCCGCGCCCACACCGAGGATGTCGGTTTCGTCGAAGGCCCGCTCGCGGTGGCCTGCGTGCTCGGCGAAGGCTTGCAGGTCCTCGGGCTCGCCCACCACCATCAGCCTGGTGCCGTACTCGATGGGCGTGTCCGGGCGCGGCACGAACTCATGCCCGTGGCGGTCCACCCGGGCCACGGTCACCCTGTGGTTGGTCCGGAGCCGCAGCTCGGCCAGGGTGTGGCCGATCACTGCCTGGGAGGTGGCGACAACCCGCATGCGGTGCCGCTCGGTCTCCAGCACGCAGTCTGTGCGCGAGCTCCGCTGCCCCAGGGCCTGCACCACCGCCTCCAGCTCCTCCTCGCGGCCGAGCACCAGCAGCAGCTGCCCCACCCTGAGGATCAGGTCGCCGGTGACCGGCTCCAGCTCCTTGCCCCGCAGCACCCGCGAGACGAGGCAGTTGTTCTCGGAGATGAAGCTCACCTCATCCAGGTCCTTGCCCGCCAGCGCCGGGTTCTGCACCTCCACCAGCTGGTGCACCACCAGCCCCTTGTCATCCTCGGTGGGGCCGGCCTGCTCCTCGAGCTGCTGAATGCTCCTGTGCAGCAGGCGCGGCAGGAGCTGCACGAAGAGCACCACGCCGAGCACGCCGAAGGGGTAGGCCAGGCCGTAGCCCACGGCGGTCTTGCCACCGGCGGGCAGGGCCTCCAGCGCGGCGGCCAGCGCCGGGGTGCTGGTCATGGCGCCGGCGAACATGCCCAGGGTCAGGTCCACGGGCAGCCCCAGCAGCCGGCCCACGCCGTAGGCGATGCTCCCACCCGTGACCACCAGCACGAGCCCCAGGATGGCGAGCTGCTTGCCGCGCCGCATGAAGATTCGGAAGAAGCGCGGCCCGGCGCCGATGCCCACGCAGTACACGAAGAGCACCAGCCCCAGGGTACCCACCCCTGCCGGGATGCCGCGGCCCAGGTAGCCCAGGAGAAGGGCGGAGAAGATCACGCCGGACGAGCCCAGGGAGAGCCCGGCCAGGTTGATGCGCCCCAGGGCCATGCCCACCACGATGACCAGGAACAGGGCGATCAGCTGATTTCCGAGGATCAGGTCGGCGATGGTCTGAGGCTCCGTGAAGGGCGCAGAGGTTCCAGGGTGAACGCCTGATGGTACCAGATGGGAGGGTGGGGGGCGGGGGGGTGGGGGGAGGGGGAGACTAGCGCTTGCGGCGTGCCTTCTTGGCGGCCTTCTTCACGGCCTTGCGCGCCGCCTTTTTGGGGGCCTTCTTCTTGGGGGCCTTCTTGACGGCCTTGCGCGCCGCCTTCTTGACGGCCTTCTTCACCGCCTTGCGGGCGCCCTTCTTCTTGGGCGCGTTCTTGACCGCCTTCTTTACCGCCTTGCGCGCCGCTTTCCTGGCTGCCTTTTTGGCGGCGGCCTTCTTGGGGGTCTTCTTGGCGGCCTTCTTCGCCGCTTTCTTCGCCGACTTCTTCTTGGCTGCCTTTTTCGCTGCTTTCTTTTTTGCGGCCTTCTTCTTGGATGTTTTCTTTGCGGACGTTGCCTTGCGGGCCTTTTTTCCGACAGGGTTAACGTCCGCCGGCTTTGGTGCAAGGGCCTTGACCTTGCGGCCAAGCCGTTTCTTTGCACCCTTTTTCCGGCCCTTCTCAACCGGCGGCGGGGCGGCAGGGGCTGGCGCCGCTCCCACCATGGCCGTCCAGATGCGCCGGTAGGTTTCGTTGTGTTTCACCTCTTCCCATAGTTTGCGGAGCTCTTCTTCGCTCCCCCAGTGGGTCAGGTGGTCTATGGCATCGAGGAAATCGCTGAGGTCTTTGATCCAGGGCATGGTGGATTCTCTCAGGTCCCGGGGATCTGGCAAAAAAATCAGCGCCCTCGGTTCGCCGCGCTCAGGGTTCGCAGGGGTACTGCAGGCTGGTGGGCGGGTTGGGAAGCTTGGCGCAGGTCATGTTGGAGGGGCAGGGCCACTTCTGGGTGTTGTACGCGCAAATGAACGCGCAATGGAGCTGTTTGGTTGCGTCCGGGAGCACGCACTTGGCGTGGGTGCTGCCCGGGGTGCCGGTGCAGGTCTGGCCGATGCTGGGGCATGTCTTGGTGCAGAAGGAGGCTGTTTGGCCGGGCAGGGACATGCACTTGAGACCGGGCTTACACCCCGGGTAACCAGCCCCGCAGGTGTCGCCGAAGGTCCCCGTGGTGGTCATGGGCATGTCCGGCGGCGGAGGCGGCATGTCCGGAGGGAGCGGGGGCCTGTCCGGGGGCCAGGGGTCGGTGTCTCCGGGCGGGGGCTTGTTCAGGTCCTTGCCCGGCCCGATCTTCAGGTCCTTGCCCGGCGGGGGCTTCCCTCCCTCACGGCTGCCCGCGTCCCCCGGCGGCAGCCCCGCCTCGTTGATCGCTTTGCACTGCGGAATCGACGAGGGGCAGTGGCCTTTCTTCACGCAGCGCCCGTGCTTGCATTCATAGTCAACGGGGCACTCCGGCTCCCCGGAGTTACACAGAAACGGGCTCTCTCCCAGGCTGAGGGAGCACCCGGCCGCCATGCTCAGCATGAGCCCGAAAAACAGACCAGCGATCTTCCTCGATGTCCCGGGGTGCAAGGGCATGTCTCCTTCTGGACCGCTGTTTTTGAGGCGCCATCAGGATACCATGCAGAGTGATGCCGCCATCCTCGGACAACTGCCTGCCGCGCCGCATTCACCCGCGCCGCGGCCGCCTCCTCGCGCTCTTGACGCTGGTCGTCATGGCGCACCTTGTCGCCTGCCCGGGGGAGGTGACGGTGCCCTCCACCACCCGGGACCTCGCCAGCATGGACGCCGCGCCGGACGATGTCTCAACGCGTCCAGACCAGGTCAGCCCCGGGGACCACGCGGCGCCCGACCGCAAGACCGCGCCCGACCTCAAGAAGACGCCGCCCCCCAAGTGCGGCTCCTGCAAGGTGAGCCTTGGCGGCTCGCTGGCCTCCAAGTCCGCCACGCCCGGCGCCGTGAGCGGGGGTAAGTTCACCGGCGCTGGCTGGCAGAGCACGAGCCTGGGCTCACGGCTCGTGTTCGACATGGGCAAGCCCGTCCACTGCGGCGTGCTGGAGGTCCAGGTCACCCAGTTCAACCCGCCCATGCAGTACAACCACAAGACCGCGGGCGTGAACTGCGCCAAGGTGGACTGCTACCTGCACTTCGTCTCCCTCTACGAGCAGACCCACGGCAACCACCACAAGGCGTCCAAGGCCAACGAGACCCAGGTGGCCCTGCAGGCCACCTCCGAGGGGAGCCACCGGGACAGCAAGATCAAGTTCAAGATCGGCGCCTGCTCCTGGAACAACCCGGCGTGCGGCGGCGGCACCAAGTACACCCAGAAGTACGCCTGGAACCCGGCCCACACCTACAAGCTCAAGATCAAGTGGACCTACACCGGCGCCACCTTCTGGGTGGACGGCAAGCAGCAGGGGCACACCCCCTGGTCCTGGCCCGCTTCACACGCCAAGCCCACACCCGGCCTGCGCCACATCTTCCTGGGCCGGGACAAGAACATCGCGGGCGGCTACCTCAAGGGCCCGGTCTACTCCCAGCTCAAGGTCCAGGTCTGCAACTGAAGCTGGTTTACAATGAGGGAGGTATCGGCAAGCGACAGGAGGTGAGGGCCATGTTCAGGGCATGCGCGCTGTTGGCGGCGGGGATTCTGTGGGTTGGTTGCGCGGACGAGCCCGCGGGCGGGGTAACAGACAGCGCGGTGGATCTTGACCTGGGCGGCGGCGTGGATCTGGCGGCGGACACCAGCCTGGATCTGAACCCCGACGGTATCGCGGACCTCCTGTCAGACCAGTCAACGGGGGAGGGCGCCCTCGACCTGAGCCCCGACGGGTCCTCCACCGACGGCTCCTCCACCGACGGCTCCAAGGCCCAGGTCAAGCTGCGGGACATCTGCTTCAAGCATGTGAAGGTGACGTCCGCCAAGCCCCAGCCCGAGTATGACCAGTTCAAGCCCACCTACGGCACCCACTGCCACGGTACCAATCACCAGAACATCACCGGCGTGCAGAAGGTGGTCTTCCTGGGTGACTCGGTCACCGCGGGCACGCCCCCCACCCCGTTCTGGCAGTACTACCGCTCGGTCCTCACCACCTCGCTGACCAAGAAGTTCGGCAAGCTGGAGGTGAAGAACTGCTCCAAGTACGGCGCGCGCACCGACGACCTGTTGCTCAAGCCGCACCAGCAGATCATCACCTGCTTCCCCAAGCTGCCCGAGAAGAAGCGCACCCTGGTGGTGATGACCATGGGCGGCAACGACGCCCACGCCTGGGCCAAGGCGGCCACCAGCGGCAAGAAGATCGGGGACATCCTCAAGCAGGTGGACCAGGCCGTGAAGTACATGAAGGACGCCATCGAGTGGTTCCGCAAGGACCCCAAGCGGTTCCCCAACGGGGTGTACGTCATCTTCGCCAACGTGTACGAGTACACCGACGGCACCAGCGACCTGCTCTCATGCCCCACGGCCATCCTCGCCGGCCTCAAGGGGAAGTGGCCCGAGGGGCGCAAGGCGTACATCCGCGTGAACGAGCAGTTCATGAAGATCGCCGTGGACACCAAGACCGACATGGTCTTCATGCTGGAGAACTTCTGCGGCCACGGCTTCAAGGCCAAGGACCCCAAGAACGAGTGCTACAAGCCCAAGTCCGACACCTGGTTCGACCTGACCTGCATCCACCCGAACCCAAAGGGGCACGCTCAGATCGCTAAGATGTTCATGAGCGTGGTGAACCAGTAGGGGACGCTCAACAGGTCGAAACCCAAGCCCGTTCCCCCATCACAGAGCAGAAGCTCAATAGATTGGGATTAGAGGTGTACAACCCGGCACAGGAGGGCCCCGTTCCTCCTGTGCCGGGATAGTCGGCCAAACATGACTTTTTGGATAAACCAGTGTGTTGTAATTGTCGGTGCTTCGCCCCGCAATTAAACACCCTGCAGATCCTGAACCTCAAATTATGGGCTCTGATTCGACCAGAGCGGAGCCCACCCTGTGTGAGCTCCGTCTGAGAGGTTCATGCGGCCCGTCTTGGCCGGTGCACCAGGGTCCAGAGGATGGCCGCGATCTGGTCCAGCTCGGCATCAACAGTCTGCCAGGCAGCTTCGTTGACATAGTCCCAGGCCAGCGCCAGGTGCAGGGCTGCCCGGGTTTCGCGGCATTCGCCCAGCGC
>CAZCFB010000114.1:0-13374 GCA_964497805.1 uncultured Kofleriaceae bacterium
GGCTGGCACGCATCGTGCGCCATAAAGGGCATGACGGCCGGCGGCCCAAGGCCGGCACCTCTCCGCGGGAGTTCAGCGGGCTGAGGCTGTGACCGTAGCTGAGGCTGTGGCTGTAGCTGAGGCTGTGACTGTACCTGTAGCTGAAGCTGTACCTGTAGCTGACGCTGTACCTGTGGCTGAAGCTGTACCTGTGCCTGACGCCTTAAGAACTAACCTATGAGCGTCCCTTACTGCAGCACGTACTGCCGCTGCACCAAATTCGTCGCGATGAGATGCACCTTCAGGCGCGCGCTGGGGTTGGCCACGACCTCGTTTACAAGGCCCGCGCCGATGAGCACCCGGGTGGCCGCGGCCGGCAGCGCCCTGAGCACGGCTGACACCACCGTGGTCTGACCAGGGCCCTGCGACATGGCGCAGCGGATGTTGCCCTTACTCTTGCCCGAGACGATGCCCTGCAGGGTGACCCAGATCTTGCCCGCGCCCTTGGGGAAGGTGAGCTTGAGGGGGGTTGAGCGCCGGATGAAGTTGCCCGGCGGGAAGTTCACCTTCAGGTCGTCCACGCCCTTCACTGATATGGAGAAGGGGTTCAGCTCGTCTCCCGCGGCGCGCACGGTGAGGGTGCTCTTGCTGCTGAACAGGTCATCGAACAGGATGCCGGGGTAGAGCCAGGAGTTCTTCTTCAGCGGCCTCTCCGGGCTGAGGCTGAAGCCATAGGTGCCCCCGGAGAAGCTCACCTTGCCCGCGGAGAACTGAGCGTCGCCCACCTCCTCGTCAGGGTAGAGTGCGCAGCCGCCGGGCAGGGTCCTGGTGGGCGCGAAGAAGGGCATGGGCCTCGGGGTGAAGAAGACGTAGGCAGCCCCCTGCTGAGCGCCGCTGGAGGCGTCCCGTAGCTCGGTCTGGTAGATCAGCCCTTCCACCCTGGCCGGCAACAGGTCCGGCTTGAGGGTCTGGTCCGGGACAGCGCCGTCCAGGGCCGGGGCCGCGCCGTCGGTTCCCATGCCGGGCAGGACACCGGAGCGCCCTCCGCAGGCGGTGAGCATCAGGGCGATGAAGATTAGAAAACGCTGGCAGCGCGGCATGGCTGGGGCCTCCCTTGAGCTGTATTGAATAACAAGGAGGAAACCTAGCGCAATCCTCTACTTTATCGAGTGGTGCAAAAGGCGCAAATCGACTAAAACTAGTTGTGTATGTCCGAGCATGAAAAACGGATCGAGGATCTCGAGGGCGAGGTCCAGCGCCTGCGCGCCCTGGCCACGCAAACAACCGACTTCGCCTTCGGGATCCGCTTCGACGGACCGGAGGGGCGGAGCATGCCCTGGTTCATGGGTGATCCGGAGCCCCTCACCGGGTACACGGCCCAGGAGATCCAGGCGGGCATGAGCTATGTGGATCTCATCGTGGAGGAAGACCAAGACGTCATCGAGGACCTGGTTTCCCTGGTCCTGACGGGACAAAAGTGCAGCGTCGAGGTCCGCCTTCGAACCCGGGACGACGAGGTGCGCTGGATCCGGAACAGCGCCGGGCCCTGGCGAAATCCACGCACCGGCGAGGTGGTGGGAATCATCTCCGGAGTCCGGGACGTCACGGAGCACCGGGCGTCGGACAACGCCCTGGCCCAGAGCGAGGCCTCCTTCCGGCTGCTCATCGAGCACGCGCCCGACGGCGTCGTGATCACGGATCGGGACGGTCTAATCCAGTACCTGAACCCGGCGGCAGAGCAGATCTACGGCTACAGCCAGCATGAGCTGGTGGGCCTGCCCAGCTACCGGCTCAACGCTGCGAGCAAGGACGGGTTGAGCATCAGCGGGGCCACCTCCAAGGACGGCAAGGTCATCCTGGAGATGACCCAGCGCCGCAAGGACGGCGCCACCTTCCCGGCCACCATCTGCCACTTCTCCATCCCGGACGAGGAGGGGGAGACCGCGCTGTCGGTGGCCTTTGTCCGGGACACCACCTCAACCAGGCAGCTTGAGCTCCAGCTGCGGCAATCACAGAAGATGGAGGCGGTGGGCCGCCTGGCCGGAGGGGTGGCCCACGACTTCAACAACCTGCTGACCAGCATCTGCGGCAACGTCTCCCTTGCCCGTGGCGAGCTGGAGCAGGGAGATGACCTTCACGAGCTGCTCACCGAGGCCGAGGCGGCCGCCTCGCGGGCCACCGACCTCACCCGCCAGCTCCTGGCCTTCAGTCGCAAGCAGCTCATCACGCTCAAGGCGGTGGAGCCCAACGGCATCATCGAGGGCATGCTGCACATGCTGCGCTCTGTCCTGGGGGAGGAGGTCCGCCTGGTCACCAACCTGGACGAGGCCGCCGGGCAGGTGATGGCCGACCCGGGCCAGGTGGAGCAGGTCCTGCTGAACCTCGCGGTCAACGCCAGGGACGCCATGCCGGGCGGTGGGGAGCTGCGCCTGGAGACGGAGCCAGTGGAGCTGGACCGGGTGGCGTGCGCCGCTCACCCAGCCTGCGCCGGCCCCGGTGCCTACACGCTGGTCAGGGTAATGGACACCGGCCACGGCATCGCGGCAGACGACCTGTGCCATGTGTTCGAGCCGTTCTTCACCACCAAGCCCAGGGGCGCGGGCACCGGCCTGGGCCTGGCCACGGCGTACGGCATCGTGCAGCAGCACAACGGGCTCATCGAGGTGGAGTCCCAGCCGGGGCAGGGGACCGCCTTTCTGGTCTACCTCCCGCGCGTGGACTTCCCCACCGTGAAGCGCGAGCGCGAGATTGTGTCTGAGACCATCCCCCTGGGCAAGGAGACCATCCTGGTGGTGGAGGACGAGCCCCTGGTGCGCAAGATGGGGGTGAAGATTCTCACCCGCCTGGGCTACAACGTGCTGGAGGCGGGGGGGGGCGAGGAGGCCCTCAACGTGGCCGCGGAGCAGGGGGGCGACATCGCAATCCTCTTCACCGACGTGGTGATGCCCGGCATGAACGGCCGCCAGCTGGCGGACCAGCTCACCGAGGCGTACCCCAATGTGAAGGTCCTGTACGCCTCCGGATACAGCGAGGACGTCATCGCCACTCACGGCATCCTGGACGATGGGATCGCCTTCCTGGGCAAGCCGTACTCACCGCAGAGCCTGGCGCAGAAAGTAAGGGACGTTCTCGATTCGTAAGGGCGAGTTTTGTGCCTGACGGAAAATAACTGAACCTCACACGGAGCCACGGAGCCACGAAGGGGCACGGAGTTTTTCTGGTGGGCCCCAAAGCAAAACCACCCCCTCCTCCCCCTCCGTGACCTCCGTGCCTTGGTGCCTCCGTGTGAGGCCAAGGCTGCAATGTTGGCGTGCGTGGTTGGTGGATATCGTTGCAGATGTGATGAATCGTCAGGTCTTGCGCTGGCGCCCTACCGCGACGCCGTGAGCTTGCTCTTCTTCACCTTCAGATCGGGGCGGCCCCAGACGAGGTAGTAGACCAACCCCACGCCAGCGGCCACGCCGGCGGTGATCAATGAGGCGGTGGAGGCGTGGTGCAGGCCGTTGCCGCACTCGGAGGCGTCGATTCCCGGGTACGGATCGCCGGTGGACATGCACCGGTTGGGTGCGGCCTCGTTGGCCTCGGTCACCTTCTGTCGGGCCAGGAGGCCGGTAACCGTGCCGGCCACAACCCCGGCCAGGGTAAAGCCGCCCGCGGTCCAGACCGGCCAGAGGGGACGCCCCATCTCCAGGTCGGCGTCCACCACATGGCCGTCCTGGAACTTGAGCGATCCGGCGAAATCCCGGCGGTCCGGGTGGGTCACCTTGACCTCATGGTCGCCGCGGGGAACCACGGCCTGCTTGAACGGGGTGGTGCCCACCTTGAGCTCACCCACCTTCACCTCCGCCCCGGGCACGATGGTGCGCATGGAGAGGAGGCCGCCCTCGAAGGCCACGTGCATGTCCGCGCTTGACCCGGGAGAGAGGGATACCTTGCGGGTGACCGGCTTGAAGCTGCCCAGCTTGACGGTGACCTGATGAGCGCCGGCCTGGGCGCCCACCTCCATGGGGGTCTTGCCCTTGATCGCCTTGCCATCCAGCAGCACAGTGGCGCCCGCGGGGGCGCTGGAGACCTTGAAGCCGAGCAGCATCTTGGCCGCGAGGGTGGTGGCCTTACCGGGGGTGGCGGAGATGTTGCGCTTGTAGGTCTTGTACCCGGGCAGGGAGAGGTAAACAGAGCGCTTGCCCGGGGCCACCCCGATCTCCATGGGGGTCTTGCCCAGCACCGGGCCGTCTGCCTTGCCCACCCGAACCACGGCGCCCGCTGGATCCGAGCTGAGCTTGAGGGTTACCTCCAGGGCGACCTTTACCTTCAACTCCTGGCGGGGCTTGATGTTGAAGTCCTTGGTGGTGGTGCGGTAGCCCTTGGTTCGGAGGATCACCAGGTGCGCTCCCGGCTCGATGGTCCCCTTGTAGGGCGTCCTCCCCACCTTGCCCCCGGCCTCGGTGTCGATGTAGATGTCAGCGCCGGCGGGGGCGGAGGTGATCTCCACCCGGGTCTGGATCACGGTGTCCAGGCCGGAAATAATCTCCTTGATCTTCCTCCGGTCCCGGGCCCTGGGGTGCTTCTTCAGGTACTGAAGCAGCAGGTTCTTGGCCTTCTCATGCTGCAGCATCTTCAGCAGGCTGTAGGCCATGCTCCGCATGAACACGGGATCAGGCTTCAGGTCGAAGCCCGCCTTGAACTGCTTGTACGCTGCGGGGTAGTCGCCCTCCTGGAACAGCTTGTTCCCCTGCTTGAGCAACACCTTGGGATCCGCGGGCGCCGAGCTCTCCCCCTGCGCCAGGACCTCGCCCGGCGCCGCCGCCAGGAGGAGGCAGACGATGAGCGTGGTGGCGAGGGTCGCCGCGCTGTGGGGCCACTGTTTTCGCCGAGTCATTTTGTCCTCTCCAGGAGCTGCTCGACTTCCTTGATCCCGCGCTTCGCCTTGGGCGCCTGTTTGCTTGACGGGGCCCGGCGCAGGAAGTGCTGGAAGTAACGCTTGCTGAGCAGCAGATGTTTGCGCGCATCGGCCGGGGCCGTACCGCGCTTCTTGATGGCCATCTTCAGGTGGACAATCGCCATCTCAAAGGTGACGGTGTCCTGCTTGCTGTTCCGCTGGGCCTTCTTGAGGTGGGCCAGAGCCAGGCCGTAGTTGCCTGTGCTCGTGGCCACCGCGGCCCTCGAGAAGTGATACTTGAACTTCTTGAGCTTGCTTGTGTCCTCGAGGAAGGGCGCGGGCTTGTGCTTGCGGGGCCCCTTCCGCGGCGTCTCTGTTGCGGGCTTTGGCTCGGGCTTGGGAAGCGGCGCGGGGGCCACCGGCTTGACCTTGCCCATGTCGGGCGCCTTCTTCTCCTTGCCCAGGCGGGCCAGGGCAAGGTTGGCGCGGGTGCTGACTTCCTTGGCCGGATCGCGGGAGAGGACCCGCAGCAAGGGCAGGGCGCCCGCGTGCTTGGGCGCGATGGCCGCCAGACCGCCCACGGCGGCGAGGCGGACCATGTTGGCCACATCCTTGACGCCCTCGCGCAGCATGGCCAGGGCCTGATCGGGCGGCAGCTGGGCCGCGGAGGTCATCGCCTTTGCCCGGTTGGCTCTGGACCTAGAGCTGGCCATCAGCTTGACCATCTTGCCCGTGTCCACGCCCGCCTTGTGCAGGGCGGCCAGGGCGCGCTCGCCTTCCTTGCCCTCGGAGCGGGCTGCCTTCTCCAGGGGCGCCACGACCTCGGGATCCTTCTTCCCCCGGGCTGCGAGCTGCAGCGCGGCTTCCAGCCGAACCCCGGCGTTCTTGTCCTTGAGGGCCACCCTGAGCATGGGCTCCGCGTCGGGAGACTCCCAGCGGCCCAGGGCCTCCACCGCCGCCCGCCTGAGGGACGGATCCTTGAGCTTGGCCGCCTTCTTCAGGTCCTCCACGTATGTGTCATGGCCCAGGCGGGCCAGGGCGCCGGCGGCGCTGATCCCCACGCCCGGTGAGCTGTCTTGCACCGCCTCGAAGAGGGCGTCGGCAGCGCCCTTGTCGCCCACGCTACCCAGGGCGGATGCCGCCTTGCGCCGGACCTGGGGATCCGCGTCGCCCAGGGCGTGGGTCAGCAGGGAGACCGCCTTCTTGGACTTGAGGCGCCCCAGGCTGGCCACCGCCTGGCGGCGCACGCGCGGGTCCTCGTCCTTGAGCGCCCAGCCGAGCAGGCTCACCGCCAGCTCGGGATCCATCTCCGAGGAGATGCCCGCGGCCGTGTATCTCACCGACCAGTCGCGGTTTGCCAGGGCCGTGCGGAGCCAGTCCTGGCTGCGCTTGACCAGGGCGGTGGGCATCTGGGAGAGGATGCGCGCCAGGGACTCTGCCGCCGCGCTGCTGATGATGGCGGACTTCTCCTCCAGCGCCCTGGCCAGGGGGCGGACAGCGGCCATGTCGCTCACCGAACCGAGCCCCTCGGCGCCCAGCCGTCGGGTCATCTCATCGTCGGATTTCAGGGCGCCGGTCATGGCCTCGAGCCCGCTGAAGTCTCCAAAGCTGGCCAGGACCTTGGCCGCCACTAACCGGGTGGGGCCCTCCTCCTTGTTGAGCAGCTCCTGGAGGGTGCCGATTGCCTGCTCGTCCCCGAGCCGGGCCATGGCCTCGGCCGCCCCGATGCGGGCCACCGGATCTGTGCTCGCCATGGCCTTGCCCAGGGAGGCCAGGGCGGCCTCGTGCCCCAGCCGCGCCAGGGTCCCAAGCAGCGCCATCACTGTTTGGGTCCCCAGGGTCGCAGCCTGCCCCGCGGCCGCCTGGAGCACCTTGCTGGCTGCCTGATCCCCGGCCTCGCCCAGGGCCATGGCCGCCTGAAAGCGGACCTCCTTGTTGGACGAGCCGAGGGCCTTGATCAGGGCCTTGCGCCCCTCCGCCCGGCCCACCTTCATCAGTGCCTCGTCCATCCAGACCGCGGTGACCTCGTCGCTACGCCCCCGCGCCTTGAGCAGGGCTGCCACGCCGTCGTCGCTGGGGCCAAGGTCCGCGATGGCAAGGGCTGACGCGGCCTGGACGGCCCGCTCGGGGTCGCTCAGCAGAAGGGAGGAGAGCAGGGGCAGCGCCTCATCGTCCCTCAGCTCACCCAGCCCCTTGGCGCACACCCGCCGCACCGGCGGCACCGATGCGTTGGTCCCCTGGCGCAGCACGCGCCGCACGCGGTCGTAAAGCGCGGGCAGGTCCACCGGCTTCTCTTGCCCGGCGCCTGGCTCGCCCGCGCCCTTCTTCTTGTTGGCCAGCGCGCCGGGCGGGGCCTTGGGTTTCTCCACCTCGCCCCGCTTGTGGAAGTAGAGCGCGACGGCCGTACCCGAGCCGAGCATCATCACCAGCGGGATCACCCAGAGCACGAGCCTGATCGGGCTGATACCCCTGGGGGCATCGGGCACCAGATCCGCGGTGGTTGGCAGGAGCGGGGCCGGCGCCGTGGCCCCGGGGGCGGTCACAGATTGCGGGGCCGCCAGGGCGGGCGATACACCAGGCGCCGTGGCCGCCGGCACAGAGTGGGCGGCCATGCGCTGCCGGATATCCTTGCGCTGCTCCTCGGTGAGCGGCGGGTGGCTGGCCGTGTCGGCCTGGCCGGAGAGGACCAACCCCAGCGCGGCGGCGAACTCCCGCGCGTCGGGGTAGCGCTGCTCCGGGTCCTTGGCCATGGCCCGCTCCACCGCCACGGGGACCTGCGTCGGGACCCCAAGGTGCGGCGGAATATGCTCCATGGGCGGCACCGGCTCCTGCAGGTGCGCCATGAGCAGGTTGATGATCTCCTCCCCCTCGTATGGGCGCTGCCCCATGACCATCTCGAACAGCATCACGCCCACCGCGTACAGGTCCACGCGGCCGTCCACTTCCTTGCCGCGGATCTGCTCCGGGGCCACGTATTCGGGGGTCCCCATCACCGAGCCCGCGCTGGTCAGCCGCTCCGCGTCGGGGCCGAGCCCGGTGGAGCGGGTGATGCCGAAGTCGAGCAGCTTGACCCAGTTGCGCCCACCCTCCCGCTCCACCACGAGGATGTTCTCCGGCTTGATGTCCCGGTGGATGAAGCCCAGCTCGTGGATGGCGGCCAGGGCGTCGAGGGTCTGGGTGAGCACCGGCGAGATGTAGGACCAGGGCAGGCGCCCTCGGTCCATCAGTATTTGTGCGAGGCTCTCGCCAGGGACATACTCCATGACGAAGTACTCGCGGCCGTCCTCGGTCTGCCCGAAGTCAAAGATGTCGATGATGTTCGGATGAGCGATGCGGTTCACCGCACGGGCTTCGCGGTGCAGCCGCTTGATCATGTTCTTGTCGCTGGAGTACTTCTCCGAAAGGACCTTGATGGCCGCAAGCTTCCCGATGATGTTGTGCCGGGCCCGATAAATAAGCCCCATCCCGCCCTCGGCGATTTGCTCTTCGATCTGGAAGTGACCTAGCTGGGCACCGATGAGGGGATCTTGCACTTATTTGTTTGCCTTGCTCAGTCCGGAGGCTGGCCAGACCTCAATAAGCCGACGGCCGCCGCCAGGGCGACCTCACTATCGGGATCATTGAGCGCCTCCGCCAGGGCCCGCCGCGCTTCTTCTCCGGAGATTTTTCCCAGGGCGAGGGCGCAGGCGATTCTCAGCTTCGGGCTCAGCTTCATCCCGGATTTGCCGAGAAATTTTACCAGAGTTTCCCCTGCATCCGGAACCCCAAAACGGGCAAGTTCGACGGCGCTTGCGGCCTTTTCCTGGGGGTTCCCCTCGGCGTGAGCCTTGAGCAGGATCCGCCCGGCAGGGGCTTCGTCAACTGGCCAGAGCGCGGCGGCGGCCAGAATCCGCGCCTGCCAGTCACCCTGCCGGGTGACCTTTTCGAGCAACCGCACCGCCCGCTTGTCTCCGGTGCGGGCAAGGTAGCCCAGGGCCTTGACGCGCAGGGTCGGGTTGATCAACCGCTCGCCTTTGAGCAGCTTCCACCACCCCCTGGCTGCCGGGTCCCCCACCCGCCCCAGGGCGTGCAGCACGTACTTGCGCCGGAAGTCGTCCCGGGCCTTCTTCAGCTCCTGGCGGAGCCGCTCCGAGCCAGCCGGGACGCCCAGGTGGGCCAGCGCCTCGGCCATGTCCACCGCGGCGTACCCGACGCTCCTGCCCAGGGCCTGCTCCAGGGCCGGCACCGCGTCCGTGTGCCCCGCCGCCCCCAGCGCCCTGGCCGCCGCCCGGCGCGCGCCCGGGTTCTTGTCCTGCAGCGCGGCCTGTATCTCGGCGGTGAGCACAGGCTCCCCGAGCTCGCCCAGGAGCTTGATGGCCAGGGTCCGTCGGGCAGCCTCCTCCGAGGCCAGGGCCTCGCTGACCATCGTCCGGGCCCGCTCGCCTGGATCGGCAGGCTTCACCGGCGGAGCGGGCGCGGCGTCCGGTCCCCCGGTTTCGGTGACGGCAGGCCTCTTACCCGGGCCTGGCCCATCGGGATCTCCAGGCGAACGGAGCAGCAAGTAGCCCACGGCGGCGAGGCCGCAGATGAGCAGCGCCAGCCCCATCAGCAACAGCATGGGGGAGCCGGCCTTTCTCGGCTGGTGGGTGCGGGTGACGTCAGTGAAGTTGCCGAGGGCTTCCTCTCCGGTGGGGCCGGCCTTGCTCTCCCGGTAGCCCTCCTCGAAGGCGGTGATGAAGTCCCTCATCTCCTCGCACCGCGTGGCCGGGTCCAGGCTCAGTCCCCAGAGCAGGGCCGCGTCCAGGCTGCGGGCGATGAAGATGTCCTCCCTCAGCAGGGAGGGTGGGGTGGGCGTCCGGCTGAGCTGCGCCTGGCGCACCTCAATGGGGGACTCCCCCGGGAACGGGAGCTGGCCGGTAATCAACTCGTAGACCACCGCGGCCAGGGAAAAAATGTCCACCTTGTGGTCCAGCTCATCCTGCTCGAGCTGCTCAGGGCTCATGTACTGCGGCGTGCCCAGAGGCGCGGCGCCCGTCTGGGTTTCGAAGCCGGTCTGCTCCGCGGTTAGCAGCTTGACGATGCCGAAATCCAGCAGCTTGGCGTGCTCCTTGCCGAGCCGCTGGAAGAGCATGATGTTCTCCGGCTTCACGTCCCGGTGGATGAAGCCCTTTCCATGGGCCGCGGCCAGGGCAGCGCCGATGCAGCGCACGGCCACCCGGGCTCTTGCCATGGGTTGTGGACCCTCCCTCTCCAGCACGGAGCGCATGTCCTCCCCGTCCAGGTGCTCCATGACGATGTAGAAGCTGCCGAAGGGGGTCTTGCCGAAGTCGTAGATGTTGACGATGTTGTCGTGGCCGATGGTGTTGACCGACCGGGCCTCCTGGATGAACCGCTCCACCAGCACGTCGCGCAGGCTCAACTCGGGCCGCATCACCTTGAGCGCCACCTTGCGCGCGATGGTGGGGTGCTCCCCCAGGTAGACGGTGCCCATGCCTCCCTGGCCGATGACCGAGTCCACCCGGTAAGGGCCCAGGGTTTGTCCCAGCAGCACCTGCACATGGTCCACTGTGGCGGCGCCGTCTGCCTTGCAGGTCTCCTGCTTGGGACCGTACAGGCGGTTGCAGGTGGGGCAGACGCGCATGGTGTATCCGGACTCCGGGCTGGCTCAGGGTTCCGGTTACTGTATCCCAGTACAGGGGGGAGGGCGAGATTCCAGGGGAGTCGGTACACTGGACTGGGGAGCGATCGCTGACGAAGGATCGTATGATTGGAAAGACCTCAGGAGGAGCGCCATGAACTGGTTGATTAAAACTCTGGCCGGAGCCGTCATCGCGGGGGTGGGGCTGAAGATCGGCACTGACCTTTACGAAACCGCCAAGAAGACCTTCCAGGGCAAAGCGTCCGGGGATCCTACCGTGGAAGAGGACAAAAAAGAGGAGGCCTCCGACGACGAGGCCTTTGAGGGCGCCCTGGAGACAGAGGTGGTGGAGCTCGAGCAGGAGCAGGAGGCGCGGCCGTGATCTCCCTGGACAACCTCAGCCGCGAGCGCCGGGCACTCTCTCTGCTGGTGCTCGGCTTCTACACCACCATCTTCACCCTGGCCGCCATCAACCTTGGTGGCGCCTGGTTCCGTTGCTTCCTCGGGCTCGGCATCGTTTATGGCCTGGCCTTCTTCGCCCTGGCGGCGCGCTGGTTCTGGGCCCGCTGGTTCGCCATGGGGCTGGGCGTGAGCGGGTTGACCATGGCGGCCATCGGGCTGGTGAAGCTCGGCCTTGATCCCGGGTTGCTCATCTGGGGCGGCCTGCACCTGCTCATCTACCTGCCCCTGGTGGGGGAAGCCATGGCCGAGATGTACGAGGGGCAGCCAGCGTGGAGGGAGCGGTTCGGCATGGACGAGCACGGCGTCGAGCGGCTCAAGCGGTCTGTGGGCAGCGCGGCCACCGGCTTGCCCACCCTGATCATGTTCGCCCTGGCTCCGCGCCAGGGATCCATGGCGCCGCTGTTGGCGCTGGCGCTGGCCGGTCTGGGGATGTATGGATTGATAAAGCTTCGCTTCTGGGGAGTGGCAGCTTTGGGCCTGGGCGCGCTTTATCTATTTGGGACAATCGCCCTGTTTGATCCTGCTTTCGCCAGCTTCGAAACGGCGAGTACATTCCACCAAACCCTGGGTATGGCAGCCGCGTGCTTCCTCGCCATAAGCGCGGCGCCCTTTGTGGGGCCGGCTTATCGTTTTATCAAAGAGGGGTAGGGGAGGGGGGGGAGCGCCGGTGGGCGTCTACTTCTTCATTTTTGGGTGCAGCGCGTACAGCTTGGCCAGCTGATCCTCCAGCGCGGCCTTCTCCTTGTCCAGCGCGGCCAGGCGGCGGCGGATCTCCACAATGTACGCCTTGCCCTGGTTGAAGAAGCCGTCCAGATCAACAGAAGCGGCGGCCTTCTTGGGGGCGGCCTTCTTGGGGGCCTTCTTGGCCTTCTTGGCCTTCTTGGGGGCTTTCACCTTCTTCCGGGGCTTGACCGAGGAGAGAGCCTCCATCAGCTTGGCGTGGTTCTCGGGGGAGCGTCCCTTGAGCTTGAAGCCGAGGCCCTTGGCCTTGTTGTTGACAGTGGCCATGGAGCAGCCGACTTCTTCTGCGATCTGACGCGCGGTGGAGTTATGATCAGCCATTAGTAATCTCCTTTACTACATGAAATTGGGCCCCCAACGTGAACAGTGAATATGTATAAACGCATTTCGGTATTATTCAACCCTTTATTTTTGTACAAATCGATTGGTGCAGTGATTCGTACAAATCTCAATCCTTGACATTCCTCATGAAACGGCTAATTTTTGGTCCGGTTTCGAGGCGTGCATTCGTGGAAGTGCTTGCAAGTCTGGTGACGGCCCTGGGCTTCAAACCCAGTGGGGCATGTTGAGAGGCATCGCTCGGCGGGTTCGATTCCCGTGCACTTCCGTTTCGTAGTGCCCGCTCGGGAGGTCAGTGGCCTCCTGGGCGGGCATTCTTCGTTTGGGGACCATCGCTCAAACTGAACAATTACAGACGGTGAAGCTGTCTGTAATTGTTCAGATCTGAGTCGATTCCCTGGGTTAGCGTGCTGTTGGGCCGGGTGTGGGGCCTCCCGCTTCGCGGGTCGGCTCAAATTCCAGGAAGTGGCAGCCGTTTTTACAGTCGTAGCTCATTGGCTTGGTGGGGTGGGCCTTTAGCTTCTTGAAGCCGGCCTCGCCTAGCTGGTCCTCGATGTCCTTGGCTTTCAGTTGTTCTTCCTTGTCGTTGTTTTGCGCGGTGTCGAAGATTACCAGGCGGCCGTTGGGGCGGAGGGCTTTGGCTATTGTTTTGTAGAAGGCGACGACCAGTTGTTTTTGCTTCTTGTAGCCTTGCTTGTTTGGGTAGGCGAAGGCGTGGACGTTGATCAGGAGTACGAGGTCAAAGGTGTCAACTGGGAGTAGGCTGTCATCGTAATAGCTATACAGCAAGGTGATATTGGGCAGCCTCCATGATTGTGCGCGGCGATAGAGAACTGAGACGGTTTGCAGGTCCGGTTCGGAGGCCCAGACCTGCCCTCCGGGCTGCACTGCACGGGCCAGGTGCTCGGTGAGCGTGCCTGGCCCTGCGCCCACATCCGCGATGTTCATTCCGGGTTTAATGCCAAGAAAAGATTTAAACAATTCGGCTCGTTGCTTGTTCGTTTCTTCATTTGAGATGAGCTTATTCATGTAGTCGACTGACAGGGGGCCGCTCTGCTTTTTCTGGCCGCCTTCGGAGAACAAGCTGTCCTTGTAGCTATCTTTGAGCATGTTGCTGTCAGTGACCAGGAAGCCGAGGTTATATACCCTGTTCACAGCGGTGTAGAGAGCCTCACCGTCCTTGATAACTCCCCTCGGGAACGTCGTATTGTCGAACTCGTCCTTGTCCAGAGGAACAGGGTGTTCCTCGAATCGCTCCGCTCCTGGACCCAAAAAGATGTACAGGAAACCGGCAGCACATAGGGCCATGCGTGATCGGTTAAGGGCCTCACGCCGCTCTCCTGGCCTGGATTTCTCG
>CAZCFB010000115.1:0-12859 GCA_964497805.1 uncultured Kofleriaceae bacterium
AAGGTCCACGGGGATGCCTGATGGTTTTGGTAACAACCGCTGATCCAGGTGACTACCCGACATGACCAGAAGGCTGATAAACTGACTGGCAGTTCATACATGGAGTTACCTAGCGTGCGAAACAAACATAGAAATGACACCATCCCCTCCCCCCGCCGCCGGCAGCGCCTGGCGCGCGCCTCGCTGCTCCTGCTGGCGGCCCTGTTGTTTGCGTTGGGCACCGCGTGCAGTGATGAGCCCACAATCTATCCGGACACGGGCATCAAGCCCGACTTCCAGCTCCCCAAGGACAGCGCAGTCCCGGACACGATCAGCAGCCTGAAACCCGGCATCATCGGGCAGCACTCGGCCCTCGCCGCGGTGAAGGGCACCCTGGTCGCCAGCGCCTACGAGCGCCAGTACGGCGACCTGATCTATGTCACGGCCAGCACAACCAACCTCTCCAGCCTGAACAAGGAGATCGTGGACGGCGTGCCCAAGGACGCGGCCACCCACGATCCCAAGGGGTGGCGCAGCGGCGTCTCCAACGTGGGCGACGATGTGGGCCTCTTCACCGACATCGCGGCCACCTCCAAGGGGGAGCCGTACATCAGCTACCACGACAACACCAACCACCAGCTCAAGTTCGCGGTGCGCTCCAGCAGCGGGTGGCAGGTTCATGTGGTGGACAAGCCCAAGACCACAAAGTCCAAAGAGGTTGTGGGGCTCTACACCTCCATGGTGCTCAACACCACCGACGCGCCGGCCATCGCTTACCTGGTCACCGGCGTTTCGGCGGGCAGCGGCAACTTCAAGTCAGAGCTTCGCTGGGCCCAGGCCACAAAATCCTCGCCCACCACGGCCGGAGACTGGGTCATCAGCAAGGTGGAGACGCGGGCCATGCCTTGTCGGAACCTGTGCGAGAGCACCGAGGCCTGTATCGTCAACACCGACAAGACGAGCACCTGCAAGACGACCAGCACCAAGTGCAGCTCCTCCTGCGGCACGGGCAAGGCGTGCATCGCCGGCAAGTGCGTGGACGCCCTGGATGACTCCAAGCTCGTGGAGCTGCCCATGGCCTCCGGGCTGTTCGTCTCGGCCCTGAACGTCTCCACCGGCCCCATGGTGGTGTACTACGACCGCGTGGGCGGCAACCTGCGCGCCGCGCTGCGGGCGGGCGGCAAGTGGAGCGCCGTGGTGCTCAAGGGCACCGCCAAGGACGATGTCGGCGCCTACTGTTCGGCCGCCGCGGACAAGGCGGGCACGGTGCATGTCTCTTACCAGGACTTCAACAAGGGCACCCTGCACTACCTGCAGCTCACCCCGCCCACCCTCAAGGCCACGGTCTCCGAGGTCATTGACAACGGCAAGCGAACCACTGGGCTGCACCTGCTGGGCGCTGACAGCAACCTGTTCGTGGACCCCTCCGGCACGGTGCGCGTGCTCTACCAGGACCAGCAGACCGTTGACCTGCTCGGCGTGCGCCGCGGCGGGGCCAACAGCTGGCTGCCCAACACCGCCGGCGACAAGAACCTGGGCCGGCTGGTCAAGGGCGGGGCCAAGGGGTACGGCTACTACCCGGACATGGTCCTCGACGGCGGCAAGGTGTACGGCAGCAACCTGTACTACGACTCCAAGGCCCTGCCGGAAGGCGGCCTGGAGTTCTTCCAGGTGAAGTAGATTTGCGGCCGGGGCCTGGGGCCCCATCCGCAAATCTGCGGGCCTTCGGCCCGCTCCGTTTTTCGCCTGGCTTCGCCAGGCTGTGGCCGCGCCCCCGGCGATTCCCTCTGTCTACTGCTAGATATCCTCGGCGCTCTTCAACAACTCAGGGATGAAGTTCTTCCTCACCTCGATGAGGCTGCTGATCTTCGTCTTGCGCGTGACCTGCACGATGGTGCCGTTGCCACTGTCGAAGCCCGCAGTAACCAGGTCGTCCTCGAAGTCCAGGCGCTGGGTGCGCCGCTTCTTTTCGTCGCTGGCCTGGGCGGAACCCGCCGCGAGCATCACCGCGACCGCCAATAAAATGCTCCAGATCTTTGTTCTCATGACACACCTCTCCTCTGACCCCTCCTGGGGCGTTGGTTGACGTCAGGTTGTTCAGGCAGTAGGGCCCTGCTCTACCAGCTCATTCCCGGGCCCTTGTTCTTGTATTTCTCGGGCTCGAACAGCGGCCCAATCTTGGCCGGGGGGCGCACGATGATCACGTGGCCGCCGCCAGGCATGGACGGATCGTCAAAGATGACCTCGCCGCCGTTCTTCTCGGCGGGCTTCTCCTCGGGCGCGGCTGCTGGCGCGGCCTTGCCGGGCTTCTTCGGCTTCCCCTTGTGGGCCACCTTGACGGGGGCCGGCGCGGCGGCTTCGGCCACAGGCGCCTGGGCTGGGACCTTCTTCCTGGCCGCTTTCAAGGCGTGGAGCTTCCGCTTCTCCTGCTCCACGAGCTTCTGCGCCAGCTCCTTCCGCTCGGCCTCAATGCGCTTCTTCACCTCTATCTGCTTCTTGTGCCGCACATAGGCCCAGGTGCCGGTGGTCCCGCCGGCCACCAGGATCAGGACCAGGACCGCCACCCACGAGAGCCGTAGGCCCCGGGCCGCCAGGGCCCCGCCCCTGCGAGGCGCCCCCTCCATCACATCCCAGTCCAGCGCCGGCGGCCGAAGCGCGCCCTTTTGCTCGGCCCGCTTTCTGGACTGCTCGCGTGCGTGCTGGAGCCAGGGCGTCTGGCTCATTTTCCCGGGGCGGTCCGTGTTGCCGCCATGTTCTTCAGGTCCGTTCATGATGTCTCACCACTGCACAGGGATTCGGTCCCGGCGTCACTGCCGGGGGCGTACCCCATGCGCTCAAGTATGCTCTTTAGTTTCTGCCGCCCCCTGCGCACCCTGGAGGCCGCCGTGTTGGGGGAGATCTCCAGCTCCGCGGCCATCTCGGCCAGGGTGAGCCCCTCCAGCTCAAACAGCACCACCGCCTCCCGGAGCCTCGGAGAGAGGCGCGCTAGCCCACGATGCACCGCGGCGAGCTGGGGGAAGGCGAGGTCAACCGTCTCCAGGGGGCACGGCACCTGCTCCTGCTGTTCCGGCTTGTCCCAGAGGCGCCAGAACGGCGCCGCCCGCCGCGAGGTGCGGTGGTATGTGCGCGCCTGGTTGGTCGCTATACGAAGCAACCAGCGGTGAACCGGCGCGTCCCCCCGGTAGCGCGCGATCCCTCTGTACGCGTTGACGAACACCTCCTGGGCCAGGTCCGCGGCTGCCGCCCCTGGCCCGCACAGGTGTACCAGGCGCCTTATCACCATCGGGTGGTAGCGAAGGTAGAGTTCCTCGAAGGCCGCCCGGTCACCGCGCTGTGCGCGGCTCACCAGCTCCTCCGCGGTGACTTCGCTTGCCATCAGGTGGGCCTCTTGGGTGATCAACGCTGCCTCCTACAATACTACGACGCACCTGACCCACAGATTTGTCCCTCTGAGTTGACTTTTATTTGCCGGGGATGGTCTACAATCGTTGCCCATGAGCAGCAGCGACAGCAGCCAACCCTCCAATTCGGTGCGAATCCGGGCGCGGATCACCACGCCGGAGTTCAGCACAGACGCCCTGACCCACGACATCAACCGGGAGGGGGCGAGCTTCTACAGCCACCGGGAGATCGCTCCGGGCACGCTGGTCAGCCTGACCCTGGCCCTGGTGCTGGGACAGAACTCAGCCAGCGAGGACCTGAAGCTCACCGGAAAGGTGCTCTGGTGCACCGAGGTGAAGGAAGGCCTCTACCAGCTCGGGGCGACCTTCACCGGCATGGACGGGCAACGTATGGGGTATCTCGACATCTTCCTGCGGTTGCTTCAGCAGGAGCTGGTGTTGGACATGTCGTTGGACGACGAGTAGCTACTCGCCCTCCCCGCTCTCCCCACCCTTGTAGAAGTACCTCTCCAGGTGCGCCTGGTAAGCGGTCCAGTCACTTTGGCCGGTCTGCTTGAGCAGGTCGTTCAAGTTGGCCAGGGTGCTGTCCATCTCGTCGGCGCGGTGCAGCACCAGGGCCTCGGCGGTCATCGGGAGCTTGGGGGAGCCATGCTCAAGGCGGCCGTGGTGTGACGCCACCAGGTGGCGAACATGGTCGGCCAGCTCCGCGGGGAAGTCGGGCAGGCCGGCGATCTTGCCGTCCAGCACCCGCATGCCGAGCAAGAGGTGCCCCAGGAGCCTCCCCTGGCTGGTGTAGTTGAAGCCCCCATCCGGGGAGATCTCGTCCACCTTGCCCAGATCGTGGAGCCAGGCTCCCATGATGCAGAGGTCTCGGTTGAGCAAGCCGGGCTGCGCCTCCCGGTAGTGCGCGCAGATGGCGTCGGTGAGCCGCATCACCGACAGCGTATGCTCCAGTAGCCCGCCTCTGTGGGCGTGGTGGAAGCTGCGCGCCGCCGGCGCCCGGGCGAGGGCCTCCATGTAAGGCGCGTCATCCAGGTAGGCCGCGCCCAGGGCCCTCAGGTGAGGGTGCTCCAGGCCGGAAAGCAGCGCGGAGATCTCCTCAACCACCTGGTCAATGTCCAGAGTGCTGGCGGGGACCAGCTCCTCCATGGGGCGCTCGTCCTCCCCAGCCAGGCGGATCTTTCGCAGGTGGAGCTGCCGCCGGCCCTGGAACTGAGCGACCTTCCCGCTGACGGTGACCGGGTCGTCGCCCTCGAAGCCCTGGCCCTGCTCATCCACGCGATCCCAGAGCAGCGCCTCCACCTCGCCGGTACAGTCGGCCAGGACCAGTGAGAGGAATGGGCGGCCGTTGCGGTCGGATGAGGCGGCCTTCCGCTTGCACAGAAAGGTCCCTGTTATCTTCTCGCCCTCCTTGAGGCTTGCGACGGTGGGCATTGGCGGCTGTGACAAGAGCTTCTCCTGTTGAGCTTGTTTCGAGCAGCTTACTCAATCTTTCAATGAATGTGGCACAGAGATTGCCTTTTGAATGGGCAAAACAACCAAGGATAAGAATCATGTCCGCGCTGTTTCAACAGGTTGGAATCCAGGCAGAGCACGACAAGGCCTTGAAAATAATTGCAAAATCTCTGTTCCGCGAGCTCAAGGAGCATGGGTACGATCCAAAAGAGATCGTTGGCTTGAGCACTGAACTGATCTCTCTTGTCACATCAGATATGAGGGGCGGCCAGCGCGCCCAGGTAGCCCAGTAGCCCCGCCTGCACCACCCAATCCAAATTAACTCAATAATTTAAACCGTTTAAAACCGCGACGAGGCCGTCGTGGAATCCTGAATCCATGGACTCAGGACCTCGGTGAATCGTAAAGTCCACACTGTTGCTAAATCACCACACAAAAGCGTCAGGTGCGTAAAGCAGGTGGCAGTGACGGCTCTTCAGGTATCCAGCGGGCCTGACAGAAATCGAACAAGTAGCCCCATTTCCTGCTGGTCAATACGACATTTATCACTATAAAGAGGTAGGCGCATTGCCCACCATGGGCGGCGGCCTCCACTAAAACTCCAAAAAGCAAAACCTCAAATAGACCGCAAGAGGCGGTCCACCACGATGGAGGAAGAAATGGTTCGTGTTGCCATTAATGGTTTCGGTCGTATCGGCCGCTGTGTCGCGCGTATTGCCAACGCCGGGGACTCTGACCTGGAGATCGTGGCTGTAAACGATCTGACTGACGACAAAACCCTGGGGCACCTGCTCAAGTACGACTCGGTGCACCGCCGCTTCGACGGGACGGTGGAGGTCGAGGAAGGCGCGCTGATCATCAACGACAAGCGCGTGGCCTCCTTCGCCGAGCCCGATCCGGCCAAGCTGCCCTGGAAGGAGCTGGGCGTGGACATCGTCGTTGAGGCCACCGGCCGCTTCCGCACCCAGGAGACCGCGAGCCTTCACATTCAGGCTGGCGCCAAGAAGGTCCTGCTCAGCGCCCCGGGCAAGGGCGAGATCGACGGCACCTTCTGCATGGGCATCAACTCCGACGAGTATGACTCGGCCACCCAGAACGTGGTCAGCAACGCCTCCTGCACCACCAACTGCCTGGCCCCCGTGGTCAAGGTGCTCCACGACAGCTGGGGCGTGGAGCGTGGCCTGATGACCACCATCCACTCCTACACCTCCAGCCAGCGCATCCTCGACTTCCCGCACAGCGACCTGCGCCGGGCCCGCGCCTGCGCGGTGAACATGATCCCCACCAGCACCGGCGCGGCCAAGGCCATCGGCCTGGTGCTGCCGGCCCTCAACGGCAAGCTCGACGGCATGTCCATCCGCGTGCCGACCCCCAACGTCTCCCTGGTCGACCTCACCGTGAACCTGGAGAAGGGCACCTCCATCGAGGAGGTCAACAACGCCATGCGTGAGGCCGCGAACGGCCCGCTCAAGGGGATCTTGATGGCCGTGGACGAGCCCCTGGTTTCCATCGACTTCATGAGCGAGACCCACAGCTCCTGCGTGGACCTGGGCGCCACCATGATCAGCGGCGACAAGACCCTCAAGGTGCTCTCCTGGTACGACAACGAGTACGGCTACTCGGCCCGCCTCTGGGACCTGGCCAAGCTCGTGGGCAGCAAGCTGTAGGTTCGGCAATGGTGTGGGGCGGGGGCCGCCTCCGTCCCACACAACCTCCCCCCAAAGGAGACCTGAGATGACCATCAAGTGGGTAGACGAACTACCTCTGTCCGGTAAGCGTGTGTTCATCCGCGTGGACTTCAACGTGCCGCTCAACGAGGCGCGGGAGATCACCGACGACAACCGCATCCAAGCCGCCCTCCCCACCGTGCGCTACGTGCTGGAGCAGGGGGGGCTGCCGATCCTCGCCTCTCACCTGGGCCGCCCCAAGGGCCAGGTGGTGGAGAGCCTGCGCATGGAGCCGGTGGGCGCGCGCCTGGCCGAGCTGCTGGGCGGTGACCATGTGGTGAAGGTCACCGACGAGGTGGTGGGCGACGGCGTGCGCAAGGTCGTGGCCGATATGCAGCCCGGCGAGGTGGTGTTGCTGGAGAACCTCCGCTTCGAGGCGGGCGAGAAGAAGAACCACGAGGCCCTGGGCAAGGAGCTCGCCGCGCTGGCCGAGATCTACATCAACGACGCCTTCGGCACCTGTCACCGGGCCCACGCATCCATGGTCGGTTTGGTGCCGCACCTGGAGCTCAAGGGCGGCGGCTTCCTGATCAAGAAGGAAGTGGATTGTCTGGGCAAGCTGCTCGGCAAGGTGGACCGCCCCTACGCGGCCCTGCTGGGCGGCGCCAAGGTGAAGGACAAGATCGCGGTGCTCGACAACCTGGTGCCCAGGGTGAACGCCCTGGTCATCGGCGGCGCCATGTCCAACACCTTCATCAAGGCGCAGGGCGGCGAGCTGGGCGCCTCCAGGGTTGAGGACGAGAGCCTGGACGCGGCCCGCCGCATCCTGGGCGCCGCGGCTGCTCGTGGCGTTGAGGTGCTGCTGCCAGAGGACGCGCTGGCGGCTGACTCTCTGGACGCGCCCGACGGCAAGGTCGTCCCGGCTGACAAGGTGCCGGAGGGGCTCATGGCCCTGGACATCGGCCCGGCCACCGTGGAGCGTTACGCGGCCAAGCTGCGCGAGACGAAGACCGTGTTCTGGAACGGCCCCATGGGCGTGTTCGAGAAGGCCCCCTTCGCGGTGGGCACCATGGCCATGGCAACGGCCATGACCGATAACGAGGCCTTCACCGTTGTCGGCGGCGGCGACTCCGCCTCGGCGGTGAAGAAGAGCGGGATGGCAGACAAGATCGACCACATCTCCACCGGCGGCGGCGCCTCCCTGGAGTTCGTCCAGGGCAGCACCCTACCCGGCCTGGCGGCCCTGAAGTAGAGGAGAAAACTAATGACGACGCGTAAGCCGATCATCGTCGGCAACTGGAAGCTGAACAAGACCACCGCCGAGGCGGTTGAGCTGGCCACCGCTGTGCGCAACGGCGCCGCGGCCATCCATGACCTGGAGGTGGGGATCGCCCCCACCTTCGTCACCCTGCCGGCCGTGGCCAAGCGGCTGGAGGGGAGCAACGTCATCCTGGCGGCCCAGGACTGCTACTACGAGGACGGCGGCGCCTTCACGGGCGAGATCTCGGCGCCCATGCTCAAGGATGTTGGTTGTACGCACGTCATCCTTGGCCACTCGGAGCGGCGGCAGTTCTTCAACGAGACCGACGGCCTGGTGAACAAGAAGGTGCACGCTGCGCTGCGCGCCGGCCTGACGCCTATCCTGTGCATTGGGGAGCTGCAGTCCGAGCGTGAGGGCGGCACCACCTTCGAGGTGGTCAAGCGCCAGATCCTGGGCGCCCTTGAGGGCGTGGACGCAGAGCAGGTCGCCGCCATGGTCGTGGCCTACGAGCCGGTGTGGGCCATCGGCACCGGCCTCACCGCCACCACAGCCCAGGCCCAGGAGGTGCACGAGTACCTGAGGTCGGAGTTGCGTGAGCGGTTTGGGGACGCGGGCGACGCGGTGCGGATCCAGTACGGCGGCAGCGTGAAGCCGGGCAACGCCTCCGGGCTCATGGCCCAGCCGGACGTTGACGGCGCCCTGGTTGGCGGGGCCAGCCTCGATGGTCAAACCTTTGTTGACATTCTGAAGTACGACCGCTAAACATCTCAACCTTATGGAAACACTGATTACCGTAGTACATGTCTGTACCTGTATCTTTCTCATCATTGTCATCCTGCTACAGGCGGGTAAGGGCGGCGGTATGGGCGCGGCCTTCGGCGGTGGTGGTGGTGGCGGGGCGGTGTTCGGCGGTCGCGGCGCGGCCACGTTCATGACCAAGCTCACCGCGATCATGGCTGGCGTGTTCATGCTGACCTCAATCACCCTGGCCTGGTTCGCCAGCCACAGCGACGACGACGAGCTCAAGGCGCGGTCCGCGGCAATCGAAGAGAAGGCCAAGGAAGCCAAGAAGAAGCGCATCGCCGATCGCAAGGCCAAGGAAGCCAAGGGGGACGCCAAGAAGGCTGCCGCCGGCGCCGGCGCGGCCAAGGCCACCGAGGGCGAGGAAGCCAAGCCTGCAGAGGGCGAGGAGGCCAAGCCTGCAGAGGGCGAGGAGGCCAAGCCTGCAGAGGGCGAGGAGGCCAAGCCTGCAGAGGAGGCCAAGCCCGCCGAGGAGGCCAAGCCTGCCGAGGAGGCCAAGGCCGCCGAGCCAGCACCGAAGCCCGAAGAAACCAAGCCTGCAGAGCCTGCACCAAAGCCCACCGAGTAGCCGCCCGAAGTGGCGGGTTCGCCCGCAACGCGAAACCTCAAGCCGACTCCGCAGGGAAAGGGGCGCGCCCCTCCCTTGAACGTATAATTGCGATATGAAGATCCCCTTCCTCAAATACCACGGCATCGGCAACGACTTCATCGTCTTGAACTGCTGGAACGAGGCGCCGGAGGAGATCCTGGCCGATCCTGAGCTGGCCCGCCGCCTTTGCAACCGTCACACCGGCATCGGCGCGGATGGCCTGCTGCTGGTGCTGCCGCCTGATGAAGATAAGGACCAGGCCGGCGACGCCCGCATGCGGGTGATCAACGCCGACGGCTCCGAGGCAGAAATGTGCGGAAATGGCCTGCGCTGCGTGGCCAAGTACCTGCGCGACAAGTGGCCCCGATTCCAGGATACGGAGCGGCTCTGGGTCGATACCGGCGCCGGCCTCCTCCTTTGCGATCTAACCCTCGGCGAGGATGGTCTCGTCGCCTCGGTGAAGGTGGACATGGGGCAGCCCCGCCAGGAGCCGGTGGAGTTGGGCCTGACCCGCGGCGAGCCTGTGACCGATGAGGAGCTGGAGATCCCGGGCTCGTCCCCCAGGCGCGCCACCGCCGTGAGCATGGGCAACCCCCACCTTGTCTTCTTCGTGGATGAGGACCCCAGGCCGCTGGCAACAAACCTTGGGCCAGCGCTGGAACAGGACGACCTGTTCGCCAACCGCACCAACGTGGAGTTCGCCCGCTTCGTGGACGGAGGGCTGGAGCTCTGGGTCTGGGAGCGGGGCTGCGGCATCACCCAGGCCTGCGGCACAGGCGCCTGCGCCACTGTGGCCGCCGCCGTTATCACCGGCAGGCACCCGGCGGACACCCCCCTCCCCGTACACCTCCCCGGTGGCACCCTCGTCATCGAGGTGCCCAAAGATCTAAGCCGTGTTCTGATGGATGGTCCGGCGGAGGAAGTGTTCGCCGGCGAGATCGAGATCTAGCGCGACGCCACCTGCTCCTGTAGGGGCATCTCCTGCGCCCAGCGGGCCAGGAGCTCAACCACGCGATCCATGTGCTGGCGCACCTTCTTGCTGGCGGTCCCGTTGACCAGCAGAGAGAAGGCCAGGGGCTGCTTCGCCTCCTCCCCGGTGATGTAGCCGCTCAGGGCCAGGGCGTTGCCCAGGGTGCCGGTCTTGCCCCGCACCACTCCCTGCGCCGGGGTGCCGCGCAGGCGCCTCGCAAGGGTCCCTGCGCGTCCCGCAATGGCCAGGGTGGGGAGCAGCCGCCGCTTCATCTTGTCGTCGGCGTGCACCTTCTTGAGCAGATCCACCATGACCCGCGCTGTGACTCTCGATCCACGGTGGAGCCCCGACCCGTTGCCCTGGGTGTAGCCCTTGACGCCGATGGCCTCCAGGGCCGCCTTGAGCTGAGCCAGGCCGCGTTTCCAGGTGTCGACGGGGCGACGGCTCTCCTTGTGCACAAGACGCCCCATGGCCCGGACCAGAGTCTCCGCGGCCAGGTTGTCGCTGTTCAGGTTGGTCCGGGTCATCACAGCGCCCAGGGTGTGCTCCATGGCGGCCAGGGACCGGGCCTTACGCGGCTTGCGCCCCTTGCGCACCGTGCCGATCACCCGCACCCCCTGGTCCCTGAGGGCCCGGCGCAGGGCCCAACCAGCGTTGAGGCCGGGATCGTACACCGCAAGCCGCACCCTCTTGGCCCGGGCCTTGCGCCCCATCGTGCCTGACACGGTGAGCCACATGATGCTGCCTTCCTGGCTGCGTGAGATGCGAATCTTCGACTTCCTGGCCGCCGCTCCTTTCCGCGCCCTGGAGAAGCGCACCCGCTTTCGCACCTTGACGTAGTCAGACGGCGGGAACACGTCCACGCGCGGTATCCGCCGCCCTTTCTGCCTGCTCACCTTGACCACCACCGCGTTGCTGTCCAGGTTCACGGCGCCCGAGGTGGGGCGGTATCGGGAGCCGTCAGCGAAGGAGGTGAAGCCGGGGGCCAGGCGGCGCCGGTCCAGGTAGGTGTCGTCCACCACCACGCCCCGCACCACCCGCACGCCGCGGGCCTTGATTCTGCGTGCCATTGCCCGGATGTCAGGCCCGGACAGGAGCGGATCGCCGGTGCCCCAGAGGTAAATTGGCCCGCCCTTGCGCCCCTGGTATGCCCGGGTGATGAAGCGGTAGCGGCCGGGCAGAGTTCGGGCTGCGGCCACCGCGGTGAGCAGCTTGGCGTTTGACGCCGGCACCCTGGCCGTATCCGGTTCCGCGGAAAAGATGGGGCCACCCTCCCCTGCCAGGGGCTCCACCAGCAGAGACACCTTGGCCCTGGCCTCACGCATCCGCTCCAGCTCCATGCTGATATTGATCTGGAGCTCTTTCAGGAGGGCCTGCCTGGCATCATCCACCTCGGACGGGTCCACCGGCGGTGAGATGGGATCAGTATCCGCGGAGGGCACCATTCGCATGAGCTGCTCTCGGATCTGCTCAGCCTGAGCGGCCGCCTTGGCCTCCGGGTCCTCAGGCGAAGGCATGGCAGCCGCCTCCACGCTCTGAAGCAGCTTCTCGGCCGCGTGCATGGTCTCGGCCTCGGACTTATCTTTCGACTTGGTTTCCGCAGGCTTGGCCCTGGGTGGAGCCTCCTTCTTTACCTCAGGCGCGGACTCCTTCTTCGCCTCGGGCGCGGACTCCTTCTTCGCCTCGGGCGCGGACTTCACAACCTTAAAGGACGGGGCAAGGGGCCGGGGCCCCACGACCACCTCCCTCGGCGGTGCCTTGCCCTCCCCGGCCAGGGCCGTCAAGGGGATACAAATCAGGGTGGATACGATGATCAGCTGAATTTTTGAAGGGATCGGTGCCATCTGTCCAGATGACCATGGACAGGATCGGCGGGCAAAATTTTGATATTGCGCCGGCTTTATCCCGGAGGATTCCAAAGGAATCCGAGGACCGGCGCAGTCTGAGCGGGAGCTCAGTTACTTCGCGACGGCCTTCTCCATGCCAGCCTCGTTCATCACGGAGAGGGTGCCATCCTCACCGTTGAACTCCTCATGCTTGACCGTAAGCTTGGTCTCGCCCTGGATGCCGGCTGCGTAGGCGGTGATGATGGTGGTGCCCTCGGTCTTGGTCTTCACGTTGCCGAACTTGTCTACCGAGGCGACCTCCGGGTTGGAGGAGGTCCAGCGCACCCCGCCAGCCAGGATAGGCTTGCCCCGATCGTTGATCACCGTGGCCTTGTACCCCTTGGTGACCCCGAGCATGAGCCAGGCGTTTGTTGGATTGATGGTGACCTTCTCCGGGATCTGCAAGGAGATCTCCACCTCCTTGGGCACCCCGTTGGCCGTGATCAGGACCGTGGCCAGCCCTGACTGGACCGCCTTGACCAGCCCGTTGCTGTTCACCGTGGCCATCGTGGGCGTCATGGCCTTGAAGGTGAGCTCCGTGAGGTCGAGCTGGTTGCCTTCCTTGTCCCTGGGGATCACCTGTAGCTGCAGGGTTCCACCCTTTTCGGCGATCAGCAGGTTGTCAGGCTTGACTTCGAGGGAGGCGGGGCGGGCTTTGCACCCCGCGACCGCCAGCGAAAGGGCCAGTAACAGGAGTGCTCGGCGCATATCTTTTGTCCTAGCTCTCGCCCTCGCCGGCCTTGTCGGCGACCTTCTCGGTGACGGCGAAGTGCACGTTGGAGAACCCGGCCAGGCCGCAGGAGTACATGATCTTCTTGATGATCTTGAAGTCCACGTTCTGGTCGGACTG
>CAZCFB010000116.1:0-12727 GCA_964497805.1 uncultured Kofleriaceae bacterium
ACTGGCCGCTTTTGACCCGTCCACAACTGGCCGCTTTTGGGGTGTCCACCGAGGTATATGTAGCCCTCTCTTACAGACGCCGCATTGATGGCATCAAGAGGGAGAGCAACTTCAATGAGTTTCTTTCGCGGTGTAGTCATGTCGCGTCCGTTTGCTGGTGCTGTCCGATGTATCCGATGACGACCTTCTTCCGGTCCTTGTCCCACTCGAAGGCGACCCGGATGGTGTATCGGGGATCCTTGCTGGAGCCGGTTCCGATGTGGTTGGGGAGCCAGTACTTCCGCCCCTCCCACCTGGTCGTGTACCAGTTCTCGTACTTCCCCATCGTGATCTGCGACTGGTTGGCCTGGAAGCTCCAGTCAACATGGTCGTGAAGGGCGGCCTGAAAATCAGAACACCCTTCCTCCCCTGTCCGTGCAATGAAGTAGGTCGTGGCCAGGAACTCCAGGGCGGAGAAAAGCTCCCCCGGCTCCTCGAACGGATTGCCGGAAACCGAGGACTTGCCATTGGGGGCAAATACGAGCTGCTCGGAGAACTCATCCTGAGCGCGCTCAACGGCTTCCATCACAGATTCCAGTGGCGTTACCTCGGGCTGCGGTGTCCCTGGTTCATCTGTACCGTCTGGTGATTCTGGCGCGGTTGCGGCCCCAACCTGTTTCCACGCTTCCCTCCAGGATTCCTCTCGCTGCCTGGCGTCCTTGACCTCCTCTGAGAGTTGTTCGACCTGGAGTTTTAGGTCCTCAATCGTGGCGTCTTTCTCCTGTAGTTCCAGTTCCGCAAGCTCTATCAGGTCGTCTTGCTGCCCAGCGGCCTTGGCCTCCTCGAATAGCTGATGTCGACGGATGGCACCCAGGTCCGCCCAGCTAGTGGCGCGTGGATCGGTGATCCCGACAGCAATTCTGGAGAGCCAGCCCAGCAGGTACTCGGTAAAGCCATGCTTGGAGGTTTCTTCTTTCTGGAGGATGAAGTCAGGTTTCCAGACCTTGTGCTGGTACGGCTCATCGGAGAGGGAAAATCCAGGCCACCAGATGCGGATGGCCCCGTCCCAGCAGCCAAGGCGCTCGGGGATGGCCTTACTCAGCTTCAGCGAGGTGAAGCGATTCTGTCCAATGAGGACATGAGCCAGGCCACCAATCCAGTTGCCGAGCTTATCCGGCTGAACCAGGGTATGGTCATTCCAGTTGGAGGTGCTGATGAACACGACTGGCAGCGAGCGGTCCTGACTGCGCAGCAAGCCCACCAGGTAGGGAACCTCATCCGGTGTGACAACGATGGGCTCGAGGGAAAGAGGTGCAACCCGGCGGCCCCCCCATTGTTGGAGGACCGTTGGCACAATTCGTGGCCTGCTCGCCTTACGGTAGATGGGGACGAGCCGCCCCTGAGAACTCCCGAGCTTGACCGTGCAGGAAAAAGAAGCCTCGTTGGCTTCCGGGTTCACTCCGGTGCATATCTCCGTCATCCAAGTCAGGTTGGAGTCTGTTTCATCCGGGTGCCCGAAGCGCATCCCCCAGCGGTCCTTGCTGCCGTCCCCTACGCGGATGGCCTCCAGCCATGCCCCGTTGCCAAGGTCGGTACGGGTCAGATCGGTCGCGGGCAAGATTGGGGAGTGGCCCGAAGGGAGACTGATTCGTGACCCTTGCAGGATCCAGTCGAGGCAGACCTGTGAAACATCCTCCAGAGAGGGGGTGGATGCCCCCTCTTCCTGCCCCAACAGAAAATCCACATGGTAGCGTTTCCTCACCTCGGCCCTCCATCTGCGCCACATGAACCCAGGTCTTTCATGATGGTTTCCCCCCGTGGGCCAGGAGACTCTTCAAGCTATAGGTTGCGCTTGTCTGGTCGAATCCGGGCTGCCCGAAATCGTAGTCCCGCACGTAAACGGGATCACTGGCCTGGTCGTCTTCCACCAGGACGATTGCAAGCCGGAACCTCTCCGGCTCATTCACACCGCACAGAATTTCGGTGCGATACAGGTTCACATCATCTGCACCAACAGCTCTGCCTTTGACCTCGATGAAGTAGAGCCCGCCTTGCTCATCTTGGGATTCGATGTCGTAGCCGATTCCCCTCTGAGCGGACACATCGTTGGGGGTGCGATTCAGAGACCGCTCGGCGGCCTCCACGGCCTTCATAGCGAGATCCTCCACCCGTTTCCTGGCTGCCTGGTCCACCGTGTCCTGTGTTCTCTCAGGCTCTCCCGTGAGCTTCCTGAGCAGGCCGCCGGGAATCACCAGAGCACCGCCTTTCACCACCGGAGGTCTGGGTGAGATCATCCGCTCTCTCTCCAACTCGGTAAGGCGATGCTTCATCCTGTCTGACAGGGCATCGGCTCGGCCCTGGGCCACCTTGGCGGGTAAGCGGGTCTTTTTCCCGGCTCGCTCCTGGGCCAGCAGGTCTTGTGCCCGGCGGTCCCAGTATCCGATTTCCCGCTGGAGCCGGGCCTTGACCTCCTGCTCCACCTTGTCAACCTGGGGCAACCTGCTTTCCCGCACCTTCCGAACATGGCCAGGAGCCACCTCTCGCAGCACAAAGCCCAATGCCTTGTGCTCCCAGTCCTCCTTGAGCCACTGTGCGTCCAGGTGAGGCTTCAGTGTGCCCTGTTCGGCATCGGTAGCCGAGCGGTAGTCCAGGTAGGGAGCGGCCCCGGCATTGTGGAACTCACCTTCAGGGCCGACCTCAACAAACTGGAGCTGCTGGGAGATGACCAGGAACTCGCCGCCCCTTAACTTCCGTCCGTCCTGCACCGCGTGCTCCAGGTAGAACAGCATCCGGGGCTGCTCTCCTGGGTCATCTTCATCCACCAGCACGGCTCCCCGCTTAAGCACCTCACCGTGGCGCTCAAGCACCAGGTCGATGGTGGCGTCCAGCAGCGGAGTGCCGGGGCAGATGAGGTGCGCCCTGGGCTGGTGGTCCACCAGCGCCTTGTCGAAGCACACCCTTTCGTAGCGGCGGAGCACAGGGGAGCCGCAGCCGATGAGTCGATCCCGGTCCCGAATGGCGGCAGGGACATGGGTTATCTCTAAACGGCCATTTTCCCGTCGGGCCATGCGTCCCCCAAGGCTGCGGAACGCCTTGGCAAAGAACGCCTGAATATAGTGTGGCTGGAGCCTGCGGGCGTGTGCCCGATCCATCTCCTCGCGGATGGCATCCACCTTGGAAGTGTCCATGGAGTCGTGGACCAGGGCGCGGCGGGCCAGCACTTCCCGCAGATGCTCCTGATCCACCAGGCCGTCGGCCTTCTGGTTCAGCCTGGCCTTGACCTCGGGGTCGTTGCCGTAGCGTATTGCCTCCATGAGCAGGTCACGCAGGGACCGCTGGTCGAATAGCTGCCCCAGCACGTCGAACACCTTGCCCTGGAGAGCCTCTGCCTCAGCCTCGATCTTCTCCAGGAGGCGGTGATACACGTCACCCTCACGGGTGTCCTTGGCCACCAGATTCCACAGGTGGCAGACCTCCTCCTGACCGATGCGGTGGATGCGCCCGAAACGCTGTTCCAGTCGATTCGGATTCCAGGGCAGGTCGTAATTGACCATCAGGTGCGCCCGCTGAAGGTTCACTCCTTCGCCTGCGGCATCGTTGGCCACAAGTACCAGGGTATCGGGGTCGTTCATGAATGCGTGGACCACCTTGCGCCGGTCCTCGCGCTTTACTCCGCCGTGGATCTCCACCACGGCTTCAGCGCGGCCCAGACGGGTACGGATGCGGGTGGCCAGATAGGTCAGGGTGTCCTTGAACTCGGTGAAAATGACCAGCTTCCGGCGGTTGTTTTGCTCGTCCACCATCAGCGGGTCGTCGAGGATGGCGTTGAGCTGATTCCACTTGGCGTCCTGTCCGGACAGGAGGACAGTCTTGGCGTGGCCTTCAAGGCGCTTGAGGATCTCAATTTCAGTCTCAAGCTCCTCCACAGTGTAGGCGGCGGTTGCAAGGTCCATAAGCCGCCCTTCCACATCCTCACGCTCCTCCTGAGGTGCCTCGTCGTACATATCGTCCAGGTCGTCCTCGTCCAGCCAGTCGAGTTGCTCCTCGACCTGGTGGCCCCGAAGCTGGAGCCGACCGTCCCGCAGGCGAGCTTCAAGGCGCTCGCGACGGCGCTCGATGGACTTGAATATTGACTTGGGTGAGGAGGCCAGGCGGCGCTGGAGGGTCATCAGGGCGAAGCCCACGTTGACCCGGCGCTGCTCGTCTCCCTCCTCCACGGCCCGGCGCTCAGCACGGTTCATCTCGTCCCGCACGTAATCCGTGACCTCGGCGTACAGGGCGGCCTCGGCATCAGACAGCTCGTACTGCACAGTGTAGGAGCGGCGTTCGGGGAACAGGTCGCTACCGTCGAACCGCTTGAGGTCTTCTTTGACCATGCGGCGCATCAGGTCGGAGGGGTCAGCGGTGTGGACCCCGTCTCGGAAGCGCCCTTCGAAGCGGTCGCCGTCCAACAAGGCGAGGAAGATCTGAAAGTCCTCCTCTTTGCCGTTGTGGGGTGTGGCGGTCATGAGCAAGAAGTTGCGGCAGTGGCCGCCCACCACCTGTCCAAGCTGATACCGCTTGGTGAATTTCACCTCACCGCCCTGGAAGTGGCCGCTCATGCGGTGGGCCTCGTCGCAAACCACCAGATCCCATTCTCGGGCGGCCTTGAGTCGCTCCTGAATCTCCTCGTTGCGGGAGAGCTGGTCCAGCCGGGCAATGAGAAGGTTCTTGTCCTCAAAGGGGTTGGACATTCGGGAGGCGGTGATCATCTCCCGGGTGAGCAGCTCGAACTCCAAGCCGAACTTCTCGTACAGCTCGTCCTGCCACTGCTCTGTAAGGCTGCCCGGGGCCACGATGAGGCACCGCTCCAAATCCCCCCGGACCATCAGCTCCCGAATGAGCAGGCCAGACATGATGGTCTTGCCCGAACCGGGATCATCAGCCAAGAGGAAGCGCATGGGCTGGCGGGGCAGCATCTCCTCATAGACGGCGCTAATCTGGTGGGGCAGGGGCTCTACAAGGGAGGTCGTGATAGCCAGGTAGGGGTCGAACAGCCAGGCCAGTCGAATACGGTACGCCTCTGAGACTAACCTCAACAGGTCGCCGTCCCCGTCGAAGGACCAGGGCCGTCCGCCTTGCACTAGCTCCAGGGATTCTTCGTCGTCGCGGTACACGAGCCGCTGTTGTAAGGAGCCTTGGGGGTCGGTGTAGATGAGTTCGACACCGTGGTCTCCAAACCACGATGCGGCCTTAACCGTGGCCACTCCGTCAGGTGTTAGTCCACGGACCCTTGTTCCATTCGTCAGATCTTCTAACTTCAACGGCTGCTCCCCCTTTGGCCGATTATCTGAGCCGGTTGTTCATGTTGGAGGCGATCCACTCCTCGATGTCACCCCGGCGGAAGCGCCAGGAGCCACCGGCCTTGAAGCCGGGCAGTTCACCCCGCTGAGCGAGGCGGTAGATGGTCTTCTCGTTGAGCTTGAGGTACTCGGCGACCTCTTGGAGCGTGAGAATTTCGTCCCGGTCTCTCATGGCCTGGGCCTTCATCATTTTCCTCGGAGTGTGGTGAGAGAATAGTCCACCGTTGTCCAGATCAGCAAGGCTGGTGCGCGCACGACCCCCCATCTTTCCCTGAGAAGTTGAAAAAAACCTGCTTAGCAGAGCCAGGTCGCCAGTTGACCCCCTGAAACCACATTTGACCAGGAGGGTCACCATGGAAACCAAGAACCAGAACATCACCCCATTCGACAACGACGCCGAGTACTTCAACCAGGAGGTGGAGTACCTGCGCCTGCGCCTGGCGCGCATCGAGGTGGACCGCCGCCTGGGCGACGCCGAGCGGGAGTGTGCCGAGAGCCCGGACCGCCGCCCCAGCCGCGCCGCCAGTGTGCCGGAGCTGCGGGGCACCCTGCACGCCGTGGCCCACCAGGAGCAGCTGGTGCGGGACGAGATCGACGCCCGGTTGGAGGTCCACCGCTCCGGTGACTACCCCGAGCTGGGCATGGACCACCTGTGCCGCGAGTTCGACCTGAACGCCGAGGAGCGGCTGCTCATTACCGCCCTGGCCGTGCCCGCCGTGTCCAAGGAGTTGGCCGACATGGTCCTGCGGGACCAGGGCGGCTTCTGCGGGCGGGCCACGGTAACGGAACTGTGCCAGGTGCTCTACCCTAGGAATGTGGCCGACTGGCTCCGTACCCGCGCCTACTTCCGCTCCGACGCCCCTCTGCGGGGTCACGGGCTGGTGGTGCTGGACCCATTCGGCAGGAGCCGCGCCGCCGAAACCTTGCCCAATACGCACCTGGATCTGAGCCTCAAGGCGTTTGCGGTCATCTTCAACGATCCGCAGGTCGAGGACGAGGTGTTCGAGGACGAGGACGAGTAGGGGGTGCGAGATGCCACGCTTCACCATCACCCTGCCCGACGGCACCACGGTGGTCTTCGGCTGGGATCCCTTCTTGGGATTCTTTGCCGAGGCCCGCCGGGGTCGCCGCAAGGTCGTCACCTATGACTTCGGCTCACCCAACTACCAGGGGCTACCCGGTCTGCTGGATGCCCTGGTTTCAGCCGGGATCCTCACCCGCGACCAGGTGGAGGCCGGGCTTGAAGCTCTGCTCCACGTCCGCTGCACCGATGAGATCCAGGACGAGCATGTCCGAGCCGTCGCCGTCCTCGCCCAGAAGCTCAAACAGGCTGCCGGAGATGGGTAGTCAGAGGAGATATGAGATGGAAAAGCAACCAGTCACCATCCAGGTGTTCGAGTGCAAGCAGGAGTCTGGCTACATCGTCCGGCTCACTGTCCTGGAGGGGGACCAGGAGCGCATCGCTCGCTACCCATGCCCCACCTACGAGGAGGCCGAAGCCATGGCCGTCTCCATGAAAAACTACGTGGAGATGGGCTGTGATTTGTCTGCCTTGCTCCCCGAGGCTGACGAGTCATGACCCCCAACACGACGCTGCCCCGCGCCGCCGTCTACGCCAGGTCCATTGATCCTGTGGAAGTTGGCGGACAGGTGCGGCGGCTGCGGCATCTTGTCCGTGAGCGGGGCTGGGAGATGGCCGGTGTGTTCACAGACAAAGGTAAGCCCTCTGAGCGCCGCCCCGAGCTAGACCGCCTTCTGCGGGCCGTGGCTACCGGGGCGGTGGACATCATCGCCACCACCGGGCTCGACCGTCCGGCCAAAACGGCTCGACACCTTATGTCTCTGCTTGCCGATCTCACCGCCAGTGGCGTGGACCTCGTGGCCCTGGAGGATGGAATGGACACCACGGCAGGGGAGGGCGCGGCAATCCTTGAGGGCATCCTTCACCTGAGTCAAATCGAAAGCACGCTATCGAAAGAACGAGGCAGGGACGCCATCGCCGCTGCCCGCCGCCGGGGTGTTCACGTGGGTCGCCCACGCATCTCCATCGATATCGAGCGCGCCCGCCGCCTGCGGGCTGAGGGGGCTAGTCTCCGCGAAGTGGCCCGAGCCCTGAACGTGGGAGTGGGCACAATCCACGCGGCCCTCCAGGTGGACCGGTGAGCTGCCGCACCGCCAGACCACCCCGGGGTACCGGGCAACCGTTCGGAAAACCTTGTAGCCCTTTTTCGGACGTTCTGGAACGCCAGCTCATGCCCCCGGCGGCAAGGAGTAGGCGATGATCCCTCGGATCCAAACTGAAGGGGTCCAGCTTCACCTCGAAACTGCCCTGGGCTCGTTGTTGGCTGCCCGTGCCCTACTCGGTCTTTCTTAGGCCGAGCCTCCTGTGGAAGCCCTGGATGTCGCTCTGGGAATGGACTCTGAGTACCAGGACGCTAAGGACGAAGCACGGCAAGCCCTAGATGCTCTGCTCAGGGCAGCTATGGATTACGGGTTGGAGCCCCTCGTCCTTTCCCTGGGAGAAGCGGCCAACCGCCAGGTCGCAGTGGCCCTGGTAGAGTGGTGGCGACTGGGGACCTCCATCCCCACAGGTCGTTGACGCTGATCCTAAGAGGACAACTCGCGAGCGAGCTTGAGAAGCATCTTGCGCCGGTCCGGGACTATCCCCTCGAACAGTCTCAGCAGCTCTGTCTCCTGGGAGCCGAGAGATGGCTCGGGACGCTCACTCTCCGGGTCCAGCAAGTCATCCAGGACCACCTGGAGCGCCTCGGAGATGCTGGCTAGGGTGGAAAGGAAGAGCGCCTGGGGTCCTGTTTCTAGGCGAGACAGGGACACCGGCTCCCCTTCACTGGTCATGGGTCGCTGCTCCTGCGTCCAGCCCCGTGCGGAGCGGATGGCGGCAACTCGCGCTAACACCTAGCAGAGAAATTCTAGATCCCGTATTCTGAACATAACTGACACCTACGGGGAGAGTGCAATGGGGCGCTGGCGATGACCATGAATGGCAAGGTTCGGTTTCTAGATCGACAGTGAAAAACCATGCGGTTAGCATGGCTGTGGAACGGTGAATAACAACGGGGGTAACGTGGAGAGTGCCCCAAAGAGCGACGAAATGAGCAAGTGCAGGTTGGCGTGCATGTTATTTGTAGGTGTGGCGGTCTGCCACACCAATTTCGGCTGTAAAAAAGACCCACCCCCGACCCCACCAGGGGAGACTGCTGCCAAGGCTGGACAGCCCCTCTTGGCTATCGAACAAAAGGCTGTCCAGGATGAGGCTGAACCCTCCGCGGCGACAACAACGGTTGAGCCATCTTCTCAACCTCAACCGACCGGTGACCCTCAGTGTCGGGACACTGAAGATTGCAAAACAACGGGCTATTGCACGTACCAAAATGGCGAATGTGTAGTCGGAAGTTCGTTAGACTGCAAAAAGTCAGACATGTGCAAAAAGATCGGTAAATGCACTGCCAAGCTAATTTCTGGAGAAGATGGAGAAGAAGACTTCATGTTCTGCGAAGCCACTAGCGATAGTGACTGCCAAAAATCAGAATTTTGCAAAACTAAAAAAAAATGCAAATTGCTGGATGGAAGCTGTAGCAATCCCAAAAATCTGTCTTCATATCGGCAGGAATCAATCAAGAAGAAACGTCCATTCCTATACAAACTGACCGCAGCGTGCGAAAACGAAAAAGCCAGAGCTATTAAAACATTGCAGAATGCGAAGGGAATAGACTCTCGCAGCCCGTGGGAGTCTCCAGAACTCCTTTCTCCTGATCTATACGCCATGGTTTCGAAGCACAAAGCTCAGATTAAAAATGATTTTAACGTTGTCCTTAAGTTAATTGAAAACGACAAAGATCTTTTTGGGAAGGAGTGTGCCAATTCGTTAAAAACAGCTGTTGAGAAAGCCCTTAACAATTGTATCAACAATAGCAGGACGCAGAATATTGAATGGATACTGGATGTAGGAAAACAAGAGTGTGGGATCTAGTAGACGTATAATTCCTCCATACTCTCGGGGGGGGGGGGCGCGGATGACCATGAATCATGTAGCGCCCAACTAATCTGTGCCTGTTTCCGCCTCGAAATCGGTTGACAGGTCACATCCAAGACGTTCCATTTTCCGGACACGGCGACGGTATTCCGCCGCCGTCATTCCATTCGTTCTTTGACTATCTCAGCCATATTGAGTGAGCCTCAATAATCATGTTCTGCTCAAATACTTCACTCGCTTTGTGCGCGGCCTCCATCGTTTCCTTGGCCACCTTATGCTCTTACGCAACTTGGCAACCATCCCGGCCTTGCCAACTTGAGCATGACGAGTTGCACGCATTGATGTTTTCTACTCACCTGCATAGGTCATGTAGTTGTGTTTCTTTCTAAGATGGATGTTCATGCCTAAATGGTGGATAAAAACTGGGGACGGAAAGGTCAATGGTCCACTTACTGAGGAAGAACTCATAGAAACCTTTGCCGGAATGGACAAACTTGACCACATATATTGTCGTTCTGGAGGCCAATCCAACTGGAGGCCAATCTCCAAATCTCAGCCCTATTTAGCTCATGTAAATAGATCATCTAGCAAAACAACGCCGCAACGGATTGGTACTTTTTCCTACCTACTAGATGAAGCAGAAGGGGCCGCAAATTTAGAAACCTCTGACAACGGTGAGCATTCCGCCACAACATCTCGGTCCACTCTTGGCGACAAGATGTCGAAGACAAGAGCATCAACCACGCATGAAACCAGTTCCGTCAGCATTTCAGCGGATATCAACAAAAAGCTCGCTGCCGAAGTGAAAATTCTTCGAAAAAGATTGCGAGGAGCCGATGTTGATGGCTGGGCAAAACAGTTACATATGGCGCAGAGGGAGATCCAGCGACTCTCTCGCAGAATTGAAGAGTTGGAGAATGCAGTACAAATAGCAGCCGATCAAGCATGCCGTTATGAACAGGAAAAGGAAGATCTCCAAGTGGAGATAGCTGCACTTGAGCATTCACTCAGTAAACGCAATCTCGAGATTCAAGGTAACGCCGACAAAGACCGTATTGTTCTAGAGGAAGCGCAGGAACTAAAAAACGAAAACACCAGACTCAGGGAAGCATCACAAGCTGACAAAGCCACAATACAACGTCTTGAGGCTGAAAATAGAAAACGACGATTTGCGCACCAACTGGAGCAGGAGGAAATTTCACAGAAGCTGGAAAACGAAATGCTGGAGCACAAAATTAAGGCATCGGGATGGAAAAATCAGATTGAGGCTCAAAAAAGTCGAATCAAGGAGTTAGAAAACAAACTCCAGGACACACACTCATCACTATCAGAACAGATTCAACAGGAAGCGGAGAATCATCAAAGAGCTAAGGAGCGAGCAGAGAAGGCTCAAACCGAGTCGCTACGGTATCAAGATAAATTGAAGCAGATGGAAGAAGAGCATGCAAAGAAGGTCGCTCAATTTGTGAGCAGTGTTTCTTCTCTCGCAGGACCACCAGCCCACTCGAATGGTTATACAAACCCTTCTGAAGAAGATAAAGATAAGTCTATCGCAGCACAAAAGGACCCGTCGAATGAGGTCTCCTTGAATGAAAACGTCTCTATTCCGAATTCAATGGACCCTTCCGAATTGACTCCACAAACTGTCCCGGATGATTTGCCCGATGGTCCTGATTTTGAGGAATCGGTATCGGAACAACCAAGAGTGCAGTCCATTTCCTTTGAGAATGAAAGTATTTCCGTCAGGGACATTGCGGCAAGCAGACCATATTCATCATTGAGAGAAGAGGATATTAAAAAAAACCTCGTCCAGAAAAGAATCAGGGAATGTTCACAAAAAATACGCCTATTATCTCCAATGCACCTGCTGCTGCCCTCTGTGTTTGTCTTTCTCATTGTTATGATGGTGATTGGTTACAACAAAGTTTCATGCAATCCTGCAGGGTCTAAATTGAAGGAAGGAAAGGCCACCTTCAAGAGTGAGACACCTACCAATTCTGAGCTCACATTCAAAATGGTAGTTGAGAAATGGCCCACATCTCTAGAGGCCAAGAAAGCTCAAGACTACCTGGCCTGCCTTAAGGCTCGAAAGGGGAGCGCCTACTCTGCTATGGGTCGTGAGTTCACCGGCACTTTGCCAGGATGGAATAAATACTTGGAGAAATATCCCAAGGGTGTCTGTTCAGGGGAAGCGGCAGACTTCAAGAGGAAGTTGGATGAGGACACTAGAGAAATCCAAGGACAATTGGACCGCCTTGAAGCAAAAAAAAGAGAGGAGGAAAAGGAGAGAAAAAGGCGCGAGGCCAAACTGTTACCAGAGAAGCGAGCCTTAATTCAGAAGTTTGAAAACGTCGTATGGAAATACGCGAACAACTGCGAAACCACCAAGAAGAAAGTACTTCAATCGCTGCGAGCAAATGGCATGAGCCTATCAACAGCCCGAAAATACTGGGCGAAGTGGAGCCGCGAGCTAGACCCAGAAGACTATGAGGGTGATCAAAAGGTTATTGTGGAATACAAGGTTCTAGTCATGGTGGGCATGATCACTGAAGCATGGCCGCAAGTGCGCGATAGTTCAATTCTCTCGGAAAAATGCAAGGAGGTTCTCAAAAAGGTGTCTCAAAAGGCTCTTGATAACTGCACAAAGACAGGACGTTCAAAAAGAACTCGTTGGATTTTTACTTCCACATTGCCTTGTTTCGGTTCAGAGGATTAGTGCTCGGATCGGCCTTATAGGGGCAATTGGGCCTGGCGTTGCTCGCCACCAGGTCGGTCAACGACTGGAAGCGAGATGACAACGGCAAGCTGGAGAGTGTCACGGGCAGCGTGGCCCCTGGCGCGGTCCTTCTGGCCGCAGGAGCCGTTGCAGCGGGGGTGGGGGTGTGGCGGTTCGTCCGAGGTGATGCTGAGACTCAGGATTCCCCATCAAAGGTCAATGTTGGGATCGTCCCACCGGGACCGGGCTTTCCATCGATGGTGTTTTCTGATCTGGTTCAGCTTTCAGGTCAGGCATCCAAGGATTTATCAACGTCATCAGTATCGTGTTGAGACAGCACTTCATGGAGATCACCATGGAGACCCGTGACCCACTCACGGGCAGCCTCAGAATCAACGCCCGCAAGAAGATCCACCTGCCCGCACACGATCCATCCGAGATCATCCAGCCCGTCCTTCACGTCCTCCGGCTGAATCCAGAACATCAGGGCGGCGCGGGTTCCCAGCACCTCCAGCATTTTTCTGACCTTGTCGGCAGATCCCTTGGAGGCAAAATCGGCAATAACTTGGAGAGCTGCCTTGAGCGTCGTGGGCCCCGGTTCCTGGGTATTTGTGCCGCCACCCTCTTGGCTGGAGGCTCCGGAATTATCGGCATCTGACTCTCCTGGATCCTCACGGCGGCCTGTCTCCTCAGCTC
>CAZCFB010000117.1:0-12504 GCA_964497805.1 uncultured Kofleriaceae bacterium
CATGCGAAAGGGGGGAGTCGAACCCCCACGATGTTTCCACCACTGGAACCTGAATCCAGCGCGTCTGCCAATTCCGCCACTTTCGCAGTAGCTTCAGCGGCAGGATAAATATCCCCTCCTGGGCCGGGTGTCAAGTGCGATCAGCCACCATGGGAGAGGAAGGCTGCGACGTCTCCCCACAGGGCCTTGAAGTGGCCCCTGCGGAAGCCTGATCCGCTGGAGAGCCAGTCGAAGTGTGGCGGCTCGCAGTCCGGCTCGGCGAAGTGGCCCACCACGTCCAGGTGGTCGGCCCAGGCGGTGTGCACCACCTCGCCCCTGACCTGGGCGAGGGTGGGCACGATGCCGTCGGTGTCGTCCGGCCCCGGCAGGTGGCCGTACCCCTCCGTCAAAACCCGCTCCTGGGTGCCTTCCAGGTGGGGGAGCAGGCCCTCGTCCACCTGGCCGCAGATGTGGTGCAGGGCAGTGAACAGGGAGTGGGTTATCTGGTTATAGGGCTTCAGGCCGATGCGCTTCACCGCGGCCAGGCCCTGGGTTCGCGCCCTGGTCACCACGCAACCCTGGCGAACGCTCGGGCGCTCAAGCACCAGGGCGTCGAACAGGTCCATGGCTTCCTGGGAGAGCTGGGTGAGCAGGGCCTGGTCCTCGTTGACCTCGTCCAGGAAGGTGCGCAGGTCGTTCTGCCGATCGGGGGAGAATTCACCCAGCAGCTGGTCGAACAGCTGGTCCACCACTGTGTCGCGCAGGCCTACCAGGTCGTCCAGCCGGGCGCCCATGGCCCCCAGCTTGAGCAGCGCGGTGAGGGGGAGTTGGCCGAAACGCATCACATAGATTGTGGTGATAGAGAGGGCCCTCAGCAGCTGCCGGCCCATGAGGGAGGTGAAGAAACCGGCCACCGGGGTGCCGTGGTGCGGTGTCGCCACGCTCACCACCGTGCGCACCTGCCTGGCCATGGGCTCGGGGTCCAGGCCGCCGGGCAGCACCACCCCGGGGCTCAGCAGGAGCCGGGCGTCCAGGCCGCCGGTGGAGTGTCCGATGAGGTGGGCGGGGCTCCCCTCCGGGCAGGTGCGGCGCATCAGCTCAAGCAGACAGACTGCGCGGCGGGGCAGGGACGCGGTTGGCGGCGGATCCACCACATGCACCTTCACCTTCAGCGACGGCGTCTGGGCAGCGCAGGCGGCGGCCAGCACCTCCTTGACATGGGCGAAATAGACCAACTCGCCCAGGTTGGCGAAGCCGAAGAATCCCGGGATCAGGTAGACGTGGTGGGGCGCGGACATGGCGGCTCTCCTCGAAGGGAAGGCCGCCAGTTTAGCGGCTCTTGCCCAGCAGGCGAAGGCTATTAAAGATCACCAGCAAGGAGGCGCCCATGTCCGCGGCGATGGCCATCCAGAGGGTGGCGGCGCCTGCCAGGGCCAGGACGATGAAGGCGGCCTTGAGCCCCAGAGCGAAGGTGATGTTCTGCTTGATCACCCCCAGCACCCGCCTGGCGTGATCTATGAGCCAGGGGATGCGGCTCAGATCGTCTGACATGAGCGCCACATCGGCGGTCTCCACCGCGGCCGCGCTGCCCATGGCGCCCATGGCGATGCCCAGCCCGCTGGCTGCCAGGGCCGGGGCGTCATTGACCCCGTCCCCCACCATGGCAACCCTCCCGTGATCTTGCGCCAGGCGGGACACAGCCTCCACCTTCTCTCCGGGCAGGAGGCCAGCCTTGAACTCCTGGATGCCAGTGGCCCGGGCCACCGCCCGAGCCGTGGCCTGGTTGTCCCCGGTGAGCATAACCACGGGCTGAATCCCCCGCGCCTCCAGGGCCTTGATGGCGGGCTCGGCCTCGGGCCGCACCTGATCGGCGAGGGCGATGAGGCCCAGGACCTCCTCTCCGCGCCCCACGGCCACGACGGTGCGCCCCTCTGCCTCGAGGTCATCCATTACGGCATGGAAATCATCCGCTGATTTCACACGACTGTTCAGCAGACGGCGTCCGCCGATCCAGCAAGCGGCTCCGTCCACAGTGCCCTCGGCGCCCTTGCCGGGGAGGGCCTTGACCAGCGTGGCCTCGGAGGGCTCAACGCCCTGGCGGGCGGCCCAGGCGCACACGGCCCGGGCCAGGGGGTGGGCGCTGTGCAGCTCAAGGGCCGCGGCCAACCGGAGCACATCATCCACGGAGCCCTCACCCAGGGGCACGATCTCCTGCACCCCGGGCTCGCCGAGGGTCAGGGTGCCGGTCTTGTCCATGGCGATGGCGTCCAGGTTCGCGGGAGCTTCCAGGTAGGCGCCTCCCTTGATCAGGACCCCGTTGCGGGCCGCCGAGGTGAGGCCCGCCACCACCGAGACCGGCGTGGAGATCACCAGAGCGCAGGGGCAGGCGATGACCAGCATCACCAGGGCTTGATAGAACCACTCCCCCCACCCTCCCCCCAGAAATGCAGGCGGCACGATGGCGACAAGAGCAGCGATGCCGAGCATGGCAGGGGTGTAGATGCGGGCGAACCTGTCCACCCACTGCTCGGTGGGCGCGCGCCGGGCCTGGGCCTCCTCCACCATGCGGATGATGCGGGCCAACTGCGTGTCCGCGACCCCGCCCCGGCTGCGGAACTGGAAGGCCCCATCACCGTTGATGGTCCCCGCGTACACCGCGTCCCCGGGCCCCCGGCTCACTGGGGCCGACTCCCCAGTGATGGGCGCCTGGTTTACCGAGGTTTCGCCCACGGAGATCACGCCGTCCAGGGGGATCCGCTCGCCAGGCCTGACCAGCACCACCGCGCCCTCCGGGACCCTCCCCACCGGGCGCTCCATGATGTCCCCGTCGTCGGGGCAGATGTATCGGGCCGCGTCAGGGGTGAGGGAGACCAGGGCGGAGATGGCCCGGCGAGCCCGCCCCACGCTCCAGGCCTCCAGGAGCAGGGCCAGGGAGAAGAGGAAGCTCACAGAGGCGGCCTCCAGCCACTCTCCGATGAGCAGGGCCCCCGCGACGGCCACGGTCATCAGCAGGTTCATGTCCGGGCGCAGGCGCCGCGCTGCGAACAGGGCGCGGGGCAGCACGAACCAGATCCCGGCCGCCACGGAGCCTGCCAGCGCCGCCGCCACATGCCAGGGCAGGGGCGGTGCGTGCTTGGCCCCGCCGGTGAACAGGGTGGCAAGTCCTCCCTGCGTGAGGGCGCCGAGGCCCAGGCCCAGCAGGAGCAGGATCCCGCTGAGGGCGCAGAGCGCGGCCTGTCCGTGGCGCTGCCAGGCGCTCTCCGGCGCGGCCTCCTCGCTCCACCGCTCTGCCTGCATGCCGGTCTTGTTCACCGCGGCGATGAGCGCCTCCGGGGTGTGGGGACCGTTTACCGTGAGCTTCCCGTTGAGCAGGTCGAAGGTGAGCCGCTCCTCTCCTCCAGCCAGGGGGGCGAGCTCACGCTTGAGCAGGCCCACCTCCTCAGCGCAGCACATGCCGCGGATCCTGTAGGTCCTGGGATTCTCTCTCTCGCCGTGGGCCATTGGAGGTTTCACCTCTGTCTTTTATGCACCCTGACCGGCGCACAGGCCAGGGTGTGAACCCATTACTTCATGGTGGCAGATGGCCTTAAAACAGCCCATGATTCCATCTGCTGGCTACGTGACCGCTGGATCTCAGCTGAACCAAGGAGAACGATCATGACCATTCGCGCTGCACTCCCCTCCCTCCTCGCCGTCTTCCTGCTGCTCCCCGCCTGTGGCGGCGGGCTCAAGACCGTGAAGCTGGATATGGCCGGCCTGAGCAAGGATAACCGGGCCAAGATTCAGGCCAAGCAGGATGTGGTGCACAAGGCCAGGGACAAGTCCAAGAAGGCGAAGAATGAGCTCAAGACCCAGGGCAGCGCGGTGGACAAGGCCAAGGCCGCTGTCAAGGCGGCCGAGGGCTCGCTCTCGGTGTCCAAGGCGAAGCTGGACCTGGAATTGGCCAAGGAGGACGCTGGCAAGGAAGGGGCAGCCGGGGCGGCCAAGGAGGCCGTGGCCACTGACAAGAAGACCCTGGATGTGGCCGAGAAGACCCTGGAGCTGGAGGAGGCCAGGGAGGAGTACATGGAGGCCGCCCTGGAAGAAGCCGAGGCCGATTTGAAGGTGGCTCAGGCCGACGTGGAGCGGACCAAGCTGGAGGTCAGGGGCGGCCAGGGGCCGGACTTCGACAAGGAGAAGGCCGAGTTTGAGGAGCAGTACCGTGACGCCCAGTCCGAGCACGCCGAGGCCAAGCAGGAACTGGCCTCGAAGCTCAAGGGCCAGAACGAGGCCGAGGACGAGCTCAACGAGGCGAAGCGGGAGTAGCGGGGCGGCTCTCTAGCGCAGGAACCCCAGGAAAAGCCCCGCCGCCGTGGCCGCGCTTATCACAGCCACCATGTTGACCGCCTCGGCCGCATGGCGCATGTCCTCACCGCCGCCCAGGTAATCAGACACCACCCGCGCCGCCGTGGGCGGGCCACCGACGGCCGCCGCGCCCAGGCATGGGTTCAGCTTGCGCTCGGCCGGGAGCGCCATGTTGATTACCCGGACCAGCAGCAGGCCCACCAACAGCGCCACCATCATGCCCAGCAATCCGGTGCCCATCACCTTGAGGGTTTGCATCTTCATCAGGGTGCGGCCGGTCATGGTGGCGCCCACCGTGAGCCCCAGCACCGCGGTGGCGATGTCCAGCAGCGGACCTCCCACACCCCGGGCCAGCCCCTGGGGGCCGCCCGCCTCGCGCAGCAGGTTGCCCATCATCATCATGCCCACCAGGGGCGCCGCGTTGGGGGCCAGCATCATGGTGAGCAGGGCCAGCGCCAGGGGGAAGAGCACGCTCGCCCGCCGGGAGACCTGCGCGCCCGGCGCCAGGGGCATTGTGCGCGCGCCAGCCCCGGCCAGGAACCGCAGGCAGAGGGGGATCAAGGTGGGGAGCAGGAAGTGGATCAGGAGCATGGTCAGGATAACCACGCCGAGCAGCTTGGGGGCGAGGATGGCGGAGAGGTAGATGGTGGAAACCCCGTCCGCGGGACCCACCAGGCCCAGCGCGAGGGACGAGGCCAGGGGGAACCCGAACAGGTGCTGCGCCGTGGCTGCGCCGGCGAGGATGGCCAACTGGGTCGCGACGCCCAGGACCAGCAGCGAGGGCCGCTGGAGCAGTGGGCGCAGGTTCGCGCGCGCGCCCAGGCCGAGGAAGATGATGGGGGGCAGCACCTCGTTCTTGATCAGCGCGTTGTAGATCAGCTGCACCAGCCCCACGCCGTGAGATCCGGTGGGATCCCCGACGGTGACATGCATCATGGCCGCGGGCAGGTTGGACAGGAACATGGCGAAGCCCAGGGGCACCAGGAGGGTGGGCTGGTGCTTTCGGCGCAGGGAGAAGAACACCAGGCCGCCGCCCACCAACATCATCAGCAGGTGAGGCCAGTTGAGCCCGACGAAGCCGGACTCGCTGATCATGGTGTCCAGGATCTCCATCCGTACCTCGCTTTCAGCCGATGGTCATGATCGGCTGGTCAGGGTCCACCTCGGCGCCGAGCTCCACATGGATGGCCTTGATCTCCCCTTGGTGGGGGGCCTTGACCTCGTGGATGCCATTCATCGCCTCAACCCGGGCCAGGACCTGGCCCTCTTCCACCTTGTCACCCACGGCCACCTCCACCGCGATCAGATCCACCACCCCGTCGAAGGGGGAGAGGACCCGATGGCCCTCCACGGAATCGGGAGGCTCGATCACCGAAGCGGCGGGCGCCTCAGTAATCGGCTCATCCGCCGGCGCAGCCTCGGCCTCGGCCTCTGGCGCTGGAGGCGGCGGGGCAGGGGTCGCCGCAATGTCTTCATCATCGCGTGGCGGCAGGGCCAGGGTGAGCACCCGCGCGGCGGCAGCCTGAAGCAAGAGCATACCGGTCACCGCGATGGCGCTGAGTCCGCAGATCATCAGGAGGGCGTTTTCCATGGTCGTCGCTCGAAGTGCCCGCCATCATACCTCAAGCACGCTGGCCAGGGCGAGCCTCCCCCGAGTCACCGGGAGGTCGCGGCCACGGAGCCGCAGGGAGAGGTCGTCCTCGATGGCCTCCACCACCCCGCTGGCCATGGGCGGATGGGGCGGGAGGCGCCCCTCGTCCCAGATGTGGACCCGCCGGCCCATGATCACGGCGCGCTCACGGTAGACCTGGAGCAGCTCGGCCGGCCCGCTCTCCAGCAGGGTCTGGAGGCGGCGGCTGGTGGAGCGCAGCAGTCCGTCCAGCAGGGCCCGGGGGGTGATCTCGGCTCCGCCGGGGAGGGGCCGCAGGCAGCCGGCCCGGGGCACGAAGGCGGTCCACTCCAGGTCCGGGGCGTGCTCCAGGTTGAGCCCCACGCCGAGGACGGCCAGCTTGACCCGGTCCGCCTGGATGCGGCTGGCCGTGAGCACGCCGGCCACCTTGGCTCCATCAACGAGCAGGTCATTGACCCACTTAATGCCCGGGGCAACGCGGCCGCCCGAGGCCCGATCCACGGCGTCGAGGACCATGACGGCAGGCAGCACGCTGAGGCCAGGCCCCAGAGGGCGCGCGGGCGTGTCCAGGGGCAGGGCCACGCTCAGGTGCAGGTTGCCCCGCCGGGCCTCCCAGGATCTGCCGCGCAGGCCGTGAAAGCCGGTGCCCTCCAGGGCCACGCATGCGGTGGCTCCTTGGCGGGTGAGCTCGTCCGGGAGACGCTGGAGCAGATCGAACTGGGATCCGTCGGCGCGGTCCACCACCAGCAACCTGCGCCAGCCAGGCCAGCCGCTGCTCCGCCCCACCCAGGCCTGACCCTCGCCCCCCATAGCCTGCCAGACGGCCAGATCCTCGGGATCCAGGGCGTCCGGATCCAGGGCGGTCCAGGCCTGCGAGCCGAGCAGCCAGTCGCCTGCGCGGCGCCGATCGCAGATGATGAGGGTATGTGAGCGGAGCTGGGTCATTTGACAATCGTTGGACTCAAAGTAATTTACATCGCCTGCCATGACCACACCGTCAAAACAGAAGCAAGGCATCACCCGCCAGGAGGCCCTGGAGTTGCTCCGGGTGCAGGGCGAGGAGTTCGAACAGCTGATTCGCCGGGCCGACGCCATCCGCCGCGGGCTCCACGGGGATCAGGTGCGCCTGTGCGCCATCTCCAACGCCCGCAGCGGCGCCTGCCCCGAGCGGTGCGATTTCTGCGCCCAGAGCAGCCACTTCCCCGGCGCCCAGGCGCCGCGGTTCCCCATGAAGGAGGCGCGGCAGATCGCCGACGAGGCCGTGGCCGCCGAGCGGGCCGGGGCCAGGGAGTTCTCCATCGTCACCAGCGGGCGCTGGCTCAAGCACTCCAGGGATCTGGAGCGGGTACAGGGGGCGCTGGAGCTCATCGGCCAGGAGACGGGCATGGAACGCTGCGCCTCCCTGGGCGAGCTGCCCCCCGACGAGATGGCCCGGCTGCGCGAGGCGGGCATGTTGCGCTACCACCACAACGTGGAGACGGCCCCCTCTTTCCACGACAAGATCGTGCACAGCCACAGCTACGACGACGAGGTGAAGGTGATCACCGACGCCCAGGAGGCGGGCCTGCTCACCTGCTGCGGTGGGATCTTCGGCATGGGCGAGACCCCTGAGCAGCGCGTGGAGATGGCCCTGTCCCTGCGCGAGCTCTCCCCCGATTGCGTGCCCCTCAACTTTCTGGATCCTCGCCCGGGCACCCCCCTGGAGGGGATCCAGAACGACCTGACCCCCGAGGAGTGCCTGCGGATCATCGCCATCTTCCGGCTGGTGCTGCCCGACACCCCGATCTTCGTCTGCGGCGGACGCGAGGCGAACCTGGGCGCCGAGCAGGGGCGCATCTTCGAGGCCGGGGCCAGTGGGACCATGGTGGGGGACTACCTCACCACCCAGGGGCAGAGCTCCGAGAAGGACAGGCAGATGATCTCCGACGCCGGGTTCGTCATCGAGGGCTCGTCCCGCGACGAGGCGTGAGCGGTGGACCGCGAGCTGGCCACCCGCCTGAGGCTGCTGCAGGAGCAGGGCCTGCGCCGCGACCTGGCGCCCGTGTCCCCCCCCTCCGCCAGGGTGGCGCTGCTTGAAGATCCCGCGGGCCTGCTGATCAACCTGTCGTCCAACGACTACCTGGGGCTGGCCGGGGATCCCCGCCTGGCCGACGCGGCCGCGCGCGCCGCCCGGGACCATGGCGTGGGCGCGGGGGCCTCCCGCCTGGTGTGCGGTGACCTGGCCGTGCACGGGGAGCTGGAGCGGGCCCTGGCCACGATCATGGGCGCCGAGCGCGCCCTGCTGTTCGGCTCCGGCTACCTGGCCAACCTCGGCGTGATCCAGGCCATCATGGATGGGCCCGAGGACATCATCTACTCCGACGCGCTGAACCACGCCTCCATCGTGGACGGCTGCCGGCTGAGCCGGGCCCGGGTGCGCACCTTCCGCCACCGGGACGCGGCGCATCTGGCGAGGCTGCTCGCCGGGGACGCCGGCAGGGATGGCAGGCGCCTCATCGTCACCGAGGGGGTGTTCAGCATGGACGGGGACGAGGCCCCGCTGGCCGAGATCTGCGGCCTGGCCCGGGAGCACGGCGCCTGGGTCATGCTGGACGAGGCCCACGCCTTCGGGCTGCTCGGCCCGGGCGGGGGAGGCCTGGCCCGGGAGCTGGGCCTGGAGGATGAGGTGCAGGTGCGGGTGGGAACCCTGGGCAAGGCGGCTGGCTCCTACGGCGCCTTCGTGGCCGGGACCGCGACGCTACGCCACTACCTCGTGAACCGGGCGCGCTCCTTTATCTACTCCACCGCGCTGCCTCCCCCGGCGGCCGCGGCCTCCCTGCGCGCCCTGGAGATCATCTCGGGCGAGGAGGGGGAGCGGCTCCGCGCGGACCTGACCGGCGCCGCCCGCCAGCTGCGCGCCGGCCTCACGGATCAGGGGTGGCGTGTGCCCGGGGGCAGGGCGGCCATCATACCCATCATGGTGGGCGACCCCGACGGCGCCATGGACCTGGCCGCGAGAATGCGCCAGGAGGGCGTCTTGGCCCGGGCTATGCGCTATCCCACCGTGGGCCGGGGGCAAGACCGTCTGCGCCTGGTGGTGAGCGCCGCCCACGCGGGGGCGCTGGTGCAGCGAACCCTGGAGGTGTTCGGGGGTGTCGCGGTATCTTCACCGCCATGAAAGATCCATGTTTGACCACCGAGGAGCTCGTGGCGCTGGACCGGCGCCATGTGTGGCACCCTTTCACCCAGATGCAGGGCTGGATGGACGACGAGGATGTGCTCGTGATCCAGCGCGGGGAGGGGTTCTGGCTGGAGGACACCGAGGGCCGCCGCTACCTGGACGGGATCTCATCCCTCTGGTGCAACATGCACGGGCACCAGGTCGCCGAGCTGGACAGGGCAGTGCGGGAGCAGCTGCAAGAGATCGCCCACACCACCCTGCTCGGCATGGCCTCGCCACCCAGCATCAAGTTCGCCGCCCGCCTGGCAGAGCTAAGCCCCGGGGACCTGGACCGGGTGTTCTATTCGGACGCAGGGGCCACCGCGGTGGAGGCCGCGGTGAAGATGGCCTTCCAGTACCATGTCCACCGCGGTGACGGGGAGCGCACCTGCTTCGCGGCGCTGGGGGACGCGTACCACGGCGACACCGTCGGATCTGTGAGCCTGGGCGGCATCGAGGTGATGCACGGGGTGTTCGAGCCCCTCCGGTTCGGCGTGGTCCGGATCCCCTCACCCCACTGCTACCGCTGCCCCCTGGGCAAGGAGCTGGAAACCTGCGGACTGGCCTGCGCCGACGAGGCGGAGCGGATCCTGGAGCAGCACGCGCCCACCCTGGCCGGCCTGGTCATCGAGCCCCTGGTGCAGGGCGCGGCGGGCATCATCGTGCACCCCGAGGGCTACCTGGCCCGCATGCGAGAGGCGTGCACACGGCTGGGCATCCTGCTGGTGGCCGACGAGGTGGCCGTGGGCTTCGGCCGCACCGGCACGGTGTTCGCTTGCGAGCAGGAGGGTGTGACCCCGGATCTGCTCTGCCTGGCCAAGGGGATCAGCGGCGGCTACCTCCCGCTGGCCGCCACCCTGGGAACCGAGGAGGTGTTCGGCGCCTTCCTGGGCTCCTTCGCTTCCCGCCGCACCTTCTTCCATGGCCACACCTACACCGGCAACCCCCTGGGCTGCGCGGCGGGGCTGGCCAGCCTCGATCTGCTCATGGAGCTGATGCCCGGCCTCCCGGCCCGCGTGGAGCGGCTGGCGGCGCTGCTGGAGCAGGAGGTCGCCCACCTGTCCCATGTGGGGCAGGTGCGCCAGAAGGGGCTGATGGTGGGCATCGAGCTGGTGGAAGACCGCGAGAGCCGCCGCGCCTACGATCCCTCCCTGCGCACGGGGCACCAGGTGATCATGGCCGCCAGGCGTGAAGGCGTCATCGTCCGGCCCCTGGGCGATGTCGTGGTGCTAATGCCTGGCCCCTCCATGCCAGACCAGGAGCTGGAGCTGTTGGTGAAGACCACGGCCCGCGCCGTGGAGAAGGTGACCGGCCCATGAGCCCAGCCAGTCCGCGCCGCGGCCTCCTCCTGGCGGGTACGAACACCGAGGTGGGCAAGACCCTGGCCGGCACCGTGATGGCCGCCGCCCTCATACGTCGCGGCGTGAGGGTGCGCGCCCTGAAGCCGGTGGAGAGCGGTTGCGAGCCCGATCCCGAGGACGCGCTCACCTGGTGCGCCGTGACGGGCCAGGAGCTGGAGCAGGTCTGTCCCTACCGCTTTGAGCTCCCCATCGCTCCTCAGAGCGCCGCCGAGGCAGAGGGGCGCGAGGTGGACCTGGCGGTGGTCAGGCGCCTGCTGGATCTGCACATGGCCGCGGCGGACCTGACCCTGGTGGAGACAGCCGGGGGTCTGGGCAGCCCGCTGGCGCCTGGCACGCTGGTCCTGGACCTGGCCTGGGCCCTGGACCTGCCGGTGCTGCTGGTGGCACCCCACACCCTCGGCGCGGTGGGACAGGCCCTGGTGTGCGCCCGCCTGCTGGAATACGAGGGGATCCCGTGCGCCGGGATCCTGCTCAGCCGCACCGGTCCTGAGCCCGAGGGGCCTGAAGCGGGCACCCACATCCCACTCCTTGAAGAGCACGGCCGGGGCGTGCCCCTGCTAGGCATCCTGCCCCACCTGGGGACCGCGCCCCCGGCCCGGCCACCCGAACAGTACGCCGCGTGGGCAGCGGAGCAGGCCTCCATGGTGGAGCGGCACCTCAACCTGGACCTCCTGGTCCCACCGGCCAACGCCGGGCCCCAATAGCGTCCCTTACTACCACTCCGGCCCCAGTACGGGTAAAGTAACGGCTGAACTTCCTGACCTGACAGCCGCAACGGGGGAGTGAAAGGAAACGATGCAGGCCAAGGATATCGTCAAGCAGTTCCGAAGCGCCTCATGGAAGAGCCAGGATGAGCTGGATGTCTTCGTCTTGACCCTCTCCCAGGTGACCATCGGCTCCAGAGAGCTGGCAGCAATGCTGGATATCCTCTGCACCAAGCGGTACATGGGCAACGAGCGCGCCCACCGCATGCGGTGCACGGCCTTCGGCAGGCTGGCGGAGCGGGTAGAGGACCGCGAGCTGTTCGTGCCGTACATCAAGGCCCTCAAGGTCGGGGACCAGCGCGTGCGCGCCCTCATGACCAAGCTGATCCCCAAGGTGAACCAGCCGCGGGAGCACCATCACCTGGCGGACATGCTGCGCTCACAGGACGAAGAGACGCGCCAGTTCGCGGTGCGCGTGCTGAAACAGGTGGGCGGCAAGAACGTGCTCGATCTGTTGACCGCCATGGTGCAGGAGCCCACCTTCGCGGGCCGCAGCGAGGCCATGGACGTGGTCATGCCCATCGCCGGGCACCACGCCATCCCCGTGCTCGGGGAGGTGATCGTCACCGGCAGCATCCGGGAGCGGCTCAAGGCGCTCACCTACCTGGGCAACGAGCACTACATGCTCAAGGCGGTGGATAACGCCCTGGAGGCCATCCGCCCCTGCCTCAAGGAAGACAACGACCATGTCCGCGCCCAGGCCGTGCGCTCCTACGCCGTGCTCTGCGACGAGGATGTCTTCCAGGAGGAGCTCTTCCCCTTCCTCGACTCCGACAGCCTCAACGTGGTGCGCGCCGCCATCGCCGGGCTGCGGCGGTTCAAGTCGCCGCCCATCATCGCAGCCCTGGACCGCAAGCTCCGCGCTGGCCCCAACGTGGTGCGCATGGAGGTGCTGGACGCCCTGGAGGCCATCGCCAGCGACGAGGTGCTCCCGCCCCTGGTGGAGGCGATCTCCAGCCGCTTCCCCCAGGTGCGCAACCGCGCCCGGGACGTGCTCAACGCCCTGAGCAAGCAGGACCTGGTGGAGATGCCGAGGGTCGTGGTCTGGCTCCTGCGCAGCCATGACGTCAACGTGCGGCGCATGGCAGTGGACCTGGCCCGCCAGATCAAGGACCCCGCCGGGACCCTCTGGCCCAAGGTCATGGAGCTGCTGCGGGACGAGGACTGGTGGGTGCGCGAGCGGGTGGTGGACGCCCTGGTGGACCTGGCCGGCGAGCAGATCACGCC
>CAZCFB010000118.1:0-12157 GCA_964497805.1 uncultured Kofleriaceae bacterium
CAGGTCTGGCAGGGGGCCAACATCGCGGGCAAGTACTGCATGGAGAAGTGCACCACCGTGGGCTCCACCTCCGCGCCCTGCGACGGCGCCGAGACCTGCACCCAGTCCCCGGCCCAGGGCCTGGTCTGCTTCGCCTCCAACAATCCCCAGGGCGGGTACACCTCCAACGGCCCCGGCGGCTCCAAGTACAGCCCCATGCCTTAGCGGGGTGTCTCCTGGATTCGATTCACATTGCGCTTGCTCTTGCAGCGCCTGTTCACCTCCTGCGGCGCCGGGTACGCGGGAGAAAATCGCGCAGCGGTGAGCGTTCAAGGTGATCTCGGGAGGTCGGCGATGAGTGTCAGATTTTTCTAACTACCTGATTTTAGAGCGGGACACGGGGCTCGCTGCGAGCTGGTTTGGGACGGATGCCCCGGCCTGAGTTGGAAGATGCCCCTACTGGTACGAAACCGAGATCCTGTCCAGAAGGGCGGTGTCAAACATCCTCTCGGTCAGCTGGGCCCGGTAGCGCCACCCCTTGCTGATGGATTTATTGACCGCCGCGGAGAGCCCCTGATAGGTGCCCTTGCCGTCCAGCGAGATTTCTACCTTCCCGCTGGTCCCCGTTCCGTTTTTCCAGACCGCGCTGGTCTTGGTGACCGTCCCCATGGCGACCTGAAGGTCCACCGGCTTGGACTGTGCCTTGAGCTTCTTGACCAGGCCCGCGTCAATGGGAGAAACCGAGACCGCGGTGTTGGGGAGCTTGGACATCTTCCCCGGCGGCGTGCCCTTGCCGGCCTTGGCCGTGCTTTTGGGTGAAACCGTGATGGCGCCCTTGGAGGTGATCTCCAGGTTTCCGCCGGCCTTGATGGGGCACCCCTTGGAGGACCTGCCGTCGCCCCCCTCTACATAAGAGCTGCCCGAGACTGTCACCGCGCCCTCGGCGCTGATGGTCACCTTGCCCCCAGGGACACAGTAGCCGTCGCCTGCCTGGAGGTAGCTGCTGTTGGTCACCGTGGCAGTCCCGGCGAGCTTGATCTTGATATCGCCTCCGCGTGTGAACTTACACTTGGCGGCCTGGAGGTAGGCCGAATTAGCCAGGTGTAGGTTCTTGGCGGTGATCAGGATGTCGGCGGGTTTGGAGTCCTGGTAGGTCTGGATGTAGCTCTTGGTATCGATCTTTATGTCCCCCTCCGTCAGCAGGTCCATGCCGTCCCCGCCGCTGTAGAAGAAGGACTTGTCCTGGACGAGGATCCCCTTTTTGGTACGGATGCGAGTCTTGCTACCCTCATCCTGGCGGCCGAAGAAGCTGCTCTTCTTGATCTCGAGGGCGCCCTCGGTCCAGACCTCCAGGTCCCCGGCGGGGCCGCCATAGCCGGGTTGGAGGAAGGAGGAGTTACTCAGGGTCACGCCGCCGTAGGTCCGGATGATGATCTTGCCGCTCTTCTTGCTGCTGCTGACCCCATCAGTCCTGACGAAGGCGCTGCCGTCCACCAGCAGCGCTCCCCTGGAGTAGATGTACATGTCACCCGAGTTCCCGTTGGCCATATCGTCTGTGTCGAGGTAGCCGCCGACTGTGATCCCCTTGGCCGAGGGCTGGTGGATGGTGAGCTTCCCCTTGGCCTTCACCTTCCCGTCGATCTTGATGCTCCCGCCCACCACCAACAGCAGGTCTCCAGAAACCATCAGGGAGCCCTTTTTGCCGACCACCAGGTCATGAGTCAGGCGGAGGGTCAGGTTGCCAGGGACGCTGACCTTCACGGGGAGGGTCGCCCCTTTGTAATGGTGATCCCCGGCCGGGAGGGTCATGTCTACCGTGGGTTTGAGATCCCCCTTGGCGCCGGTCCCCGTGGACGCCAGGACGATGGGTTTGCCGCTCACCCATCCGGTTCCGGTGGTGTTGAGGGTGGCGGTGGTGGTGGCCGTGTCCAGCCACTTGTTGTTCAAGAAATCCTCGATGAATTGATAGGTCTTGGGCGGGGCCGTGTCAGGCGCCGGGACCGTGTCAGGTGGCGGAGCCGTGTCGACGAGCGGGGCCATGTCGGGCGCCGAGGCTATGTCGGGCGCTGACTTGCTGTCTGGGCCCAGGTCTGGCGTGCTGGCCTCCGGCAGGCCAAGGTCGAGTTGTGCCTTGGCGTCCGCGGCGTCCGGGCCTGTATCGGTCGGGGGGGGGCCGGAGTCACGGGTGTCGCTCCCCTGGTCGGCCAGGGGTTTTGCGGCGTCCTGTCCGCCGCCTATATCGTCCCCGCAAGCGGACACCAGCGTGATGGGGATAGAGATCAAAAAGGCTATCCAAACGCGCGTCTTCATGAGGCACCTCCGGTGGACATCAACTGGTGAGGATGATTCAGAGTTCAGTATACGGGCTCTTGTCGCTTGGTCGGGGGGGTATCCCAGAAAAAGCGAAAGCCCCCGTCACCGGAGGCTTTCGTGGAGCGTGGCCGCAGGCCCCGTGACATCACCCCGCGACGCCCAGCTTGGGAAAGTGACAGTGGGTACGAGAGCATTGAGGAAATTTGGGGCTCCGCGTTCAAGTTGCCTCTTCATGCGAAGGCGTCAAGAGTGCCGGTATATTTGCGAGGGAACCCTGGGAGATTCAGAGGACCGCGTCAGGCTCGAAATGCCGCCGCCTACTTGCAGCCGAGCTTCAGGCGCACTTCCACGTCGTGCCAGCCGCCCGGCGTGGGGAAGTTGGCGATCTTGGCCCCCGTCCCGGCCACGATGGCCTGCTTGGACTTGGGATCGATGGTGGCTGTGAGCCAGGTGTTCGCCTGGCACTTGGCCTGGTTGCAGCAACTGGTGCAGATGGCGCCAGCGGCGGGCTTGTTGCGCAGCTCCAGGTTGATCCCGCTAGTGGCGCTGGTCCAGGTGACCTTGTACTTGACCGACAACCCGTTGGCCGTGGAGAGGGCGGCCTTGTCGGAGGTGACCAGGGCCCAATCAGACATCATTTGCAGCTGGCCGCCGATGAACCCGCAGCCCTTGCAGTTGTGACACCCGGCGGCGATGTACCAGCCGCTGCCGGTGGAGAAGTCCTCGTTCATCAGGGCGGTGCCGGTGAGGCTCTTGGCCAACAGGCTATCTACCTTGACGCCCGCGGTGACCCAGGTGGGAGCGTGGACATAGAAGCCTGGCCAAACACTCTTCGGCATGTTGGTCAGGTAGCCCTTGGAAACCTGCTTGCCGTCCAGCAGCATCTCCGCATGGGCCACGCAGGTGCACGCCGGGAAGCTGCACTTGGCCTGGCAGGTGCCAGCTCCCAGCAGGGTGTCCTTGGTGCAGGGATTGGTGTCGACGCAGCTGGTGGGGCAGGCCCCGGCGCCGCTGCTGATGCCGGTGTCACATAGTTCGCCACTGTCCAGCTTGCCGTTGCCGCAGTTGTCGCACTTGGAGGAATCGAAGCGGCATTTCTTGGTGCACGAGAGGGTGCCGCCGTAGTAGTTGAACGACTTGCAGGTCTTGCCCGCCAGCAGCGATCCGTCGCACTGCTCGCCGGTGTCCAGCTTGCCGTTGCCGCAGATGTTCTTGCACACGCCGCCCACGCAGACTTCGCCAACCTTGCACTTGGCGCCGCACTTACCGCAGTGGGAGGTGCTCTTTTGCAGGTCGACGCAGGCGCTGCCGCAGTTGGTCTGCCCCTGTTGGCAGGTCAGCGCGCACTTCCCGCCGGAGCAGACCTGGCCGGTCAGGCAGGCCTTGCCGCAGGCCCCGCAGTTGGCCGGTGAGGTCTTGAGGTCGACGCATGTGCCGCCGCAGTTGATCAGCCCGGCCTGGCAGCTCAGGGTGCAGGTGCCGGTCGAGCAGACCTGGCCGGCCAAGCAGGCCGCACCGCACTTGCCGCAGTTGCTGTTATCGGACTTGAGGTTGGTACAGGTGCCTCCGCAGTTGGTCAACCCGGCCTGGCAGCTCAGGGCGCACTTCCCGGCCGAGCAGACCTGACCGGCCGCGCAGGCCATGCCGCAGGCCCCGCAGTTGGTGTTGTCGGTCTTGAGGTTGGCGCAGTAGGCCACACCGCCGTCGCCGCCGCCGCACTTGGCTTGGTTGGTAGGGCACCATATGGAGCAGGTCCCCTTGACGCAGACCTGACCCGCGCCGCAGTTCTTGCCGCAGCCGCCGCAGTTCTTGCTGTCCGTGGCGGTGTCCACGCAGACCTTACCGCACAGGACCGCACCGGCCATGCAGGCCTTGCTGTCCGGCGTCTGCAGGTCCCGCACGAAAAGATCTGCCCCGCTTCCATGGCCTGGTTGTTGGTCATCAGAGCAGCCGCCGACCAACAACAACACACTAGCCAGCCCGACCCATGCAGGCGACGTCGTCCTCTGCATATAATCCCTCCTCACAGACTCCATTATAGGCCGCTTAATCGCGACCCATTCTTCCGATTCGCAATCCGAGGTTTTAGGTGTGCCAGGTATCCGACAGGAAGGCCCGAGCCGGTACAGTGGTCGGGCATTAACGAAAATCACGTAAGGTGATTTGCTCGTTGAGCATGCTGTTGGAAGGAAGTTACTAACACTGGACCGCAGGTGGGCGAATTATTCAGCCGACCAGGGGGGCGCGGCTATTTCCCGGGCGGGCAGCCCTCGGCCCACTTCACCCGGCCGTGGTAGCCGTAGGTCTTGCCCGCCGCCGCGTCGTACGATTGGTCCGAGACCTTGTGGTCCACGGTGCGCGCCAAGGTCACCGATACGGGTGCGTTCATGGAGGCCAACTGGCAGGGCGGCTTGATCACCTTGCCATCCTCGCCGACGGTGAAGTGCACCTCCTTGACCACCTTGCCATCGTCCCGCAGGGGCTTGTCCCAGATCAGGCACCTGTACTCGCCCGGGTTCGTGTCCAGCCAGTGCAGGCGCGGCACGAAGCGCTCGTCCACATCATCTGGCTCCCGAAGGGGCTCCATGGGCGCCATCACCCCCTTGCCTGACCTGTCACCGTTGGCTCCGGGCCGCGGCTTCATCAGCTCCAGCTTGAACACGACCTGCTCCCAGACCATGTCCACGTCCACGTCCTCGCCCTCTTCCGAGGATGTCCGGTGGTTGACCTCAAATTTGTGGCTCCGGAGCGGGACGGCCTCGGCCACCTTCTTGCCCCTGTACATGCACTCGATTCGGTCCACCTGCGTATAGGTCTTGTGTTTGAACCAGGTGCGGATGACCAGGAAGGGGCTCGCCTCGTCGGCGGGAATGTAGGCCTTGCGCCCGGCGTCCTCCTCCACGGTGGTCACCGCCAGCTTCATGTCGTGGCCGTTGTCCCAGTCAACCTGGGGGGACTTGGCCGAACCGGACTTGAACGCCAGCGCGTTGAGCCGCAGGGTGGCGAAGTCCTTGAAGGACGCCCCGGCCGCGGTGGTGTAGCCCAGCTTGATGGTGTGCTCCCCCGACGACTTGAACACGTAGTCCTTTTTGTCCCTGGCGGGCACGTTACAGTCGAAGTGGGCGATAGTCCCCGTGGCCTCCAGTCCCCTGGGCTTGCACGTGGAGGGCGCGCCCAGCTTCTGGTCACCCTGGTAAACCTGCACCGAGAGGCGGTCATCGTCGGTGACCTTCTTGTGACCGACCCGGACCACCATGTTGAAGCCCCAGCGGGATCGCTCGAGGGCCGTCTCTGTTGTGCCTTCCATGTACAGAATGGTCTCGTATGAACCCTTCGTATCCAGGACCCAGGGTTTCTCCCCGCTCACATCAGGGCCCACGAAGCGCTCCTGGGGGGGTAGATCTGCGGGGTTTGGGGGGCGCCTTTTTGCGTCCTTGATGGCCTTGGAGATTGAAGCGCAGTACACCCCAAGCTCATTCAACGCCTCGCTGCGGGCCGGGGTGCGGTGAGACTTGCCCATCTCGTCCCAGGCCTCCTGGGCCCTGGCCAGCGCCACCGCACAGAGCCCGAAGTGCATCTCGGCCGCGGCGCGATCCGCCTCCTTGCCGTTGCTGCGATTGATGGTCTCAAGCAGCTCTGGCCTGCGCGACACCTTCTTGATCTGTCGGTCGAAGTGCTCCGGGCCCTTCTCGCAAGCGGTGAGCGAGGCGGTCATGCACAGCCCCAGCATGGCCGTCAGGTGGCGGTAGGTCATCAGCTCCTCCAGGTGAATGGATATAGCCTAACAGCACGGTGCTAGCTGAACAGGGGGAGCTAATCGGCCTTGCGGGCAGCAGGGTGTCGCTGTGCCAAGCCCGGAACACGGGAAAAAATCGCACAACGGCGATGGTTTACGGTGATCGCGGGAGGGCGGCGGCGAGTGTCAGCTTTGACCAAGAAAAAGGGAATTCGTTATCAGACGAAATTCCACAGGAAGTCGCCCGTCATGGATGGCTATGCCCTCTCAGGGCGCAGCATCATGACTGACGGTCCGACTTCAAATGCTTCCGCAGAGTTCGTCTGGTCGGGAGGAACGCGGGTCATTCTCTTCCTCTTAATACTGTTCTCCCTCGTCTTCCTCGTCGAACTCCCCTTCTTCCTCCACCGTCGCGTCCTGGTACTGCTGGTACTCGCTGACGAAGCGAAATAGGTCCGGGACGGCACAATGAAAAGAGGAATATCGTTATCGAGTGCGGTGGAACTTCTTGATTTTGTTGGGAGAGGTTGGCGGTGGCCTCCGCCTTTACCTACTACCACACTGGCGGTGGCGGCCAGCAGCAGGGCCTCAAATGGCCCGCACCCACCAACCGCGCCCCTTTTTCTCGAACTCGGCGCGACCCTGATCCTTCAGAATTGGACAGATGTAATTGGCGAATCGGCCACGGTACCCCTTGCGCAGTCCGTACCAGCCGCCCACAGGGTTGTCCTCGGAGCTCGCCCAGTGCTCCACCGTACCCTCCTTGGTCGGCTGCTTCTCGTCCTTGGAGCCGAGCTCCATCCAGTCGCCGCGTGATTGGAGCATGGCGTAGACATCCTCGACGGCCGAGGGGCGATAATGAAGCCAAGTTTTCCAACCTGGCAGTGGACAACGTCCTTTTCCGTGTCCATCCAGATCTGGTACTCGCTCTTGCCAGGTGGGGTCGTCAGAACCCAGGAGGTGTCCACGGTGCCTTTTCCACTCATCTTTGCCTCCGAGATTGGTCGATGAAATGTAACCGCCGACCGACCGTGGGCCAGGCAAATGGGGGGCCGAGGACGATCCTGACCTCTGACTGGTCGGCAGCGGAGTACCCAGAAAAACCGAAAACCCCCGGCACCGGAGGAAGCGGGTCAGCTCCCGGCTGACGACTCGGTGATCTCCAGGTAGGGCCTCATCTTGCCCTTGAGCAGCACCTTGAGTAGCCGCCGGCGCAGAAACGGGATCCGCTTGCAGACCAGGATCAGCCCCATGAACAGGCGCTTCCCCAGCTTGTACTGGGGGAAGTCGTACATGCCGTGGTCCTGATAGAAGTGGTGGTCCGCGCGCATCAGGCCCCGGTTTTCGTACACCAGGTCACGGAAGACCTTGCCGCCGCCCACCCCGAGGAAGGTCTGCGGGGCGAACCATGGATCTGCCGACCACCGCTCCGCCGCGCCGGCCAGCTCGAGGACGCGGGCCGTGGTCGCTGCGGTGTCCGCGTCCTCGTCGGTGGCCAGGCCAAGCCGGTGGCAGTGGCCAACCTGCACGTGCGCCTCGAGGACCTCGTTCATGGGCCCGAGCTGGCGCAGGGGCCCTGAAATGAGGTAGCCCACCGCCTGACGCTCCTCAAGCGGCCGGTGGCCGTTGCGGAAGTAGCGGTCAAGGAAGGTCTTGAAGCGGGCCGACAGGAAACGGTCGTGGACGGCGCCGGCATAGATGACCACCGCCGCAGGCCTGACCAGTCGTTCAAAGGTTTCGGCATAGTCGTCCTTGTAGCCGCACTCTCCCTCGTCCGCGCAGCGCATGCAGCCCAGGCAGCCGCCGACCACATGCAGCTCGTTGAGGTCGAGCCGGTCCACCGGCAGGGACACCGACCTTTCGAACAGCTCGATCATGCGCTGCAGGTTCTGGTCCTCCTCCCCCGCGTCGGTGATCACCACCACCCTTTGGCAGCCCGCCTTGGGCGCGGGGTCAGGCAGGGGTGGTTCGTAGGTCGGCCGTTCCCAGCGCACCGGGGGTACGGCGGGCGCGGCAGGCTCGCCCGCCTCGGCCCGCGCGATGAAGTCGCGGGCGAAGCCTTCCAGGTCACGCCGGCCCTGCTCCTCGAGCAGGTCGCCCATGCCGGCGCAGAAGCCCTGAACAAAGCGCATGCCCAGGTCAGAGGAGATCCCGGCCAGGTAGTCGTGCGCCGTGTGATCGAAGAAGTGGGCCGAGGAGGAGATGGCGGTGCACGGCTTGCCGGCCAGGGCCGCGGCGCCGGCGTGGGCGCTCAACAGCTCGATGAAGCGCTTGAGCTGAGCCGAGACCAACATGAAGTAGACCGGGTAGCACCAGATGACCGCGTCCGCCGCGGCGAGGGCCCCCATGGCGGCGTCCAGGCGCGCCGGTGCCCGCTCGAGGAGGTGGATCTTCTTGGCCACCTCCAGCACCTCGAACCGGTGCTCCGGGAACCGGTTGGCCAGGTAGCTGGTGTAGTGAGCGGACATGCCGCGCTGTCCGGAAGGGCTCCCGTTGATGACGACGATGTTCATGACCTCCTCCTGTCCTGTCTCCCCTCGGCCCGGCCGCGATCACCGCCCGGGCGTCCTGCCTCAGCCCCGATTGTGCCACGCGATGGGAGTCATTCCCCCATATCCGGGAGCCTGGTCCCCACTTTCGAGATGTATCTCACGGTGGAGTGGGATGCGGTCAGAACGCCCCCTGGGCAGCGAAGGCGCCGTTTGGAGTCGTTCTCGCTCCAGCCCCGCCCGCCCTGAGCGCCGGGGCATGAACATTGCACGATCTTGAATACAAGACTCGTCCAGCTACTCCAACACGCACACCCGCGATCCGCGATCCACGGCGGACCTGGTCTGGAAGTGAACATGAATACCCAAGGAGCTATCAGAAACCCGCAACCTCAAACGACTCAGGATCTCCGGCGGCTCCCCGCCATGGCCGCAATGTCAGGGCGCCGCAATCACCTGCCCTGCCTGGCCGCGCTCCTGCTCCTGCTGCTGCTACCCCACGCACAGGCCGAGGCCCAGTGCCCCAAGGTGACCATCAAGGTCGACAACGACATCCCCGGCTCGGGTTACTCCGAAACCTCCAACAACTGGACCTCCTACACGCACGGTGCCTGTTACAAAACCTTCCGCTACCTGAGCCGCACGGTGGGCAACGGGACGCGAAGGGGCACGGCCACCTGGAAGCCGAAGATCGGCATCTCCGGCTGGTACAAGGTGGTCGTCAGCTACCGCGCGACCAAGAACCGGACCCAGGACGCGGACTACTATGTTTACGACGACAACGGGGGAAAAAAGAAGCTCACAATAAGCCAAAACTCCAACGCGAATTGCACTTATAAGGACCTCGGCAGCTACTACTGCCAGAAGGGCGGCAGCTGCAAGGTGGTGCTGGACGGCACGGACGACAGCTATTCGGATGGCGCGGACATGACCACCTTCACCCTGGTCAAGTGTGGCGCGGCCCCCCCTGGCAAAACGGGCCCACCCCCGTCCGGCCCATGCGCCGCGATATCCAACAACGGCTCATACGAGCTGTGCAACTCGTCGTCAGCCACCTGCGCGGGGGTTTACACCAACGGCGACGGCTGCGTGAAGTTCTGCGCCGCGGCGGGCATGATCTGCCTCAAGCGCTTCGGCGGCGACTCGGGCTGCGTCAAGGAGAGCAACAACCCGATCTCCTGCTCGCAGGTCAACTCACACCAGTCGGACTGGTGTGAGTGCGGATTCCTCAACAAGCCGCCGGACTCGGGGCCGCCGCCCGGGCCGGACAAGAGCGTGCCGCCGCCCTACAACGACATCTTCCTTCCGGGGAACAAGGACCGAGGCGTCCCCAGCATCAAGGATTCAGCTGCCCTGGATACCCCGGGGGCAGGTGGGCGGCGCGACGTTGGCCCGGGCAGATACTCCGGGCTGGTCACCAACGGGTGCGGGGTGGCAGGGCACGGCCGCCCGCAGGTACTCCTGCTGATCCTGTGGCTCGTGGTGCTCCTCCGCCGCCGGCGTGTGTAGCGTAAGCCACCACGCGCCGGGGTGGGGCCGTCAAGGGTGGCGAAACTGGCGCGAATCCTCCCCAACGTCCTCAAATGGTCTTTTTTTGATCAGGTTTGTCGACGACAGTCGAACAGTGCGCCAGCCTCGTCGGGTCATCGGCCAGGTCGTCTTCCATGGTGGTGAGGTTTTTGAGCACGCGGCTGGCCGTGCGGGTGGCCACGGCGATGACGTCATCGTATGAGGGGGGCGATAGTTTCGCGTTCAACCGCGAGATCCCCTTCGAGCTGCCCGTGCGGGCCAGCAAGGCCACCTTGCCCACCGATAAGCTGGAGCTGGCCCGCGCCGCCCTGGTTTTCGCTGACCTCTCCAGGTAGGCGCGTTACATGGCCAAGACTGTGAACATAAAGGTCGGCCAACCCCTCTTCACAAGGGGATAAACGGCGACCCAAGTTGCCGATTTGATGGCCATGGCAGTGGCCGGTAACGCCTGCAGGATTCTGAAGGTCCTGCTATTTCGCCAAATTACAACATGGCACTGGCTGTGCATAATTCGGAGGCACGGTCGCGAGGCATTTCAGCGGCCTGATCCACCTTTTCTCGCAGCCAGCTACCGTCCGTTGGCGACCGCGCTGCAATGACATTTGTACGTCCAGACAGGAGCCTCTCAATGAGCTGCCTCGCCACCGGTACGTCTCCGGCCCGTCTCCGTTTTTCCGCTACCTGCATCGCCGCGGCCTCGGTCCTGATGATGTTGCCCTCATGCCTCGGCATCGTGGGCGACGGGGAGGAGGACCCCTCCCTCATGACGCCGGCGTCCAGTCCGGGTGGTCCGGGCCCCTATACCTTTCACAGCCGCAACATCGTCGTGCCGCAAATCGGCTCCGGGCAGGTGTCCCTGAAGACCACGGTCACCTATAACCTGTGGGCCGAGGGATGCGATGGCACCGCGGCGGAAGACACGCTGCTCCTGCTGCTGGATCCTCAGGGCAAGGTCGTCGCGCTAAACGACGACGGCGGCAGCGCCTACCCCGGGGGGTGCTCCCACCTGACCTACAGGCCGGCGAGCAGTGGCACATATCGTTGGGAGGTGTGGCGGAAGCCTGCCCCGGTGAACCCTACCCGCGCCACAACTGAGGGAACGGTGGACGTCATGCTCAGCGACTCCAGCGGCGGCGGTGTGGGCCTGATCCAGGCGCTGGCCCTTGATGTGCCTGTCGCCGGGACGCCGGTGGGTGGGATGGCCATCCATGGGGGGACCACCATCACGGCGGTGCGGCCCTCTCGGGCGGACCTCGGCGTGCTGAGGCCCACCCTGCTCCTGCTGGCGGACGCCCCGGGTAGGGTCCTGGATCATCACACCAGCCACGCCGCGCAGGTGCGGGCTCCCAAGGGGGCGCCGCCGAGCACCCGGTCGGTGGTCCTGGTGGGAACCCGCGGCCAGGTGAGCGGGATTGTAGATCTGAAGGTGGGACCGAGGCGGCTTCACGCCACCATCCCCCTGTCCCTGAGCCTCCCCAATCAGGGCAAGGAGATCTTTGGACCGCAGCGGCTGACCGGCGTGGGTTCGCTTGTGGTGGAGCTGTCCTATGCCACTCGCGTCGCCGTGGGAGACCGGGTGGGCTACCAGTCCGTGACCCGTTCCGGGGGGGGGGACAGCGGGTTCTCGCGCTACTCGGGCAGCTCGGCCTCCGACATCATGCTCCAGGCCAACCTCGACCTGTGCGCGGATGCCGCTTGCACCACCAGCCGCACCGTGGACTCCACAACCCGCTACCGCGGACACTTCGGCGCATCCGGCACCACCAGCCCCATTTTTCTGTCGTCACACGCCGGCGAGGGTACATATCGCGTGAGGGTGGGGGCGATCCACGCTGACGTCTACCGAACAGGCGCGCCCAGGGTCTGGAACGACGCTACGGGGTCCCAGGTGACGACCCTCGGCAACTGGAACGTCTACATGGACACAAAGAACCTCCTGTGTGGAGCCGGCCACGCGCCGGCGGCACAGGTATGGACGCGCTACCGAAACGATGTGGACCTCATGGCGCTCCAGGAGGTGGAGTACCAGTGCCACTTTGACCTGCTCAAGAGGAAGAGCGAACAGCAAGACACCAAGCTGTGGGAGTTCTTCTACACACGGGGCGACACC
>CAZCFB010000119.1:0-1356 GCA_964497805.1 uncultured Kofleriaceae bacterium
GCAGTTCGTCGAGGAGCGGGAGATGACGGTGATGCTGGTGGTGGACATGAGCGCCTCCAGCCTCTTCGGCACCGGGGAGCAGATCAAGCGGGAGGTGGCCGCGGAGATGGCGGCGGTAGTGGCCTTCTCCGCCATCAAGAACAACGACCGAGTCGGGCTGATCATCTTTACCGACCGGGTGGAGAAGTTCGTGCCGCCCAAGAAGGGTAAGAAGCATGTGCTTCGCGTGATCAGTGAGATCCTGAGCTACCAGCCGGAGAGCCAGCGCACGGACCTGGCCGCCGGGCTCCAGTTCCTGGGGCGCGTGACCAAGCGGCGCGCGGTGGTGTTCATGCTCAGCGACTTCATCAGCCCGCCGCCGGAGGGGGTGTCGCCGAATCCCCGCCTCCACGCGGTGCCCCGAGAGATGGAGCACGCCCTCAAGGTGGTGGCGCGCAAGCATGACCTTATCCCGGTGACCATCACCGACGCATTGGAGGAGGAGCTGCCGCGGCTGGGCCTGATCAACTTGCAGGACCTGGAGAGCGGCGAGGAGCTGATCTTTGACAGCGGCGGCCCGGAGGCGCGGGCGTATGCCGACTACATGGTCCACGCTCGCGAGGTACGGCAGCGGCTATTCCGCAAGCTGAAGATGGACCACATGAACGTGCGCACCGGGGCGGAGGCGGAGAAGGAGAAGAACCCCTATCTGTCGGCGCTGGTGGACTTCTTCAAGGCACGTGAGCGGAGGATGAGGCGGTGAGGCGGGCAGGGGTTATGGCCGCTCTGCTCCTCGTCAGCGGGCAGGTTTGGGCTCAGGACGCGGGTGTGGCCGTCGACGTCGACGTCGACGCTGGCGCTCTCACCACCCCGGACATCGAGATCCTGCCTGCCCCTGACGCGAAGGCTGCAGGCCCCGCCTGGAAACCTAAAATCTCCGCCACGGTAAAACCAGTACAGGCCAAGCTGGGCGACCCGATCACGGTTGAGATCAAGGTGCGGCATAAGCCCGGTATCTCGGTGAACCTGCCGCTCAAGCTGGAGCTGGACAAGTTCAGCGAGCTGTCGCGGGGTGAGAGCACCAAACAGCTGGGGGCCAAGGGGGAGATGCCAGAGGTGGAGGTCATCTTCACCCTCAAGGTGGCGGCCTATGAGCTGGGTGATCTGAACTTGCCGCCAGTGGAGGTCACCGCCCTGGGGTCGCGGGGGGAGCTGATCACCCTCACCACCGCCGAGGTGCCAATCAAGATCGCCAGCGTCATGGCCAATGAGCCGCAGCCAAAGCTCAAGGCTCTGGAGCCGCCGGTGTCGGTGTTCCAGCGTTGCCTTCCATCCGTCCTGATTGATTTTTATATCATCACGCCAGGTTCCAATTAC
>CAZCFB010000119.1:1366-12092 GCA_964497805.1 uncultured Kofleriaceae bacterium
GGGGGGGGGGGCCGCGACCCTGCTCTTCGCCCGGCACCTGCGCAACCGCCGCCGCCGTGAGGCGCCGCCGCCCCCCCCCATCCCGCCCCACATCATCGCCCTGGAGCGCCTGGACGCGCTGGACCTGGAGGGGCTCATCGCCCAGGAGCGGTTCAAGGAGCTCTACCTGGAGCTGTCCGAGATCGTGCGGGGCTACACCGGCGGGCGCTGGAGCTTTGACGCTCTGGAGATGACCACCTTCGAGATCGGGGAGGCCCTGACGCGGGCGGGGGTGGCGCCGGAGCTTCGATTGCGCTTCGAGGCGTACTACAACGACTGCGACCTGGTGAAGTTTGCCAAGTTTGTGCCGGATCCGGATCACGCCAGGGAGGCGGAGGCGGAGGCTCGGGGGATCGTGGAGGAGACGCGGGAACCAGGAACGGGGAATGATCGTCAGGCGGACGCCGTGGTGCCTTCGCCGGGAGATGGGGATGCCGCGTAAGGGATCGGACCGCGCGCTGTTGGCCATGCTCACTATTTTGGTGAGCGTGCCGCCCGCTGTTTATCTGATCTGGTCTCTGGGGCAGGTGGGCAAGTTCGCGTTCAAGGTTCCCTGGGCGCTGCTGCTCCTGTTGGCGGTGCCCCTGGCGTTCTGGGTGTTGGCGCTCAAGCGTGGCCGGCGGGCGCCCTCCATGAAGCACAGCACCTCGTCGCTCATGGCGGCCTTTCGGCGCGGGCCGGTGGCGCGGCTGCACCAGCTCCCCGCCATCCTGCGCGTGGTGGCCTTTGTCCTGATCGCGCTGGCCCTGGCCCGGCCTCAGACCCGGGACCGCGGGGGCAAGGTGGAGGTGGAGGGCATCGACATCGCGCTGGCCCTGGACCTCTCCCAGAGCATGGAGGCCACCGACCTGTATCCGAACCGGCTGGAGGCGGCCAAGCGGGTGGTGGACGCCTTCATCGCCCGCCGCAACAGCGACAAGATCAGCCTGGTGGTGTTCGGCAAGGACGCCTACACCCACTGCCCCCTCACCCTGGACTACTCGGTGCTGCGCACCATGCTGGCCGACCTGCGCCTGGGCCTCATCGACGGCAGCTCCACGGCCATCGGCAACGCCCTGGGGGTGAGCCTGGCCCGCCTGCGCAAGTCGGACGCCAAGAGCCGCGTGGTCATCCTGCTCACCGACGGCAACAACAACTCGGGCAACGTCACCCCGAGCCAGGCGGCACGCTACGCCTCGGCCATGGGGGTCAAGGTGTTCACCATCCTGATGGGGCCCCGCGACGACCAGGTCGCCGGGGGGCGCGACCCGTTTGGCCGGCCGATCCAGGTGCAGCGCCGGCACGCGGTGAACCCGAAGCTGCTGGAGAGCATCGCCCAGAAGACAGGCGGCAAGGCGTTCCTGGCCACGGACACCCGGGCCCTGGAGAAGAACTTCGAGTCGATCCTGGACGAGCTGGAGAAGACCACCCGCAAGGATGTGGCCGCGGTGTTTGAGGACGCGTTCCAGCCCTTCGTGGCCCTGGCCCTGCTGCTGTTCGCCCTGGAGGCGCTGTTGAGCCTCACACGGCTGAGGGAGTTCCCATGAGGTTCGCCAACCCGCACCTGCTCTGGCTGCTGTTGGCGATCCCGCCGCTGGTGGTGGGGCTGGCTTTGCGTCACGACTGGCGCCGGCGAACCCTGAGCCGGCTGGGGCACCTGGCCCAGATCCGCAAGCTGGCCGAGTCGGTGAGCCCGGCCCGGCGGCTGCTCAAGGGGATCCTGTTGGTGCTGGGCCTGGCCCTGGTGATCCTCTCCCTGGCCCGGCCCCAGGCGGGGGAGCGGTCCACCCTGGCGCCCCGCGTGGGCATCGACATCGTCGTGGCCCTGGACTTCTCCAAGAGCATGCTGGCCCGCGACGCCTACCCCAGCCGCATTGAGCGGGCCAAGGCCGAGCTGAACCGGCTCATCGACAGCCTCACGGGCGACCGCTTGGGCCTGGTGGCCTTCGCCGGGGACGCGGTGGCCTACCCGCTGACCACTGACTACTCCGCGGCCAAGCTCTTCTGGCGAGACATGGGCCCCATGGACATGCCGGTGGGGGGCACCGCCCTGGGCAAGGCCATCGTCGCCGGGACCCGGCTGCTCACGGGTGTACGCGGCAAGGGGCCCGCCCGGGCCCAGGTTCTGCTCCTGCTCACCGACGGTGAGGATCACGAGAGCGAGCCGCTCAAGGCGGCCGAGGAGGCGGCCAAGAAGGGGATCCGCGTGTACGCCGTGGGCATGGGATCACGCAGCGGGGAGCCTGTGCCCGAGCTGGACGAGGAGGGCAAGGTGGTGGGCTACCTGAAGAAGCCGGAGGGCGGCTTCGTCACAACCCGCCTGGACGAAAAGACCCTCAAGGCCGTGGCCGCGGCCACCAAGGGCAAGTACATCGCCATGGACCCCAAGCGGTTCGGGGTGGAGCCGATCCTCAAGGCGCTGCGCAAGCTCAAGCAGGCCGAGACCAAGGCCCGCCTGATCAAGCACTACGACGAGGCGTTCGCCTGGTTCCTGTTCCCCGGGTTTCTGCTCCTCCTGCTGGAGGCGTGCATTCCGGAGAGGACACGGCGGCGGGGGAGGAGGTCGGTATGAAGCGGCAACTCATGACCCTGGCGCTGGTTTCGCTGGCGCCGCTGCTGTTTGGGTTCGATCCGTTCCAGAGCAGCAACACCAACGTGGAGGAGGGGAACGCCAAGCTCGGCGCGGGCAAGTACAAGGAGGCCCTGGAGTACTACGACCAGGCCGCCAAGGAGCTGCCGGAGGAGGCGGGGGTGCAGTACAACCGCGGGGTGGCCCTGCACCGGCTGGGCAAGTTCGACAAGGCGCGGGAGGCGCTCTCCCGGGCCACCGCGGCCTCGGATCGCGCGCTCAAGGGGAAGGGCTTCTACAACCTGGGCAATACCCTGTTCGAGCTCAAGAAGTACAAGGAGGCGGCGGACGCCTTCAAGACCAGCCTCCGCCTTCGGTCCGATCATGTCCCCTCCAAGTGGAACCTGGAGCTGGCCCTGCGCCGCATCCAGGAGGAGGAGAAGAAGAAGAAGGACCAGGACAAGAAGAACAAGGACCAGAAGGACAACAAGAAGGACAAGGACAAGAACAAGAACAAGCAGCAGGACAAGAAGGACCAGAAGGACAAGCAGGGGCAGGACAAGGACAAGGACAAGCAGAAGCAGCAGGACAAGCAGAAGGAGCAGGATAAGCAGAAAAAGAAGCAGGAGCGCTCCGACAAGGACAAGGAGCGGCCTCAGCCCCAGCCCAGGGAACGGGACGCGGTGCTGGACGCCCTGGAGCGCAACGACAAGAACCTCCAGCGGCAACGGTTGAGGGGTATGATGGGCGGGCGCCGCAGGACACAGAAGGACTGGTAAAGGAAGCTTGCTCGACCGCCGCCACATCGCAGGAACGCTGCTCGCCTGCATGACCATGCTCTGGGCGGGCCATGCCTCCGCCCAGGCGGCGGCGGTTTCCATCGATCTGGACCGCTCTCTCGCCTACGTGGGCGAGGAGATGCGGGTAGAGGTCAAGATCAAGATCAACGGGCGCATGAGCTACGAGCGCTACCTGCCGCCCTCCTTTGAGGGCTTCCGCATGCTCGGCTCCGGCATGACCAGCCAGAACATCGAGATCGTCAACATGCAGGTGCGCCGCACCGAGAGCTACATCTATACGGTGGCGCCCCTCAAGAAGGGCAGCCTCAAGATCGGCCCCGCGGCGGTGATGATGGGGGGGGATGTCATCCGCTCTCAGGTAAAGCGGTTGCAGGTCAAGCCTGGCGCCTCGCGGCCCGCCCCAGGGCAGCCAGGCGCAGAGGATGATCCAGGCGCCGGGGTTCAGGACAACCGGGGCCGCAAGGTGTTCGTCGTGGCTCAGGCCGTTCCCCCCAAGGTGTACCAGGGGCAGGCAGCCCTGGTCACCTGGCACCTGTTTGTGGCCAGCAACCTGGGGCTGCGCAGCTTCAACCCGGGCAAGCAGCCCACCACTGACGGGTTCTGGAGCGAGGACTACAAGTCGCCCACCCGCCTCTCCTTCGAGCAGCGCGTGGTGGAGGGGGACATCTTCAGCGTGGCGCTGCTATCGCGCAAGCGCCTGTACGCGCAGAAGTCCGGGTCACTCACCGTGGGGCCCATGGCGCTGAAGCTCTCGGTGGGGCAGTTCTTCGCCGCCCGCCAGGAGGATGTTGCGAGCCAGCCGCTGCAGATCGAGGTGCTCCCCCTGCCCCGGGAGGGGCGCCCGGCCGGCTTCGTGCCGGGCAACGTGGGCCGCTACGATCTCACCGCCACCCTGGACCGCGATCGCATCAAGGGCGGCGACGCCGTGACCCTGACCATGACCATCCGGGGCGAGGGGAACCTGCGCCAGCTCAAGGTGCCCCCCCTGGTAGAGATGCCCGGGTTCAAGCTGTACGAGCCCAAGGTCACCGACAACCTGGAGCTTGGCGAGAAGCGGCTGGAGTACCTGCTCATGCCCACCCGCGCGGGGCAGCTCCAGGTGCCGTCCATCTCGGTGCCCACGTTTGATCCCGGGGCGGGGAAGTACAGGGTGCTCCGATCGCGTCCCTTGCCCATCACCGTGACCGGGCCCATGCCCGAGTCCCTTCAGGGATCGGGGAAGGACCCACGCAAGAACGTCATCGGGCCCACGGTTCGGCCTCCGCGTCCGTCACGGGCGCTGACCCACCGGGCGCGGTTCGAGCCTCTGCGCAGCCGCCTGGTCTGGGGGCTGTTTGGGGCGCCGGTGCTGCTGCTCCTGCTCATCAGCGGGGGTGAACGGCTGCGCACCCGGCTTCGTCAGGAGACCCCGCGGCGGCAGCAACGCGCGGCGGCGCGGCGGATCCGGGAGCACCTGAAGCGGGCCAGGGAGCTCATGAGCCAGGGGGAGAAGGGCGCCTTCTTCGGGGAGGTGGCCGCGGCCATGCACGGCCTGCTTGATCACAAGCTCGGGGTCCGGGTGGAGGGCTTGACCCGCGAGGAGCTTGAGCGCGTGCTCGACGGCGCGGGCTTCGACCAGGGGCTATGTCAGGAGGTGCTCCAGGAGCTGGACAACTGCGACTTCGCCCGGTTCACCCCGGCGGCGTCGGACCCGGCCGAGATGGAGCGGACGCTGTCCCGGGCGAAGAAATTGCTTGATCGAATCATCAGGGTGAAGACGAACGAAGAACGGGGAACGGGGAACGGGGAATGAGGAACGGGGTGCCGTTGATGAAGGTGCGATGGTCGCTTGTGGCGGCGGTGGCCCTTTTTCTGCTGTGCCCGGCTGTCCAGGCCGAGACCCTCGACCAGGCTTACAAGCGGGCGGTGGAGGCGCACTACGCGGGCAAGTATGCCCAGGCCGTGGAGATGATGGAGCGGATCCTGGCTGTGCCTCTGTACCACGAGGACCTGCACTACAACCTGGGCTGCGCCTACTTCGGCCTGGGCAAGCTCGGGCCGGCCATCTACCACTTCGAACGGGCCGTGGCCCTTGACCCGGGCGGCGAGGACGCGCAGTTCAACCTCCAGGCCAGCCGGAGCCTGGCCGCGGCCAAGGTCACTGACGAGCTCAAGGGCGCCACGGTGCAGCCGTTCTGGGTGCGGGCGGTGAGCGCACTGGAGGGGAAGAGCTGGACCGTGATCTTCCTCTCGGCCTGGTGGGTGACCTTCTTGCTGATGCTCGTGCTGCGCCAGGTTCAGCCCGGTCCCCTGCGCGCGGGGTTGGTGGCGGGGACCAGCTTCGTCGCCATGGTTGCCCTGCTCTGCGGAGCCCTGTTCCTGGGGCGGGTGCACCTGGACCGGCATGTGACCCACGGCATCGTGCTGCCTGACAAGCTGGACGTGCGGGAGGGGCCCAGCGCCAGCGCCAAGTCGACGTTCAAGCTCCACGCCGGGTTCAAGGTGCGCCTACAGGCCAGGGCGGATCAGTGGGTGAGGATCCGTCTGCCCAATGGGCTGGAGGGTTGGGCAGAGGTGGTGAAGATCGGCGTGCTGTAGACGGTCACGTCTACGTTCTAGAACTGCACAGTATGCGCGTCGAAGAACCTTCTCCGCATGTCCAACAGATATTCCTCAACCTCGGCGGGGTAGGGGGGATCGGGGGGGAGGGGGCTCTCGTTGGCGGCCTTTTCCAGGGCGGGGTGCAGGCGGGCCAGGTGGTTGATCCAGTGGCTCCCCTCGGGCAGGCGCGCCTCGGCGTCGCCCCGGGCGATGGAGATCAGCTCACTCAGGCGGTCTTGCCCGTAGGAGTGAGCCAGGGTGGGCAGGTGAAACAGCAGCTCGCCGGTTTGGAGCAGGTGGACACCTGAGAGGGCGGTGCGGTAGGCCTGCAGCACCCGGCGTATGGTGGGGGTCGGGTTGGTCTCGTGATCCTTGAGCAGGCCCCTGGCGAAGTCGTTGTAGTGGTTGAAGTAGCGGCGGCAGATTGTGCCTTCCGCCACCCGGCGCAGCCTGCGCAGGTCCTCGGAGTCCACCAGCTGCAGGGGGTTGAGGGTTCGCTCCAGCACGGAGCCGTCCCCCTTGAGCAGCTCGGAGCAGACCAGGCCCACCTCGGCGGAGACAAAGTCGACCCTGTGGCCCTCGTACTCGCCCACCCAGTTAATCGACTTGGGCGCCTGGCTCAGCCCCACCAGGTTTTCGGTGGGCTCCACATGGATCCCCTTGATCTCCAGCGGGCCGTCTGGCGCGTCGTAGCCCCCCACATGGGCGCCGCTCACGGCCGCGCAGACGATCTTGCGGCTCATCTGCTCCATGAGGAAACGGCGGAGCATGCCGACCGGCAGGTGCCGGAGCTGGGGATCGGTTTTCACGGAGGCTATCTTAAAGGGGTTTTGGACCAAAAGGTAGGGGCCGCCTGTTACATGGCCGAGTCCATCAGCTTGGTCTTGGTCCCCTTCTTGAAACTCAGGGTGAACCGCTTGTCATAGCTGGCCGCCTGGTTACGCAGCCGCAGGGTGTGGCGGCCAGGGGTGAGGGTGATTTGCAGAGGGGTGTGGCCCCGTACCTTGCCGTCCAGCGAAACCTCGGCCCAGGGCTGGACGTCGACGGCGACGACGGTGCGGCCGCGGGGATCGGGGCTGACGTTATGGGCGCGGACGGGAGGCTTGTCCCCAGTTGTTACCGGGGGTGGCGGAGGGGGAGGGGGTGCTGGCTTCGGCTGTGGCTTCGGCTGCGGCTGCGGCTGTGCGGCGACTGGCTTGGGCTGAGGCTGAGGCTGAGGCTGTGGTTGAGGCTGAGGCTGAGGCTGAGGCTGTTCGGCCACCGGCTGTGGCTGAGGCTTCGGCTGTTCGGCCACCGGCTGTGGCTTGGGCTTCGGCTGTTCGGCCACCGGCTTGGGCTGAGGCTTCGGCTGTTCGGCCACCGGCTTGGGCTGCGGCTGGGCGGTTGGCGGCTTCTTGGATGAAGGCTTGTGCCCGCGCGGCGCCCCTCCGGGGGAGGCCGCCGTCCTCGCCTCCGTTCCGGAGGCTCCGGGATGAAGCGGCGGCCTGGGCGTGAGCTGAACCCTCATGGAGAGCTTGGGTTCGTCCGCGGTCAGAAGAACGGCCTGGGTCCATACCTGGTGGCCCGGGGCGCTCAATTCCAGGGTGTGTTCCTGCCCCAGGGCCAGCCCGGCGATCTGGCAAGGGGTGGACTCACACCGCTTCTTGCCGCTCAGCAGCACCGTGACCTCGGCCGGGGAAGCGTGTACCTGGACCACGCCGCGGGTGGGTGTCCGGGAGGCAGGTGGACTGGACGCTGGCCTCGGCGCCGGCTGCGGCGCGACGCTCAGCTGGGCGTCATCGATGCCGGGCACCTCCAAGTAGCGGGTGACCAGCACCCAGGCCAGGGCACCCAGGGCGAGGAACATGGCGCCGAGGGCGACCCAGGTGGCCGGGAATGAGGATCGCTGCTGCAAGCTCCGGCCGGTGCGGGTTTGGGCGGTCCTGGTGGGCGTCTCATCCAGGCGCACCACAGGGCGCGGCATCTTGGCCGTCTCCACATCATCCCCGGAGCTGGACTTCTTTGCCCTGGGCCGCGCGGCCGCCGGCGGAGGCGGGAGGACCTCCCCGCGTCCGGAGACGAGGTCATCCCTCCCCTCGGTGCCGGGATCACTCACCAGATCCTCGGGCAGAGGGGTCCACTCCTCCTCGGGGAGGACGGCGGGTTCGCTGTCCGGCTCGCTGCCCGGATTGCTACCTGGATCCGTGGCCCGGCGCGTATCCACGATGTCCTGGGTATTGATCGGGATGTCTGTGCCTTCCGCCTCGGCCGCCTCGATACCACGCTTGAGCGAGAGGCCCACATAGATCGGGCCGGTCACCTCGGGGGAGCCGCCGGGGATGGAATCCTCGAACTCCGCCCTCGCCACATCTCCGGGCCCCGATCCGCCAGGCGTCGATCCCTGGACCACGTCCAGCTGGGTGGCTCTGAGGGCGCGAGACACGGGCGGCACCATCTCGTTGATGTAATCCCCAAGCTCCCGCGGGTAGGCCAGCAGATCCCGCTCCCGGGCGAACTCCAGCAGATCGTCGCGCAGGGCGGCCGCGTCGGGGTAACGCTCCTCCGGGTTGTGGGCCAGGGCGCGCATGACGATGGCCTCCAGGTCCTCCGGGTAGTCGTCCCGGATCTCGCTGGGGCGGGGGATGTTCCCCTCGGTCACGCGGCGAATGTCGAGCTGCCCCTGGTCATCCACCCTGGGCAGCTTGCCGGTGGTGAGCTGGTAGAGCACAACCCCCAGGGAGAAGATGTCGGCCCGGTGGTCGATGGCGCCGCCCCGGTACTGCTCCGGCGACATGTACTGGACCTTGCCCTTGACCACGCCCACCTGAGTCAGGTGCGTCTTGCCCACGAACTTTGAGATGCCGAAATCGGTGAGCTTGACCAGCCCCTCGCGGCTGCACAGGACGTTGTGGGGGCTGATGTCTCTGTGCACGATGTTCAGCGGGCGGCTGTCTTCCATGCCCACCTGGCGGTGGGCGAAGTCCAGGCCCATGGCCGCCTCTGCGATGACGCGCAGGGTGATGCGCAGGGGCACGCGGCTCTGGCGGTGCCGCTCCAGGCGGGCCAGGGTCGCCAGGTCGCAGCCGTCCACGAACTCCATGGCGATGAAGTACTGGCCGCTCTCCCGCCCCAGCTCATAGATCTGCACCACGTTGGGGTGGGTGATCTGGGCCGCCACCCGTGCCTCGTCCAGCAGCATCTCGGCCACGTCGGAGACGTCGCTGTACTGGGGCAACAGGCGCTTGATCACCACCTGACGGCGTACGCCGGCCAGGCCCTCCTGGTGGGTCAGGAACACCTCAGCCATACCTCCCTTGCCGAGGCGCCGCACCACCCGGTAGTTGCCGCCGATCACCTCGCCGGCAAGGTCTATCTCATCAGCCACGCCGCCATTGTATTTCAGCAATGCGCCAGGGGCCAGGAGGCCCATGGCGCATTGCTGCGGCTATCGGCCGGTTTGCCACGCGTCTCGTGGCCTCCTTCATGGTTCCGGTCCATGCTTTCACGGAGCCATCGAGGAGTGAATATGAACCTGAAAGACGCAGCCCCTCTGTATGAGATCCATCCCCTTATCCGCCGCCGCTGGAGCCCGCGTGCCTTTGGCGACGCGCCCGTTACCGCGCGGCACATGGCCTCCCTGCTGGAGGCCGCCCGCTGGGCCCCCTCCTGCCTCAACGAGCAGCCCTGGCGCTTCGTGGTGGCGCGACGGGAAGAGGAGCAGGCGTTCGCCCACCTGGTCGGCTGCCTCACCCCGGCCAACCAGGTGTGGGCGGCCAGGGCCGGCGCCCTTATCTTCACCCTGGCCGGCGACAACTTCTCCAAGACCAGAGAGCACAACCGCTACGCCTGGCACGACATCGGCCTGGCCACCTCGCAGCTGATCACCCAGGCCATGGCCATGGGCCTGCAGGTCCACCCCATGGCCGGCTTCGATGTGGACGCCACCCGCGAGGCGCTGGAGGTGCCCGATTCGTTCACCCCGGTCTCAGCCCTGGCCGTTGGGTACCCGGGCGATCCGGACAGCCTCCCCCTGGAGTTGGCCGTGCGCGAGCGCGCGCCCCGGTCCCGCCGCCCCATGAGCGAGAGCGCTTCGGCCGGCATCTTCGGTCACCCGCTGCCACCGGTGGAGGACCGAAGGGCCCTGGAGGTCCTCTCCTTCTGGTTCGGCATGGTGGACGAGCTGGGCCAGAGCCCGGACGATCGCGCGGCGCGCTGGTGGAAGAAGGACCCTGAGTTCGACGCCGCCCTGCGCGACCGCTTCGGAGAGCTGCACGAGTCCATCACCGAAGGGGAGCTCGAGGGGTGGCTGGACAGCGCTCGGGAGCGCCTGGCCTACATCATCGTGCTGGACCAGTTCTCCCGGAACATGTTCCGGGACACCGGCGACATGTTCGCCCAGGATCACCAGGCAGTGGCCGCGGCCCTGGGCGGCATCAAGCGTGGGATGGACCGCGCCCTGCCCACGGACCTTCGGGCCTTCTACTACCTGCCTCTGATGCACAGCGAGGAGCTGGAGCACCAGGACCTCTGTGTGGAGCTCTTCGCAGCCCTGGCCCGGGAGCTGCCCGAGGAGGGACGAGCGCGCATCACGAGCAACCTGAAGTTCGCCCGCATGCACCGCGACATCGTGGCCCGCTTCGGCCGGTTCCCCCACCGCAACGAGCTGCTCGGCCGCGACACCACCGAGGAGGAGGCCGAGTTCCTCAAGGGGCCTGGATCCTCCTTCTAGACTGGATGGTGTAATCTCACGAGCAAGGAGCCAGACATGCCTCGACTCGTC
>CAZCFB010000120.1:0-11841 GCA_964497805.1 uncultured Kofleriaceae bacterium
GGGGATCAACATCCTCACCTCCATCAGCGAGGGGCAGCCGCTGGTGACCCTGGAGGGCTTCGCCGCCGGCGTGCCGTGCCTGGCCACGGACGTGGGCTCCTGCCGGGAGCTCATCGAGGGGCGCACCGAGGAGGATAGAGCCCTGGGCATGGCGGGCAGGGTGGTGCCCATCGCCAGCCCGGAGGCCACGGCCGAGGCGGCCATCGAGCTTCTGTCCGACGAGGAAACCTGGTTCTCGGCCCAGCGGGCGGCCATCGCCAGGGTGGAGAAGTATTACAACGAGCCGCTCCTGTTCAAGAACTACCGGGAGATATACGGCAACGCTTTGGAGGCATCCCCTGGGCGCGATAGGCTTCGAGCTTCGTAAGCACCTCCGCACGGAGAGCTTCGGCGGCATCCTGCGCGGCTACGGCTACGCTGGCATGATCAGCGCCGGGCCGTGGGTGGTCTCCATCATGGGGGTCCTGCTCACCGGTAAGTTCTGCCTCGACGCTGGCATCCCGGCCCTGGAGGTGCAGCAGTACGCGGTGTCGGTGACCTACCTCATGGCCGGCTCCCTGATCCTCACCGGCGTGCTGCAGCTCATGTTCACCCGCTTCGTGGCGGACAGGCTGTTCGAGGAAGAGGACGCGGTGGTGGTGCCCAACCTGCTGGGCGCCCTGACCATCACCACGGCGGTGAGCGGCTGCCTGGCGCTGTTGGCTGTGGCCACCGTCTTTCAGGAGCAGCCCCTGCTGTACCAGGCATGCATGGCGGTGTGCTACGTCTGCCTCTGCGACCTCTGGATCGTGGTGGTGCTCCTGTCTGGCCTGAAGGCGTACAAGGCCGTGTTGTTGGTGCTCTTCCTGGGCTACAGCCTGGCCACTGCCGTCTCTTTTTCCCTGCGGGGCTACGGCCTCATCGGCATGCTGGCCGGCTTCACGGTGGCCCAGGGCGCCATCTTCTTTGTGCTGCTGGCCCTCATCGTGCTGCAATATCCAGCCTTCACCGAGGGCGAGCTTGTGTCCTACTCCTTCCTGAACCGGAAGAAGTCCTTCTACAGCCTGTTGCTCACAGGCCTGTTCAACAACCTGGCCATCTGGGCTGACAAGTTCATCTTCTGGATGACCCCGGAGACCTCGGAGCAGATCATCGGCCCCCTGCGCGCCTCGCTGATCTACGACCTGCCCATCTTCCTGGCCTACCTATCCATCATCCCGGGCATGGGCGTGTTCCTCATGCGTATGGAGACCGACTTCGCCGAGAAGTACGACCTGTTCTACGACGCGGTACGAGGCGGGGAGAGCCTGGAGCGGATCTATACCCTCAAGGAGGGCATGATCTTCGCCCTGCGCCAGGGCATCTACCAGATCTTCAAGGTGCAGGGCATGACCGCGCTGGTGTTGATCTTGGCTGGCCCGAGGCTCCTGGACGCCATCGGCATCTCGCGGCTCTACCTGCCCCTGTTCAACGTGGACCTGGTGGGGGTGGGCATGCAGATGGTGCTGCTCGGGGTGCTTAACGCGGTGTTCTACTTCGACTACCGGCGCTCGGCCCTGCTGATCAACCTCGCCTTCCTGGCGGGCAACATCCTCTTCACCAGCATCACCATCCGCATGGACTACGCCTTCTACGGCTACGGCTACGCCATGGCCACCACCACGACAACCTTCATCGGCCTGCTGATCCTGCTCCGCCGCCTGGACCAGCTGGAGTATGAAACCTTCATGCTCCAGAAGTGACGTCCCAGAACTGCACGACCTCGGCCATGGGGCTCTTGGTGGCGGCGGAGGTGCTCAGCTGCCCCAGGTGGCGGCGGACGGCCTGGAAGTCCCGGGCGATGAACGCCACCTCGGCCAGGTAGGGGGCCACAACCTCCCCGGGCATGCCAGAGTCTCTGGCCTTGCGGAAGCAGGCCGCCGCGTCCTCGGCGTCGCCCCGCTTGAGGTGCACCCGGCCCAGCAGCAACAGCGCGCCAGGATCATGGGGATCGACGGCCAGGGCGGCCTGGAGGTGCTCCTCAGCCTGCGAGAGCACATGTAGCAGCACCTTGCCGTGGGCCAGCCCCAGGTAGGCCAACTCCCAGTACTCCTGAGCCAGGCGCAGGTGGATGAACCCGCGCTCCCGCTCCGCGCCGCCGCCCAGCTCGCCCAGCTTGAGATCCAGCGCCTTGATCCGCTCGAAGATTACCCGCTCCTTGCCGTCGAGCATGGAGTAGGCCAGCAGCCTGACATCGTCCACCTGATCCTTGAGCGCGATGTCGAGGATCGGGATGGCCAGGCGGTCGGGCATCTGCCGGCTCGCCATCACCGCCTTGAGGCGCAGGGCAGGGTCATCGCTGTGGCGCAGCACGCCCACCAGCCCGACAGCGATGTAGATGGGCTGGGCGCTCACCTTGAACGGCGCGGTGGGCAGCTCCGGGAACTCGGTGGGCCCCCAGGGCAGCTCCTCCTCCTTGCCCGCGCGGTGTAGGGCGGGCAGCAGCAACAGGAGCACGCCGGCCATGCCGATGCCGGGCAGGAAGAGGCAGAGACAGAGCAGCAGGGAGAGGGCGCGCCAGGGGGTGCCCCGTAACGCGGCCGGTATCCATGAGCGCGCGCAGAGGGCCACAAGGAGGCAGGCCACGCCATGGGACGCGGCCAGCAGCGGCAGCCGCCTGAGGGGCTCGTGGCTGAGCAGGAGCGCCGCGACGGAGGCGGCCTCCAGGAAGACGCCGGGCGCCAGGAGCAGGAGGGGCCCTGCCCAGCGGCGCCAGCTGAACCGCGGCCCCGGCCCCTCCAGCTTGACGCTATCCTGCTCGCTCACTCGCTAAGCCTCCGGCGGCGCCACGTCGCACGCGGCGAAGATATCGTCCAGCAGCAGGTCCGCCTTGTGGTCCCGGGTCAGCCCGCGGCCCAGCACCGACACGCCCAGCTCCTTCGGCGTCCCCCCGTGCTCACGCTCCAGCATGGCCTGGAGCCGGGTCATGTACCCCTCCATGCCTCCCTCATCGGTGAGGTTGAGCAACATCAGGATCACCGGGGCCCCGTCCCCGCGCCTGCGAAACAGGATCGCCTGGTCCAGCCCGCGCCGCTGGTGGAGGATCTTGGAGGCCAGGGCCTCCCGGTTGCTCTCGTCCTCCATGATCAACGAGACAAGGGAGACCGGCAGGCCGTATCCGCGCAGGTCGGACAGGCTACGCAGCAGCTGAGAGCGGAACTCACGCACGCCCGGGGTGTCCCCCTGGATCATGCGCGTGCCGAAGGTGAAGATGTCGCCCATGTGGCCGCCCATGATGGCCAGCAGGTGCAGGTTGTCGCCCTGGAAGGCCACGAAGAGCATCTGCCGCACGGCCACCACGGCCCACACCTTCTCCTCCACGTCCACGATGGGGATGGCCGCCAGCAGGCCGGTGCGATCCCCCGCCTCCCCGGCGTCCCCCTGGATGCTCACCAGCTTGCCGTCGCGCAGGCACTCCTGAATTAGTGGATCGTCGGTGCGGATGTCGCCGGCCTCGCCCAGCACCTCCACCGGCTCCGGATCCAGGCGGCCGTCCTCCACGCGGTAAAGCGCGGCCACCTGCACCCAGCCGTAGCGGGCGAAGAGGTCCAGCACCCTGGCGCCGAACCCCCAGAGGGGGAGGTTGTCGTCCCGGCCCGAGTGCAGAAACTCGCCGCGCAGGGTGGAGAGCGCCTCGCGCAGGTTCTGGGTGGTGCCAGCCACCCGCTGCTCCAGGGCGTCATGGGAAACCTTGAGCAGGTGGTAGCCGCGCGTGAACTCGTCCAGGCGGTTCTGGCGGTACCGGTTCACCGAGTTGAACCAGAGCAGCCGGCGGCGCCAGGTGTCAGCGAACTCCCCGGCCAGCATGCCCACGGCCAGCAGCCCCACGGCCAGCTCCATGGGGAAGCCGCCGTGCAGGGCGAGCCACTCCAGGCGCCAGGCCGAGGCGAGGGTGATGATCAGGATCAGGGCGCTGGTCAGGCCGTGGGCGAAGCCGTAGCGCAACCCGGTGAGCAGCGGGGCGAGGATGGTCCAGGGGAAGGGCGCCGCGATGAAGAAGGGATCCGTGGGGCGGAGCCAGGCGCCGAGCAGGGTGACCGCCGCGGTGACCAGGGTGGTTTCAATCCAGCCCACCCAGGGCAGGGGTTCCTGAATCTCATCTGGCCGTTTTTTTTCGAGCAATTAGTTCTGCAGCCGCAGGTGGCTGGTCAGGTCTTCGAGCAGGTTCTGGGCCACGCCGCTGATGGTGTCGCGGCCCCAGCCCGCCTTGGCGCCCGAGGCGCTGAACACCACCTTGCCGCTGTCGAGATCGATGACCCGCACGGTGAGGCCCGCGGCCGGTTGCCCGTCGAGGCCGCGGTAGCGCCACTCCTCAACCGAGCCCGTCACCCCGTACCTGAAGCGGTTCTTGCGCGCCCACGCCACGCCCTTGTCCAGGCGGCGGCGTTCCCGCAGCTCGGGCAGCTCGCCGTTCATCTGCTCGGCCGGGCACTGCACGAGGTTTGCGATGCCCTGGGCCCTGAGCAGGGTCTCCAGGATAGCCTCGGCGCGCTCGCCGGCCTGGGGCGTCTGGCTGTGGTTGAGCAGGGGAAGCAGCACCCACTTGGCCTTGCTCTTGAGCGACACGGTGCGGTGTACCGAACGCACGGGACAGCCGGCGCACAGGAGTACAGCAGCCAGGATGACTGCCACGCTCAGGCGTCGGCTATTTTGCGAAACGGTACTCATATTTCAACCCCACGGCAGCGCTGGGCTGCCCTGCGGTGGCTCCCTGTTGATTTCCGTAGCTGAATCCCACCAGCAGCTGATGGCGCGCGAGGAACCTCCAGACCAGGCCCGCCTCGAGCCGGTAGGTCAGCAGATTCTCGGGCCACCAGTAGCCGACCCAGGCGTCAAGCTGACAACGCAGCTGTGTTCCCGGGCGGTTCCAGCCACCCAACAAAACTTGTGCAATTGTAGCACCTGCGCCGGCTGTGAAGAACTTATCGGGCAGGACCGCTGCCATTGTGGCGCCCGTCCGGAGCCGCGCTGCGAGCCCCGCGGGGATCTCCGGCGCCAGCCAGTTGTGACCGCCGTTGGCCCCCACCCGTACCCGGAGCAGGGGGTTGAGCAGGCTGATGGCGTAGGCCAGGTGCCCCTGTCCGGACACGCCTTGCCCCACAAACTCCCCGGTGGCCGCCACCGCATGGTGAGCCCAGCCAGCGGCCAGGTCCAGGTCGAAGCGGCGGGTGATGGCCCACTGGAGGCGGGCCATGGCCCGGGAGCGCAGGCCGTACAGGCGCAGGGCCGCGGTGTCGTCCGCCAGCTCGCCGTACACGCCCTCCACCTGCACCAGGGCCGCGGACCAGGGGCGGTACTCCAGCAACAGCCCGGGCGAGAAGGTGGCGTCGCCCGTGTCCCGGATGTTGGCGCCCAGGCTCACGCGGGCCTTCCAGTCGCGCTGGATGTAGGCCCCGCCCAGGCGCACATGCCACCGCTCGAAGGACCCGCCCATGAGCAGGGTGTCCGGGGTGAGCAGCAGGCTCTGGTGCTCGGCCAGCCCCTCCACCGCGAAGTCTCCCAGCTGGATCTGGCTGGCGATCTTCACCGAGAGCTGGTCCACGCCGCCGATGGCGGTCCACCCCGCGCTGGACTGAACCCAGCTGCCCGCGGCCCGCTCCAGGGAGAGCAGGGTCTGGCCGATCTGCGCCACCTGGGCGTCGGACGGGTAATTGACCGTACGGGCGTGGGCCTTGGCCAGCTTCAACGCGCTGCGGTAGCGGCCCAGACTGGCCAGGGTGCCCACGCGGGACATCACCGGCAGGTCGGAGTCCCCGGAGCCGAGCAGGTCGGCCAGGGCGCCGCCGTCAGCCTCGGCCAGGGCGAAGGCCAGGCGCTGGTGCGCGGGAGGCTCCTGGCCTGATTCCTTCTGGCGGGTCAGCCAGGTGCGCGCCCTGCCCAGGTTGTTCTGGGCCAGGTGCCAGGTCACCGCGAAGCGTTGCACGGTCTGGTCGAACCACGCGTAGTGCATCACCGGGTGGAACCAGCGGCGGGCCAGCTCCTGCCCGCGCAGCTGCCAGATCACCCGGCCGAAGGCGATGACGGTGTCGCGCATGTTGGCCATGTAGCTGGATGTGCGGCGGGCCTCGGCCCCGGCCTTGGCCTTCTTGATAAAGCGGGCCAGGGTGTCCACCGCGCGCCCCTTGAGGCGGGTAATCACGTACCGCCGCAGGCGCCACGCCTCGGTGGGCCGGCCCGCCAGGTCCAGGGCGTCGGCGTAGGAGGCGATGTACTGGATGTCGTGGGGGTTACGCTCGGCCAGGCGCTTCCACCATTCGATGGCGTTGTGGGGCTCCTTGAGGCGGCCGTACGCCACGGCGAAGGGCACCCAGTACTCCTGGTCGATGGCCGCGGTGTCGGCCCAGTCCCTGAGGGCCTGGCGCAGGACCTTGCCCTGGTCATGATCGATGGCAAGCCAGATCCAGGCCAGGCGCACCGCGCGGGAGCCAGGGGACTTTGCCATGGCCCGCTCCAGGGCGGCCTTGGCCTGCTTGGGGTTGCCCAGTTTCTGAGAGAGGCGGGCGACCAGCAGCCAGTAGTCCACCTGCTCTGCGGCCCCGTCCGTCTTGCCGTACCGCTTGAGGTGGCGGTCCATCTCCTTCCACTGGCCGGCCTCCATCAGGGCGTAGAGGGCCTGAAACAGCGGGTACGGCTTGCCCACCTTCTCCTGAGCGGCCCAGCCCACGGCCACGGCCTCCCGCAGGCGCCCCTCGAGGATCGCCGCGTGCACCAGCCGCTCAACCAGCTTCAGGTTCGGCTTCTTTTCACCCTGCTGGAAGAGGTTCAGGTACGCCTGGAGCATCTCCTCCGACTCGCCCTGGTCCCAGGCCAGCTCGCCCATGAGTTGCCAGAACTCACCGTCCTTGCGGTCCGCCCGCCTGGAATACCCGCGCATGAGGGCCAGGGCGGCCCCGGGGCGGCCCTGCATCCAGATGAGCCGGGCCTGGCGCACGATCTCGTCGCGGGTGGTGCCCTGGAATTTGGTCAAGGACCGCGACGCTGCCAGGGCGCCCGGGTAGTCCCCCAGGCGAGTGAATAGCTCGGCCAGCAGCTGCCAGCTCGGGACCTCCCTGGGCAGCGCGTTGAGCCGCTCCTTCAGCACCTCCACGGCCTTCTCCGGCTCGCCGGCGGCCTCCAGGGCGGCCACCAGCCGAGCGATCTCCCTGGCGGTGAGCAGCCGGCGGGCCTGGTGCATGCGCAGCAGGTGGGCGGTTACGCGGGGCCGCTTCAGCTCGCCGGCCAGCTTGAAGGCCTCCCTGGATGCTGCCGCGGATCCCTGCTCCGCCAGCCACACCAGGTGGTCCAGGGCCTCATCGGGACGCCCGGTCCAGCGAGCCAGCTGGATCAACAGACGCCTGGTGTTCTTGTTGGCGGGCTGGAGCCGGTGCAGCCGCCGCGCCATGGCGTAGGCCGCGTCGTTGTCCCCGGCGGTGCGGTCCAGGTCGATCTGACGAGCGAGGAGGCGCCGGTCGTTGGGCCGCCGCAGCAGCAAGCCGAGGTTCAGCTGCCGGGCCAGGGCGAGCTGCTCCGTGATTCGCGCCAGGGCGATGTGCCGGGTGATCAGCAGCTCGCTGCGGGGGCTCTTCTTCAGCAGCTCCGCGTTGAGCTGGAAGGCGAGGCGGTTGTGGCCGGTGGCCCGGGCCAGGGCGATGGTCCGCTCCATGAGCAGCACCTCGCCCGGGAAACGCGGCATGAGGGAGCGGGCCTGCAGGAGGGCCCGCCTGGGATCTCCGGCGCCCACCCACACGTCCACGGCCTTGAGTGCGTGGGCCAGGCGGTGGGCGGGCTTCCTCGCGGTGATGGAGGCACGCAGCAGGGCGCGCGCGGCCAGGGAGTAGCGGCCGGCGGCCAGGTACCAGCGAGCTGCGGTGGCGTACCGGTTGGGGCGGTCCTCGGGATCGGAGGCGGCCAGGCGGTCGAAGAGCTCCCCGGTGATGCCGGGCAGGCCCAGCTCAAGGCTTATCTGGGTGAGGCGCCGCAGCTCCGAAGGGCGCAGGTTCTCGTTGCGGAGAGCGGCCAGCTGGGCCTTGGCCCTGGCGAACAGGCGCTTCCCCTCGGGCGTGCCCTCCTTGCCATGGTACAGGGCCTTGGTCACCTCCAGGTCGAGCAGCCGCGCCTTGCGGCCCACCCCGCCGCCCATCTCGAGCAGCGGCAACAGCGTCTTGCGGCACTTCTGGAGCCGGGCCAGGGCCAGCTGGTTCTTGGCCAGCAGCAGGCGCAGGCGCGCGTCGTCAGGGCGGCTGCGCAGCATCACCCGCAGGTAGCCAGTGGTCAGCTCGTTGGGCTCGGCGGAGAGGGCCGGGTCGCTGAAGTCCACCTTGGGGAAGAGGAGCAGGAGCATGATCCCCACCGCCACCGCCAACAGGATCAGCGTGGTTGGCCGGAGCAGCCTGCTGCGTTGCCCCGGCTCGCCCGGGCGTTTGCCGGGCTTACTCTGGGCAGGCGAGGATCGTTTCACCGGTATCCTTCCCCGAAAAGTTCAAGGTCATGCGCGCGCCGTCGCGCTTCACCGCGGGCGCGCCGCGTTCAATCACACACTCCGGGGCGACCGCCCCGAGGGTCGCCTCAACCGGCACATGGCCCCTGAGCCGGAAGGCCAGCCTGCGCCCGCGCCGCTGCCAGCGGAGGATCGGCGCGTTGGCCCGCACCAGGTGGGCGTGGCCTTCAGGGGCGGACGCGCTGGTCTTGATCACGACCCTGTCGCCGCCTCTCAGGTGCACGTAGCGCCCCTGGGGCAGGTCCCGCACACCGGCCACTCCCCGGGACGCGGCCAGATCGGGCCAGGCGCCGCCGGTGAGCCGCACCGTGCGCGGGAAGCCCGACGGCGACCGCAGCTCCCAGCCGCCCTCCAGCCTGCGGGCCAGGGTGACCCTGCGCGCGGCCTGTGCGCGGGCGGCGTACTCGCTTATCCAGAGGGGCAGGGGGCGCTGCTTCAACGCCCAGTCATAGACCTTCTCCAGGGCGCGCACCGAGGCAGATTTGGTGGCCGAGTAGTAGTGGTAGTAGATGCTGAGCGGCTTGAGCCGCCGGGGGCTGTCCACCAGCTTGAAGGTCTCGATGACCCGCTGGTAGCCCCAGTACGGGCCCCGCCAGAGGTTGGTGTAGACGTTCTCGTTGATGATGGGGGCGTACACCTGGAAGTGCCCGCCGGGCAGCTCACGTCCCAGGGGCGAGACGTTGGTCAGGGTCGGATCGGCCATGGTGATGTTGGTGTCCCCGCCGTTGACGTTGTACAGACCCAGCTCGCGGGTCAGCTCCAGCGCCCTGGCCGTGGGGAAGCAGTCGCCGGTCCAGAGGAAGACCCTCACTCGCTTGCCTGCCGGCGCCAGGCGCTCGTTGATGTAGGCCACCGAGCCCTTGATTTCGCGCTCCAGGTTGAACTTGTAGCCCTTCACCGGCAGGTGGCGGCCGTAATGCCCCGCCTCGCCCGTGCCGTGGGTCGCCCCCTTCCAGCTGAAGGGGTGGCTAAATGAGTGGCTGGCGATCTCCACATGGGGGAGGCTGAAGTTGCTGCGCGCGATGCGCTCCAACCTGGGGGACGCTCCCGGGTATAGCCCCTTGGGCCCCACCTCGGCCTCGACGATGGACACCGTGGTGGGCACGCGGTAGCGGCGCAGGATGCGCTTCTCCAGGGACTCACCGGCGTAGGGCGAGCCGGGGAACTCTGACTTGCTGGCGAAGCCGTCCCCGTCGATGTGGGTGGTGAGCAGGCGGCTGCCGTTTTCGGTGGTCAGGTCCGGCACCGGCAGGTCGTCGGGCAGGTCCAGGCTGCGGCGCACCAGGGTGAAGGGGTCCACGATCCAGCGCGGGCTGGAGCCCCGGCCATACCGGAACACCATGGGGAGCTGCACCATTGCGCCCCACGGCCCCACCACCACCGGGTCCAGCCGGCGGCCCTCGGCGTCTTCCATCTCCAGCCAGCTCTCCACTTCGGGGGAGCGGGTCCGCCAGGGGAGCAGGTCGCGGGCCAGGGTGCGGGGCTGGGCCTCGAAGCCGACCACGTCCTTCTTCATGCGGCGGACGGTGATCGGGGCGCGGGGCGGATCGTTGGCCATGGCCAGGCCGAGCAGGTCCAGGAACCCGGCGTCAGGCTCGAAGCCCAGGCTGCCGAACACAACGACGCGCATGTGCCGGTGGAGTTGCTGTCCCAGCCACCGCTTGAGCCGCTGGCCGTCCTTGAGCCTGGAGGAGCGCACCCAGAGGAAGATGCCGGCGTAGCGGTGGTGCAACCTCACGGCCAGTGAGGGCAGGGGGCCGCGCACGTCCAGGTGATGGGGGAGCAGGCCGAGGTGATCCAGCACCACCCCGAGTTTCTGGTGGAAGTCTCCCTCCTCCACGGGCGTCTCCGAACCATCGTAGAGCACCAGCACGCGCCGGGGGAAGGGCTCCACCAGGCCGAGCCCCACGGTGTCGTGAAGGGGGGAGGCGATCCAGGGGACGAAGCCCTCGTCCGCGATGCGGCGGGCCGTGGCGCGGGCCTTGTGGCGCTGCTCCGCCGGCAGGTAGTCAATGACGGTCACAGGAAGGCCCAGGCGCCGGGCCAGGCGGAGCTGCGTTCGCAGCCAGCGGCGGGCCGGGGCGGGCACATGGGCGAACCGCTTGCTCTCCTGATCCCAGGCGGCGTAGAGCGACTCGGCCACCACGCCGTGGATTACCTTGGCCACCCTGGGGAGCACCTCGAAGCCCCGGTTGACCAGGATCCTGCCCCCGCCAAACCGCTTGCCCAGGGCCTTGATGAACTTGACCAGCCCCGCCTCCCAGATCTGGCGCTCCCTGGGCTTCTTTCCCAGAGCCAGCAGGTGGCTGTCGGTGGTGTCCAGGAAGAACCCCCGGAAGCCCTGTTTCCAGAATCGCTGGGCCAGCCCGAGCAGGAACTCCCGCACCTCCGGGTTCCCCTGGTCCAGGATCACGCTGTTCCAGGCGTTATTCTCGCCGATGATCCAGGCAGGCTTGATCTCGGAGAACCAGGGGCGGGTGCGAGCAACCTCGCCAACCGACAGGTAGGCCAGCGCCCTGGATCCGCGGCTGTGCAGCTCCTTGAGCCGCGGGGCAGGGGCGGTGAGGGGCTCCAGCACCACCTGGTCCAGGGCGGCCAGTTGATCCACCGGGGGCGCCTCACCGTAGTAGAACCCGGTGGAGGGCCCGCGCAGGTGGTAGGTGGACGCTCCGCAACCACCGGTGGCCAGCGCCACGGAGGCCAGGGCTGGTACTGCGAGTATGTGGATCCAGCGCATAAAAGTGTTTCGCGGTCCAAATGGACGCCTTTCAGGATACCATTCTGGCGTAAAAGCAACACTTTTTCGCACTCTGGATTACACTTTATTTGTCAATTAATTATGTATAGTTTTTGATCACGAAACCTCAACGGCAGATCCAGCGTTCAGAGATAGGGGGCCCAGTGCGTGCCGGGACGCCTCACACGGAGTGCGGGCACCCCCCCCCAACTCGGGGTAGTATGAGGACAATCACTGGAGTATAGTCGCCGGACTTTTTTCGGTTCCTGGAGGTTTCGCACATGCTTCGCCGACTGATCCTCACCCTGTGCACCCTTTGCCTGCTCTGGCCCATGGCCGCGGCAGCGCAGATGATGAACCCTGGCGGGCAGCGCCCTGGTCAGGGGCTCGGAGCGCCCAAGAAGGACAAGCCCGAGGGCCCGGCAGAGGCCGCACCCGAAGCTGAGGAGGAGGAGGAGGCCGAGCTGCCAGCGCTCCCCCCCTGGCCCGGCCAGGAGACCAAGGAGCTGCAGCTGTTCCAGATGAAGGGCTACCTGCGCCTGCGCATCGACATGTTCCACAACGGGAACATGGGCCAGACCAACGATGGCCAGTACAAGGCGCCCTTCTA
>CAZCFB010000121.1:0-11447 GCA_964497805.1 uncultured Kofleriaceae bacterium
GCGGGAGGGGAACCAGGAATTGAAAACTGAAAACTGAAAACTGGAGCGTTCTCAGTTTTCTGTTTTCTGTTTCTAATTTTCTGTTTCTTCCAGGGCTTCAATGCGGAAGCGGTTGATGAACTTCATGGTGTCCTCGAACACCTTCTCGGCCTCGCAGTCCTGGCCCATCTCGTGGCCGCTCTCCTCGTACCAGACGATCTCGCGAATGGGTGAGCTCACCTTCTCGTAGATGATGTTGGCCGACTCGGGATCCACGATCTGGTCCTTCTTGGCCATCAACACGCGGATGGGCACATGGAGGTCCACCAGGCGCCGGGCGATGTCCTGGCTGTAGCGGAACAGCTCGGCGAAGGCGTCGGTGGGGAACTTCTGGTAGTTCTTGCTGGCGCCGGCCAGGGACTTGTCGTTGAACGCCTCGGGCGAGGGCCAGTACTTGATCAGCTTGGCCATGACGCCGCTGAGGGGAGCGAGGGGATCAACGAACTTGAGGGCCGCGCCCCAGGTCACCACGCTGGCGATCTTGTCCGGGTGGTTCATGCCCAGGTCCAGGGCTACAAGCCCGCCCATGGAGAGGCCCACCACGATGATGCGGGATACATGGTTCCACAGGTCGAGCAGGGCGGCCTCGGCGTCCACGTACCACTCGCGCGCCTTGACCCCGCGCATGTCCTGGTAGCGGGTGCCGTGGCCTCGCAGCCATGGCATGCGGTAATGGATGCCCGCCGCCTCCAGGTGGGGGATGAGCCCGCTCACCGTATCGGTGTGGCCGGTGAAGCCGTGGAGCAGGAGCACGCCGACGTTCTCGCGGCGGGGCGGCTCGGGCATGGGCACGGAGATCGGCACGTAGTTGCACCGGTGGTCCACCAGCGCGCTGATCTCGCTCATCACCTTGTCGGTAACCTCGCGGTACAGCTCGCGGCTCTCGGTCTCCTTGCCGAACTCGGAGAGCACATCGATGGGCTCGCCGTAGCGGATGCGGATGGGCGTATTGCCGGGCATGCGCAGGGTCTCCAGGCGCGGGTAAATCTCCGGCGGGAAGGCGCGGCCGGTGCCGGACACGCCCACCGGCACGATGGGCACGCCCGCGGCCAGGGCCAGGCGGGCCACGCCGGTGTGCCCGGGAAGCAGGCCTGTGTGCGGCTCCACGGCCCGGCGGGGGATGTCCTCCTCGCCCGGGATGGTGCCCTCGGGGAAGATCACCACGGCCCATCCGTCGCGCAGGGCGGCGGTGATGCTCTCCAGGGCGGCGTTGTCACCGCCGCGCCGCACATACACGGACTCGCTGATGGGGACCAGGTGGCGCAGGACGGGCCAGGTCTCGAACTCGCTCTTGGCGATGAAGTGCACCCGGCGGGGACACGACGCGCCGACGACCTGAACGTCGAGCCAGCTCTGGTGGTTCACGGCCAGCAGCACGCCGCCGTTGGGTACGTTGTGCGCGCCCTCAACCTCGAGCTCATTCATGGCCCGGAACTGGGCGCCCAGCAGGGATCGCATGCCGGAGTAGATGGCCTCCGAGGCGGGCTTTAGCAGGCCGATCTTGTCGAGGCTATCCAGGGCAAAACCCAGGGATTGATCAATGGGCCAAAGCAGGGCATTTGCGACATCTTCTCTTGACATGAACGACCTCTCAGGTGGGCGGTTGCAGCGTATTTTGACACCCTGCGTCATACACCAGATCAGGGGTTCAAGGCAAGCGCAACACCCCTGAGGTTCAAGGTGAAAACGCCCGCAACCAGGCTGGATCCAGCCTGTAGAGCCGGATCTCTTCCCCGGAGATTCGCCAGGTCTTCAGCGGCTGGAGGCGTTCGTGCAGCGCGCTGGCCAGGCGTACCTGGGCCGCTTCCCGGGGGCCTGTGCGGGGGGCGTCCGGGCCGCTGGATCCATGGGCTGGGATCCGTACCAGGCAGGGGATGGGGGGCTGGATGTCCGGCTTGTGGTGGGTGCCGTCTGGCTGCCACCGGCCCACGCATGATTTCAGGATCCCGGCGGCGCATGCAGGCCACTGGATCCCGTCTCCCTGGATGCACGCCTCCGGTTCGCACGGCTTGCGCGCGGTGTGGCCGGCCACGGCGTCCAGGGAGGCGGAGACCAGGTGATCACCCGGCCCGAAGAGTCGGCGGATCTCCCGGGCGATGAGGCGCTCCTGGACCGCAGCCTGCAGGGTTTCTTTGGGGAGCCGGGAGTATCTCCACTCGTGGGTCCACCGGGGGAGCTGCGACAGGGGCAGGGCCAGGGCCAGGACCATGGCCAGGGCGCCCGCAGCCAGCTCCCGGCGGGGCAGGGTGACTCCTAGCCTCCCCGGTACGCCAGCTGCCGCGGTGGCCGCCACGGCCAGCCCCCGCCCCACAGCGATGTAGAAAAACGGCAGCCCCACGGCGCCGTACCGCTGCCCCAGGGGCCCCGCCGTGGCGGAGAGGAAGATGGGCGCCTGCATCACCAGCAACCAGAGCCCGGGCCGCCAGTCCCATCGCCCGGGCGCCGCCGCCGCGGTTCGCAACCCGGGGCCCATGATTCCGAGCAACCAGAACAGGAGGACACTCACCTTGAGCCAGGTGGAGCTGAACGGGTACAGGGGCTGGCCAGCCAGCAACAGCGGGTTTTTGGGCAGGCGGTCCAGGGCCACCAGGAGGCTGCTTCCGATGCTCTGCTCCTCTTGCCCCTGCGCCCCCTGGAAGTTGGCGGTGAGGGCGTGCCCCAGGTACTGGGCGATGGCCCTGGGCGGCTCCCAGCCCGCGGTGTCCGTGAGCGCCAGGGTCCCCTTGAGCAGCAGCAGGGCAAAGACCGGCACCAGCAAGGCGGCAGCGAGACGCCAGCGCCAGGGGCGGCGGGCGAGCAGGAGCAGCCCCCAACCGCCCAGGCAGTAGAGTCCGAGGAAGACATGGGTGAGCCAGGCAGCCGCCACGGCCACGGCGGCGAGGAGCAGGGTCCAAAAACGCCCCCTGGCCACGAGCCAGCAACAGAGCACCACGCCGGCGGGCATGAGCTGGAAGGCGGCGTCGATGCTGAAGTCCTGCCTGGCGGTGTTGAAGAACGGCACGCAAGCCATGATCAGCGAGGCGGCGGCCCCCACAGCGCGCCCCCCCATGCTCTTGCCGAGGGCATAGACCAGCAGGCACGCCCCGGCCGAGAGCAGGTGGTTGAGCATGTGCCCGGCCACGGCAATATCCCCGAAGATGGGGCTCAGGCCCGCCACAGCCAGGGGCCACAGCGGCGGCCGCCATCCCTGGTAAATACCCCCCTCGGCCAGGGCCGCGGCCTGGTGAAGCCACTGCTCCGCGTCGTAGCCAAAGACCACCCAGTCCTGAGGGCTGCCCACCTGCCACCACCAGGACGGCAAGCCCTCCATACCGGGCAGGCCGGAGGGCGGCGGCTCGCGGAGCTGCGCGGCCCAGCGGATGCCGAGCAGCAGGCAGACCATGGCCGCGTCCAGGAGTCGGTGCATGGTCAATTATTAACAGGGAACCGGGAATGAGGAATGAGGAACGGGTAGTAGTATGGGGAGCATGTTGGTTTCTCTGCTTATTGCGCTGCTTCTTCCAACGCCCGCGGTCGCCGACGGCAAGGCTTACCCATGGCCCCGGCGCGCTGCTTCCTATGAATCACTGGAGGAACGCATCAAGGTTCCGGATGGGTTCTCCCGGGTGGAGGCGACGGCGGGGTCTTATGCTCAGTGGCTTCGGCGGCTGCCCTTGCTGCCCGCGGGCACGCCGGTGAAGTCTTACAAGGGGCGGATCATTGTCGGCAAGGATGACTCCCGGATGGCCGCCGTGGTGGACCTGGATGTGGGCCGCCGGGACCGGCAGCAGTGCGCGGACACCATCATGCGTCTGCGCGGGGAGTACCTCCAGTCCCGGGGCAAGGGGGACCGCGCCCGCTTCCGCTGGACCGGGGGCAAGCGGTTCTCATACAAAAAATGGCGCCAGGGGATCCGCCCGGTGAAGAAGGGGGACCGATGGAAGGGCTTCACCAAAAAGGCGCGGGCCTGCCGCGGCCGGCGCTGCATGCGGCGCTACCTGGAGTTCCTCTTCATCTGGACCGGCACCATGCACCTGCAACAGGAGCCGCGGGTGAAGGAGCCCGCCAGGGTGAGGGCCGGAGACTTCTTCATTCAGGGGGGCAGCCCGGGACACACCGTGGTGATCCTTGACTTGGCCCGCGGCCCCGCCGGGGAGCTTCGGGCGCTCATCGGTCAGGGCTTCATGCCCGCCCAGGACCTGCATGTGATGAGAGGCGCAGACGGCAGCCCCTGGTTCAAGCTGGATTTCAAGGCCGCCGGGGTGAAGACCCCGTTCTGGCGCGCCTTCACCTGGAAGGAACTCAGGCGTTTCTCCTTCTAATTTGACCCGCTTTGTACCGTGCTGGCGACAGGGAGCGGGCGCCAGTCCCCACCCCCTGTTGGCAGTACGCCCCTTTTTCACTTTGGATCCGTGAGATATACTACCTCTGGACCTGACTGTCTGGTGATACAGATATGAAATACAAGGGAAATCTAATGCGCCGAATCATGGGGGCAGCCACTCTACTCGCCCTGGTGTGTCTCTTCTTCGGGCTCACTACCTGCAGTAACCTCCATACCTTGCTCCTCACGCTGGAGAGCAAGGAGAAGGTGGACAAGCTGCAATACCGCGTCACCGACCTCGACTCGGGGGAGGTGATCTACAGCAGCCCCAAGCAGACCATCACCCGGGATATCTCTAAATCCGGGGAGGGGCTGCGCGTGGCCGTGGAGTTCGCGTCGCCGGGGCGCTACCTGGTCCAGGTGCTGGCCCGTGGGACCAGGAATCACTTCTTCGCTGGCGAGTACAACGTTGACGGCGTGGCGGAGGAGACCGCCGTTCTGGGCCAGGTGGGCACAAACATTGACGCTGACGGGGACGGGGTCCCGGCGTGCGGCGCCGCGAGCGCTGCCTGCACCGGGGCCGGCTGCAACTACCTCGACTGCAAGGACGGCAACTCCAGCGTGCACCCCTTCGCCAAGGAGGATTGCGGCGACAAGGTAGACAACGACTGCAGCGCCGGGTGCGACGCCGCGCCTGGCAAGGGCGACGACGTGTGTGTGGACGCTGATGGGGACGGCGATCCCAGCGACAAGGACTGCGACGACACTGATCCGTGCCGCTCCACCAAGCTCAAGGAGAAGCCCCACACCTGCAAGGAGTGCCCCGACGGCATGGACGCGGCCGACTTCCCGGTGGTGCCCAAGGCGTGCCTGGACAAGCTGAAGAAGGCGGGCAAGACGCTGAAGGCGCCCTACTGCGGCGACGGCATCGACCAGGACTGCGACGGCAAGGACACCGCCTGCATCACGGACAACGACTGCGACTGCTACCCCGCCTCGGACGACTGTGACGACACCAAGAAGAACATCAACAAGGGCCAGAAAGAGGTGTGCGGCGACAACATCGACAACAACTGCGACGGCAACAAGGACGAGGGGTGCATCAGCTGCGACATCGACGGTGACGGCCACGCCCTGCCCGGCACTACCGACAAGAAGTGCGTGGACATGCCCAAGGATGACCACGACGACTACGACGCGGGCAAGCACCCCGGCACCACCAAGAACCTGGGGGGCATGGAGGGCGGCCATGTGTACGGCGCCCTGCGCCAGTGGTGCTCCTTCACCGAGCGGTCCAAGAACAGCACGGTGGCCAAGCCCGAGTACGAGCGGGACGTGGATCACGACGGTGACACGAAGATCGCCTCCAAGGACGGCTGCCCCTCCGCCGCCTGCGACGCCGACGGTGACGGCTTCCAGAACAAGAGCTGCAACCCGCCGCTCTCCAAGACCGACTGCGACGACACGAACGCGCAGATCTTCCCGGGCGCCCCGGACAAGTGCGGCGACGGGATCGTGCAGAACTGCGCCTCAGACAACGCCTGCCCGAGCATCACCGACGCGGACAAGGACGGCTACAGCAGCAAGGACGACTGCAACGACGCCGACCCCAACGTCCGGCCCTGGGGCACCGAGAAGTGCGACGGCAAGGACAACGACTGCGACGGCCTCATCGACGAGGGCAACCCGGACAACACGGGCAAGAAGATCCGCACCAACGTCAGCACCTGCAACGACGACAACGACGGCGAGTGCGCCAAGGACTGCAAGCCGGGCACCGCCGAGTGCAGCCCGGGCGGCAACAAGTTGAGCGGCATCTGCGCCTGCTCGAGCCAGTCCCCCAACAGCAAGCGGGACGAGAGCGACCGCGTGAAGTGCTCCGGCGAGAACCTCAAGGCGAAGCCCTCCCAGCGGTGCTTCGGCGCCACCCAGCCCGACTTCGAGCAGTGCGACAAGCTGGACCGGGACTGCAACGAGAAGAACGACGATCCCACCGGGGTGAACCTCAAGGAGAAGGGGAAGCCATGCTCCACGAGCACCGGGACCTGCAAGGCGGGCAAGGTGATCGGGTGTGACCTCTCCAAGAAGGTTCCCAACGAGGCCATCGTGGTGGCGGTGATGAAGAAGCACGGCATCACCTACAACCCCCACTGGATCTGCTCCAGCGAGACCCTCTACCCGATCCCAGAGGTTTGCGACGGGCGTGACGATGACTGTGACGGCGTCAGCTCCATTCAGGATGTGGTGGGGGTGGACGTGGGCAGCACGGAGCTGGACGAGAAGGACGTGGACAAGGACAAGTACATGGCGTGCGGCCCCAACTGCTACGGCACGGGCCGGACCTCCCTGGCCACTGGGCTCAAGGGGTGCGGCGACTGCGACGAGAAGAGCAGCCGCAAGGCGAGCACGTACCCGGGCGCCATCGAGCAGTGCAACAACTGGGATGACAACTGCAAGAACGGCGTGGTGGACGACGGCAAGGACGTGTGCCCGGTCAAGGGCGCGGGCTGGAAGTGCTGCTCCGCGGCCACCCCGCCGGCGTGCAAGGCCACCCTCACTGACAAGGTTAACTGCGGTACCTGCGGCAAGGTGTGTGACACCCGCGTGGCCGACAGCTGCGTGGGCGGCAAGTGCGTCTGCGGCACCACCGGCAGCGCGTGCAAGAACGGGCTCAACTGCGAGAGCGGCAAGTGTGTGTGTGTCTCCGGCAAGCAGAGCATGTGCACCAGTGGTTGCTGCGACGGCACCACCACATGCCGCTTCTTCATCGGGGCGACCAGCGGCAGCCAGTCCGCCAGCAAGTGCGGCTACGGCGGCCAGCAGTGCAAGAGCTGCGACGACAAGAATGACTGCACCACCGACACCTGCAGCAAGGCGGGCAAGTGCGGCTCTGCCAACCTGCCCAACTCGCCGGCGACCTCGTGCAACAGCAAAAAGGGCCGCTGCTGGGACGGCGCCTGCTGCCTCGGCTGCATCGGCGGAGGCAAGTGTCAGGCCGGCAGCGCGGTAACCTACTGCGGCCTCGGCGGCATCTCCTGCTCGGCGTGCACCAGCGGCACCCAGTGCAAGGCCGACGTCTGCTCCTCGGGCAAGTGCACCCTGTCGAACAAGCCCTCCACCACTACCTGCAACGATGGGCTCTTCTGCACGGTCAGCGACAAGTGCAGCGCCGGCATCTGCAAGGGCACGAGCCGCGACTGCTCGGGCAAGACCGACGACTGCAACACCGGCGTTTGCAGTGAGAGCACGGACAAGTGCATCAAGAAGGCCAAGGCCGACCTCACCGCATGCAAGTCCAAAACCGGTCTCTGCTACTCGGGCGCATGCTGCACCGGCTGCTACGACAGCGGCAGCAAGAAGTGCCGGGCGGGCACGGCGACCACGGGCTGCGGCAAGGGCGGCAAGGCGTGCGCCACATGTTCGCCCTCCAGCAACCCGTGCCAGGTGGCCAGCTGCAGCACCACAACGGGTAAGTGCGGCTATGTGTTCAAGGGGCTTCAGGCGGCGTGCAAGAGCAGCGGCAAGAACGGCCAGTGTTACGACTCCAGCAACCCCACCTGCTGCACCGACTGCTGGGACTCGACCTCCGGCACCTGTAAGGCCGGCACGGCGGTGTCTGCCTGCGGTACGGGCGGCTACGCCTGCCAGACATGCACCGCGCCCAACGGCTGCAAGACCGCCACCTGCACCTCCAACAAGTGCGGCTCCACAAACAAGACGGACAAGACCAGCTGCGCTTCGGGCAAGGGGAAGTGTTACAGCGGGATCTGCTGCCAGTACTGCCACACCGGTTCGTACTGCGCCTCCGGCTCGGGCTTCCCCATGTGCGGCACGGGCGGCGCCATGTGCACCAACTGCACCTCCCAGGGGGCCGGCACCTGCAACACCTCAACCGGGGTGTGCACCTGCACCGGCTGCTGGAAGAGCAACGGCACCCTCGAGGTCTGCTACCCGGGGACAGCCAACAAGGCCTGCGGCTCCAAGGGCGGCAAGTGCGTGGACTGCACCACCAGCAGCCAGACCTGTAACAAGACCACCTTCACCTGCGGGTAGCCGGCGGCATGACAGACTTTGACGCGCTGCTCGGCCTGGCCTTTGAGCAAGGGCCCGGCGCCGAGGCGAACCAGCTCATCCACCGTGTGCGCGGCGAAGTCCGCGCGGAGCATGGGGGCGCCATTAACTATGAGGTGCTGTTGGACGGCCGGGACTGGGAATATGTGCGGCGAGTGCTCGCGCCCCGCCTGGCCATGTACCTCAAGGAGAAGGGCGGCGGCGTGGGAGACTGCGCCACGCTCTTCTTGAGCCTCTTCTGGCAGGGGCGGCTCCACTTCGTGCGGGCCGCGGACTTCTTCGCCCACTACCGCCAGCGCGAGGGGCTGTCCCAGGAGAGCTTCGCGGCGCTGGCAGCCAACTGGGAGCGGACGGGCAGGGGGGCGGCGGGCGCGTTGCCGGCCGGACCTGCTGGCGGCGGGCGCGGTTGCTCGCCTGATGGAGACGAGCCGCGGCGCATGGTTGGCCAGCTCATGGTGGTTGGATTCGAGGGCCTCGAGCCCTCCGCCTCGCTGCTGGAGCGCGTGTCGGCTGGCCAGGTGGGGGGCGTGATCCTGTTCGCCCGCAACATCGAATCTCCTGGCCAGGTGGCGCGGCTGAACAGCCAGCTGCTTGAGGCGGCGCCCGCTGACGTTCCTCTGCTGGTGAGCGTCGATCAGGAGGGGGGGAGGGTGCAGCGCCTGCGCGAGCCCATGACGCGCTGGCCCCCCATGGCCACCCTGGGGCGCCTTGACGATGTGGACCTCACCAGGGGGGTGGGCGAGGCCATGGGCCGGGACCTGGCCGCCATCGGCTTCAACCTGGACTTCGCGCCGGTGCTGGATGTGGTCTCGACTCCGGAAAATACGGTTATAGGAAACCGGAGCTTCGGCGAGGACCCCCAACGGGTGAGCTCGCACGGGCTGGCCCTGGCCCAGGGGCTCCTGGGGAGCGGGGTGCTGCCCTGTTTCAAACACTTCCCTGGCCACGGCGGACCGGTGGCGGACAGCCACCACACCTTGCCCCACGAGGAGAGGACCCTCGAGGAGCTCCGGGCGCTGGACCTGCTCCCCTTCAGCAGGGCGGTGGAGGCAGGGCTGCCCCTGATCATGACCGCCCATGTGGTCTATGAGGCGCTTGATAAGGAGAACCCGGGCACCCTTAGCCGCCGAATCTGTCACGACCTCCTGCGCGAGGAGATGGGGTTCCATGGGGCGCTCATCTCGGACGATCTGGAGATGAAGGCAATCTCCGGAGGGTGTGGGCCCGGGGAAGCTGCGCTCGCTGCCCTGATGGCCGGGGTGGACCTGCTGCTCATGTGTGAGGCCGAAGAGCGGCAGGTTGAGGCCCTGGACTTTATCGTCCAACGCGCTGAAATGGATGAGGAAGTTAGAGTCCGACTCGCCGAGGCGGGCGCGCGTGTGTCCACCTTGCGGGCGGCCTTGCCCGAACAGGATTCTCTGGACCCAAATGAGGCTGAACAGCTTGTCACCGGGAATCCCCATGCGGCCCTTTTGGAGAGGCTGCATTAACCTGGGTCAGGTTTTGGACCCAAGATATTTCTTTAAAACCAGGAGGTTGCAAGAGAGTCCAGTGGACTTTCTTGCGGGGTCGTTAAATGTGCCCTAGTGTGAGGGCATGTATGCAAACAGCGCAGCAAAGACCACTTCTGACTACCTCTACTTCAACAGCGACAACAACGACTTTTCCCTGTACCAGGGGGATTGCCGCAAGGTCCTCGAGCAGCTCGAGCCGGAGAGCGTGGACCTGATCTTCGCTGACCCGCCCTACTTCCTCAGCAACGGTGGCGTCACCTGCAACTCGGGCAAGATGGTGAGCGTGCACAAGGGGATGTGGGACGTGTCCAAGGGGGCGGAAGAGAACCACGCCTTCAACCTGAGCTGGCTCTCGGCATGCAAGCGCGTGCTCAAGCCCAACGGCTCCATGATGGTCAGCGGCACCCGCCACGTCATCTTCAGCGTGGGCTTCGCCATGCAGCAGCTCGGGTTCAAGCTGCTCAATGACATCGCCTGGCACAAGGTGACCCCGCCGCCCAACCTGAGCTGCCGCTACTTCACCCACGCCACGGAGACCATCATCTGGGCCGCCCGCGACGGGAAGAGCAAGCACACCTTCAACTATCAGGAGATGAAGGCGGAGAACGGCGGCAAGCAGATGCAGAGCGTCTGGTACATCAACCCGCCGCTCAAGGTGGAGAAGCGCTTCGGCAAACACCCGACCCAGAAGCCCATCGCCCTGCTGGACCGCATCATCCGGGCGGCCACCAACCCGGGCGACCTGGTGGTGGACCCCTTCTCCGGCAGCGGCACCACCGGCGTGGCGGGCGCGCGCCTTGGCCGGCGCTACATCGGCGTGGAGCTGGAGTCGGAGTACCTGGAGCGCACCATCCAGCGCTACCACGACAAGGAAGGCGAGGTCGTGGAGAAGAAGAAGCCCAAGCGCAAGAAGAAGATGGCCAAGGCCAAGTAGCAACCCCGCCCAACACCCTCCCCGCGGTTACTTGATCTTCGCGTAGCAGTAGGTGACCGATCCCTGGTTGTCCGAAGCCCAGTTATCCAGGTACCAGGCCCTGGTCGTTGTGGCCTTGGAGACCACGTAGTCCTTGTGGGTGCACTTCACGGCGGCCAACGCCTTGGCGATGGTGCTCCAGCCGGTCAGGCTGAACCCGGGCAACACCCCGTGGGTCCACTCCATTTGCCAGCTACCAGGGGTCAGGGCCTGTGAGCAGGAGGGCGTGCGACTGGGCCAAGAACGGTTCCAGTCATAGCCGGCGCCGGTGCGCGCCGTGCCTGACTTGTAGTAGACGCGGTAGGTGCCCGGCTGGAGCGTGCCCAGGTTCACGGCCAGGGACAGCGAGTTGCACGCCACGTTGTTTTTGGCGTCCACCGTGAAGGTGGGCAACCCCTGGCAGCAGGTCACCCCGGTGTCAGGCGGCGGCAGGTCCGGGAAGGGCAGGTCCGGTATGGGCAGGTCCGGGATGGGCAGGTCCGGAATCGGCAGGTCAGGCGGCGCGAGGTCGGGCAGGTCCAGGGGCGGCCGGGTCGGGGCAGGGCGG
>CAZCFB010000122.1:0-11402 GCA_964497805.1 uncultured Kofleriaceae bacterium
GCTACGACATGAACCGGCGGCAGGCTTGCCGCCTCTTTCCCGAGCGCTCCTAGAAAGGGCGCGCTTCGCCTACGCGTGGGGCTCCCCCGCCAACCATGGAGAGTGGAATGTTCAAGCGCTTCTTGTGGGTCCTGTTGGGGCTCATGCTGGCGTCACCGGCGCTGGCTGTCGAGCTCAAGGGCCAGATCAAGGGAACGGTCGTGGATGACCAGGGTCTCGGCGTGCCGGGGGTGGCCGTCGTGGTCACATCCCCTGTGCTGCAGGGCCAGACCGGCGACGAGTCCGACGCTGACGGTCGCTTCCGCGCGGTGGGACTCCCTCCCGGTGAGTACAAGGTCGAAGCCAGCAAGCCCGGCTTCGCCGGCTGGGTCACCAGCGGCGTGCACGTGGCCGCGGGCGCCACCATCACCCTGGAGATCGAGCTGCAGGTGGTCACCGCCGGCGAGGAGTACATCGTCGAGGCCGAGGCTCCGGTGGTGGACGTCACCGCCACCAAGACCGGCGTGGTGCTCACCAAGGACATGATGCGCGACATCCCCAGCGCGGGGCGCGACTACCAGGGCGCCATGTCGATCGCACCCGGGGTGGTGGGCGGCGGCAACCCCAACATGCACGGAGGTTTCGACAGCTCCAACCAGTACTACGTCGATGGGGTCAACACCACCGATCCCATGACCAACACCTTCTCCATGAACATGAACTTCGACGCCATCAAGGAGATCCAGGTCATCACCGGCGGCATGGACGCCGAGTATGGCCGGGCCCTGGGCGGAGCGGTGAACATCGTCACCCGCTCGGGCGGCAACGACTTCGAGGGTGACGCCCAGCTGCTCTACAGCAGCACCGCCACTCACTTGTACAAGCCCATTCCGGGGATCGACACGGACGACTACCAGTCTGCCAACCAGAGCCTGGCCCTGAACGCGGGTGGGCCCATAATGCGAGACAAGCTGTGGTACTTCGCCAGCTTGCAGGCCGACTATGCGGTCAGCACGCTGTCGGTGCCGGAGAGCGTGAACCGGCCGGAGCCCATGCTGCCGCGCACCTGGAAGAGCGCCTACCTGTTCGGCAAGCTCACCTGGAAGCCCCATCCCAACCACCAGCTCTGGCTCCATGGCCAGCTCGATCCTACCAAGATCGACAACGTAGAGCAGAGTGCGTACACACTCCAAAGTGCAGAGGCCTACCAGAACCAGGGCGGTTGGCTGGCGTCGCTGGGGCACATGTGGATTCCGGGGCGCAACACCCTGGTCGAGACCCAGGCATACATGCAGAACACGATTCTGACCTATGGGTCCGTATGGGAGGACTGCGACGACTACGCTGACTCTGTTGATGATCCCCTGTATTGCCCGGAACCCGGATGGTATGCGTACGATCCCGACGGCTTCTCGGCGGGCATCGCTCCCTACGGGTACGAGACCAAAAGACAGCGGGCTTCCCTCAACTCCAAGGTGACCCGGTTTGCGGACTTCCTGGGCAGCCACGAGCTCAAAGCCGGTGTTCAGGCCGAGTATATGAGCGCGTGGGACGCGTACCCGGGCCTGGATGAAGCGGGAATTCCTCTGTACTCCCACGCCGGTGACCCGAACGACCTGGAAAGCTACACCGGTTCGGTCCTGTACCTGTACGAGACCGACCAGTCCGCCACCTTGGTGGGTTTGATGGGTAGCGCTTTCCTTCAGGACGTGTGGCAGCCCATTCCGCGCCTGACCCTGCGCCCGGGCGTGCGCGTCGATGCCTCTCGGCTCATGAATGATGTGAGCAGGACCATCTTCGAGAGTGTCACAGTGGCGCCGCGTGTCGGCGCGGCCTTCGACCTCACCGGCGATGGCAAGACCAGCCTGCACGCGTACTACGGCCGCTTCTACGACTCCGGCTTCCTGAGCCTCGCCAGCATCCTCGTCGAGAATGTGGGTGGCTCCGAGACCTACTCCTGGGACGAGCACAACAACGACTGGTCAGAAGAAGGCACCTCGGAGTCCGCTGACGCATTCCTCAGTCATGACTCGCTCGTGAATCCCTACTCCGACGAGATCGACGTGGGCATCTCCCGCGACCTGGGCAGTGGTTGGGGTGCCGACGTCACCTTCACCTACGAAGAAGGCCACTACTTCTGGGAGGACGACGAGGTCAACCTCATCTGGGACCACGACGGCACCGATGTCATCGGCTACCGCAACGGATCCAACCAGTATCTGTTCCGCCAGCGCACCCCGGCTGAAGCCTATACCCAGTACACCGCGTTGGAGTTCAAGGCCTCCAAGCAGTTCGATGAGAAGTGGGGACTTATCGGATCCTATACCTGGAGCCGCGCCTACGGCACGACCGGCGACCACGGCGCCACCATGCTCTTCGATACCACCGAGAACAGGCAGTACGAAGAGGGCATTCTGCCCTACGACATCCCGCATTTCGTCAAGCTGGCTGGCTCCTACCGCGACCCTCAGGCGGTGCAGATCAGCGACAACCTTGCCCTGGGCTGGCTGGGAGGCTGGGACTTCTTCATGCGCTCCGGCTACCGCTACCGCAAGATCTACTACAACAACTACTGGTCGGACTGGGTCAACTACGGCGAAGATGGCGATCTGCCCGACCGGCTGCCCGCGGTCTCGCAGACCAACCTCAAGGCTGGCATCACCATCGCTGCGGGTCGCACCACCTGGGACGTCACCGCCGAGTGCTTCAACGTCCTCGGTAGCCGCGCAGTCACTTCCGTGAACTACGAGTACGACGACGGCGAAGGCGGCATCTACACCGACACCAACGGGGACGTGTTCTACGGCACAGCCACCAGCTATCAGAGCCCGCGCTACTTCCAGTTCGGCCTCAGGGGAGAGTTCTGATGATGCGCACTACCCTCTTTTCTCTCGCGTTCCTCCTGGCCGGCTGCCCCAAGGTCGAGGAAGACATCGATCGCACCATCATCAAGGGCAACCTGGTGATCCCGCCTGCTGCCGTGGATGAATCCGCCGACGCCGGCGACAACACCAACGACAGCTGGGAGACCGCCGACGAGCTGCCCATGCTCACCTACCGGGAGACCACCGTCAGCGGCACGTCCGCGTTCTTCGGCTCCGGACAGGTGGCGGGCGACCAGGACTACTACCTGTTCAGCTCAAAGTTCGACGGCGATCTCAACCTGGTGCTGGACTTCACCACCGACTCCGGGCTGATGGGCGACCTGTCGGTGCTCAACCTGCACTTCTATGACTTCTCGACGGTTGAAGAAGAGTGTGTCGAGGATCCGGACTGCGATCCCAAGGTCGAAGAGTGCACCGAGATCTGCACAAAGATCCCCACCGCCACCTACAGCAGCGATGGTCTGCTGGGTCATGTCGAGGTCACCATGTCCGTGTTGGGCGGCGGTGACTACGGTCTGCTCATCGATGCTGCGTCCTCCACCGAGTACGACGACGGCATGACCTACACGATGCAGTTTGAAAGCTTCACCCCAGAAGATGACGAACTCCTCGTGGGTGCCTACCTTAGCGACGACCCCCAGGCGCATGGCAACCCGGTGGGTGGAGCCTCGGTCTACGACATCCAGTGGGACGCCACCCAGAGCGCCTGGGTGGGCAGGTTCGAGATCCTCTACCTCAAGGAAGTCAACAGCACCTCCGAGGTGCTGCCAGGCGACACAGCGGCCACCGAGGACCACGAGGTCATCGAGGGCGTGCCCAAGGTCTGGTTGATGGGCGGCACCTTGCCTACTCTCAATGCCTCCATCCCCTCGGGTGCGCTGTACTCGTCCACCGCTGTGGAGGTCTCCACCGGCGACGGTGACGACACCATCGGTGACTGGGGTGACACCGCGGCGACGGACGACACCGGCGCTGTGCCCGTGCCCACCGGCGACATCGTGGTGGTCATCGACGCCCTGCAGCCCCGCGTGGTGGGCTGGGAGCACACCGAGGTGGAGCCCAACAACGTGGCTACGGACGTGAACACCAATGAGATCGCGGTCGATGAGCTGGAAGGCGCCGACCTGCTTCCCGCCTCCTCTGGTCCGGGCTTCGTGGACATCATCTACGGGAACACTCCCTTCGAGACCGAGGCTCCGACCTGGGCCGAAGATGTGGATGTCTTCCAGTTCGAGATCACCGAACCCGTCAACGCCTCCATCAGCCTCGCATGGGATGACTGCGCCACCGATCTCGACCTGCACATCTACGACGAGGAGGGCACCTTCTACGCGCTCTCCTGGTACGACTGCCCCGAGCTCATCGACACGGCTGCGTGGGAGTTCTCCCTCGACTCCTCGCACACCTGGTACATCTTCGTGCTGCCCTACGCGGGAAGCATCGGAGACCACGAGTACACCATCGAGATCGAGTACGCCGGGATCTGACCCTCCCTTGCTCCGGACAGTGAAACGCCCGGCCTTCGCGGCCGGGCGTCGTCGAAATAGGGCTCGAGCTGCAGCCTACAGTGCGCCAGGCCCGTCCAGCTGCGTCAGCCACTCCTTGGCGGTGGCGGCTTCATCGCTGTCGGGTGCCAGCTCGATGACCTTCTCCATCAGCGCGCGTCCGCCGGCGTCGTCGCCGCCGCGGCCCGTGGCGTAGCCCAGCCACAAGATGGCGCGCACCTGGTCGGGGTGCTCTTGGAGGACCTCGTTGAGGTCGCCCGCGGCGCGCTCCAGCATGCCGACCTGCATGCGCAGGATGTTGAGGTGGGTGCGCACCAGGGGGTCTTCGGGGGCCAGCTGGCGGGCCTTCTCTACCGCGCCCATGGCGGTGGGCAGCTGGCCCGCGAGGATGGCGCTGTAGGTGAGCTCGTTGAGGGTGTCGAGATCGTCGGGCAGCTCAGCGGCCCCGGCGGTGACATCCGCCATGCTGGTAGGGCTGCCCGAGGGCATGCCGCCCATGCCGCCCATGCTGCTCATGCCGCTCGGAGGCGTACCGCCCGAACCACCCATGCCGCCCATGCCGCCCATGCCGCCCATGGCTTCCATCATGGCTGGTGGCATGCCGCCCGATGATCCACCGGAGCTGCTTCCCGTGCCCTGCGAGGCGGCGGAGCCGGCGGCATCGACGGGCACCGCCGTGTCGGGCCAGGCCAGTACGCCGACGGAGGCCAGGGCGATGCCACCGGCGATGGCCGCGGGAAGGCCCAGCCCGTGGGGCTTGCGCGCACCGGCAGCGCCGAGCTGTTCGAGGCCTTTGAGTGCCTGGGCGGCGTCGGCCACCAGTGCCTTGCGCTCGGCCTGGTACAGCTGCTCGTCGAGCTTGGGGCGTTCCACCTCGAGCTCGCGCAGGCGCTCCATGAGGGCCTGCTTGCGGGCGTGCAGGGAGTGGGCGTCCTCGGAGTCGGTGGCCTCGCTGTCGGGCCTGGCGCGCATGACCAGGCCGAGCCCCGCGGCGAGGCCGACCGCGGTGGCCAGAAACGGGGGGCCCCAGGCGTTCCAGTCCATGTTCAATCCCTCTCGAGCTCGGCCAGGATGCGGCTCTCGTAGTCGTCGGCACCCTTCTGCGAGAGCGCCTGACCGGTGCTCCCGCCAGCGGGGGCCTTGGCCACAGATGTCATGCGAAAGGCCACCACCAGGGCGCCCATGCCCAGCAGGGCCAGGGGTCCGATCCAGATCAGCCAGTTGAGGCCCTGTGCGGGTGGTTCCAGCAGGACCCACTCGCCGTAGCGCTCCACGAAGTAGGCCGCGATCTGGTCATCACTGTAGCCGGCGGCCACCAGCTCGCGCGAGCGGGTGTACATGGCCACCGCCGACTCGGCCTGGGAGTCGGCGGCCGACAGGCCCTGGCAGACCGGGCAGCGCAGGCCCTCCGCGATGGTGCGCCCGCGCGCCTCCACCACGGCCTGGTCGGTGACGGGGGGACCAGCGGGTGCCTCGGCCAGAGGCTGGCCGGCGCCCGTGGCCTGCTGCGCCAGCCCCGGGGTGGCGACGAGCAGCAGGACTGCGATCAGAAACAGGCGATAAAGAGGCATCAACGCAGGGACTCCAGGATGCTCTCCAGCTGGCTCCTGCCGATGGCGCCGCTGTGCTTGTACACGATGGTGCCTTCGGAGCTGATGAAGAAGGTCTCGGGGACGCCGGCGACGCCGTAGTCCACCACGATGTGCTGGGAGGTGTCGAGCAGGGTGGGGTAGGCGCTGCCCGCGCGGGCCAGGTAGGCGCGCGCGCGCTCGGCCTCTTCTTCGTCGCCGTAGAGCACGCCGAAGAAGTGCACGCCCTTGCCCTCCGGGTCCTTGGGCTGGTGGCGCCGTGCCGCGGCCTGCAGGCCGGCGTGCTCCTGCACACAGGGCTGGCACCAGGTGGCCCAGAAGTTGAGCACCACGGGCTGGCCGCGCAGCTCGGACAGGCTCACGCGCTCGCCTTCGAGGGTCACCAGATCGAAGTCGGCGGCCGGGGTGCCGATGGTGGTGGTGGGTACGGCGCGCGGATCGCGACCGAAGCCGGTGGCCAGCACCCAGACCAGGGGCGTGACCAACAACAGGCCAGCCACCAGGACCTTCCAGTTCATGAGCTCGCCTCCTGGCCCTTGCGCCTGCGACGCATGGCCGGCAAGGCCGCCACCAGGCTGCCCAGCACCATCAGCAGGCCTCCGATCCAGATCCAGAGCAGGCCGGGCTGCAGGAAGACTCGCAAGGACACCTGGCCGGGGCCTACGCGCACCAGGGAGATGTAGAGGTCCTCGAGGGGGCGCGTGAGCACAGCGGGGGTGCCCATGGACTGGGCCATGCGGGGATAGGAGTTGAGCGCCGGCACCAGCTCGCCCAGGTCGTCGCTGCCCTCGAACACCGCCAGGCTGGCCCGTGACGACAGGCGGTGGGACTCCTGGACCCGCTCTGAGCCCACGAAGCCCACGCTGTAGCCGTTCCACTGGGCGGTCTCGCCCACCTTCATGGTGATCTCGGTCTCCTGTCGGTAGGCCGATGAGAAGGCCACGGCCACCGCCAGCATGGCTACGCCCAGGTGGGCCAGGTGGGCGCCCGTGCGCTGCGGGGAGCGCGCCAGCCCCGTGAAGACCGCGATGGGGGCCGGATCGGACCCGGCGCGCAGCCGCGCCCGCACCAGGGCCGCCAGCTCCGCGAGGGAGACCACGGCGGCGAAGGTGCACAAGAACACGGCCGCCGACACCGAGCCGTTGCGCAGCCCGGCCAGGCTGGCGGCCACGGTGACCGCCAGGGCCAGCACGGCCGGCGGCACCAGCCGCGTGAGCGCCATGCGGGAGTTGGGCTTGCCCCAGGGCAGGGCGGGACCCAGGCCCATGAGCAGCAGCAGCACCAGCAGCAGCGGCACGTTCATCTTCTCGTAGTAGGGGGCGCCCACGGACACCTGGCCGCCGGTGAGGGCCTGGTTGACCAGCGGGTACAGCGTGCCCAGCAGCACGGTGGCGGTGATGGCCAGCAGCACCAGGTCCATGAGCAGGAACGCGGTCTCGCGGCTGGCGGGGGCCGCGCTGCGCGGCCTGGGGCCCACCCGCACGTCGAGCTTGTCCATCCTGGCGGCCAGCAGCAGCACGCTGCCGGTGAGGGTCAGCGACAGGAAGGCGAGGAAGGCGGGCCCGATGGGAGACTGGGTGAAGCTGTGCACCGAGTTGAAGACGCCCGAGCGGGTCATGAAGGTGCCCAGCACGGTGAGCAGGAAGCTCAACATGACCAGCACCAGCGAGGTGATGGCCAGCCGCCCCCGGCGCTCGGCCACGATCAGGCTGTGCAGGAAGGCCGTGAAGGTGAGCCAGGGCAGCAGGCTCGCGTTCTCCACCGGGTCCCAGGCCCAGTAGCCGCCCCAGCCCAGCACCTCGTAGGACCACCAGCCGCCCAGCAAGATGCCCAGGGTGAGGAAGGCCCACACCCACAGGGACCAGGCACGCAAGCTGCGCGTCCAGCTGGCGTCCAGCCGCCCGCTGGCCAGCGCGGCCACGGCCATGGCGAAGGGCACGGCCATGCCCACATACCCCAGGTAGAGGGTGGGTGGATGGATGGCCATCAGCACGTGGTTCTGCAGCAGCGGGTTGGGGCCGGGGCCGTCTGAAGGCACCGGGTCCATCGCCTCGAAGGGCATGGAGTGGCCGGCCACCAGCATGGTGAAGAACAGCAGGACCGCCAGCTGTACCGCCAGCGCCCAGCCCGTAGGGCCAGGCTCGTCGTGCCGGGTGCGCCAGGCGAACACGCCTGCGTACACCGCCGCCACGAAGGACCAGAACAGCATGGAGCCGTCAAGCGACGACCACAGCGACACCGCCGCGATGAGCGGAGGGGTGCCGATGCTGCCCACCTGCGCCACGTAGGACACGGAGAAGTCGTTGCTGAGCAGCGCCCACTCCAGCAGCAGGGTGGCCAGGGTGAGGGTCACCGCACAGGCGCCGGCCATGACGCGGGCCCAGCTGGCCGCTTCGCGGCTGTTTCGGAACCCGGCGACACTTCCGGCCACCAGGCCCGCCGCAGCGGCAGCCAGTGACAGGAGGATGAGGGAATGACCAAGGGTGGGGATCAAAGCCCCTCCACCGTCTCGTAGACCTCGCCTGGGTGCATGCCTTCCACCGGGGCGCGGTACTCGTTGCTGTGCTTGACCAGGACTCGTGAGCCCTGGAAGATGCCCGCTTCGTCCAGCTTGCCCTCCACCACCGCGCCGATGCCCTCGCGGAACATGTCGGGCGGCATGCCCGTGGTGCGCACCGGCACGTCGTTTTCACCGTCGGTGAGCACGAAGCTGAGCAGCTGGGTTTGTTCGTCGAAGCTCACCGTGCCGGCCTTGACCTGGCCGCCCAGACGCAGGGTGGCGCCCACGGCGCTGGGGCCCGCTGCCAGCACCGAGCCGGGGTCGTAGTAGGGTACGAGGTTGGAGGTGAGCACGCCCGAGGCCAGCACGCCGAACGCGGCGAGCATGACGCCCAGGGCGCCCACCAACATCAGGCGACGGCGGCCGGTGGGGGTCATGAGCCCTGCCCCTGTCCCTGCCCGCGGCGGCGCATCAACAGGGCCGCGCCGTAGAGGATCCAGGCGGACCAGGTGATGGTGTAGGCCGCGACCACGTACTCCCAGCCGCCTTCGATGACGCCGGTCATGGCTGCTCCTCCAGCTGCAGTTGTTCGGGAAGATCGGGAACGTCCAGCGCCGCTTCCTGGCGCTGGCTCTCGGCGCGCGCGATCTGGTAGCGGGCCAACCAGAACGCGGTGCCCAGCAGGGTGGTGCCCGCCAGGGAGATGAGCAGGGGCTCGAGCATGACCCAGTCCACTCCGCTCACGTCGGACAGATCCTGGTGCACCGAGTCCCACCACTTGACGGAGAAGTAGACCACCGGCACGTCCACCCAGCTGACGATGGTGGCCACGGCGGTGAGCATCATGCGCCGCTCGGGCTGGTGCACCAGCCGTCGCATGATGAGCACGCCCAGGAACGCCACCACCATGATGGCGGTGGTGGTGAGGCGCGGGTCCCAGGTCCACCAGTAGTTCTGCGTGGGGTAGGCCCAGATGGGGCCCTGCACGCAGATGAGCACCGAGAACACCAGGCCCACCTCGATGGCGGCCTCCATGGCGGCGTCGAAGGCCGGCCGAGCGGACCACAGCGCGCCGATGGCCGCCACGAACGCGCCCGTGAAGGCCAGCATGGCGGCCCAGGCGGTGGGCACGTGCAGGTAGAGGATGCGGCCGGTCTCGCCCATGGAGTGTTCGGGCGGTGAGGCCAGCAGGCCAATGCCGTGGCCGATGAGCAGGGCGGCCAGGCCCAGCCCACCGAGGATCAGCACCGTGCGTAGGCGGTTCATTCGTCCAGGACCTTTCCGAAGAGCACCCCGCAGAGCGCCCAGTAGATGGCGTTGAACACCGCCAGCAGGCCCAACCAGGAAGGAAGCTGCCCCATGGGGTCGCCCTCCAGCACCAGGTCGGTGGCCTTGACGGCGGCCAGGATGGGCGGCACCACCAGCGGGAAGAGCAGCACCGGCAGCACCACCTGCTGTGCGGAGAGGCGCGCGGTGAGCGCCGCGTAGAGGGTGCCCGGTGCGACGATGCCGCCGCCGCCCAGGGCCACCACCAGCAGAAGCACCAGGATGGATCCGGCCGGGGCGATGTCGAACAGCAGCACGGTGGCGGGCAGCAGCACCAGCGACAGGAAGAACAGCAGCAGCAGGTTGGCGCTGGCCTTGGCGTAGTAGAGCGCGGGGGGGGAGATGGGCAGCAGCACCAGGCCTTCGAGGGCTCCTGCTTCTACCTCCTGCTGGAAGGACTGGGCCAGCAGCAGGGTGGAGGCCGACAGGACCGCCAGCCACAGGTAGGCCGAGGCGTGGTCGCGCAGGGCCACGCTGTCGGGACCCACCGCGAAAGAGAACAGCAGCAGCAGGGCGATGGCGTAGGTGCCCAGGCCCACCAGGCGCACGCGACCGCGCCAGCCCACCAGCAGATCCTTGTGCAGCAGGGCCAGGAAGGTAGCGAGGGGATTCACGCCGCGCTCCGGTGCAGCTTGAGCCAGGCGCGGTGGGCCTCGGCGGCGGTGCCGGACCAGCGCGGCAGGCCCTGGTGCAGCAGCAGGCCGCGGTCGCAGAGCCTGGCGGCTCGCTCCACCAGGTGGGAGGCCAGGATGACGGTGGTGCCCTTGTCGGACAGCTCGTTCACCAGGCGGTCCACCAGCCGGAAGCCCTCGGGATCCAGCTGCCCGTAGGGCTCGTCGATGAGGGCCAGCTCGGGCTCCTGCAGCAGCAGGCGCGCGAAGGAGAGCCGCTTGCGCATGCCCGCCGAGTAGCCCCGCACCGGGTCGGGTCGGGTGTCGAGTCCCACCTTCTCGAGCCAGGGGCTCACATCGAGGGGCTTGCGCAGCAGCCGCGCCAGGACGCGCAGGTTCTCCTCGCCGCTCAGGTCGTCGTACAGCGACGGGAGGTGGGTCAGCAGGGCCAGGCGTTCGCGCACCGCCTCGGGCTCGCGGGCCGGGTCTCTTCCGAACAGGCGCAGCGTGCCCCGCGTGTGCTGGGTGGCTGTGGAGACCAGGCGCAGCAGGGTGGTCTTGCCGCTGCCGTTGGAGCCCATGACCACCAGGCGCTCCCCCGGCATGAGATCGAGATCGACGCGCGCCAGCGCCCAGCGCGTGAAGTAGCGCCGGCAGAGATCGCGCGTGTGGACCACGGGTTCGGACATGGGCGCGCACCTATCCCGTCGCGTGCTGACACGCCGTGGCCCACGGCCGTCTGCGACAAGAGGTCGGAGATGAAACGATCCAGGTCATGTCAACCGGATTTCGAGCCCAGACAAGGAAACCCGCCCCCGGATGGAACGGGGGCGGGAGGATTTATGCAACAAACATATCACAGTGAGCGAGGGCTCGCGACGGGTCTGCGACAGTCTCGTGCACGCGCTCGGAAGTTCCCAGCCGCCTCCACATGCCGCCCTCGCGTGCACTGTGCGACCGCGCAGCGGTCGCCTGGGGGGCGCGCCCCAGCCGCGGCGGGGGGGGGG
>CAZCFB010000123.1:0-11186 GCA_964497805.1 uncultured Kofleriaceae bacterium
TGACTGGCAGTCATGAGGTCCGGGGTTCGATCCCCCGTAGCTCCACAAGGATTTTAAGAGGTTAGCTCTCTTAGTTAGCCTCAAAATTAGGGCTGGGAAACGTTATTTCATCATTTCGTTTCCCAGCCTTTTTTTCTTTTCTGCTCAACTTCTCCACCATCTCCTGCAGGGCCTGATCCTCCACAACTCCCGGATTTATGTAGCTTTCCCGGGTGATTCGCTCGCTGGCATGGCCGAGCTGGTGGGCCACCAGTGTGCCGGTGGCGCCGGCCTGCATGGCTAGGGTGCCGTGGAGCCCCTTCATCGAGTGGGCCGACACCTTTTGCACCCCCGCTAGCTTGCAGATGCGCTGGACCTGCTTGCGTGGCCAGTCCCGCCAGTGCTTGCCGAAGATCAGGTCCGTTGGGGCCTTCCCTTCGGTCAACTTCAGCAGCAGCGGCTGCAGTACCGGAGCGATTTCCCTGGGGCGGGAGCCGGCGGCCGTCTTGCTCCTGTTCGGCCACAAAAGGCGTCCTCCATCGTCCACGTCTCTCGCTTGCAGAGAGATCACTTCTGATGGCCTGAGGCTGCAAAGAAAGCAAACCAGCGCAGCCACTGCTCCTGCATCGCCACCCTGGGCCAGTTCCACCGCCTTGTCCATCCACTGCCTGGCCTCGTCCATGCGAAGCGGCGACCGACCCTTGCCACCCGGGTTGCGCTTGCCCGTCGGCTTCACGCCGTCCACCGGCGACTCTGTCAACCACCTCCGCTCCACACACCACCTAAAGAACCGCTTGAGTTCGCCCAACTCGTTGCGGTGGCTGTCCACCGCCACCTCCTCACACCGCTTGTTGTACAGACGCTGCATCTCACGGGGGGTGAAGCTGCAGATGGAGCGGTCCTCCGGCAGCCACCTGCCCACCCGCTCCTCGGCGTTGCTGACCGTACTGGCCCGCTTGCCGTCCCGCTCCATGCACGCCTTGTACTCCACCAGCGCCTCCTCCACCGTGTGCTTGCCCTGCAGCGCCTGCTCCAGGGCCTCCTTTACCTCTACGGCCTCTGCCTCCGTCTCAGCGTACGTAACTTCCCGAGCGCCGTCTGGACTGCAGATGAACAGCTTCCATCGGGTGTTGCGTCCTCGATCTTCTCTGTAGGGGCCGAGGACTCGCCATTTCCCTTTTCTTCTTCGCGCCATTTGTCGTCCTCCTTTCCCCGTCGGCGCGAAGCAGCAGCGACGGAGATCGTACCACGCACATTGAGCAGCTCGGCCAGGTCCTCTTCAAGCCCCAGCGCCGAGGCAGTCGCAAATGCGCCCTCCACAACAGATGCGAGGTGGCTGACCACGGACTTCATGGGCGCCCCTCGAAAAAGGGCGCGTCAGAGTGTCCGGTCAGGGGGGAGCGCAGATCTGAAAACCGGCCAGGCCCGGAGCGCCCGTACGGGCTCAACGCCACCCTGGCGACCCTGGCGTGGAAGGCGTTGACGGTCGGGCCGCAGGCGCAGCCCTCTCCAAGACAAGGCTGTCGCCGCCCGGCAGGCGGATGATGGATGTCAGATTTTTCTAGCGCCCACAATGGATGAACAAATCCCTTGCGGCGCTCGGGGGGGTACTTCGACAAAGCCTAGCGACCGGATCGGCGCTGTCAACAGGCCTGGAATTATTCTCTAGCTGATGTCAGGGGCGGGTCTTGTGCCCGTCCGAGAACGATTCCACCCCGCTCTCCAATTGGCCTCAGCTCGAATCCCCAATTAACGAATTTCCCAGGATCCTCCCAGGAATTCGGCCTCTAATCACAGAAAATGCGATTTCAAAAAAAGTCTGGATCAACTCTGGCAAAAGTCTGGGGCCAACTCTGCCTCTCCGTCTGGGCTCACGGTCTGGGAAGCACGCAGAGATTCCCCCGCCAGAGAGCCCCGTGTTGCCCGCATTCTGCCGTTTGACACAGCACGAACCGGCAACGTCCACCTGGTCCTGGGCAACCATGATCATGGCCACATCGGAGGTCGCCGCCCGGTCGCTGCCAGGCGGCTACGGGTTTGCCCGGGCCGGCGCCAGGGCAGGTGTAACCTTCGGCTTTGGCTGCTGGGCAGAAATGCGCTCGAACAGCAGGGGCGCTTGGAGGTCTTTGTGATCCAGGCCAATACTGTAGTCCGTGAGCTTTCCGGCGGGATCCTTCACCCTGAGCTTCAAGGTACGGGAAGCGCGGACGGAGCAAGATTTCCTGGCTTCCTCCGGCCACCCGACCTCCGGCTCGGCACGAACTTTCCCTGTCTCCAGCACCTCGTACTCGCCGCCATCCGCTCCTCGAAGCCGGAGCAGTCCAGCGGTCTGCTCATGCCGGGGCCCGGCGAAAACCAGGGCAGCGAGCTTCCGCCGTTTAAAATAGCGTTCGGTCCCTTCAGCCCCCAGCCGCGAGATAATCGCCCTCTCGTCCTTGTCAAACAGCGGGGGATCCGGCTGGCCGTGGGGCCTGCCAAAATATCGCGACAGCAGTGACTTCAACTTGCTGCTCCTGCCCTCTGACTTCGCGTAGCGGCAGTAAACGCGCTGAGCTTCAGCCCGGACAGTGCTCAGCGGATGAAACATGGCGTCGCGCAGCACCAGGGCGAGCATCTCCTTTTGCTTCCGCTCACGGAACTGCACACGCAGTGGAGTCACGCACATCAGCCGCTTGAGCGCCAGCACCTTCGCGGTGGGATCATCCGAAGCGAAGTACATACCGGAGTACATCTTGACCGTACCGCAAGCGCGCGCGTCAGCCGAGACTCCAGACAGAATCAGCGCACAGCCGGCAGCGAGCACCGCGATCTTCATTGCTCCTCCCCTTTCATTTGGCTGAGAACATGAAGATTGTACCCCACGGAGAACCTCTACCTCCATTTGCGACGGATCCCTCCCCCCGGCCGTCCTTGTTCGTGCCGAGGTCCCTGGCCTATGATGGGAGTCCTCACAAAACCAGGCGGATCCGGATTGAGAATGAGCGCTGCTGTCACGATCTTCACCTATGCTCCAAATCGAGGCAGGCTGCCGGCGTGGCCATTCTCCCTGGCGGCCCTGGTGGCCACGCTGTCAGCCTCGCCGGCAGCCCCTGCCGACGAGCCGCTGCCGCGGGTGGCGGTCCACGAGATCCAGACTGATCGCGTCCGCCTGAAGCCCGAGATCTTGCGGGTGCTTCGCCGCTACATGGCCAACGGCCTGATGGCCGCCGGGGGGTTCCGCCTTGTGCCGGAGGACAAGCTGCGAGAAGCGTTGATGAAAATCGTCAAGGACAGCCGGAAGAAATGCTTCGCCGAAAGCTGCTGGATCGAGGTCGGCGAAGCCCTTTCAGCAGACCGGGCGATGACGACGAGGGTGATGAAACTGGGTGGCCGGTGCGTGGTGACAGCAGCGCTCTATAATGTCAAAACCCAGGTTTCGGAGCGAGGCGGCCGCTTTGTCGGCGGCTGTACCGAGTCCGCCCTCACGACATCCTTCGACCGGGTCCTGCGCCAAATCACGGGCAAGAAACCTGATCCGTCGCCGGTGGAACCCGGCGGCGGGGGGCCCGGCCCTGGCGGCAGCGGCTTCAAGGTTGAAGGGGCCGAGGTGGCGCGCCCGGTGGCGCGTCTGATCGTGCAGGTGAAGCCGCGCACAGCGCGGGTGAAGGTGACAGGGCCGGGCGGTTTTTCAAGTACGGGGGGCTGGAACTGGGAGCGGCAGGATCTCGCGCCGGGGAACTACCGGGTGGTGGCCGGCGCCAAGGGTTACGTGAATAGCGAGCGCTCAGTGGAGCTGTCAGTCGACGACCTGAAGACGGTGCGTATTGAGCTGGAGCGTCCGGGAAATTTGCATGTCGTGGGCAGCCCTCCTGGCGCGCGAGTTGAGCTGACCGGCCCTGGAGGCATCTCCCTGGTCAAGGGTCTGCCCGTGAAGGTGAAGGGCGCGCCGGCGGGGACGTACCGGGTGAAGGTGAGCCGGCAGGGCTACAGGGGCGAGGACCGGGACGCGGTGGTGCGCGCGGGCGCGACGACGAAAGTGGAGGTGAAGCTGGACAAGGAGGCGTCCGCGGTGACAGGGGGGAAAGCGGGGCTGGTGTGGATTCGGATCCCTGGTGGGCGTTTCCGCATGGGTTCGACGGAGGGACCTGCGGACGAGAAGCCAGTGCATGACGTCCAGGTGTCGAGCTTCAGCCTGCTGAAGAGCGAGGTGACGGTGGGGCAGTACGGTGTGTGTGTGAAGGCGGGCCAGTGCAGTGCACCCGGAACAGATAGTAGTTATTGCAACTGGAACAAGCCCGGTCGGGGCAAGCATCCGGTGAACTGCGTGGACTGGCAGCAGGCGCGTGCGTTCTGCGGCTGGGCAGGCGGCCGTTTACCGAGCGAGTCGGAGTGGGAATACGCGGCCCGCAGCGGGGGTAAGGCGTGGAAGTATCCGTGGGGCAACGCGGCGGCGACGTGCGGCCGGGCGGTGATGGACGATGGCAAGACGAAGGGGAGCGCGGGCAAGGAAACCGATGGCTGCGGCGAGGACCGTACCTGGCCAGTATGCTCAAAACGTGCGGGTAACAGTACCCAGGGTGTGTGCGACCTCGCGGGTAACGTATGGGAGTGGGTAGAAGACTGCTGGCACAGCAGTTACGCGGGTGCGCCCTCCAGATCGAAAGCCTGGACATCAAACTGCAGCGACTCCCGCCGGGTCGGCCGTGGCGGCAGCTGGTTCAGTCCTGCGGGCGGCCTACGGGCTGCTAGCCGCCACGGGCTCACGCCCGGCTACCGCGGCTACCGCCTCGGGTTTCGTTGTGCCAGGTAGTCTGTATTTTTACCCTTGATCCTTTTACCCTTTGTCCTTGGTCGTTTTTTATTGAGGGGAGGCCAGGCAGCGGGTCGGCGCGAGGGCGTAGCCAGCGAAGCCAGGCGGAGCCCCGCGGCCGAGCCAGCGCCGGGCCGGGAGTAACAGGGAGGGCCTGCAGCGTGCAAGAGCGAGTCCGGGGTCCAGGGGCGGAGCCCCTGGTGGCATCATCAGGACCATGCTGAAGATCATCACCATCCCCTTTGACCCCACCCTCGGAGTGTTTCCTGACGACGCATTGCAGGCCATCGACCAGCAGTGGGAGGTGCTCTCGCACCGGGCCGAGTTGTTTCACCACGGGGGCCTCGCGTACTGGACCGCGCTGCTGGAACTGCGCCCCCGGCAGGGGCTGGCCGCCGATGCCCGCCCGGGCAAACAGGAGCCCGCCACTAACGCACGGCCCGGCGCCGCCGAGCGGGCGGCCTTCCTGCGCCTGCTGGACGAGCTGGACGAGGTGGAGCGCGCCCGCTACCAGGCCCTGCTCGACTGGCGGGCGCAGCGCTCCATCCGCGACGGCGTGCCCCGCTACGTGGTCCTGACGAACCGCCAGGCGATGGAGATTGCCCGACGCGTGCCGCGCACCCTGGAGGAGCTGCGCGCGGTGCGCGGCATCGGCAAGAAGAAGCTCAAGCGGTACGGCCGCCGCATCCTGGAGGTGCTGCATGGCGACGCCCATGATCCCGGGCCCGGACAACCTGCCCCTGTTCACGGCGTGGATGGAGACCACGCGATGGCTGCTGGAGGTGACCGAGAAGTTCCCCAAACACCGCCGGTTCAGCCTGACCAACCGCATCGACAACCTGGCCCTGGACATGCTGGAGAGCATCACGCAGGCGGCCTACAGCCGGAACCCGGCCGCGATGCTGACGAACTGCAACCTGAAGCTGACCCGGCTGAGGATCCTGCTGCGCCTGAGCCATGAGCTGGGGCACCTGCCCAATGCCGCTTTCGAGCGCGCCGCCATGGAGTTGGGCGAAGCAGGGCGCATGCTGGGGGGCTGGATGAAACAGGCCGCGGCGCGGGAGTGACGTCGGCGCCGGATAGCCCCTGGGAGCAAGTGGTCGGCTTCCACCCGCTGCTGCGCGCGTTCCGGCGGGCTTTCCGCGGCAACCGTAAGAACCCGGTGGCTTGCCGCTTCCACCTGGAACTGGAACAGCGGCTGTTGGCCCTGTCCAGCGAGTTGCGCCAGCAAACGTATGCTCCGGATCCCTACCGCTATTTCTGGATCCGTCACCCAAAACGCCGGCTCATCTCGGTGGCCTCCTTCCGCGACCGCGTCGTCCACCACGCCCTGGTGGCCGCGCTGGAGCCGCTGTTCGAGCGGCGGTTCATCCGCCACAGCTACGCCTGCCGCCGCGGCAAGGGTACCCACCGCGCCCTGCGCCAGGCCCGGCGTTGGAGCGCGCGGTTTGCGTTCTGCCTCAAGACCGACATCGACAGCTACTTCGCCAGCATCCGTCACGAGAAGTTGCTGCGCGCCATCGGCGTGGAGGTAACCGATCCGCGGGTGCTGCGGCTCTGCTCCCGCATCATCGGCAACGCCCGGCTGCCCACCGTGCCGCCCGGCGAGGCCCGGGGCCTGCCCATCGGCAACCTCACCAGCCAGTTCTGGGCCAACGTGTATCTCGACCCCCTGGACCACCTTGTCCGCGACGGGCTGGGCCAGGGGGCCTACCTGCGCTACATGGACGACATCCTGGTCTTCGACCACGGCAAGGCGCGGCTCTGGCAGACCCTCGCGGACCTGCGTTCAGTCGCGGGGCGAAACCTCGGCCTGCGTATAAAGGATGCAGCCACCCGGATCGCCCCCACCCGCGACGGGGTATCCTTTCTGGGCATGCGAGTATTCCCGGCCCTGGTGCGCCTGGATCACGCCAGCGCCCGGCGCCTGGCCAGGGCAGTGCGCCGCGCCCACCGCGGCCACGAACAGGGCCGGATTACGGACACCGAGGCCGCTGCCATCCTGCAGAGCGTAACCGCCCATGCCTCCCACGCGGCCTCGCGGGGATTCTTGCGCGGCGTGCTGGCCCGGCTTGACCCGGCCGACCCGTGGCAGCCATGATGGCGCAGGGTACGGGCCCACAGCGACTCCAACCGGGTCAACCGTGGCGGCAGCTGGAACAATCCTGCGGGCAACCTACGGGCTGCTAACCGCAACAGGAACACGCCCGGCAACCGCAACAACAACCTCGGGTTTCGTTGTGCCAGCTCGGGTGCGACGCGAGACGGCGGGTGTTCACGGACGCCCACCCAGGGCCATGCACCGACCATGCGGCCCGCGCCCCGCGCCGGCAACGCCGGCCGAAGCATTTCCCGGCTCACCGGGGAGGCGCAGAACCATGCACCTCACCGGTGGGCCATCTTCGGGGCGCCCTGCATGCCGCCCTCCTTGTTCTATGGAGTCGACATGCCCTACCATGGACACCTCACCGGCTACCAAGGGGAGTAAATGCACAGAGGTTTTGGATGCAATCTGACCGCGCTCGCGGCGATGCTTGTGGTCTTGCTGTCCACGGCGGCGGAGGCGCGTGGGCCGCGGCTGGCGGTGTTTGAGCTGGAACTGCGGCGGGTGAGGCTGTCGGCGGAGGGCGCCCGGATCCTGCGTGACTACCTCTCGGACCGTCTGGCTGCAACGGGGCGCTACCGGGTGGTGCCGGGTGACAAGACGCGCTCGGCGTTAAACCGGGAGCAGCTTCGGAGCCAGAGCAACTGCTTCGCCAAGAGCTGCCAGATCCGCATCGGCCGGGCCCTGGCCGCGGACCGCTCGCTGTCCACACGGGTGATGCGCATCGGCAGGCGGTGCACGGTGACGGCAACGCTTTACAACCTGGAGACGCAGGTGACGGAGAAGGGGGCGTCGGCCAAGGGGGGCTGCGGAGAGGAGGCGCTGCAGGGCGCCATCGAGAAGGTGGTGCGCGAGCTGACGGGCGGCGGCGGCGCTTCGCAGCCGGTGGATCCGGGGCCTGGCCCAAGTTCGAGCGGCCCGGTGGTGAGCGGCGGCGAGGTGACGCGGGCGGCGGCACGGTTGATCGTACGGGTGACGCCGCGGAGTGCGCGGGTGAATGTGACGGGGCCGGGTGGGTATTCATCCACGGGGGGCGGAAACTGGGAGCGCTCGGACCTGAAGCCTGGGACGTACGAGGTGGTGGCGGGAGCGCGGGGTTACGTCAACGCGACGCGCCAGGTAACGCTGGCGGTGGACGACTTGCAGACCGTGAAGGTCACGCTGCAACGGCCGGGCAACCTGCTGGTGACCGGGACCCCGGCCGGAGCGCGTGTTGAGGTGACGGGCCCGGGCGGGTTCTCGGCGGTCAAGGGCTTCCCCCTGAGCGTGAAGGGCGCGCCTGGCGGGACATACCGGGTGAAGGTCAGCCGGGAGGGGTACACGAGCGCGGAACGTGAAACGGAGGTGCGCGCGGGCGCGACGACGAAGGTGGAGGTTAAGCTGGAAAAAGAACCGGGATCAGGGCTTGTGTGGGTGCGGATCCCGGGCGGGCGTTTCCGCATGGGTTCGGCGGACGGCAATTCCTCCGAGAAGCCAGTTCACACGGTGCAGGTGTCATCGTTCCAGCTTCTGAAGAGCGAGGTGACGGTGGGACAGTACGGCGCGTGCGTGAAGGCAGGGGCTTGCAGCAAAACTCACGCGGATGACGGCAGCTGCTACGTATTGGTCGATGGAAGCTGGAAGCCGGGCAAGTTGCCGGCAACATTCAGGGGCAAGTCCCAGCCCGTTGTGTGCGTTGACTGGAAACAGGCGCGTGCCTACTGCAGGTGGGCTGGTGGCCGGTTACCGAGCGAGAGCGAGTGGGAGTACGCGGCTCGTAGCGGTGGGAAGGCCAGGAAATACCCGTGGGGTAACGCGGCGGCGACGTGCAGCCGTGCGGTGATGGGTCATGCAAAAAAATGTACCGACAGTGCCCCGTGTGGCTGCGGCAAAAATCGTACCTGGCCAGTTTGTTCAAAGCGAGCGGGTAACAGTTCCCAGGGTGTGTGCGACCTCGCGGGTAACGTATGGGAGTGGGTAGAAGACTGCTGGCACGGCAGTTATGAGGGTGCGCCCTCCAGTTCGAAACCCTGGACTTCAAACTGCAGCGGCTCCCTCCGGGTCGGCCGTGGCGGCGGCTGGGGCAATCCTGCGGGCTACCTTCGGGCTGCTCTCCGCAGCAGGGACGCGCCCGGCGGCCGCAGCGACGACCTCGGGTTTCGTTGTGCCAGGTAGTTAGTATTACCCTTGATCCTTTTACCCTTTGTCCTTGATCGTTTTTATTGAGGGGAGGCCAGGCAGCGGGCCGGCGCGAGTCGGAGCCAGCGAAGCCAGGCGGAGCCCCGCGGCCGAGCCAGCGCCGGGCCGGGAGTAACAGGGAGGGCCTGTAGCGTGGAAGAGCGTGACCGGGGTCCAGGGGCGGAGCCCCTGGATGCTCTAGATATGCGGATGATATCGTCTTTGGAAAACAGGCAAAGGAATCAAATGTGATTGCTGAGGGAGCAAAGCTCTGCGGCCCGTGCGCTCTGGCCCTAGCGGTCGGGCTGCTGGTCAACTCGGCCGCACACGCCAAACCCCGGGCGCCGCGGGTGGCAGTGTTCGAACTGGAGCTTCGCAACGTGACGCTGAAGTCGTCGATGGCAAAGATCCTTCGCGACTATCTTTCGGACCGGCTTGCTGCCACGGGCCGCTACAGGGTGGTGCCGGGTGACAAGACGCGCTCGGCTCTAAACCGCGAGCAGATAAGGTCCCGCGGCAAGTGCTTCGCCAAGAGCTGCCATATCCGGGTGGGCGTGGCACTGGCGGCGGATCGTTCCCTGTCAACGCGCGTGATGCGCATCGGCAGGAAGTGCACGGTGTCGTCCATGCTGTACGACCTCAAGACGCAGGTGACAGAGAAGGGGGCCACGCACGAGGGGGGCTGCCGGGAGCAGGATGTCAAGGCTTCCATCGATGTGGTGGTGCGCAAGCTAACTGGCGCCAACGGCGGAAACGTGGAGCCGGAAGGGCCCAGCCCGGGTCCCGTTTCGAGCGGACCGGTGGTGGAGGGTGGGGAGGTGACGCGGGCGGCGGCGCGGTTGATCGTTCGCGTGACGCCGCGGACCGCGCGAGTGAAGGTGACGGGACCTGGCGGGTTTTCGAGCACGGGAGGCGGGAACTGGGAGCGGCAGGATCTTAAACCCGGCAGCTACAGGGTGGTGGCAGGGGCGCGGGGCTACGTCAGCAGCGGGCGCGACGTCACACTCACCGTGGACGACCTGCAAACGTTGAAGCTCGTGCTCGAACGTCCTGGTGCCTTGCTCGTGACGGGCACCCCGGCCGGAGCGCGTGTTGAGGTGACGGGCCCGGGCGGGTTCTCGGCGGTCAAGGGCTTCCCCTTGAGTGTGAAGGGCGCACCCGGGGGGACATACCGGGTGAAGGTGAGCCGTCAGGGATACAAGAGCGTGGAACGGGATGCAGAGGTGCGCGCGGGCGCGACGACAAAGGTGGATGTGAAGCTGGAGAAGGAGGCGAGGGCCTCGCCTGGGGGCGCCGCCACGGGTATGGCGGGGCTGGCGTGGGTTCAGATTCCGGGAGGGGGCTTCCGCATGGGCTCGACGGTTGGGGCCGACGACGAAAAGCCGGTGCACAGTGTACGCGTGGGAACGTTTTACCTCAGCCGTACCGAGGTAACCAACGCGCAGTACACGCGCTGCGTGGACGCGGGAGCCTGCCGGGCGCCCTACTGGCAAGAGCGGAACTCCCATTACAACTTGAAAACAGGGACGAACAAGGAATATCAAGGTTTCACAGGTGACACCCAGCCTGTGGTGGGGATGTCGTGGCATGATGCGATGAAGTATTGCAAGTGGGCAGGTGGGCGTTTGCCCAGTGAGGCGGAGTGGGAGTACGCGGCTAGCAGCGGGGGGAAGGGGTGGAAGTACCCATGGGGCAATATAGAGGCAAGCTGCCGGTATGCTGTGATTTACGACGGGGGAGATGGCTGCGGCAAGAATCGGACGTGGCCGGTCTGTTCAAAGCCCGCGGGCAACTCGGCGCAGGGGCTGTGCGACTTATCTGGCAATGTTAGTGAGTGGGTTGAGGACTGCTGGCACGGCAACTACCAAGGCGCACCGGCGGACGGGTCGGCCTGGATCAGGAAATGCACCGAATCAATGCGGGTGATGCGTGGTGGGTCCTTGGTAAACCCAACAGACGCCTTGCTACGTGTAATAGGCGCTACCGACCGCGAATACTCCCCCCCCGGGCCTTCGACACCGCAGCTATGGATTCCGCTGCGCCAGGACAAAAAAGTGACTCTTTGTAATTTGAATCCTTGATCCTATTAGAGGCCCAAAGGGCACCATGATTATTGCGCCGTGATGATCCAACGGAGAGACGGCCGCGATACATGCT
>CAZCFB010000124.1:0-6816 GCA_964497805.1 uncultured Kofleriaceae bacterium
CAGGTGTGCCGCGGGCTGGACAAGGCCCACGAGAAGGGGATCGTCCACCGTGACCTGAAGCCGGGGAACATCTTCCTCACCGCCCGTGGCAGCATCGTGGACTTCGTCAAGCTGCTCGACTTCGGCATCACCAAGTTCACCGAGATGGACGAGGACGGCAGCCGCCTCACGCGCACCGGGCAGATCATCGGCACGCCCATGTACATGTCCCCGGAGCAAGCCCTGGGCGAGGAGGAGATCGACCACCGGGCGGACATCTACTCCCTCGGGGTGATCATGTACGAGCTGGTCACGGGCCAGCCCCCCTTCACCGCGGTGAACTACCTCGGGATCATCGCCCAGCACGCCTCGGATCCGCCCACGCCGCCTTCCAAGGTCCGCCCCGACCTGGAGATCCCGGTGGAGGTGGAGGACATCATCCTGCGCACCCTGGCCAAGCGCCCCGATGACCGGTACCCGAGCTGCGTGGAGATGGAGGAGGCGCTGGTGCACGCCCTGGGCGGCGTGGACCCGGCCATCGCGGTGGGCTACAACCCGGGCGCGAGGCCCCCCTCAATCCTCACCACCCACACCCGCCTGAGCCAGCGCCGGCTCTCCTCGGGCAGGACCATGCCGCTCTGGTTAATCTTCGTCATCGCCGCGGTGGTGGGGGTGGGCGGAGCCGTGGTGGCGAGCCTCACCCGGAGCGGCGGCCCTCAAAAGCTGGGCGGGGCCCCTGACGCGGGCGCGCCGGTGGCGGTGCCCTTGAAGCCTGATTCAGCGCCGGTGGAGGTGGTGGTGATCGGCCATGATATCGCCGTCCCGGCCACATCCCGGGACATGAAGGCCCGCGCGGAGCAGGTACGGATCCGGGTTGAGACAACACCCCCCGGAGCCCGGATCTCCGACGGGGGCGGCGCCACCCTGGGCACGACCCCGGTGGTGGTGACTCTCGACCACGGCGACAGGCCGGTCGTGCTCCTCTTCAAAAAGAGCGGCTTCGTGCGCGCGCGCCACACCGTGATCCCCACCCAAAACCGCACCATCAAGGTGACCCTCAAACGGCGCTACAGCGGCGGCATCCCTGACGACCCCAAGGGCTGGGGGGAGCGGTAACGGGTGGCGCGTACGCCACAGGGGCGAGGTGTCCGTTCGTTGCTTCAGCTCCTCGCTCTCGCCGCGCTGCCCGCCCTCGCCGCGCTGATCTGGTTCACCAGCGAGCGGCCGCCACCGTCCACCGTCCCCCTGGGCAAGGGAGCAGCCGCGCCGGGCAAGAAGGCCGGGGACGGGGCCCTGAACCTGCCGGCCAAGCTCTCCTCGGGCTGGGCCCTCAAGGGGCCCCTGTCGCGGTACGACAAGAAGACCCTGTTCGACAGGATCAACGGCGCGGCGCCCGCCTATATCCGCGCGGGCTACGTGGGCTCGGTGGGGGGCGAGTACGGCAAGGAGGGCTTCAAGGACACCGTGATGGTGGACGTCTACGACATGGGCGGCGCGGCCCGCGCCCTGGGCATGTACGCCACCGAGCGGGACCCGAGCTACAACTTCGTGGCCCTGGGCGACGAGGGCTACCTCGCCTCGGGCAGCCTGAACCTGTGGAGCGGACGGTACTACCTCAAGCTGGCCGGCTTCGAGGAGGGGGAGGCCATGGACAGCGGCCTCAAGGAGCTGGCCGCAGACCTGGTCAAGGCGCTGCCCGTTGCCAAGGACCTCGTCGCGGTCAAGGCGGGCCTGGCCCTGCTGCCGGCCCAGGGGAGAGTGAAGAACGGCGGCGGCTTTGCCCACACGGACCTGGGCGATGTGAAGGGGCTCAAGGGGGTCTTCACGGCCAGCTACACCGTGGGCGAGGGGGCCGTGACCCTCTTCGCCCTCGAGGAGAAGGACGAGGCGGCGGCCCGGGCCCGGCTGGACGCTGCGCGCAAGTACTTCGAGGAGTACGAGGCCAAGGTGGAGGTGACCGAGGGGGACGGCGCCTGGAAGATGAGCGTGGCGGGGCAGGGGGCCAGCCACCTGCTGGTGAGGAGGGGGGCGATCATCGGCGGCGCCCTGGACCTCACCAAAGCGGCCCAACTGGAGGCTGCCGGCAAGCTGCTGGCCGGCCTGGGCGAGCCTCCGGAAGCCAGCGGAGGGACCAGGCCATGACCAGACAAGACCCGCCCACTGACGCCCCCCGGGATCCAGGCCGCAGGGATACGCTCAGGCGGCTGGGCACAGCGGCCGTCATCGCTGGGGCCTCGGGGGCCGCCGCGTACCATTTTCACGACGGGGAGCGCCCGGTGCACGAACGCCGCAAGCCGGATCGCACCATCCCGGACCGCCGCGTGGCGGTGCCCGCCGGGACGGCCCCCTTGATCATCGCCCGCGGCCCGGATCCCGCGGCCAACACGCGGGCGGCGCTCAAGCGGCTGGGGGTGATGGGCGCCCTGATCCAGAAGGGCGACGTGGTTGTGGTCAAGCCGAACATCGGCTGGGACCGCCGGCCCGAGCAGGCGGCCAACACCAACCCCCACGTGGTGGGTGAGGTGGTGCGGGCCTGCGTGGCCGCTGGCGCCGCTAGGGTGGTGGTGACCGACCACCCGGTCAATGATCCTGCGCGCTGCTTTGATCGCAGCGGCATCGCGGCTGCCACCCGTGAGGCGGGGGGAGTCATCGCGGTGCCCGGCGACCGGAACTTCCACATGGTCAAGATCCCGGGCAAGCTGGGGCGCTGGCCCGTGTTCGAGCCATTCATTACGGCCACCAAGGTGATCAACGTGCCGGTGGCCAAGCACCACGCCCTCACCCGGGCCACCCTGGGCATGAAGAACTGGTACGGCATCCTCGGCGGCCGCCGCAACCAGCTGCACCAGCGCATCGACGACTCGGTGGCCGAGCTTGCCGGCCTCATGAAGCCCACCCTCACCGTCATGGACGCCACCCGCGTGCTGCTGCGCAACGGCCCCACCGGCGGCAGCCTGAGCGACGTGAAGCGCCTGGACGCCGTGGCGGTGAGCCTCGATCCGGTGGCGGTTGACGCCTGGGCCTGCACCCTGCTGGGGGCCAACCCCGAGGAGCAGGCGTGGCTGGCTCTGGGCCAGAAAAAGAAGCTCGGCGTGGTGGACTTCCGCTCCCTCAACCCCGTGGAGATCAAGAGCTGACGTGACCTCCTGGCGCAACATTCGGCGTATCTATCAGGCCTTCTTCTTCATCCTCTTCGTGGGGCTGCTTTACTCCACCAGCTACGCCTCCTACAAGTCCCTGCCGGTCTCCCTCTTCCTCGAGGCGGATCCCCTGCTGGCCCTCACCTCCACCCTGGCCAGCGGCGTCCTGTTCGGCTCCCTCTTCCTCTGCCTGGTGCTGGTGCTGCTCACCCTGATCTTCGGGCGCATTTTCTGTTCATGGATCTGCCCCCTGGGCGTGCTCAACCATGTGATGAGCGCCCTGCCGTCGGTGCTCAAGAAGCGCCAACGGATCCTGTCCAACGAGTGGCGCCCCGTGTACCAGACCAAGTACTACGTGCTGCTGGCCATGCTCGTGCTCAGCGGGTTCGGCGTGCTCCAGGTGGGGATCCTGGACCCCATCGCCCTCACGGTGCGCTCCTTCGCCATCACCGTCTTCCCCGGGCTGCAACACGCGGGCGCGCCCATCTACGCTACCCAGCCGTACTACCTGGGGGGCTGGTTCGTGGGGGTGCTCTTCGTGGTCGTGCTGGCGGCCAACCGCTTCGTCATGCGCCTCTGGTGCCGCATGCTCTGCCCCCTGGGCGGGCTGCTGGGGCTGCTGGCCAAGTTCTCCCTCTTCCGGATCCACCGTGACCAGGACGCCTGCATCGCCTGCCACAAGTGCACCGAGGCGTGCCACGGCGCCTGCGACCCCCACGACGCCCTGCGCGTGAGCGACTGCGTCATGTGCCTCAACTGCGTGGAGACCTGCGACAGCGGCGCGCTCAAGGTGACCTTCCTGCCCACGGAGGAGAGCGAGCACAAGGCCCCGGACCTGGCCCGGCGCAAGGTGCTCGCCTCGGTGGCCACCGGCGTCGCCCTGGTGCCCGCCCTGCGCACCAGCCACGGCGTCATGCGCGGCGCCGACCACGACGTCATCCGCCCCCCTGGCTCACTGGCCGAGGAGTACTTCGCCGCAAAGTGCATCAAGTGCGGCGCCTGCGCCCGGGCTTGCCCCACCGGGGTGATCCAGTTGGCCGCCCTGGAGGCAGGCTTCGAGGGGCTCTGGACCCCGATCCTGCGCTTCGACATCGGCAACTGCACCCACACCTGCAATTTATGCAGCCGGGTGTGCCCCACCGGGGCCATCAAACCCTTCACACCGGCTGATCGGGTGGGGAAGCCGCCCAAGGTGGAGCCTCTCCGGCTGGGGACCGCCTTCTTCGACAGGGGACGCTGCCTGCCCTGGGCCATGGGCACCGCCTGCATCGTGTGCGAGGAGGTGTGCCCCACCTCGCCCAAGGCGATCTGGCTGGAAGACGCCGAGGTCAAGCGGTCAGACGGCACGACCCTGAAGGTGAGGCTGCCCCACCTGGATCCAGCGCGCTGCATCGGCTGCGGCATCTGCCAGAACCGCTGCCCGGTTGGGGCGAAGGCGGCCATCCGGGTGAGCAGCGTCGGGGAGAGCCGCTCCCCTGATAACCAGATCCTGATCAAGAGCTACTGACCAACCGTCCACGCGCGAGGAGATCATGTCAGAACATCTGGACCAAGAAGAGCTTGCGAGGTTCATCGAGCTGACCAGCCTGTTCAATGGTCTGGAGGAGGGCGCGCGCGCCAAGATCGCTGCGGCCATGGTCCAGCGCACATACGAGGCGGGCACCAACATCATCCGCCAGGGGCAGACCGCAGACACCCTGTTCATCATCACCCTGGGGCGGGTGGGCGTCTTCCGGCAGGACGAGAAGCTCGGAGTGGAGCAGGAGGTGGCGCAGCTCGGCCTGCTGCAGGAGTTCGGTGAGATGGCGATCCTGCTGGATGAGCCCCGGGGGGCCTCGGTGCGGGCCCTGGAGGACGTCACCTGCGCCGTGCTCAGCCGCGAGGCGTTCGAGAACATCGTGAAGGCGATCCCCACCATCGGCCTGTCCGTGGCCCGCAACCTGGCCCAACGCCTGAGCGAACGGAACCGTCAGCTCGGCTTCCGCTTCATCCGCCTGATGGAGGAGCCCTTCGATCCCGAGCTCTACGGCATGATCCCACCGCAGCTGCTGGAGCGGCACCAGATGGTGCCCCTGCGCATGGAGGATGACGCCCTGCTGGTGGCCATGACCCGCCCCTACGACTCGGCCGGCTACGAGGCCATGGCAGCGGCGGTGCAGGGCGTGACCATCCGCACCCTGGCCTGCGCGCTGGATGACTACAACGCCTTCCTGCGCAACGTGATCCGGCCCTCTCGCGGCTTCCGCCAGGACGGCAGCCCGGGCGACGCGGTGCGCAAGCTCGACTACAGCCCGCGCGACCTGCAGGTGGTGGGCATCGACACCGGCGGCGGCCACTCGGCCATGGAGGTGAGCGGCGCCCAGGTGATCAAGAAGCTCAACGAGATCATCACCGAGGCGGTCAACCTGGGGGTCTCGGACATCCACTTCGAGCCGGGCACCAAGGACATGCGCATCCGCCAGCGCCTGGACGGACGCATGACGCCGGCGGGCGGGGGCCTCCCCCTGGAGTACCACGCCCCCATGGTGAGCCGCATCAAGGTGATGGGCGGCATGGACATCTCCGAGCGGCGCAGGGCCCAGGACGGCCGCCTGAGCCTGCGCATGCGGGATCGCCCCTACGACATCCGCATCAGCACCATGCCCACACAGCACGGCGAGAAGGTGGTGATGCGCATCCTCGACCCGGAGAGCGCGCTGATCCCGCTGAACCAGCTCATCCTCTCCTCCCCCCTGGCTGACGTGGTGCACAAGGCGGTGTTTCGGCCCATGGGCGGCATCGTGGTGGCGGGGCCCACCGGCTCGGGAAAGACCACCACCCTCTACTCGGCGGTGAATGAGCGAAAGGGGGACTCCGAAGACCTGAACATCGTCACCATCGAGGATCCAATCGAGTACACCCTGGAGGGGGTGAACCAGACACAGGTGAGCAACCAGGAGGGGCACGGCTTCTCGGACATGCTGCGCGCCCTGCTGCGCCAGGATCCAGACGTCATCCTCCTGGGCGAGACCCGCGACCCCGAGACGGCGCGAATCGCCCTGGAGAGCGCGCTCACCGGCCACCTGGTGCTCACCACCGTGCACGCTGACGGCGCGGTGGAGGCTGCCACCCGCTTCGTGGAGATGGGGTGCACCCCGTACCTGGTGGGCACAGCCCTGGATCTGGTGGTGGCCCAGCGCCTGCTGCGGCGCATCTGCCCCAACTGCAGGGCCGAGACCACGCCGTCCGAGCTTGTGCGCCGTAACCTGGAGCGGGCCGGCATCCTGGACATGGCCCAGTCAGAGGTGCTGAGCAAGGGCGGCGGGTGCTCGGGGTGCCACAAGACCGGCTTCCAGGGGCGGGTGGGGGCCTACGAAGTGCTCCGCCTCAACGACCCTATCCGCGAGGCCATCGGCCTGGGCGAGAGCGAGGCGACCCTGCGGCGGCTGGGCCAGGAAACCAACGCCCTGACCTCCTTCCAGGACTACAGCGCCTTCCTGCTGACCAGCGGGCTGACCAGCCCGGCAGAGGTGTTGCGCTACTTCGGGCAGGATTAGGAGGGAGCCCTGCCGGGCGTTTGGCGCCCGGCCACAGCCTGGCGTAGCCAGGCGAAGGGATATGGCCTGCCGAAGGCAGGCCTACGCCCTAAAAGGTCTGGGCGCAAGCCCGGCCAGCTAAGGCGTATAAAAACCAATAACCGTGTTTGCGGTGTCCGCGC
>CAZCFB010000124.1:6826-11142 GCA_964497805.1 uncultured Kofleriaceae bacterium
ACACCGGGGGGTTTTCGTTGGTTTTTGTTTTTGGGGGGCTTTTTGTCTGCCCTACGCCGTATCAGGTCTGGCCGAAGGCCAGGCCTGCTACGGCGTATACAAGCGAATCACGTTGTTGCCGGTGTCCGCGATGTAGACATAGCCGTTCTTGTCAATGACCATGTCGGAGGGGCTCTTGAGCCAGGCCTTGAGGGCGATGTCGTCCCGCTTGCCCGAGGTGCCGGCGCCGGCGAAGGTGCTCACCGAGGTGCCGGTGAGGGTGCGGATGCGGTTGTTGCCGCCGTCCGCGATGAAGGTCTTGGTGGAGGTCACCAGCAGGCCCAGGGTGGACTTGAACTGGGCCGTCAGCGCGGGGCCGTCCAGCATGCCGCCCTTGCCGCCCGCCCCGGCCAGGTGGGTCAAGGTGCCGGTCGTGGTGAGCTTGTACAACTTGAGGGCGCTGCTATCGGTGAAGTACAGGTTCGTGCCGTCGTACTCGATGTCGTAGGGGGCTGCAGGCGGCACGACCGGCTTCTTGGTCTTGCTCCCCTTCTTCAGAGTGCTCACGACGCCGCCAGCCACCACGATCTCGCGGATAGCCATGTTGCCCGCGTCAGCCACCCAGACCTTGGTGCCCTTTTTGTCCACCGCGATGCCGGTGGGGCCGTTGAACTTGGCGGAGAGGTCCTGGGCGTCCAGGTAACCCTGGAGCCCGCTGCCGGCCAGGGTCGTGACGAGCCCGCTGTTGAGCACGCGGATGCGGTGGTTCCCCGTGTCGGCGATGTAGACGAAGCCCTTGTTGTCCACCGCGATGTCGGTGGCCTTGCTGATCATGGCCTTTGAGACAGCGCCGTCCTTGAAGCCCGAGCCAGCCTTGCCCAGCAGGGTGGCCACCTCGATCTTCTTTTTGCCGGCCACTGTCTTCTGGGTGAGCACCCGGATGGAGCTGTTGCCGGTGTCCGCGATGTACAGGTTGCCCATGCTGTCGATGGCCAGGCCGGCGGGGCCGCTGAAGGAGGCCTTGATGGCGTCACCGTCGTTGGAGCCGGGGCTGCCGTCGCCGGCGAAGGTGGTGACGCACCCCTTGCCCACCACGGCGGTCCAGGCGAACTGGTACTGGGCGTCGCACTTGTAGCAGGAGTTTACCGTGCTCACCTTCTTGTCCGCGTAGCAGGTGATGCCGATGAGGCAGACGTTGCTGAATGGGGTGGCCTTGCACCCCTGGGGGCCGGGGCCCTTGCCGGTGCAAGCGTCCTGGGTACACCAGAGGCTGTCATCACACTTGTAAGCCGTGCCCGTGCACTTTCCGGACTTGCACACGTCGTTGTAGGTGCACAGCTCGTTGTCGTCGCAGGAGCCGCCGTCATTGGGCGACCACTTGGTGGTGGCCACCTTGGTGTCGCACTTCTGGCAGGCGTTTTTGGCGTTAGTCTTGCCGGCGGCCAGGCATTTGCTGTTGATGAGGCAGTAGCCCTTGTCCAGGGTGTAGGTGCACTTGCCGGAGGAGCACTTGTTGGTGGTGCAGTCGATGTAGTCGTCGCAATCTGTGTCCTTGGTGCAGCCGCCGTCCGCCGGGGGCATGTCGGGCAGGGGCAGGTCCGGGACGGTGATGTCCGGGGTCCAGTCGGCTATGCTGTACCAGTCAGGGCCGGAGTCCATGGCGTCAAAGCCCTTGTCGGGCTGCGCGGTGGCGGCGCACTTGCTGTAGAGGCAGTAGTTGCTCTTGCACTCCTCGTTGTACCGGCAGGGGTCGTCGGCCTTGGTGGTGCCAGCCACGCAACGGCCCCCGGAGCAGTTGAAGCTGCGGCACTCCCCCTTGCCGAAGCATGCGCCCCCGGCGCCCCGCGCGTTTTTCATGGCGCAGATTTGCTTGTAGCACTTGCCGGTTTGGCACTCGCTATCCGAGGCGCAGATTGAGTTGACCGTCTTGGGACCGGTGGCGTCTTCGTCGCTGCAGCCGGCTGAGACAATCATTGTGATGAAGATGGAGAGAATTATTAGGGAGAATATACGCTTGCTCATGCCGGGAGGTCTCCTCACAGAGGGCAATGAAAACTTACAAAAAGCATAAAGAGATGCCGGGACAATGGCAAGTTACTGCGGCGGGCCAGAGCCGAGATTGACGCTGACCGTGGTCGTGGCACTTTAATGGAGTGACTGGAGCGACTCTTGAGCAAACGATCTGATCGCCGATTCTCCAGGCGGGAGGCGGTGCTGGGGGGCGCCGCCGCCCTGGCCGCCGGGGCCTCCTCCGCCTGCTTCCCCACGGTAGACGGCTCCTGGAGCAAGGCGGCCTGCTCCTGGACCGAGCCCACGGTGAAGCCGGGGGATCCCACGCGCGCCGGGCAGGTGCTGGAGCTGAGCGACGCCGCCCTCTCCAGCAACGGCAAGATCGACGCCTCTGTGGTGGAGAAGGACCTCCAGAAACTGCTCCTGGCGCTGAGCGGCAAGGCGGATCTCAAGGGGGCGTGGGGGGCGTTGATGCCGAACCTGCAGGCAGGCCAGGTGGTGGGGATCAAGGTCAACGTGCTCAACAGGCGCGTGCCCACCCACCCCGAGGTGGTCAAGGCCATCGTGGATCTGCTCAAGGCTGGCGCGGGCCTCACGGCAAACCAGATCCTGATCTGGGACCGCCGCCTGGATGAGCTGACCAACGCCGGGTTCACGGCCAAGTCCATGGGTGCCATGGTGGAGGGCACCTGGGACGACGCTGACAAGAAGGGGAGCGGGCGCGGCTACGAGTACGCCGCCACCTGCATCGGCGGAAGGAACACGCACCTGTCCAACATCATGACCCGCCGGGTGGACCACCTGATCAACCTGGCGGTGATGAAGCGGCATGGCCTGAGTGGCTACACCGGAGTTCTGAAGAACCATTATGGAACCATAGATAACCCAGGGGAATTTCACGACCAATTGAGTTCGTCGCAAAAGGTGTTCGAGAAGCGCTTCGACAGCGCCATCCCCGGGATCAACGCCCTGGACGAGGTTCACCGCAAGACCCGACTTTGGCTGCTCGATGCTGTGATTGGGGTGTGCAAGGGGAGCACCGAATCGCCCGCGGACTGCGCCCCCAATCGCCTGTTGGCCAGCCTGGATCCCGTGGCTCTGGACGCGCAGGGACGCCAGGTGAGGGATGACGCGCGGGGGAGCGATGGCAAGGATCCAGAGGTAATCAGCGATGGCTGGCTCCAGGGGGCCGAGAAGGCGGGGCTCGGAAAGACGTCGGTAACCTTACAGAAGGTGACCTGACTGGAATCTGGGGGTTCCTGCCCCCGCGCGGTGGTGAGTACTCCCCTCCGAGTATCTTGAAAAAGCGTGGAATTTCAGGCTGGAAAACCTGGCACTGGCCTTGCTTTTACAGGTGCCAGGAGCCGAACCATGATCGTGCCGAGGTTGATTGTCCTGATTCCAGCGAGCCTGCTGTGCTGGGGCTGCATGGTTGAGATCGGCGGGGCGCCCGAGCCGCCAGCCGACCAGCGCGCGCTCACCGTCAATGACGGTGCGGAGCGGGCACCGGTGGTGAAGAACAACACGGTGAGCGGGCCCGGGAACGGGGTGAGATTCACCAACTTCCCGGTGCAGAAGAACGTGTCCGCCCAGTCGAGCTGGGGCCAGGTGCTGACAGACATCGAAAAGCACATCCCCTCGAAGTACGGCTCCACTTACCGGGACAGCGACAAGATCACCTGGGGGCACGAAACCACCCACGGAATCAACAGCCACCTGCGCAACTACTTCAACAAGACCGGCAAGAAGGCCAACGGCTTCTATGTGCTCAACAACCGCGGCGTCATCGTGCAGGAGCCGAACATGCGCAAGTCACGCATCGCGCAGTTCGTGCCGTCCGTGCTGCGGGGGAGCCGCTACTCCCTGTACATCTCCGGTTCCTCGTCATGGGACGACCGGCCGCTCTATGTGTGGGACGAGTGGGTGGCGTACATCAACGGCGGGGCGGTGGGGGTGGACCTGGCGCAGCAGGGCAAGTGGACCAGCGGGTGGCGGGACGGTGTGGCCGGCATCGTGGAGTTCACGGCGTACGCCATCGCCACAGCCATGGCGGTGCAGCAGTACGATCCGGGCTACTTCAAGGCGAACAAGCAGTTCCGCGAGTTCATGGCCTGGAACATGCGCCGGGGCATGGATATCTTCCGCAAGGGCGCCAGGATGTCGCAGTTCAAATACGCCAAGCAGGACGCGTTCCTGAGGGCGCTGCAGTCGGATGCTTCCACGGCCAGGCTGCGCAAGCAGGTCAAGAACATGTTCGGGCAGTCCTTCCTGGACCAGGTGATCATGGGCAAGGCGGGCGGTGGCTCCAATCCGAACCCGAACCCGAA
>CAZCFB010000125.1:0-1739 GCA_964497805.1 uncultured Kofleriaceae bacterium
GTGTGGAGAGTATCCCTGATGCGCTCTCGGAGCTGGTTATGGATTGCCTGTCCAAGTTCCAGGAGGAGCGCCCGGGCTCAGCCAGGGAGTTGATAGAACGGTATCGGCGAGCCACGGGGATTCCTGAACCCGCGGATGGAGAAGAGGTCTGGAGCGTTGATTTCGCCTCAGGGAGCGACGGGGGCTGGTCAGAGAGTGAGCGCGATCTGGCCATGGCCAAAACAGAGCCGCCGCCCCTGGATGATGGAACGGTCCCCTCGGTGGAGCCAGGGCACCTCAGCGAGGCGATCGCCGTCCCCTCCCGTAAGAACCTCTACCTGGCCCTGGGCGCCGGCGTGTGTGTGCTCGCACTCGTTGTCGTCTTCTTGGTGGGCGGTCAGCGGGAGGAGCCTGGCATGGCAGCTTCTACGCCTCCTGCCACGGACAACGTGGTTGGCCAGGGGATTCAGCCCGATGCCGCACCTGTGAAGGAGGCGCAACCAGCAGCGGACCTGGGAACGGACATGCCCGCGAAGGTGGATAAGAGCGCCCCTCGCCCCAAGAAGAAGGCGAAGAAGGCCATCAAGCCCCGGCCCAAGAAGCCGGCTCCAAAGGTGCAACCGGCACCGCAGCCCCCCCCACCTGTTGAAAAGCCAAAGCCCGAGCCAGAAGAGGGGCTGGACCTACCCTTGTGAGGTGAATACGGCTTCTTCGCCTCAGCTGGTCTTGTAGCCGAAGAAGGCGATGCCGCCCATGACGCCGCCGCCCACCGCGGTTTGGTCGCCTGGCTGCAGGTGGAAGTAGGGGCGCGCGAAGATCTGGAAACCGAAGCCGCGGCCCGAGCTCAAGAACTCCACCGCCAGGTTCACGGGCACCCGGATGGCGCCGACGACCTTCCCGTTCCCGGCCCCAATAATCCCCCGCAGGCCCGGCGCGATGCTGAACCTCTTGCTCCCCTTGCCGAAGTTGAAGGAGTAAGAGAGGTACGGGTCGAAGTAGAACGCCTTGGCCAGGCCCGCGACGAGGACTGTGGGCACGATCCCCCATGAGATGTCGAAGGAGTTGCCGCCTTCAAAGAAGTAGCGGAAGTCCAGGGTGGGGAGCTCGAGCTTGACCCCTGTGCCGGTGGTATACGAACTACCGCCAGAGCCCGGAAAGCCGCCCCCCAGGTAGCCCACGCCCAGCCGGGTTCCGAAGCCCCAGTCTCTTTTGGTCTCCGCCCCGTCTTCATTGCCGGCTTGAACGAATTCATCCTGAGCTCGAGTCGTGCTCGATATGAGCATCATGGACATCAGTACAGTTACAAACATCATCCGAGGGTTCTTGAACATCGCGGCCTCCTGTGGGTGTGAACGCAGCGTTTGAGATCTGCCTCGGTAGAGTGAAATATCCGTGCCAGGAAATTGCGGGGCGGGTGCGTAGCGAATTCGGGTAGTTGAAGCCAGCCGCCTGGCCCTGAACTGTTACCCATGAGCCAGGAGTAACAGGCCAGGGTTACATTCTCCGCTGGAGGGGCAGGCAGCTCCCGCCCATGGCCTCGCAGCCTGTTGTATGCTTCTCCATTGAACAACACGGATGGACGAGGCGATGAGGCGACTGGTCCTTTTGCTTTCCCTGGCTCTTTCTCTCGGGGGCTGTGAAGAGAGTGTTGGCGATGAGGTGGATGCGGGGATCACCGTCAAGGATGGTATGTCCTCGAAAAAGGACCGCTCCTCCAAGCGCAAGGACGGCCCGGCTGCCAAGAAGGACAAGGGCAACCC
>CAZCFB010000125.1:1839-4541 GCA_964497805.1 uncultured Kofleriaceae bacterium
TTCAACGCCAAGTCCCAGGCGTGCGCCGTGATGATGAAGGCCAACGGCAGGATCTCCCATAACCCCTCGCCGAGCTGGAAGTGCTACACCGCTGACGGCGCCCTGGCCGCCAAGAAATCGAACCTGAGCTCCGGCGGCGACGCCACCCGCGCCGTGTATCGCTTCATGCTGGACAACGGCAACGCCACAACCATGGGCCACCGGCGGTGGATCCTCAGCAACTGGACCGGGCCCATGGGCTTCGGCACCACGGGCAAGTACACCTGCATGTACGTCATCATCGGCATGAAGAGCGGCAAGCAGTGGGCGGCCTGGCCCCCGGCTGGCGAGGTGCCGGTCGACGAGGTCTTCGACTCCACGGGGTGGACCTTCCAGAGCGACGCCTTCTCGCCCTCGGGGGTGGAGGTGCGGTCGGGCGGCGCGGTCATGCCCGTTCAGATGATCAAGCTCCTGCCCAACTACGGCAGCAGGTACGCCATCTCCTTCAGGCCGGATGGATGGAAGACTCAGGCCGGCAAGACCTACAACGTCACCATCACCGGCTCCCAGACCATCAAGTATTCGGTCAAGCCGGTGACCTGTCCGTAAACAAGACTTTACTGCTGGGCCCGCACGGAGGGCTTCACCTTGAAGTACTTGTCCGGGATCCGGCCGTAGCTGATCAGCAGCGCAAGGAGCACCACGCCCAGCAGCGCTGCCTGGCCCAGCAGGTTCTGTCCCATGGGGAGGGCGCGGGCCATCCAGCCCACCAGTACCGCCGAGAGGGCGAAGAAGAGGCGGGCGGCCAGCGAGGCCAGCGACAGGACCGTGGCCCGCTTGTCCGCGAAGGTGTAGTCCAGGATTCGGCCGCTGACCATGGGGCGGCTCATGCCCCTGACCGCCTGGTGGCCCAGGATGAAGAGGAAGCTCAGCGGGTTGACGACCAGGGCCATCAGCGGGAGCGGGGCCACCTGCAAGACCATGAGCCCGATGATGCCGCCCAGGGGGCCCATGCGCGCGTCAAAGCGGTGGGCCTGCTTGCTCGCGCCGGCAGCGAACAGGTTGAACAGGGCGAAGGCGATGCCGAAGGCCCACATGGGCAGGCCGGTCCACTCCATGTAGGGCTGGTAAAGCCAAAGCAGCCAGGTTGCGCTGCCTCCCAGCACGGCCATGAACAGGACATGCCAGCGCACCAGCCGGTGCTTGAGCACGAAGCGGGCCGCTCCCCGGAGCAGCTCGGCGGAGGAGGAAGGCGCAGGCCCTGGCGACCCGTCCGCGCCGCGCCGGAGCCCGCCTGCCTCGACGAAGCCCAGGCCGACGATGAAGGCGACCACGGGCCCGGCAATGGAGAGCCACAGGGTCGCTCGCAGGGATACCTCTCCCAGGAATCCGCCCGCCACGCTGCAGATGGCGATGCCCACCATCTGGGCTGCCCGGGCCGCCCCCTCGCGGCGGCTGTACTCGTCGGCCCGGTCCAGGTGCTTGAGGGTGTCGTAGAGCAGGGCGGAGTCCGCGCCGGAGGTCAGGGTGAGGCCCACCGCGAGCACGACCTCCCCGGCCAGGAAGCCGGCAAAGGAGCTGCTGGCCCCGTAGAGCGCCAGCCCGGCGGCCATGATCACGCACCCCGCCAGCAGGCTCGCCCGCTTGCCCAGGCGGTCGGCCACGGTGCCGGTGGGGACCTCGAGCAGCACCACGGCCACGGCGAAGATGCCCTGCAGCAGGTAGACCTGGAGCATGTCCAGCCCGTTGTTCTGCCAGAAGATGACGATGACCGGCACGAACAGGGGCGTGAAGACTGTGGCCTGGAAGGCCGTGTACCGCCACAGGTTTGTTCGTGGGTCAGCCATGGTGTTCGGGTGCTAGGGCAGGGTCTTCGGGTGGTCCGCCGCGCCTTCCTTGCCCAGGAGCTTGTCCAGGGAGAAGCCCTTGAATGGCTGGCTCGGGATGGGGACCTTGCCCGCGGCCATCCAGAAGAGGCGCTTTTCGGGGTCGAAGACCAGGTTGTACAGGGCGCCGTTGGTGGCCAGGCTCTTGCCGTCGTCGAACTTGGTGGTGGGGCTGACCTTGCCATCCGAGGGGTTCTTCCGGTCGCGCATGACCTTGATCAGGGCGGTGGGGTTCAGCTTGCCCAGCAGGGAGTCGGCGCCGCCCTTGGCGGTGAACTGCTCCAGCCGCTTGTAGCGGTCGGTGGTGTCGGACTTGGGCGGGTCCTTGTCCAGGTCCGCCGTGGTCTTGCCCACGAAGTGGTTGGTGGCCCCCACCCAGCCGTCGGCAGACAGGCCGCGCACATCCACCGCCTTGGGCGCCATCTCGAACACGGCGCCCTTCTGGGCCTTGCCGTCGGAGATGACGATCACCTCCAGGCTCATGTGGTTGGCCGCCTTGATCATCCTGGTGGCCTCGTCCAGGGACTTGGCCCGGGCCAGGATGCGCCCCTGGAGCTGCACATGGCTCTCCCCGGTGGTGTCGTTGACCGTGTTGTCCAGGGGGTGGATCTCGTTGGAAGCGGAGACCAGGCCGTGGGCGTTCATGCCCTGGTAGGGCGACAGGTTGCCCGGGAAGCCGATGATCACGTGGGGGATCTCGCCGACGGGGTGGCGCACGATGAGCACCGGGTACTTGATGATGTACTCGATGCGGGCCCAGTCCAGGATGCGGGCGTGGTACAGGCGGCCGTCGGCGCTGGCCTTGCCCGAGGTGATGAGCTGGGCGCAGCCGGGGGT
>CAZCFB010000125.1:4641-10876 GCA_964497805.1 uncultured Kofleriaceae bacterium
GGCGGCCGTCGGCGCTGGCCTTGCCCGAGGTGATGAGCTGGGCGCAGCCGGGGGTGAAGGCCGGGCTCGTCGCACCGGACCGAGCCAGGCGACGCTCCGCGTCCGCCTCGCAAGGCGCGAGGAGGGAGCATACCGGTTCGGTACGTGACCGACGAGCAACACCGCGAGGCGGGATGCGCAGCAAGCCTGGCGACGCGGAGCGTGCGGCGTGCCCGGCCTTGATATCCGTGTTTTTGGGCAGGCCGTTGAGGGCGAACTCGGCGATGGCGTCGCCCATGTTGAGCACCAGGCACTTGTCCATGGTCCAGCCTTCCTTGCCCATCACCGAGACCATGCCCTTGCACTCCTCGATGATCTCCGGGTAGGAGCGTTGCTCGGCGAGCTTGTCCAGCTTGAGCTGCTTGGCCATTGCGAACATCAGCTTCAGCTCGATGTTGGTCTCGATCTCGGTCACCCCCGCCTTGAGCTCCTCGCTGAGCAGGCGCGCGTGCTGGGCCCCCATCTCGTACGGAGTGCCGTACAGGTGCACCACCGTGAAGCCGTTGACCACTTCGCGGTACGCCTCCTGGCTTGCGTTCTCGTCGTCGTCCTCGCCGCAGGCCAGGGCCAGGCAGGCCAGGGCCAGCGCGGCCAGGACGGGGCGGATCGTGCGTTGATTCGGGGTCCTGCAGGGACGTATTATCATGGGCGATAAAGCTAGCAGGCAGCCCATAACCCACGCCAGGACATATTCTCCGCTCCTCCTTCTGGTCCCGCTCCTGTGGGAGTTGGGATGCGCATATCCACTCAAGATGACAAAGGAGCCACCCGTGATCCGGCAATGGGACCGCGCAGTGGACTGGGACGCGGCCGGCGCGGAGGCCGTCAAGGTCCTCTCCGGCTACCTCCAGGTGGACACCTTTAACCCGCCCGGCAACGAGACCGTGGGGGCCAAATACCTGGCCGACATCCTCCGGGCGGAGGGGATCGAGAGCGAGATCCTCGAGTTCACCCCGGGGCGCGGCTCCCTGGTGGCGCGGCTCAAGGGGAGCGGCGCGGCCGGGCCCCTGTGCCTGCTGTCGCACATCGACGTGGCCACGGCCGAGGCTGAGGAGTGGCCCGAGGGCAAGGGGCCGCTCTCCGGCGCGGTTGATAAGGACGGCATGATCTGGGGGCGCGGCGCCCTGGACATGAAGGGAATGGGCGCCCTGGAGTTGATGACCCTGGTCATGCTCAAGCGGCTCAAGGTGCCCCTCAAGCGGGACGTGGTGTTGATGGCCGTGGCCGACGAGGAGGTGGGCAACAAGGGCATGCTCCACATGATCAAGGAGCACTGGGACCGCCTGGGCTGCACCCATGTCATCAACGAGGGCGGCCTGGGCATCAAGGGCGCCATCTTCCCCGGACATACGGTGATCGCCATCTCCGTGGCGGAGAAGGGGGTGCTCTGGCTCAAGCTCACCATGCGCGGCAAGGGCGGCCACGGCTCCACGCCCATGCCCGGGCACGCGCCCCCGCGGCTCATGCGCGCCCTGGCTGGCCTGGAGCGGCGCAAGCCCAAGCCTGTGATGCACCCCTCGCTGCTGGAGCTGTTCGCGCGCATCGGCCAGCAGAAGGGCGGCGGCACCGGCTTCCTGCTCAAGCGGCCCAAGCTGCTTCAGCGCCTGCTGGCCAACGTGCTCATGGAGAAGCCGGGCACCCGCGCGGCCCTGATCAACACCATCAACCTCACCGGCCTGGACACCGGGGGCAACATGCCCAACGTGGTGCCCAGCTCGGCCTCGGCCACCCTGGACTGCCGGCTCCTGCCCGGGGTGAGCCCCCAGGAGATCATCGCCGAGGTGCGCAAGCTCACCGGCAACGATCCGGGCCTGGAGATCAAGGTGCTGCACTACGCGCCGGCCGAGGAGAGCCCGTGGGACGATCCCCTGTACCACGCGCTGGCCCGCCACTCGGTGGAGGGGCTCAAGGACGCGGCCTCGGGCCCGGTGCTCTCCATCGGCTTCACCGACTCCATCTACGCCCGGCAGAAGGGCGCGCGCGCCTACGGGCTGGTGCCCTTCGTGGTCTCCCAGGATGAGATGGAGACCATGCACGGCCGGGGTGAGCGTGTTTCAACGGAGAACGTGCGCCGGGGGCTGCGGGTGCTGTTCAAGACCGTGGTGGAGGTTTCGGCGGATCTTTCAAAGCCTGTGCCTGCTGAAAAATGAACAGACTGCTCGCCGCCCTGATCGCCCTCACGATCACGGTCACGGTCACGGTCACGGCCCACGGTTCACGCCCCACGCCCACGGAAGAACCCAAGAAGCCATACTCCTGGTACGTCGTCCCCAACATCGCCTTCGACACCGACGACGGGCTCGGCTTCGGCGTCCGCGGCGAGCTGGCCTTCAACGAGCCCGGGTTTGACCCGTACAAGCTGGCCATGGTGGTGCACATCTTCGCCAGCCTCAACGGCTACCACCACCACCGGTTCCGGCTGGATCGCACTGGCCTCGGCCCGGGGGGCGCGCTCCGGTTGACGCTCCACCTGGCCTGGCGACAGTGGCTCAACGATGGGTACTGGGGCATGGGCAACGGCACCACCCGTGAGCGGCAGTTTGCCCGGGAGTTCGACGGGGAGGACCCGCGCCGCAAGCGCTACCGCTACACCTTGTACCAGCCCTTCGCCCACCTCACCCTGCGCGGCAAGCTGGGCGGGGCGTGGTCCATGTTCGCCGCGCTCAACGCCAAGTGGAGCCAGGTGGAGACCTACGCCGGCTCTCTGTTGGAGGAGCACCGGCCGTACGGCATGGACGGCGGCCTGGGCGCCATCCTCTCGGCCGGGGTGATCTACGACACCCGCGCGCCGGAGGTGAACCCGGAGCGCGGCATCTACGCCGAGCTGAGCGCCCGGGGCGCGTCGACCCTGCCCCACGGGGCCGGCACCTTCGGCGGCCTGTACGCCAACCTCAGAGGCTTCCTCTCGGTGACGCCATGGCTGGTGCTGTGTGGGCGGTTCATGGGGGAGATGCTGTGGGGGGAGATCCCGTTCTACGAGATGGTGCACTGGGGCGGAGCCTGGCCCCGGGCGGGCTTCGGCGGGTTCGAGACCCTGCGCGGCATCTCCTTCGGCCGCTGGCGCGCGCCGGGCAAGGCGATCCTGAACCTGGAGGCGCGCTTCAGGGTCCTGGACCACACGGCGTTCGGCGAGTCCGTGCAGTGGCAGCTGGCCCTGTTCAGCGACAACGGGGTGGTGTGGGGGGCGGGGGACAGTGCCACGGCGCCGGACCCGGAGCTGCCGTTCCATCCGGCCGGGGGCGGCGGCATCAGGGTGGTGCTCCAGGAGGCCTTCGTGGGGCGCATCGATATGGGCGTGGGCCTGGACCCGGTGCGAGAGCGGGACGGCCGCATCGTTAACGAGATTAGCTGGGGGATATATATTGTCTTCGACCATGCCTTCTAAGAGGAGAACCGGATGATGAAATCGTCCCCATTTGCGCTCGCCCTCGCCCTCCTTACCCTCCTCTCCTTCCCCTTGCCCGCCAACGCAGGCGGCTTCTCTATCTCCATCCTCGGCGGCCGCCGCACCGGCGCCCTCACCAACCTGGCCGCCCCCGATGACCTCACCGCCCTGTTCCACAACCCGGCGGGCCTGGCCGATCAGAAGGGCTACCGCATCCACCTCTCCGCCTCCATGACCTTCATGGAAACCAAGTTCCGCATGAAGGCCCTGGACCCGAACCTCTTCCCGGAGATCTACCCCAACGGGCAGTGCAGCGGGGAGAAGACCGAGCAGTGCCCCTGGCCGGTGGACGACGAGGGGTACTACAGCCAGGAGATTGAGCCCGAGTCATACTTCGGCATCCTGCCCTACCTGGGCGCCAGCCTGGACCTGGGCTTCGCCAGCCCAAAGCTCAAGGACCTTGTGGTCTCCTTCGCCCTCACCGCGCCCAACGCCTACGGCGCCAACCTCTCCCCTGACGCGCCCACGGCCTACAACTTCATCGAGGGCTACTTCGTCACGGCGTCGGCCATCCTGGGCGCGGCGTACCGGGTCAACGGCTGGCTCGCCGTGGGGGCCGGGCTCTCCTACAACTACATGCAGCTCAAGTACGCCCAGAAGTTCTCAACCCTCGATCTCATTGCCAGCTTCGACGCGAGCCTGGCCAAGCAGTACGAGGCCCTGAAGAAGGCGAGCAGCAAGTTCGACCTCAAGGACATCCGCCTGGACTACACCGGGGTGGATCACGGGGTAGGCTGGAATATCGGGGTGCTGCTCAGCCCGAGCAAGCGCCTGCACTTCGGCCTCTCCTACAACGGAGCCACCGAGGCGCGCTTCGAAGGGGACCTGGAGGTCGCCTCCACCAACCCGGACATCGAGGACCTGCGCAAGACCATCGCCGACATCTCCGCCATCGCCGGCGGCTACAAGCTGCCCACCGGCCTGGTGGTGGTCATGCCGATCCCGCACTCTGTGCAGGCCGGGGTCAACGTCTTCATCACCGACTGGCTGGAGATCGGCTTCGACGTCCGCCTCTGGCTCTACAACGTGTACGAGAGGCAGGATCTGGACCCGGTGTATGACGACACCGAGAAGGGCAAGCCCATGCTGGACGAGGATGACCTGGACAAGGAGAAGTCGTACGGGGTTTCGTACGAGGTGGCCCTGGGTATGGTGGCCCGGCCCTTCAACGCGGTCCCCCTGCTGGAGATCATGTTGGGCATCGGGTTCGACAAGTCGCCGGTGCCGGGCAAGCACTTCTCCCTGGACAACCCGTCCATGAACCAGCTGGTGGGCACGGTGGGGCTGCGCTGGCGGGCGCTGGACTGGTTGCGCGTATCGGCCTCGTACATGATCGACTGGTACATGCCCAGGGACATCCACAACAGCCAGGCGTCCCCGCCCATGAACGTACAGGGCGAGGCGCTGGGGCACATGCCTCGCATCGAGGCTGAGTTCATTTTCTAGGAGAGAGCCATGGAGAAGGTGCACTGGTGGTCGACAGGTAACGCCCAGAACAGGCTGCTCAATGACGCGGCGGACGCCCTGGGCGACCTGCGCAAGGAGCAGGCGGACGCGGATCAGCAGATAGACAGGCTCTTTCAGCTGGATCGGGACCAGGGCCGGGAGATTGCCCGGCTCCAGGCGGTGGTGACCGTACTGGTCGACATGCTCATCGAGACGGGGACCACGCCCGAGGCCGAGATCATGCGGCGCATGGACCGGGCGGTGCAGAAGGTGGATGAGAGCGAGTAAACCATTTGACATTTCAAGCAGTTTTTCTTATTGAGGCACCATGTCTGACAAGCTCGATATAGAAGCTCAGGGGAACATCGCGGCGTCCCTACGCCAGCTCTTCAACCAACTCGCACGGGCGCTCGAGATGAGCGACCCGAGCACGGTCCTCGGGGACACCGGCGCTCTGGCCCGGGCCCTGGAGCAGTGGCGCAAGAGCATCGCTGCCCAGACGGCCGGGCTCAAGGTGCAGCAGGCCCGGGAATTGAAGCAGGCCAAGCTGGATCTCATGGCCAAGGTGGGGCAGCTGGAGAAGGCGAACCAGGACCTGCGCGAGCGCAACGCGCACCTGCGAAACGAGATCGTGCGGCTGAGCAAGAACGAGGTGGGGTTGAAGCAGAACCTCACCGACGTGCAGCTCACAAGCAACAGCTACAAGGACGAGGCCAAGGCCCTGGACCTGGAGGTGAGGGACCTGAGGCACAAGGTGCGCGAGCTGGAGGGCGGGCCCCCGCTCACGGCAGAGGAGGCGGCGCCCCAGTCCAAGGTAAAGAAGGATGTCGCCCCGCCGCCCGAGGAGGAGAAGGTGAGCCTCGCCGACGCGGTGGCCGCTCACATGGACACCAAGAAGGACGGCAAGACTGACGCGCTGGCCGCGGCGCAGGCTGCCTTCTCCAACCTGGCCAAGGAAGAGGGGGAGCCAGGGACCGACAAGCCGGAGGCTGAAAAGAAGCCAGTGGCGCCGGTGAAGCCGGAGGCTGAAGAGAAGGAAGAGCCGCCCAAGAAGGCCGCGCCCAAGCGGCAGCGCACCCATCGAAAGATCCAGATCCCGCTGAGCGGAGATCTGTCCAAGGATGAGGCCCTGCCGTCGTCCAAGCGCCGTAGACGGCGTCGCCGCGGCAAGAAGCCCACGGAGGAGATGCCCAAGGCCGCCGCGTCCACGCCCACGGAGAAGAAGAAGGCGGAGAAGCCAGAGAAGAAGAAGCCGAAGAAGCCCGAGAAGAAGATGGTCCAGGTGCTTCCCAAGCCGAGGAAGCC
>CAZCFB010000126.1:0-10609 GCA_964497805.1 uncultured Kofleriaceae bacterium
CGTAGATCTCGGTGCCGCCGGTGGCGCCGGGAGGGAAGCCGTGCACCACGTGCATCAACCGCATCACACACCCCCCGCGTCGATGAAATGCAGGCCGGTGTCCGCGGACAGGGCGCCCAGGTATTGGCCCAGGGGGAGCGCCAGGCCCAGGGCCAGGGCGCGGGGCAGGTGGCGGCCCACATGCAGCGGGTCATCCGCCAGGGCGAGCAGGTGGCTGCCCACCGTGCCGGCCACCGCGGCGTGCAGGTGGGCCGGCGAGGGCACGGTCCGCAGGCCGAACAGGCGGCGGAGTTGGCGGTGGGCGAGGTAGGCGCGGCGCAGCTCATAGCCCACGGCGCGCTGGTGCGAGTGCTCCACCACAGCCGCGGGCGTGTAGGCCAGACCGTGGCCGGCGGCCAGGACATCACGGGCCCAGGCCAGGTCCTCGGCGAAGGGCTCTTCCGGGAAGGGCAGCTCCTCCCAGACCTGGCGCCTCACACATGAGCTCACGTTGTCAAAGGCGCACAGCTTCATCAGCTCGGCAGCTGGCAGCGTGTCCATGCTGCTCGCCTGGTCCGGGTGGAGGAAGATGAGCCTCGGCGTGCGCGCGAGGGGGCCTGCGTGGTGCTTGCCTGCGTAGAACCGGGTCAGCGGATCCGCGTCTTCGCGCGGTACCTGGCGGGCGAAGCTGCCAGCCACCCTTGAATCCCGCAGCAGCGGCGCGGTGAGCGCGTCGAGCCATCCCCGGCCCAGCGGCACCGCGTCCTGCACCAACAGCAAGACCAGCTCGCCCCGGCAACGGGCGACGCCATGGTTCCGGGTGCGGCCGTGCTGGAACGTCTCAGGCTCCACATGGTGCACGGTGAAGCCGCCACTCTCCAACAGGGGCACCGTGCCGTCGGTGGACCCGGAGTCCAGGGCCACCCGCTCCGTGCGCAGGTTTGTCTCCTGAGCCTCCAGGGCGGCCAGCGCCCGCGGTAAGGTGGCGGCGCCGTCCCGGGTGAGCATCAAGATCGAGACATCAGGCGCGGGCTCGGATGCCGGGCGGACTTCCTCTACCCGGGGTGGCCGCTCCGCCAGGGCGCGGCGGTATCGCACCAGCCACTCATCCGCGTCCCTGGCAATGCTCTTCACCTCGGTGCGCTCGCGGGCAAGATCCTCCACGAGGGCGGGACGCTCCACGAGGCACGCCAACTGCCGGGCCAGCGATGGGGCAGAGCCGGCCCGGAAGAGCAGCCCGTTGATCCCGTGTTCCACCAGCTCGGCGCAGCCCCCCGAGTCGGGCGCCACCACCGGGATCCCTGCCTGGAACGCCTCATGGATCACCAGCGGTGAGTTCTCGGGCCAGCGCGAGGTCACCACCAGGCAATCGAGGCCGGCGTAGATGGAGGGGGCGTCCCCGGGTGCGAACGGGCCGGCGAACCGCACCGGCATTCCCCGGGCGAGGCGGCGCAACCGGGCGCTGTGGTCCGGGCTCACCCCTGGGTCGCCGTGTATCTGCGCCTCAAAGCTGCCCGGGGGCAGCGCGCGCGCGGCCTGGAGCAGGAGGTCGGCCCCCTTGTGGGGCACCAGGGAACCCACGAAGCCCAGGCGGAGCCGCCTCCCCGGCGAGGTCCGCGGGTGTTGGGCCAGGGGAGGGAAACCGTAGTCGGACACCTCGACCTTCTCGGCCGGTACTCCCAGGCGGATCATGGTCTCGGCCATGGACCGCGAGGGCGCCACGAACCGGTCCACCAGCCTTGCCGCGTCCCTGGCCCGCTCCAGCCGGCGGGCCACCTGCGCTGGAGTCGCCGCGCCGTTGCCGAGCAAGCCGAGCAGGCGGGTGGCAGGCCCGAACCCACTGGGCAAGATTTGCTTGAGCGCGCCGGCGGCGCGGGCCGCGTCCTGTAAGAGGCCGTCGCCCCCACTCCCTCCGGTCACCCGTCCCAGCCCGAGGAGCGCCCCCAAGGGGGAGCGGGCGAAACAGCGCGCGCACCGCTCCGGCGCGATGTCCCGGCAGGGGGCATCCTCACCGTGAGGCAGGAGCTGGCCTCCGGCGGGGCAGAAGAGGCTGTAGTCGTGGAGGGTGGCCACGCACTGGAGCCCCCGGTCCCTGGCCAGCCGCGGCAGGTCAAGGGACAAACCCTGGAGGCTGTGCAGGTGCAACAGGTCGAACGCGCCCTGATCCAGCACCTCCTCGAGCCGCCTGTTTATCCCGGCAGGAGCTGCGCTCTCCTCGAGGCTGTCGAAGGTCCAGTTGTTAACAACCTCGTGGACCTCAAGCCCCTCCAGGTGACGAGTACGCAGGCTCCCGTGGGGGGCGCCAGGATCGAACTCCGCGCAGAGGAAGGAGATCTCCACGCCGGACCTCCCGGCGAGCTCGGCGGCGAGCCGCATCGCGTACAACTCCGCGCCCGCGACATGTCGGGGCGGGAGGTCATGGATGATATGGAGGATCCGCAACTGCTCTCCCTCCGAGGCGATCCGGGCGCCAGGAGCATGGCTTGGCGTCGTGTTGGCTTCAGGTGGTACGGCTCCTGGCTACGGAATCGGCATCTTCCCCCTGGCCGAGTTCTGGTTCTGGGCGCTGCCGCCCAGCTGGGAGTAGTTGTCCTCTTCCGGCAGGGAGGACGCCTTACTCATGATCGCCTCGATGGCGAAGAAGCTGAGGCCGTCGCGGCCCGTACCCTCCGCGCGGACCACGATACGCTCGTCGCTGTCGTTCCACAGGCCGATGGCCGGGTTGGCGGCCTCAGCCGCGTCATTGCGCACGAAGACGGTGTACTGGATGTTGCTCACGCCGCGCACCTTGGCCTGGGTCTTTGAGGTGCCTGTACCGATGAGGTAGTTGGCCAGGGGGATGGTCCCCTCGCAAAGCACATAGCCGCGCCCGCCGGTGGTGGCGTCGTCGAGGGCAGAGCCGCAGCCGTTGAGCAGGTTGTCCCAGATAGGCGTATTGGCCAAAACCGAGCGAGCGTGCTCCATGCCCGCCTCGGCCGCGTAGAGCGCCTCCTGGCGGCGGGTAAGGTTACCGGACATCTTCATGCCCGAGGAGGAGAGCCACATGGCGGTGAGACCCACCGCGAGGATCACCAGCGTGACCAGCAGGGTCAGGACGAGGATCGATCCTGATTCGTCCTTTTTGTGAGCCGTCATTGCACACTCCTTGCGATATTGCGGGGCTTGATCACCGAGGTGAGGGTCGCCCGGCCGTACGTTCCGATTTGTCCGGTGGCGGCCAGGTCCTGGGCCGGGGTCCCGGCCGCGTGATCTTCGGCCGCGGGCCTGAATCCCTGCTTGCTGCTAATGGGCCCGGTGGTCCGGCCGATCAGCGTGATGCGCACCGCCCGGATGGTGTTGCCGTTGAGGGAACAGTTGGGCAGGGTGTCCGAGGCCACGTTGTGCGCCCACTCGTCTGACTGCCGCAGGGTAGGCGTGGTGCCCTCCTCCAGGAGCCCTGTGTTGCTCACGTCGCAGGCCCAGGAGATCTGCATGTCCTCGATGCCGTCGGCCACCACCTGCATGTCAGACTTGTTAAACTTGGACCAGGTCACCAGGCGGGGCGGGCGGTTGCCGTCGCCGTGGTCGATGGCGAAGTTGTGCTGGAGATCGTCGGTGGAGGTCCCAACTCTCATCACCAGGGTGCCCGCCAGGTAGCCGCCAGCGATGGGGAAGACCAGCGAGTGGTTCGGCGCCTGAGGATTGTAGATGGCGTTGGCTGCGTACGGCAGGGTCCAGGTTGTTCCCGTCTGCACGGGCGCGCCGGTGATTAGCAGCAGCAGGCAGTGCTTGGTGGAGCCGTGCTGCCACAGCACCACAAGGTCGCCCGAGGTGATGGGACCCACCGCGTTGGTCGTCAGCACGGCCTGGGTGGCGTTGGGCTCCACGATGGTAGTGCGTACGCCGGTGAGCGCGCCCTGGGAATTATCCCGAGCGTAGGCGATGGTCAGGGAGTCGGTGCCGTCGATGCCGCCAGAGTACAGGTTGGAGTTGTTGGTCACGTCGAATGAGATCAGGTCCGACACCTCGACGTTGGGCGGGCTCGAGGTGCTGGTGCTGCCGTTCCATTTCATCACGACCGGCGCCTCGTGGCCGAGGGTGGAGTTAGGCGGGCATCCCCCGAAGCCGTAGCCGGCCCTCCGGATCTCGCTGGCCAGGTACTCCATGGCGCCCCACAGGTTCTCCTGAGTGGCCATGGTGCTGAGCTGCTCATTGTAGGTCTTCTGCTGACCCGACATCATGTAGAACAGGCCGCCAGTGAGCAACACGGCGAGGAACAGGGAAACCATCAGCTCGATGATGGTGAGACCGGCGTCCCGGCGGGAGCGGCGGCGAATATTTTTGGCGGTGATCATTGATAGTCCGCCCTCTTCATTGTGAGGAGCACATCCAGGGTTCGGTAGCGTTGAGTTGGGTCAGGGTTTGAGCCGGGCATGATGTCCAGCCAGGAGACCCGGATCGTTATCAAGATATCGCCGGTGCTCGCCACGCCCGCGCCGGTGGGCTTCTCCACCAGCCGGTGCACGGTGTATGGCCCCACCGACTCGCCATCTTCTCCGACGTTCTCCATGTGGGTGACGTTGTCCTTCTTGTACTCAAGCTCCCAGTCCGGCGAGTCGATCTGCGGCAGGTTGACGAAGGGGGTGCCGCGGTACTCCTCCAGCACGACCTGGCCCAGGCGCAGCGCGCCGCTGGCCCGTCTGGAGAGTGATACCTGCCGGATGGTGGCGATCTGCAAGGCGGCGAGCCCGATCAGGACCACCGTGAGCAGCAGCATGGTGATCATAATTTCCACCATGGTGAAGCCGCCCTGCGTTGGCGTTAGCGGTTTGGCCCGTCGCTTGAACCATCTCCGCTGCGCGAGCTTAGTGTTCATATTTCTCACCATCCCTCATGGATCTGGGTCTGGCAGGTGGCCTGATAGAGGACTATCCGTTTCTGGTACCCACCATGGGTCGTGCTCAAGAAGATTGATGCCGATGTGGCGGTGAAGGTGTTGGGCGCGGTTTCGGAGGTAACCCCACCGGTGGCCTCAAGGCGAATCACCTTGGTGCCGCTCATGATTCCGGAGGGAGGCGAGTAAGAGCTCCCGGGGACGGCCGTGATCAGCAGCACGTCATTGGTGGTCACTCCGCTGGGGTTCTCCCGCAGAGATACCAGGGTCGCGGTGGTGCCGGAGGAGCTGGTCGTTACCGACTCGATGCGGTAACGGTTCTTGGAGAAGACCAGCTGGTAGCTGTCCTTGGAGCTGAGCGCTGCAGTGTGGGCCCGGCGGATATCATGGGCCAGGGTCCTGACAAACGCCTTGAAGCGCGCGTCGATGTTGTCCCTGTTCAGAGCCGGCACCGCGATCATGGCGGTGATGGCCAGGATCGCGATGGCCACCATCAGCTCAACCAGGGTCAGGCCCGACTCGGAGGCGGGCCTGGTGCTGCGCTTGTGTGTTTCCAGCACCTTATTTCACCTCCTTCCAAACCTCTACGTACGGCATATCGTCCAGCAGGCTGCTGCTGTTGAAGTTGTTGAATGCAGTTTGAACCTGGGCCGCCTGGCCGCCATACCCCGCGGACGTGATGAGCACATCCAGACCGCCGCCCACCACTGTAAGGCCGGTCGCGCGGGTGTCCGTGAACTCCTGGGCGCTCATGAGGGTCTGGGTTGCCCCAACGGTGGAGATGCGGAGCAGCCACGAGTCGCCGACTTCACAAGCGGTGTTGCTCGGCTCGTAAAGCGCGTAGAAGACCTCGTACTGGCTGGTCCCCTGGTAGGTGTTGCGCAGGATAAGCGGCGGGGCCACCGGCATGGCCGTGGGGCCAGGCGCGGTGCAGCCCGAGGGCACGTTGTCCGGGCAGGTGCCGCCGCCCGAGCAGACGTCATCCACGTCGCAGGTGATGAAGTCGTCGGTCCCCACCGTGCCGCTGGTTTCCGTGCGCATGTAGAGGGTGGAGATCGCGCCAGTGGGCGGCGACTCTTCCTGATCGGAGCCTGATATCGCGGCGATCAGCACCGCGCCGCTGCCCTTGTGCCATGCCGCCACGCTGTGCTGGAACGGCTTGTAGGGCCCCACGTTGAGCACGATCTGCGGCCCCGAGGTGGTGCCCTTGTCGTAGCGGTAGACGCGGCCGTTGGGATCCGGCTGGTAGGTGGCCACGACGTTGCGTTGGGAGTCGTAGTCCACCGCCGCGGTGGTGTGGGCCATGGTGGCGTAGTCAACCTGAGAGCCGGCGCTGCTCTGTAAGCTCGATGTGAACGTGGAGTGCATGGTCGAGAAGTAGGTGTAGTAATCGCTCCGGCTGTCGGTCCAGTAACCGGAGCCGATGCCCATGTGGGCCACCGGATAACCAGCCTGGAGGTTGTAGAAGAGCGACGGCGCGGACCAGGTTTCGCCGATGACCGAGTCGATGCCCGGTTTCAGATCGCGGCTATGTGCCTGGATGCTGAAGGGCGGGTTCTTCAAGTAACAGGTGGTGGCGGTGCAGTTGGAGGGGCTGGAGATGTTCAGGGTGGCGAAGGCGTTGTCGCCTGGCCCCATGGTCTGCACCAGCTGGGTCTTCCAGTCACAGGGGTTACAGGATTCCGGGATGTCCTCCACGCGCGGAGAGGCCGCCAGGATCCACTGGAAATCGTCCGGCACGGCGGACTGACCGTTCGTCTGCCACAGCGCGTGGATCTTTCTCCACAGGTTGGGCGGGACATAGCCGAAGGCCTCGGTGCCGTCCTTGACCCTGAAGGCATGGATGACGCCGTCGTTGGAGGTGATGTAGATCAGCCGCTCGCGGGCGGCGTGGGTGGCGCGGTAGTTGGAGTGGTTCGCCACGTAGTACTTGGGCGGCGGGCCGACGATGGCGGGAACCGAGCGGAAGATCGGGCCCAGCTTCCAGCTCTTCCCCTTGCCGAGCACCCACTCTGCAGTGGAGATGATGTCGTTGTCCCCGGGCTGGTTGCCGGTGCCCACCGCGTCGATCCAGACATCCTTGACGCCGATGCCGCCGCACCCAGAGCAGCCGCCGTTGAGGTTGACGTTGCCCACTGCGTCGAGCAGCGGCACCGGAGTGCCGCTATTGGTGTCAGGGAAGCCGGTGAAGATCTTCCGGTTGGTGTACAGCATGGAGTTCAGCTCGATGCCCGCGTCCCACACTTCGGTGGCCGGCGTGGTGGTGACGTCCATGGCCTTGAGAGAACCGCGCCAGCCGGGATACGTGGTGGACGGCACGATGGCAAGGTTGCCCAGGATGGTGCTGTTTGCCGAGGTGCCCGCCGCGGCGGAGGTGGTGGTGTAGTCGCCCGCCACCATGTCGAACAGTGCGTCCTTGATGTTGTTGAGCAGCTGCGACTCGTTGTTGGAGGTGTAGGCGGTGGCGCTGGCGTTGGCCAGGCCGTCGTCACCATAGTCCGCCGTGGCGTCCAGCTCCGTGACGGCGGAGGCCGGGAGACCGGGTAGGCCCACCACCACGGTCTTGACCGGGTTGCCGGGGGACAGGGCGTTGGTGGTGGAGTAGAGCATGGACGTGGCCACCTCGGGTGGCATGCCCACGTTGGACTGGCCGTCGGTGAGCAGCAGCACGAACCGGCCGCGGCAGGCGGCGCTGGGATCCGCCCCGGTGAGGGCGAAGTAGCCGTAGCCGAACTGGCGCTCCAGGTAGTGGTTCATGGCCAGCTGGATGGACGGGCCGGTGGGGGTGGCGCCCCAGGCCCAGATGCCGCCGTTACGGGCCACGTTGAAGCGGCGGAGGATGTTGTACAGCTTGGTGTCCTGCAGGCTCTGCGTGTCGGTGGGCTCGAGGCCTTCAACCAGGTTGCCTGCGTTGTCCTGCCAGACGCCGCCCTGGGAGTTGTAGGGGTTGTAGAAACGGAAGTAGACCCAGGTCACGCCGTTGCTGTCCACGTACTGCGGCCCCATGTAGTTGGAAACCGTCTGGTAAGAGCTCATGTTGCTAGGCTGCTGGGTGTAGACGTAGTAGCTGCCGCGGTACATCCAGTTGTAGGTGCCGTCGGCGTAGGTCAGGCCGCCAATGCCGAACCTGAAGCGGTTCTCCTCGGCGTTGTTGTCGCTGCGGGCGTAGAGGCTGTCCTCATCGCTGCCCATGGTGGTGTCCTGGGAGAGCAGGGTGTAGGTGGTGCCGTTCCAGGTGAAGCTGTTGCGGGGCCGGACGTTGGTGGAGTCCCAGGCGCCGATGTTCTCCATCTCAAAGCGCGACCACCAGACGCCGACCCTCTTGGTGGTGCCGGACATGGCGCGGTAGTAGCGGTAGTAGCCATGCTGGCCGTAGTCGATAAGGCCGAAGGCCGCGGACTTGCGAAGCTCGGGCAGCAAGGTGCGCAGCACGCGCTTGACCATGTAGATTCGTGAAGTGAGGGCGTAACCGGGGAAACAGGAGCGGGCCTGGCCAGCGGCGGACACGTACGGGCTGGAGATGTTGCAGTCGGCCCAGCAGAGGTTGATGGAGCTCCCCTCCGAGCCGGTGCACATACCGTCACCGCACATATCTCGGGTGCCTGTCTCGTCACCGCCGCAGTCGTTGCCGATGGCCCAACCCGGGTTCGGGTACCACGCCATGGATCCGGAGGTGTCCAGCACGATCATGATCTCGGCGCGATTGAGGCGCTCCGTGATGATGCGCAGGGGGTTGATCCTCGCGCTGGCGATACCCGGAACCAGCAGGGTGGCCAGCAAAAACAAGACTCTTATATTCACGCGCCGCATGTACACTCCTGTGCCCGCCCAGGAGTATGCATCAGGTATGCCACGCTTAGAAGCCATAAAAAAGGTTGTAATTATGTGGCACATTCCCGATTTTCGACGCCGGGCCACGCAAACAGGTCAAGCCTATGCAAATTTTACATAGCAGCAAAGCCATGTAGTGCTCCTTACTGGATAGCCAGCTTCTCAATAGAGATGACCATCTGGGGCGCATAGACCCGGTGACATGCCAGGCACGTCTCAATTAACTCATTGTAATTGCTTTTGTATTTCGTTGCTTCGCCCAGTGTGTTCAGCCGCGCTTTCATGTCGTCCAGGAAGGATTTGTAGCTGTCCGGGTAGTTGTTTACAGGCAGCTTTTCCGCCTGAGCCAGCATCTTGCGCACCGGGCCCCCCATACCGAGGCTTCCCATGGCCCTTCGGCGCATCTCGTCCGTCACCTTGGCCATCTCCTTCATCTCCTTTTTCTGGGAGACTCGCTGCTTGGCCTTCATGGGACGGAACTTGGGGATCGGAGAAATGACAGGCGTTTCCTTTGGCTTTTCAACCTTCTTCTCTTTACAGCCCTGTGAAAAAATTACCGTGGCTGCCAGGATTGACAGCACCCATCGCGACATTCTGATTCTGCTCATCATCAGGCGCTCCAGGTCTAGATTTTACCTGGATCCCGTTGCCAGAGAGGGATCCAGCGATAATGTCAATGTAGCCTGTGTTACAGTTTTTACTGCGAAATTATTTCATAGCAGCATTGTATCAGATCTGACCCTCGAGGCCAGATTCAGGCAAAAAACCACGGCAGTATATAGGGAGGGGGCTCGGGGAGCAGGATCAGCAGCCTTCGTAGACCACCATGGCGTCAACGAAGATCCCCTCGGTGGTGTTGGAGTAGCTGTCCTTGGTGTCGAAGTCGAACTTGATCTTAACGCTGGTGCCCGCGTACTTGGACAGGTCGATGTACACGTTGAGCCACTTCTTCATGGTGGTGGAGTTGACGCCCTTCTGCCAGATGTTGGTGGTGTTGGCGCGGACGATGAACGTGTCGTAGCTGGTGAGGCTCTCCACGTCCATGTAGATGCGCAGGTGCAGGCCCGCCTTCTTGCTGCTGGTCAGGTTGATGGCCGGGGAGATGGCCTTGCCGTAGTTCTGGGCACCGGTGTCGTAGTTCTTCTTTGTGGGGTGGCCATAGTAGAGGGAGTACTGCCCCTCGTACTTGCGGTTCTTGGTCACATGCCAGCCGGTGCTCTTGTCGGAGTTGGTGAGGGTCCAGCCGGTGGCCTTGCCCGTCTCATAGTCGTAAACGGTGGTGGTGGTCCCGGAGCCTGCCGGGGTCCACTTGGTCTTGGAGGTGGCCACCTTGCAGGTGAGGCAGGCGCTCTTGTCGGTGGCCGCGTTCGAGATGCAATCACCCAGGATGACGCACTTGTTGCTCGAGGGCGTCCAGCTGGTCTTGGACTTGGTGGGATCGCAGGTGGCGCAGCCGGAGCTGTCCTTGGTGCCGCTGGCCACGCAGGAGCCCTTGATCAGGCACTTGCCCGTGGTTGTGACCGACCACTTGTACTTGTCGTAGGCCGGGATGCACTCGCCGCAGCCGGAGGAGTCCTTGGCCTTGGGCTTGTAGCAGGTGTTGTTAATCAGGCAGTCGGAGCCGGTGACGGTCCAGCCCTTGGCGTTGGTGGCGGGCAAGCAGGTTGCGCACGCGCCGGAGTGCTTGGCGTTCTTCTTGTAGCACTTGCCGCTGATCAGGCAGGTGTTGGCAACGGAGGACCAGTCGTACTTGTTGCTGGCCGGGGCGCACTCCTTGCAGCCGGTGGCGTCGGTGGCCAGGGCCTTGTAGCACTTGCCGCCGATGAGGCAGTCGGTGGAGCCCTTGACGGTCCACTTGGTCTGGCTCGTGGTGGGGTCGCACTCGGCGCAGCCGAGGGTGTGCTTGTCACCGGGCTTGTAGCACTT
>CAZCFB010000127.1:0-8545 GCA_964497805.1 uncultured Kofleriaceae bacterium
CGTTGCCCACGCCGGCCTCGTTGCCCACGCCGGCCTCGTTGCCCACGCCGGCCTCATTGCCCACGCCGGCCTCGTTACCCGCGCCGGCCTCGGTCGCGCCGTCCACGCCCCCGTCCACCGCGCCGTCCATGCCGCCGTCGCCTGGGCCCGCGTCCGGGTTTGCCAGGCACTTGCCGCCTTGGCACTTGCCGGTTCCGCTCTGGCACGGCGTGCCGTTGGGCGCGTACACATCACTGGGGCAGGTGGTGGAGACGCCGGAGCACGCCTCGCTCAGGTCACACACACCCAGAGACGAGCGGCAGATGGTGCCCGATGACTTGAACACATCCACCGGGCAGGTGGGGGTTGAGCCTGTGCATTTTTCGGATGAGTCGCACACACCCACCGCCGAGCGGCAGGTGGTGCCGGAGAGCTCCACCTTGTCGGCCGGGCAGCTCTTGGAGCCGCCGGTGCAGCTCTCGGCGACGTCACACAGGCCCGCCTTGGACCGGCAGGTGTACGAGGATGGCTGCACGCCGTCGGGCGGGCAGGAGGAGGTGAGCCCGTTGCATGTCTCGGCCGCGTCGCACGCGTCGCTGGAGGCCCGGCAAACCGTGCTCTTAGGCTGCATGGTGTCGGGCGGGCACCCCTTGGAGGAGCCATCGCACCGCTCGGCCAGATCGCACGGCCCCGTGTCCTTGCGGCAGACCACCGTCCCGGGCTGAACGCCGTCGGGCGGGCAGGTGGCGCTGGCGCCGGTGCAGCTCTCGGCGGCGTCGCAGGCGCCGATGGCCGCGCGGCAGCCGGTGCCCTTGGGCTGCAACTTGTCCGAGGGGCAGGACTTGGAGGCCCCGTTGCAGAACTCCTTCACATCGCAGATCCCAGCTGCAGAGCGGCAGGTGAAGGTGGCCGGCCGCACCGCGTCGGTGGGGCACGCCTTGGAAGACCCGTTGCAGGTTTCTGCCACGTCACACGCGCCGTTGCCCGCGCGGCAGGTGTAGGTGGCCGGCTGCACGCCGTCGGTGGGGCAGGCGGCGGACGACCCGGTGCATGTCTCTGCCTTGTCACAGGCCCCGTTGGCCGCCCGGCAGATGGTGCCCGGGTTGAGCAGGTTGTTGGCCGGGCATGACTTGGTCAGCCCGTCGCAGGTCTCGGCCGGGTCGCAGTTGCCCGCCGAGGTGCGGCAGACCGTGACCGCCGAGGCTACCTTGTCGGAGGGGCAGGCGGTGGAGGTGCCGTTGCAGGTTTCGGCCGCGTCACACACGCCGCTGGCCGCCCGGCAGGTCGAGCCGGCCTTCACCGCGCCGCAGGTGCCGTTGACCGCCGCGCCCGCTGCGATCGAGCAGGCCTGGCAGTCGCTGGTGTTGCTCCCGCCGCAGGCGCTGTTGCAGCACACGCCGTCCACGCAAAAGCCGGTGCCGCACTGGCCGGTGGTGGTGCACTTTTTGCCCGTGGTGCCCTTGCAGGTGTTGTTGAGGATGTACGCCGAGCCGGAGTTGCTGCCCAGGTCATCGTTGTAGGGGGCGCCCACCAGAGGCACGTCCCCGCTCAGGGAAACCGACCAGCCGAAGTTGTCGCTGTTGTAACCGTCGGCGGCTATCCATTTCTGGTGGTGGTACCACTTGCCCGAGGTGCGCTTGTACAGGTAAGCCGACCCTGACGCGCTGCCCTTGTCATCGTCCCCGTAGGAGCCGATGAGCAGGTCGCCGCCGCTGACGGAAACCGACTGTCCAAAGTAGTCGCTGGCGCGGCCGTCCTGGGCCGTGATCTTCTGCTGCTGGCTCCAGAGCGTGCCGCTGCGGGCGAAAACATAGGCCGCGCCCGCGTTGCTGGCGCGGTGGTCCTCGTTACGCGCGCCCACCAGGGCCAGGTTTCCGCTCACTGATACAGCCGCTCCGAAGTAGTCGCTGCCGCCACCGTTGGAGGCGGTGAGCTTGGCCTGGACGCCCCAGCTCGTGCCGGTACGAAAGTACAGATAGGCCGATCCGGAGGCGCTACCCCGGTCGTCGTCTCCGTAGGCGCCGATGAGGGCGGTGTTGGTATCTAGAGAGACGGCCTGGCCAAAGTAGTCGTTGGATTTGCCGTCGGAGGCGGTGAGCTTGCGCTGGAGGCTCCAGGTGGTGCCGGAGCGAGCGAAGATATAGGCGGACCCGGAGCTGCCGCCCCGGTCATCGTCCTGGTTGGCGCCCACCATGGCGGTGTCGCCGCTCACCGCCACGTCGTAGCCGAAATAGTCGTAGTAGTAGCCATCGTAGGCCGTCAGCTTTTTCTGCTGGGACCAGGTGGTGCCCGAACGCGAGAAGACGTAAGCCGCGCCCGCGTTGGTGTGGCGGTGGTCCTCACGGAGGGCGCCGATAACCGCGGTATCTCCGTCCACGGCCACCGAGAAGCCGAACCGATCATCAGAGCCGGCGTTGGAGGCCACCAGCTTCTGCTCCTGGTTCCAGTTGTTCCCGGAGCGCCTGAACACATAAGCCGAGCCGGAGTTGCTGGCGGTGTCGTCGTCGTAGTAGGCGCCGATGACCGCGGTGTCACCGTCCACTGCCACGTCGTAGCCGAAGTAGTCGGAGTTGTAGCCGTCGCTGGCCAGCAGCTTCTTCTCGTCGGGCGTATCACACAGCTCGAAGAAGTTGGCCGAGCCGGAGTTGCTGCCCTTGTCGTCGTCGTCCCTGGAGCCGGCCAACACCGTGTTTCCGCTGATGGCAATGCCCATGGCGAAGTCGTCGTAGTTGGCGCGGTCGTCAGCCGTCAGCCGCCAGGTCTGCTTCCAGACGTTGCCCGTGCCCACGCGGGTGAACACGTACGCCGAGCCGTAGTCGTAGGAGCCGTCCTGCCAGGCCCCAACCGCGACACGATCCTTGAGGGCCGAAACCGCTGATCCGAACCGGTCGCTGCCGCCGCCGTCGGTGGCGGTGAGCATCCTGCGCTGGGTCCAGAAGGTGCCGCTGCGCTGGAAGATGTAGGCCGCCCCGGCGTTGGTGGTGCGGGAGTCCTCCTGGTGGGCGCCCACCAGGGCCAGGCCGTCGGTCAAGGAAACCGCCAGGCCGAACTGATCGCTCTTGCCGCCGTTGGTGGCGGTGACTTTCTGCTGCTGGCTCCAGGTGGTGCCCGAGCGGGTGTAGAGATAAGCGGAGCCAGAATCCGAACCCCGCGTGTCCTCGCCGTAGGCGCCAACCAGCGCCACGCCCGCGTTGATGGAGCCGGAGTAACCGAAGTAGTCGTATGCCTGCCCGTCGCTGGCGGTGAGCTTGCCTGCCTGACTCCAGGACGTGCCGGTGCGGGTGAACACGTAGGCCGAGCCCGAGTTGGCCCCCTTGGTATCGTCGTAATAAGAGGTGGCCAGCACGTCGTTGCCATGCACCGACACCGAGCGGCCGAAGCGGTCGCCGGCCGCCACATCAAGGGCCAGGATCTTCTGCTGCTGGGTCCAGGTGGTGCCGGAGCGGGTGTAGATATAGGCCGACCCGGTCTCGGAGCCCTTGTCGTCGTTCAGGTAGGCGCCCACCACAGCGGTGTCGCCGTTGATGCTCACAGCGGTGCCGAACCGGTCGTCGGCCGCGCCATCGGAGGCAGTGATCTTGTCCTGCTGCAGCCACCGCTGGCCCGAGCGGGCGAAGATGTAGGCCGAGCCCGAGTTGCCGCCCCGGTCGTCGTCCAGCGGGGTGCCGATGATGGCGGTGGCGCCGTCCAGGGATACCGCCTGGCCGAAGTTGTCCGAGGCGGAGCCGTCCTTGGCGGTGACCTTGGTGGTGATGCCCATCAGGGTCGGATCCACGGTGATGGGGTAGGTGGCCCCGGAGTCGTTGGTGATGATGCTGATGGTATCGCCGCTCACCTCCAGCCGGGAGGGCAGGGTGCGTCCGTCAGCGTCCAGCACCCAGAGGTCCCTGTACATGGCCCGGGCCTGGCCCTCCAGGTCGTGGAAGGTGACACCCTGGCCACCCTCCATGAGCCGCGCCTCCAGGGCGCCGAGCACGGTCATCTCCAGCACCAGCTCGCCGCTACCCGCCTGCCGCCGGGCGATGTCAAAGCCCTGCTCCAGGCCCACGGGACCGTTGAGGTACCACTCCTTGAGATCCGCGCCGCGGGCCAGGGTGATCTTGTTGCGGGCCACGGTGGCCTCGGCCGCCGCCACCGCGCCGGCGGATCCAGCCCGCCCATACCGCGTCAGGCGCAGGCCAACCTGCCAGGTCCCCTCCGGATCGCTCACGGTCACATGGCCGTGGTCGATGCGAGCGGCCAGGCCGTGGGCGGGGTTCTTCAGCGCGTACCCCGCGCCGTCAGCCAGGATCCTGTACTCCGGCCCGGCTGTCTCCTGGCGCACCCGGACGATGGCCCGCTCCAGCCCCTCTGGCAGGGCCTCCTCGTCGGCAGCCTGTGCCAACTCCACGGGAGCGGACGTGACGGGCTGGTCCTGCTCAGCCGGAGGCGCCTGTGGGGGCGCCTGGCAGCCGGCCAGGATCAGGGCGGTGGACAAAACGAACAGGGGAGATCGGATCCAGGAGGATCTGTGCATGGGCTAAACCTCTCAGGGGAATTTTTTGCTACAGGAAAGGATACACCAGGAGCGTGGCTCAGGCAGGCTCCACCCTTACGAACACGGATCCGGCCACCTCTTCGTCCACCGCGAACTGGGAGTATCCGACGGTGAATACATAGGTGGGCGTGCGGCGGCGCAGCTCCACATGGGTGCCTGGCAGCACGCCCATGGCCATGAGCTTGCCCAGGCGGGCCTGATCCTCGGCGTGCAGGTAGGCGATGGTGCCGGACTGCCCCACCTGAAGATCGGTGAGGGGCTGGACCAGCTGCCCCACCTCCCGCCGCGCCTGCTTGCAGCACTCGCCAGGCGGGATGGGCTGGCCGTGGGGGCAAACCTTGGGGTGGCCCAGCAGGGTGCAGATGCTCTCCTCCAGGCCCTGGTGCACCATGTGCTCGAAGCGGCAGGCGAAGTCCTCCAGCACCTCCCCGTCGATGTCGAGCACGTCCCGCACAAGGCGCTCGCCCAGGCGGTGGCGCCGGATGATGCCCGCCGCGGCCCTTTGCCCCTCCTCTGTAAAGCCCACCCTGCTCGCCCCTTCCAGCTCGATGAGGCGGTGCCCCTCCAGCTCCCCCAGGGCCTGGGCGTGCTCCTCTGCCTCTCGAAGCTCCACCCGATCCGGGTGCTGTCCGCCGCTGGCCTCCGCCGCCTCTTCCATGGCCTCCCAGATCAGCTCCAGGACCTCTTCTGTCTGCTCCGAAATCTTGCCTGACATCAGCTCTCCTTTCGCCGCTGCATCGCACGCCACCACGCTCGGAGCCGGACCAGCCACCCCGGCTCCACCGGCATCTCGTAGCCGCACCTGGGGCAGTGTACACCGGCGCACGAACCCGCAGTGGGGCACGCATCGCAGCTGGAGCGGGCCTCTTCCGCGTCGAACTCCAGGCCGCAGAAGCCGCAGGTCACGGGGCCGTGCTGGCCGCCGCTCACAGGCTCACCCCGCTGAGGAGGAGCACCTGGTTGAGCAGGGCGCCGACGCCGAAGGCGGTGCAGAACACCAGGGTCACCACGGCGAGGGTGGCCTTGCCGCCGAGCACCTTCTTCATCACCAGCAGCTGCGCGATGCAGGGCATGAAAAGGGTGAGGGTGACGCACGCCACCAGCATCTGGTTGTTGTTGACCAGCCCCTGGTCGGCCAGGCGGAAGAGGTCAGCCGCGCCCAGGTCGCGGCGGAAGAAGCCGTACAGGAAGGTCTCCCCGGTGCTGGCGGGGAGGTCGAGCAGGCTGACCAGCCTGGCGAAGCCGGCCACCAGCACATCGAACAGGCCGGTGATGCGCCCGATCCAGATCACCACGCTGGCCGCGATGAAGAGCGGCAGGATCTCCAGCAGGAAGTTGTGGGTGCGGGCCACCGCCTTGGAGAGCACGTTGCCCGGCTGCGGCGGGCGCATGGGCGGCAGCTCCATGTAGAAGCCAGCGGTCTGTCCCGGCAGCACCCTGGAGACCACCGTCCCGGCGATGGTGAACACGGTGAGCACCATGCCGAGCCAGATAAGGAAGGCGTAGGACACCCCGAGCACCCCGCTCTCCTGGCTGGCCAGCAGGGCAGTGATCACCCCGAACTGAGCCGAGCATGGGATGGTCATGGCCAGCAGCACCGCGGTGATCAGCCGCTCCCGGCGGCTCTCTTGGATGCGCGTGACGATGGTGCCCATGGCGTTGCACCCCAGGCCCAGCACCAGGGGGATGATGGCCCGGCCGTTGAGCCCGATGTGCTTGAACACCCGGTCCACCAGCATGGCCAGGCGCGGGAAGTAGCCGGTGTCCTCCAACAGCGCGAAGAAGAGGAAGAAGACCGACACGATGGGCAGCACGATGGCCACCGCGTAGGTGATCCCCATGGTGAACACCCCGTAGTGGCCGCCCACCAGCTCTCGCGCCCAGTACTGCCACCCCTCCTCGGCCGGCAGGATACTCAGGAGCATGCTGTCCACCCACGGGTTGACATGGGCGCCGAACACCTGGGACTCCAGCGTGTCCACGAGGAAGCCCGCGCCGAACTGGCCCACGAACTTGTACAGGCCGAGGTAAAGCACCAACAGCAGGATCGGCACCCCGGTGATGGGCCGCTCGGTGAGGGCGCTCACCCGGTCCGACCAGGTCATCGCGTTGGGGGTCCGCTCGGGCAGGGTCACGTGGTTCGCCGCAAGGGCCGCACACCGCTCCTGCCGGCGGCGGGCGATGAGGAAGGAGGGTGAGCGGCGCAGGTCCCTCCGGGCGCGGCGCGCGTCAGCCTCGATGGCCTCCCGCTCCCCGTCGGGCAGGGCCTCCTTGACCTCCTGTCCGCGCAGGAGCATCAGCAGGGCCACGGCGCGGTTGGCCAGCCCCTCGGGCAGGCGGGCGGTGATGCGCGTGACCGCGGCTTCAACGGGCTCGTCATAGGTCAACAGCGGCGCGGGATCTCGCGGCGGCCCCGCCAGCACCCCCTCCACGGCCCGGCGCAGGCTCCGCACGCCGCGGCGCCAGATGGCCACCGTGCGCACCACCGGGATGCCTAGCTCGCGCGAGAGCCCCTCCGTATCGATGCGGATGCCCAGCTGATCCGCCTCGTCCATGATGTTCAGGCAGAGCACCATGGGCAGCCCCAGCTCCAGCAGCTGCAGGGTCAGCGGCAGCATTCGCTCCAGGTTCTTGGCGTCCACAACCTGAACCAGGGCGGCCACCTGTGCTCCCCCCGCCACTTCCCCCTGAAGCAGGATGCGCCGGGCCACCCGCTCCTCCTCGCTGATGGGCACCAGGGAGTACATGCCAGGGGTGTCCACAACGTCGTAGGAAGAGCCTCCCAGGCGCGCGCGGCCACGGGTAACCTCAACCGTGGATCCTGGGTAGTTGGAGACCACCACGCGCCGCCCCGTCAGGTGATGAAAGAGCACGCTCTTGCCCACGTTGGGGCTGCCCACCAGGGCTATGAGGGGGGAATCAGACAACGGGGGGTCAGCGCCGGCTTAACCCGGAAATTGCGCCAGGGGCCGTTGCAGTAGGCAAACTGGCACAATTTTCGGCCTAGCTCTTGGGCTCGCACAGGTTGGTCTTCTTGTCGCACACCATGCCCTTGGGGCAGGTCCCGTCCGGATCGCACTTCTTCTTGACCAGCTTCTTGGTCCACTGGGCGATGTGGTTGCCGGTCTTGATGTTCTGGAACGGCAGCCAGAACGCCGGGAACGACGGATCCTTGACGAAGCCGACCTCGCCCTTCTTGGTGATGATTGCGGTCATCCAGAGCTGGGCCTGCTGCTTGCCCTTGAGGCGCAGGCCGTAGTCCCGCCGGCTGGAGAAGGTGAGCCACATGATGGTGCCGCCCTGGTACTTCTGCAGGAAGGGGCTGAACTTGGGCCATGAGTTGCACTTGCTGGTGCCGCCGTTGGCCTTCTTCAGCTCCAGGGCCTTGCTTTTGCCGTCGGCCTTGACCATCCAGAGCGCGGCGTCAGGCGCGTCGTAGGAGCTGCCAGCCGCGCGGTTGAAGGCCACCCACTTGGCGTCGGGGGCGAAGGTCGGGTAGTAGTTGTTCTCGCCGGCCGAGGCCACGATGGTGAGGGAGCCGGTCCAGGTCTTGGCCGCCGCGTTGTACCCCATGAGCTTGAGGCTGCCTTTGGTGATGCCAGGCGAACCCACCGGGATGGGCAGAGCCGTCTTGGGCTCGGCGTAGACCACGAGCTTCCCGTCGGGGGACCAGTCCGGCATGGTGCCCTTTGAGCGCAGGGGTTTCTTGAGCACCTTCAGCGTGTCCGATTCGTGCAGGGACATGCTGTTGCCGTCGGAGGCGATCATCATCTTGCCGTCGGGGGAGAAGGCCATGAAGTTGGCCGCGCCCTTGGAGAGCACGGAGCGGTTGGACACGTCGAGCACCTTGAGCGGCGCCGGCGCCGGCATGTCCATGCCCACGGCCATGCGGCTCCCGTCCAGGGAGAGGGCGTGGCACCCCACGCAGAACAGGGCCTTGGCGTCCGCCGCTGTGTAGAAGCGCGTGGCCTTCTGGTTCGCCTTGCCGAAGTCGTAGCGGATGATGTTGCCCGGCGTGGCGTTCCAGTA
>CAZCFB010000127.1:8645-10597 GCA_964497805.1 uncultured Kofleriaceae bacterium
AGTAGGTCTGCCCGCTGCCGGGCAGCCACTGCACCTCCAGCTCTGTCAGGTTGGGGGGCAGGAGCACGCCCTCGGGCGGGTAGGCCAGCTGCAGCGGGATCCCCTTGGTCTTGGCCGCCTTGGCGAAGCCGTTCTCGATGTCGGTGGGCACGCCCGTGCCGGTGTAGACGCGGACCTGGACCACCGTGAGGGTGGTGGAGGCCGTGACCCCGGTGGTGGTGCTGGCGTGCACCTGCGTACTGCCCCCGCGGCTCGCCCCCGGGTAGAAGATGTTGTCCGAGAAGCCGCCCACCCCGCTGGTGCTCACATCGAACTCCACCAGGGAGGTGATGTCCCGCTCGGCGCCGTTGGTGAACTTGCCCCAGGCGCGGTAGGTGAGGGAGGTCTTGTTCCAGTCCCGAACCTTCAGGGTGTAGTCCGCCGGGTCGATGCGCATGGACTGGAGGCCGTCCAGGGTCAGGTCGGCGATGACGCTGTCTGGCAGCAGCGTCCCGCCGTCGTGGTCCTCGAAGCTCTCGGTCTCGGCGCAGGCAGCTGCCATGAGCAGGGCGGCCCCGAGGGTTAATGAAACTGAGATGTGGTTGCTGATCATCCTGTCACCTTCACGTGCGGGCTGTTGCCCCCCTCCAACCCCATGAATGTAACGGAACCTCATGTCTCTTGACCAGATCATGCAACCTGCGAGGCCTCGGATGGCTCAGTCCGGGTAAGGAGGAACATCGGCGTGACCCTGGATCTTTTAGGCGTTTTTGGCGCTGGCCTGCTCACATTCGTTACCCCGTGCGTCTTGCCCCTGATCCCCATCTACCTGGCGCTCATCGTGGGCGGCGGAGGCGGGGAGGGGGCACCGGGCGTGGCCGGGCGGCTCTCCGCGTTCTTCCGCACCGGCGTGTTCGCCGTGGGATTCACCACCGTCTTCGTGGCCCTCGGCATGACCGCCACCTCTCTGGGGGCCGTGCTGGTGGAGTACCGCACGGACCTGGTCATCCTGGGGGGATTGTTGGTGCTGCTGTTCGGCCTCAAGTTCCTGGGCGTGCTCAAGGTGGCCGCGCTGGAGCGTGAGAAGCGCCTGGACGACAGCCGCCTACGCACCCGCTTCGGGCTGCTCAATGCCCTGATCATGGGCGTGGTCTTCGCCCTTGGCTGGACCCCCTGCGTGGGGCCCATCCTCGGCTCGGTGCTCACCTACACAGCTTCGGCAACGGCCGATCCTATGGCCGGGGCCCTGTACCTGGCGGCTTACGGTTTCGGCTTCGCCGTGCCCCTGCTGGCCCTCTCCCTGGCCGGCGACGCGGCCCGGGCTCTGGTGCGGAAGATCTCCCCGCTGCTCCCAAGGTTGGAGCAGGTCACCGGCGTCATCCTGGTGGGGGTGGGCCTGTACATGATGCTCGCCATCAGCCGGCCGCCGGAGGGGAGGGCGGATCCGGCCGGATCAGCGATGGCAACGGCTGTCGCCCCGGCCGGTGCCTTGGCGCCACCCCTGGGCCAGACCACCCGGCGCCCCAGGATGGTGGAGTTCGTCTCCTCCTCCTGCTCCATCTGCCGCCAGATGATCCCCACCGTGGCCCTCATCGAGCGGGACTGCGGCGGCCGGCAGGTTGATGTGATCAAGGTGGACGTGGCCGTGCCGGCAAACCGCGAGCTCGCCAGGCGATACAGGGTCAGGGGCGTACCGACCTTTGTCTTTCTGGATCGTGCGGGCGGCGAATCAGCCCGCCTGGTGGGCTACCAGACCCTGACCAGCTTGCGGCAATCCCTGTCCGTGCTTGTGGGGGAACGATGCGCGGGGGTGGGCAACCTGAAGGACCTGTTTGATGGGAAGGGTGGGGCGCCTGGTTGTTCAGGCGGGGGTGGTGTCGGCGCGACTTGCGAGGGGTAAGGGGCGAGGGGGGAGCGAGGCTAGTCACCTGGATCAGCGGTTGTTACCAAAACCATCAGGCATCCCCGTGGAC
>CAZCFB010000128.1:0-3210 GCA_964497805.1 uncultured Kofleriaceae bacterium
CCCCCCCCCCCCCCCCCCCCCCCCCCCCCGCCCCCCCCCCCCCCCCCCCCCCCGCCCCCCCCGCCCCCCCGCAGCGCAAGGATGGCGGCGAACAGGGCGGCCAGCAGCGCAAGGAAGGTGGCGGTCAGGGCAAGCGCCGGCGCAGGAGGCCGCGCAAGGCTCAGGAGGGCAGAGACGGTGATCGCCGCGGCAAGCCCCGCGAGAGGTCGGGCGGCGGACGCCGGGAGCAGGGCAGAGGGCGCCGCGATCCGGACTCAGGGCCCAGGCCCGCCGGTGTAGGACCCCGCCCCGCGGGCGCCGCGCGCCGGGACGCACCCGCCCCGAAGAAGCGCGCCCGCCCCCTTGAGGAGGAGATGCTCTGGGTCGAGGTGGTCCGCGACGATCCGGATGACCAGGAGGCGCACCTCGACTGGGATGAGGGGGAGACCGAGGCCGAGGCCGAGAAGAAGGAGCCGGTCCTGTACAACATGGTCAAGGTCGGCTTCCGGGACCGGGCCAAGGCGATCACCTTCGACGCCGGCGAGCACATGGTCGAGGCGGGGGACGAGGTGGTGGTGGAGACGGAGCAGGGCCTGGCCGTGGGAGAGGCGATGGCCCGTTCGGTGCGCGCCATGAGCAGCGAGTTCATGCCGCGCATGATCCGCCCCCTTGACCAGGGCGGGCAGCGGCAGCAGCGCCGTAACCGGGGCAGGGAAGAGGACGCCCTGGATTTCTGCCGTGAACGCATCGAGGCACGCAAGCTGAAGATGAAGCTGATCCGCGTGGAGTACCTCCACGGCGGGAACAAGGCGATCTTCTACTTCACCTCCGAGCAGCGGGTGGACTTTCGTGAGCTGGTGCGCGACCTGGCCCAGCGGCTCCACACGCGCATCGTAATGCGCCAGGTGGGGGTGCGGGACGAGGCGCGCATGGTGGGCGGCATCGGCAGCTGCGGCTGCGAGCTGTGCTGCTCCACCTGGCTGCCCAGGTTTGAGCCAGTGAGCATCCGCATGGCCAAGGACCAGGGCATGGTGCTCAACCCGCAGAAAGTGTCCGGCCAGTGCGGGCGGCTCAAGTGCTGCCTCGGCTACGAGCTCAAGCAGTACCTGCAGTGCCGCAAGGGCCTGCCCAAGATGGGCAAGAAGGTCATCGCCCCCGCTGGCGAGGGGCGGGTGGTGGAGCTGGACATCCTGCGCCGGCTGGTGCGGGTGCTCTCCCCTGACGGCAGCTCCAACACCTACGAGGCGGAGGAGGTCAAGCCTCTGCACCCGCCGCAGCAGCAACCGAAAAAGGACAAATAGAGATGGACTCGTTTTACATCACAACGCCGATCTACTACGTCAATGACGTCCCCCACCTGGGCCACGCCTACACCACCATCGTGGCCGACGTGCTGTCGCGCTACCACCGGTCCCGTGGCCGGGATGTTCACTTCCTCACCGGCACCGACGAGCATGGCCAGAAGATCGAGGAGGCGGCCACCAAGCAGAAGACCAAGCCGATCAAGCTGGCCGACCGGGTGGTCTCCCGCTTCCGCCAGACCTGGAAGCACCTGGGCATCGGCAACGACGACTTCATCCGCACCACCGAGGACCGTCACAAGGTGGTCGTGCAGGAGATGTGGCGCCGCATGGAGGCGGCGGGCGACATCTACCTTGGCGAGTACGACGGCCTCTACTGCGTGGCGTGCGAGGAGTACTACACCGAGGGGCAGCTGGACGAGGGGAACACCTGCCCGGTGCATCACAAGCCCGTGGAGCACATGAAGCAGCCCTCCTACTTCTTCAAGATGTCCAAGTATCAGGACCAGCTGCTTGAGTACATGGAGCAGAACCCCGGCTTCGTGCAGCCCGAGATTCGGCGCAACGAGATCATGAGCTTCGTCAAGGGCGGCCTGCGCGACCTGAGCATCTCGCGCACCACCTTCAACTGGGGCGTGCCGGTGCCCGGCGACGACGACCATGTCATCTATGTCTGGCTGGACGCCCTGACCAACTACATCTCCGCCCTGGGCGGCTTCGGAGACGACGCCGAGAAGTACGGCAAGTTCTGGCCCGCCACGGTGCACCTCATCGGCAAGGACATCCTGCGCCACCACGCCGTGTACTGGCCCACAATGCTCATGAGCGCCGGGCTACCCCTGCCGGAGACCATCTTTGCCCACGGCTGGTGGACCATCAACGGCCAGAAGATGTCCAAGAGCCAGCGCAACGTGGTTGAGCCCAACATGATGGCCGAGTCCCTGGGCAAGGACCCGTTTCGATACTTCGTGGTGCGCGAGACCCCCCTGGGCAACGACGGCGACTTCTCTCACGAGGGCGTGATCCACCGGATCAACGCCGAGCTGGCCAACGACCTTGGCAACCTGCTCAAACGATCGCTGGCCATGGCCAAGCGGTACTGCGACGGGCATATGCCCGCTTTCGCCGACGACCTGGAGGCCGAGGAGGTGGACTCCGCCCTGGTCTCGCTGGCCACCCGGGCCCGGGACGACGCCGCGGGTCACTTCGAGGCGTGCGCCCCGAGCAAGGCGCTGGAGAGCATCTGGGAGCTTGTGCGTGGGGCGAACAAGTACATCGACAGCACCGCCCCGTACACGCTGATCAAGGACCCGGAGAAGAAGCGCCGGGTGGAAGAGGTTGTGGCCAACTTCCTCGAGGCGCTGCGCTGGATCTCCCTGATGGTGGCGCCGGTGATGCCTGACAAGGCCACGGAGATGCGCTCCCAGCTGGGGCTGGGTACCGCTGACATCCAGGGCCAGCTGGAGCGTTGGCCCGAGCGGTGGGGGGAGCTGCCCGAGGGGCTGGAGTTGCAGCCGGGGGAGCCCCTCTTTCCGCGCATCGACGACGACGAGAAGGAACGCCTGATCAACCTGTGGCAGGGCAAGGAGCCGGCGGCTGAGGAGGAGGCCAAGCCCAAGGGGCCGCCCCCCATCACCTTCGAGGAGTTCGGCAAGCTCGACCTCCGCGTGGCCACCGTGTTGGAGGCGGCGCCGGTGAAGAAGGCGGACAAGCTGCTGCACCTGAAGGTGGACCTGGGCGATGAGCAGCGCATGGTGGTGGCCGGCGTGGCCGAGGCGTACAAGCCGGAGGAGCTGGTTGGCCGTCAGGTGATCCTGCTGGCCAACCTGAAGCCCGCCACCATCCGCGGCGCCCGCTCAGAGGGCATGATCCTGGCCGCCGGCGCCAAGAAGGTGCTGGCCATCAGCGCGCTGGATCGGGAAGTGCCCGC
>CAZCFB010000128.1:3310-10480 GCA_964497805.1 uncultured Kofleriaceae bacterium
CCCAGGAGGTGACGCCATGTCAGAACGCGAAGGATGGGGCAGGGTGTACGCCCGCCCAAGCGAATACCTGATCAAGCTAAAGCGGGGCAAGGTGGTGGAGCATGGGCCGGGTCTTTCGGCCTTCATCTGGCCGGGGCAGAGCTACACGGTGCTGCCCACGGCGATCCAGCGCACGGCCTTCACCGCCGACCAGATAACGGCCGAGCGGGTTGGCGTGGAGGTTACCGGCGTGGCGGTGTACCGCATCGCCGACCCTCTGCTCGCCTTCCGCGTGCTCGACTTCAGCCAGGGGTCCAACGGGGCAGAGGTGCTGGCTGAGACCCTGCGGCAGATGTTTATCGGCGCGGCCCGCAGGCTGGTAGCGAACATGACCGTGGACGCCTGCCTGACCCGGCGCAAGGAGAGCATCGCCCAGGAGCTCTTCCGCGAGATCATGCCGGTGGTGGCGGGGCAGGGGCGCCCCGGCGACGAGACCGACCGTGGCTGGGGCGTGGTCATCGACACCATCGAGATCCAGGACGTGTGCATCCTGAGCGAGACAGTGTTCGAGGACCTCCAGGCGCCCTACCGCGCCCGGCTCAAGCAGGACGCCCGGCTGGCGGCCCTGGAGAGCGAGGAGCGGGTTGAGCTGGCGCGGCTCAGCCAGGTGGACGCCACCGACGCGGCCAAGCTGGACACCGAGCTGCGCACGCGGCAGCGCGAAAAGGAGGCGGCGGAGGCGCTGTCCCAGGTAAACCAGCTCCAGGCTCGGCTGGAGGCGGAGCTGGATCAGCAGCGTACAGAGGAGCGGCGCAAGGCCACGCGCGCCGACGCCGAGGCCCGCATCAAGCTGCAGCAGCTGGAGGCGGAGGCGGCCCTGGAGCTGGCCCAGAAGCGGGCAGAGACGGAGCGCGTTGCAGGGGAGGTCAAGGCCTGGGTGGGGCGGCGGCTCCGGGAGGTGGAGAACCTGTACAGCGACGAGCGGATCCGCCACGACCTCGTGACCAGCGCGCTGCCCGCGGCGGCCAAGGCGCTGGGCAAGGGCCTCGGGCCGGTGACCCTGAACATGACCAGCCTGTCAGGCGCGGGCGAGGCGGTCCAGGGCCTGGCAGGGGCCGCCGCCCGCCTCATGGAGATGGCGCGCGTGGCGCGGGAGGGAGGCCAGGAGCCCACTTGATTCGTCAAGCCGGTTCACAAAGATCGACCGGTCTGTCACTTTTGATCCCATGGATCAGAGGCAACGTCGGCTGGTTTGTACCGGAGTGCTGTTGCTGATCCTGCACAGCCCCGGCGCTGCCGCCGACCCGGGATCCATCTTCTCCGGGCCCACCTCGGCGGACGCCCTGGCCAGCTACTGGAACCCGGCGGCCATGACCATGCTCCCGCCGGGCGGCCACATCCAGCTGCACAGCACGGTGATGTACGCCCGGGTGAGCTACCAGCGGGACACCTTGAACCCGTACGACGGGCAACCGTATGCCGAGGCCACCCTGGAAACCCCCCTGCCGGATCCCTCCCTCGGGGTGGTGTTCAACGCTGGCCTGGAAGACTTCCGCTTCGGCGTCTCGGTCACCATGCCCAGTATGGACGGGGCGAAGTGGGACCCGGTCCAGGGTGGGAAGGCGGCCAGCACCCGCCACTACGCCACCGAGGGCATGATCATCCAGCTGTCTCTCCAGCCCTCTGTGGCCTATCGCATCAACCGCTACATCTCGGTGGGCATCGGCATGGATATCTTCATGCTCATGGTGGAGAGCACGGTCCTGGCGGATTTTGGCGCGCGGATTAACGGGTACGCCAACCGGTTCTGTCCGAGCAACTGCCCGCTAAATCCTGTGGTCCGGAGGGAGGACCCACGCCTGGACGCAGAGACCACGGTGAGCGGCTCTGCCTGGGGAACGGGCGGGTTTATCGGGGTGTTGATCTCGCCCCTGCGCTGGCTCCACCTGGGGGCGATTTTTCGCTCGGGCGGCGGCGAGGTGCAGATCCCCATCGATCTTGAGGTCAAGATCCCCGACACGCTGAACGATGAGCTGAACAAAAAGAGCCTGCAGCACCTGGTCCCGGAGCTCAAGGCCCGCGGCAGCATGTCCATGGTGGTGCCCATGTCCCTGGCCGCTGCCATCACCGTGGGGCCGCTCTGGCGCTTCATGCTCTCCGCGGACGTACGCTGGGTCAACCGGGCCAAGACCGGCCTGAACATGGTCAGCATCCACCAGGCCACCTCCAACATGATCACGGACCAGTCCATGATCCTGCTCAACACGGACTACGTCATGATCGGGGCTCGCGTGGAGCTCCACCCCCTGGAGGTGCTCAAGCTGGCCTTCCGCTTCGAGTACAGCCCCGTGACCGTGCCCGACGAGTTCCTCACGCCCATCAGCATGGACTTCGAGTCGTACAGCCTGCACATCGGCCTGGGCTGGCAGATCACGCCTTGGATGGGCCTGTTGGTGGAGTACACCCACTACTTCCTCCCCGCCCGGGAGATCTCGGTGAGCCGCTTCGGCCCCAACCCAAAGCCATTGACCATGATAGAGGAGGGCTTCGACAGGCCGCGCCCCACCGGCCGCTACGAGGTCAAAAATGACCGGTTCGGGTTGGGCTTCGTCTTCACGATGTAGGGGCGGGTCTTACGCCCGCATGGCCGTCAAAGCTCCAGCGCCATCCGGATGCTTCGCTGCCCTTTGGGGTAGCGCCCGTCCTCCTTGTTGACCACGAGGAATCCCTCGGAGCGGAAGAGGGTCAGGGCGCGCTCGTTGTCCGATGCCACGTTGAGCTGCAGCGAGCGGAGGTGGCGATTCTCGGCCCGGTCCCGGGTGAAGGCGATGAGGCTGCCCAGCAGGTGGCGGCCGATGCCCTGCTCTTGCCAGCCGGGCGCCACTGCGATGGCCACCATCTCGGCGTCCACCCACATCCTCGGCGGCGCCTCCTCCTCCTCCTCGGGGTGGGGAGCGTGACGCCAGGGCAGCGGATCCTCGCTCATCACCAGGGCCAGCATGGTGAAACCAACCCGGTCGACGCCGAGCTGGGCCACGGTGGTGACTACCTGCGGGTGGTCCAGATACTTGGGCAGGAACTCGTCGTAGGCCCCGAACACGTTGAACACATCCCCGGATAGCCGGGTGACGAACTCGAGATCATCAGGCCGGGATGGGCGGAGCTGCACTGGCAGCATGGCTTGGGTGCCTGAGGACATCTCTTGATTGTATTGAAAGAGCCCTCCCCCCGAAAAGGGGAGAGGGCATGTTGGGACGGAAACTAACTCTCGACTACTTGTATGCGTCCATGCAGATGACGTCGGTGGGGCGCACGGTCTTGCGGCCGTTGGCCTTGGCGCGCAGCGCGGCCTGCTGGATGTACCAGTGGACCATGCCGTTGAGCGCCTCGAGGGTGCCCGCCGCCACGTTAACGTCCTGGGCGCGGAGGGCAGCCTTGACCTTGCTTCCTACCAAAACCATCTCGGGTGGGGCCGGAGCCTTTTTCCGCTTGGCCATCTAGTCCTCCATCACCACGACATCGTGGGGACGCACGGTCTTGCGGCCGTTGGCCTTGGCGCGCAGCGCGGCCTGCTGGATGTACCAGTGGACCATGCCGTTGAGCGCCTCGAGGGTGCCCGCCGCCACGTTAACGTCCTGGGCGCGGAGGGCAGCCTTGACCTTGCTTCCAACCAGAACCATCTCGGGGGGCGCAGCCTTCTTCTTCTTAGCCATGTTCAACTTCTCCTGTCATTGGTTTTTGATAGATATGACCGTGGAATATACATGGAACGAGAGCACCGGCAAGCTGAATTATGGCCTGTAGGGGGTTGTTTGAGCGCTTTCACCCCCTGCCCACCTCCGGACTGCTTCGTGTTATTGTGCTCGCCGTGTTTATCACCCTCCTCGGCATGTCGCCGTTCCCCTCGACGGGAATCTGGGCCCAGGCGGCCCGGCTGGAGGGCGCCACGTCCCCCAACATTGTGCAGGTGATCCAGGCGCCAGGGCAGGGCGAGGCCGTGGTCGCCCGGGCCCTCGCCATGGCGTTGGAGAGCGATCCAGAGGTCATCGCCATGCGCTGGCCGCGGGCGCTGCAGGGCGCGGCCGTGGACCTGGCCGGGCGTATCCTGGCCGTGATGCCCCGTGTGAAGCTGGAGCTCTGGGGGCGCTCCTCCAGCGCGGCGCCAGGCTGGCTGGCCGACCATGATCGGGTGACGCTGGTGGAGGCCGCCACCGACGAGGATCCCCCCACGCCAGGCCGCCTGAACGCGGAGGCGGTTTCGGCCCTCACCCGCCTGGCGCGGGCCCAGTGTGTCCCGGTGCTGGTGGAGGATCCCTGGAGTGGACGCCTCACGGTGAGCGAGGCGGCGGGGCAGTTGATCCCGCTGCTCTCGGCCGGCGCCAGGGTGCGGCTGGACCACGCCACGCTCACCGGGAACCGAGGCCGGCTGCGCCACCTCCTGCGCCGCCTGACCGACGGGCTCGGAGCGCGGCTGGAGCTGGTCGTCCCGGCGCGCAACCTGGACGGCGAGCTGGCCGAAGAGCTGGTCCGGCTCTCCCTTGAGCGGTTCACTCTCACGGCCGAGGGGCCGCCGCACGGTACCGTCCAGGCGGCCCTGGACAGGGTCCGGGCCGTGGGCGTCGGCGCGGGGCTGAACCTGGTGTACGGCGCGCCGGGCCAGGACCTCGCGGGCCTGGGCCGCGCGTTGGAGGGGTGGCTTCGGCTGGGCCTGGACGACCTGGAGCTGATCCCGTGCACCCTCACACCCGCCCGGGCGGCCCGGCACACGGGGTTGGTGGTCGCCCCCGACCCACCCCACCAGGTGCTCTCCCACGGTGACATGGACGGCCGGACCATGTGCAGCCTGGGCCAGTGCGCGGACCTGTGGCGCCGGCTCCGTCCGCTGGTGGTGGGCACGGGGCTGGTCCGCGCCCTGCAAGCCCACCAGATCCCTCTCCTCTCCCTGCTGCAGGGCCTCACCGAGCAGCTCATGCTCGACGGGGCCGCGCCCCGAGGGGGCGATGGCGATCCCGAGGCCCGACATCTCCAGCGCGCGCTGCTGAGCTACCTGCGGCAACGCCACGGCCTCGACCTGGAGCATCAGCCGGAGCGCGGGCAGGGGCGCCTGGTCCGTTCGCCCGGCCTGACCCTCCGCTGGCAAGGACCGGGACGGGTCATCACCGACGGTGACACTGGCCGCTCCGCCCGCGTGGGCCAGGGGGCGCTGCGGCTGCTGGATCGCTTCGGGGATCCGCGCACCCTCCACGAGGTGAAGGCTGATCTGCTCAACGAGGTGGAGCCCTCCCGTCGCGCTGCCCTGGAGCGGGATCTGCGGCGCACCGCGGACAAGCTGCAGACCATGGGCTTCGTGGTGCCCGCCGGCGGGCAGGTGAGCCAGGAGCCAGGGGAGATCTCATTCTCCAGCCTGGACGAGTTTGAATATCACAGCAGGATGCTGGCGGACCGCGCCCGTGGAGATGCCTACCGCCGCGCCATCCAGGCCATGGTGCAGCCCGGCCAGCATGTGGTGGAGGTTGGCACCGGCACCGGCATCCTGGCTGTGTGGGCGGCCCAGGCCGGCGCCCGGGTCACGGCCATTGAGCGGTACCCGGTGATCCAGATCGCCCGCCAGCTGGCCCGGGACAACGGCGTGGATCACAGGATCACTTTGATCCGCGGCCGCTCGGATCTGGTGCAGCTGGACGAGCCAGGGGACCTGTTGATCACCGAGCTGGTGGGGAACCGTGTGCTCAACGAGGGCATCCTCGAGACCACCCTCGACTGCCGCCGCCGGCTGCTCCGCCCTGGCGCCAACCTGCTGCCGGCTGCCCTGGAGATCATGGTGCGGCTGGTGCGGGTGGACCGCTTCGGGCCCCTGCGGCGCGAGCTGGTCAGCCTCGGGGACCAGTACAGCGTCAAGCTGGGCGCGCTGGAGCAGTGGCTCGACGCGCGGCTGGCCGAGGGGCGCCTCATCTGGGAGCAGGCGCCAGGGGACGACGTCTTCACCAGCCTCTCCGGAGACACCCGCGTGATCCGCCTGGATCTGGCCACCATGAAGCAAGCAGACTTCAGCCAGTCGGTAACCCTGAGCCCCACCGCCGCTGGCAGAGCGGACGCCACCCTGCTCAGCTTCCGCCTGGAGCTGGCGCCCGGCGTCACGCTCTCCAGCACCCCGGACGACCATGACCTCCACTGGAGCCGCCCGGTCCACATGCTGCCCGAGCCGATCACCTGCCGTCCCGGCGAGGATGTAGGCCTGGAGGTCCACTATCAACCTCACGGCAACATCAGCATTTCCCCCATGGAGGAAGCTTGATGAGCGCGAATGAACCCAGGGCAACGCGGGGCATCACCAGGATCGTGGTGAGCGAGCTGCGCCTCCAGGCGAGGGTTGGGGTCAACCCCGGGGAGCAGGGGGCCGAGCAGCCGGTGCTGGTGGATGTCTGGCTGGAGATTGAGGACCCGGAGCGACCGGAGCAGAGCGAGCAGCTGGCCGACACCGTTGACTATGTCACCGTGGCCAGGACCGTGCGGCGGGTTGTGGCGCGGCGTCACTACCCCCTCGTGGAGACCCTGGCGGCCGAGGCGGCCCGGGCTGTGCTGGCCCTGGACCGGGTGACCCGGGTGGGGCTCAAGCTGCAGAAGTTGGCCTGCATGCGGCGCGCGTCGGCGGCCGGCGTGGAGGTCGTGGTGGAGCGAACCATCGCGGCAGAGCGCCTGCGTCCCACCGCCACCGCCGTGGCCGGCGGGGAGCCCATGGATGAGGAGATCGTGGTGCTCGGGGGCGGGGCAGCCGGCCTGAGCGCGGCCCTCTGGTGCTGGCGGCTGGGGCACCCGGCCTTGCTCGTGGACGCGGGCGCGCGCCTGGGAGGTCAGCTCCACCTGGTGCACGGGCGCATGCCGGACCTTCCAGGGCTCCCGCCCTCTACCGGGCCGGAGCTGGTGGAGCGGCTGGAGCGCCAGTTCGTGGGGCACGATGGGCGTTGGCTCAGCGCGCGGATGAAGCAGCTGGAGCGGTCCGCCGACGGCGGTTGGCTCCTGCGGCTGGGGGCGAGGCAGGGGGAGGACAGGGAGATGCCAACCCTCACGGCGCGCGCGGTCATCCTGGCTCAAGGCAGTCGCCGCAGGGCCCTGGGTGTCCCCGGGGAGCGCGAGCTGTTAGGGCGGGGGGTGCTCTACACCGCGGCCAGGGGCGCAGAGGAGCATGCCGGC
>CAZCFB010000129.1:0-7996 GCA_964497805.1 uncultured Kofleriaceae bacterium
TCTACGCCGGCTACACCGACTGGTACTGCAACCACGACATCTACACCAACTGCACCAAGAAGGGGCCGGAGTGCGCCTCGTGGGAGAACCAGTTCCGGGACAACCTGTTGGATGGGACCTACGCGTGCGCCAAGCTGGGCACCTTCAAGTACTTCCAGGGGGACACGGCCAAGGGCTGCGCCCCGCCAAAGTCAGGGGCCAAGCGGCTCTACACCAGCGGCAACAAGAGCACCGCCAAGCCTTGCACCAATTAGCGGACGCCGGGCGTCGCTAAATCAACTTGATTTGTTCCCGCGGCTCCGCGCCGTGCTCAAAGGCTGGGAAGCCCGCGGTGACGGCCACCTGGCTCAGGGCGGCGACCACCTTGGGGTGGCTCATGAGGCGCTCGAGCAGGAGCCGGCGATCCAGGCGCAGGACCCAGCACTTGCGCGTGGCGCGCACGCTGTTCAGGGACGGCTTGTTGGCCATGATCGACGACTTGCCGAAGATGTCGCCCGGCCCCATCTCCCGCAGCACCTTGCCGTCGCGGATCACCTCGGCCGAGCCGGCCATTATCAGGTGCATGCCAGGGGAGTGGTGCCCCTGAACCAGCATGTCCGCGCCCTGCCTCGCCTCGAAGAACTTGAACAGGCGCATGAAGGTGTGCCGCTCTTCGCGGCCGAAGGGTGTGAACAGCTCGTGGGTCTCGGCCAGGGTGGCCATCAGCTTGTCCCGCACCAGCCGGAGCAACACCTTGAGCACGGGCGGGTGCTGCCGCACCAGCCTCGAGGCGATCTTTCGGCTAACGGCCAGTGCCATGACGTCGCTCTTGGCCTCAACGGTGACGTTCCGATCGCTGGCCGTGACAAGGGCCACCTCGCCAAAGACGGCGCCCTCCCGCAGGAGCCCCAGGCAGACGGTTTGGCCGCCCTCGGTGGTGGTTACCTCCACCTCCCCCTGGACCATGATGTACATGGCGGTGCCGGCCGTGCCCTGGGTGATGATCTTCTCGCCGGCGTAGAACGCCTCCAGCTTGACCTGCTCGATGAAGGCGCGCAGGGAGGCCTGGTCCAACGATGAGAGCAGGGGGACCCGGGGCATGCGGTGGAGCAGATCGTCCACCGTGTCCGAGGCCGCGGCCGGGGCCGCCGAGGTGAACTCCCCGGGCAGCGGGATATGGAACATGCCCGTTTGCCGTGTCTCCTGGCGTGGCTCCTCGGTGGCGTCCTTGATCACCTCGCGCAGCTTGATGTTCTCCAGGGGCACCAGAGGGGGCAACTCCTGGATGGCTGGCTCGCTCACGTCTCCTCGCGCCGCGCCCTCACGCCAACGGGGGGGCGCCTGTTCCACCCTCGGTTCGGGGGCGGGGGGCGGAGCTGGCGGGGTGAGGTGCGCCACCGGCGCGGCAGGGGCGGGCGGATTCAGGGCCGGCTCGGGATCGAAGGTTGGCTCGTTCAAGGGCGCCTGGTAGGCCGGGTTGGCCGCCAGCTCCTGGCGAGGGCGGATATCCTTGAGGTCGAACGAGGCTTCTCCCACCGGGGTCTGGGCGGTCAGGTCGAAGCCGGGGGGCAGGGGCCGGGGGGGGCCGGTGAGCTCGCGATCCTGGAAGCTCATGGCCGGATCCGTTTCGCCCAGGGCGGGCACGGGGCTCATGGCCAGGTTCGATCCCAGCGGCTGGAAGGATGGCTCTGTACCGGCGAAGCTCACGGGCGCCTGAACCTGGTCCTGGGGCTGCTCCCGGGACACATTCTCCTGGCGCTGGAACGCGGTGGGCCGCGCGATCAGCCGGGCGAGCATGTGTTGGGTCACCGTGTGTCCTGGCTCCAGGGAGAGGATTACCTTGCACAGCGCCACCGCCTTGAGGGGCTGATCCGTGCTGGCATAGGCGGAGGCAGCCCGGGTATAGGCGCTCACAGCCCCGCGCCGCTCACCCGTGTGCCTCAGCGCGTCACCCAGGCGCTGGAGCCACCGGGGCTGCACCCCCTCCTCCAGGTCGCAAAGCTGCTGAAAGAGCGCCGCGGCCCGGTCAAATTTGCGCGCCGAGTATGCCGCCTCAGCCTGGCGGATATGAGGGTTCAGGTCCTTCATTAACGATCCCCCGCCTGTACGTGTGAGTTCATTTCTTTTAGCACTACCCATGCCAGGGGGAAAGGTTCGAGCAAGTGAGACACCTTGACACACCTTTGAGCCGACTTACCTTATTGAAGCTCGTCGGATGAAAACCATTAAAATCCGGCTGATTAGCCCAAATGTCTATCTTTGGGAGGGGACGGCTTTGTCTCATCCCGGGAGGAGTTGAGCCATGAACTTTCAGCGTTTGACCACCAAGTCGAGAGAAGCACTGGCCTCCGCGGATAGCCTGGCGCGCAAGGCGGGGCACCAGGAAGTGACAAGCCTCCACCTGCTTGAGGCGCTCCTGTCCCAGGAGGACGGGCTTGTGCCGGTGGTGTTGGAGAAGGCGGGCATCGATCCCGGGCTCATGAGCGGGGATGTTGCCCACACCCTGACCGAGATACCCCGCGTGCAGGGGGGAGAGAATTTTGTTGGGCGGGATCTGAAGGGGGTGCTGGACCTGAGCCTGGAGCAAGCAGATCAGCTCAAGGACGAGTACGTCTCCACCGAGCACTTCCTGCTGGCCATGGCCGAAGACTCCGGTTGCCGCGCCCACCCCGTACTGTTGGGCCGGGGCGCCACCGCGGATCTGATCCAGCAAACCCTGGTGTCCGTGCGCGGCAACCAGCGGGTGGAGGACGAGAACCCCGAGGGCAAGTTCCAGGTGCTGGAGAAGTACTGCACTGACCTCACCGAGCTGGCCAACAGCGGCAAGCTTGATCCGGTCATTGGCCGCACCGAGGAGATCCGCCGCACCATGCAGGTGCTCTCCCGCCGGACCAAGAACAACCCGGTGCTCATGGGCGAGCCGGGGGTGGGCAAGACCGCCATCGTGGAAGGCATCGCCCAGCGCATCGCCGCGGGCGATGTGCCGGATAGCCTGCGCGGCAAGCGCGTGCTCGGCCTGGACCTGGGCTCCATGGTTGCGGGCACCAAGTACCGTGGCGAGTTCGAGGACCGCATGAAGGCGGTGCTCAAGGAGGTGACCGCCGCCGACGGCCAGGTGGTGCTGTTCATCGATGAGCTGCACACCCTGGTTGGCGCAGGCGCGGGGGAGGGGGCCCAGGACGCGGCCAACATGCTCAAGCCGGCCCTGGCCCGGGGGCAGCTGCGCTGCATCGGCGCCACCACCCTGGACGAGTACCGCAAGCATGTTGAGAAGGACAAGGCGCTGGAGCGGCGGTTCCAGCCAGTGCTCGTGGGGGAGCCCGACGTGGAGGACACCCTGGCCATCCTGCGCGGCATCAAGGAGAAGTACGAGGTGCACCACGGCATCCGCATCCAGGACGTGGCCCTGGTGGCGGCGGCGCGCCTCTCCAACCGCTACATCTCGGACCGCTTCTTGCCGGACAAGGCCATCGACCTGATGGACGAGGCCGCGAGCCGGCTGAAGATGGAGATCGAGAGCGTGCCGGCTGATATCGACGACATCGAGCGGCGGATAACGCGCCTGCAGATCGAGTTCCAGGCCATGGGCATGGAGAAGGGCAAGGCTGCCAAGGAGCGGGCCCGGGAGCTGGCCGGCGAGATCGCGGGGCTGGAGGAGCAGGCGCGGGCCAAGCGCGGGCGCTACGAGGAGCAGCGCGATCTGGTGCTGCGCGGCAAGGAGCTGCAGGAGCAGGTGGACACGCTCAAGACCGAGGTGGAGCAGGCGCAGCGCCGCGGAGACCTGCAGCGGGCCGCCGAGCTGACCTACGGGGAGATCCCGGCGCTGGAGCGGGAGATGGTGGAGGCGCGGGAGGCCCTGGCCCGCAGCCAGGAGCGGGGCTCCTTCATTCGCGAGGAGGTCACCGACGAGGACATCGCCACGGTGGTGGCGCGCTGGACCGGCATCCCGGTGTCCCGGATGCTGGAGGGGGAGAGCGATCGGCTGCTCAAGATGGAGGAGCGCATCCACGCCCGGCTGGTGGGGCAGGACGAGGCCGTGGCGCGGGTGGCCCGCTCCATCCGCACCTCGCGCGCCGGGCTAAAAGATCCGAACCGGCCCATCGGCTCGTTCCTCTTCCTCGGCCCCACCGGGGTGGGCAAGACCGAGCTGGCCCGGGCCCTGGCCGAGTTCCTGTTCGACGATGAGCGGAGCATGACCCGCATCGACATGAGCGAGTACATGGAGAAGCACACGGTGAGCCGGCTCATCGGGGCGCCTCCGGGGTACATCGGCTTCGACGAGGGCGGGCAGCTCACCGAGGCGGTGCGGCGGCGGCCCTACAGCGTGGTGCTGCTGGACGAGATCGAGAAGGCCCACGCCGACGTGTTCAACGTGCTGCTCCAGGTGTTGGACGACGGCCGGCTCACTGACGGGCACGGCCGCACCGTGGACTTCCGCAACGTGATCCTGATCATGACCAGCAACGTGGGCAGCGACTTCATGTTGGAGCTGGACGACCACGCTGAGATGGAGCGCATGGCGGGCGAGGCGCTGCGGGCCACCTTCCGGCCGGAGTTCCTCAACAGGCTGGACGGATCGCTCATCTTCCACCGGCTGGGCCGGGAGGAGATCCGGGGCATCCTGGACATCCAGCTGCTCCGGGTGGACGCCTTGCTGGCCCAACAGGAGCTGACCCTTTTGGTGAGCGATGCTGCCCGGGCGCTCCTGGCCAGGCAAGGCTACGAGCCGGCGTACGGAGCCCGGCCGCTCAAGCGGGCCATCCAGACCCTGCTGGTGGAGCCCCTGTCAGAGGAGATCATCGCGGGCCGGGTGACGCCCGGGGATACGGTGCAGGTTGAGGCCGATGGCGAGGAACTCCGGATCCGATCGGACCGTGGGGCGGCGGTCGCAGCATGAGCCGTGTGGACGTGGCATCTTGCCGCGTGGGCCGTTGGAGGGTAAGCCTTGATCTGCGCGGCCTCACCGCGCGGAGGGTGAGCTGATGGACTTCGTTGATTACTACCAGGTGCTGGGGGTGGACCGCGGGGCCTCCAAGGAGGAGATCGCCAAGGCGTACAAGCAGCTGGCTCGCAAGTACCACCCGGACCTGAACAAGGGCGACGGGGCGGAGGACCAGTTCAAGCAGCTCAACGAGGCGTATGAGGTGCTCAAGGATCCGGAGAAGCGCCAGCGGTACGACACGCTGGGCGCCAACTGGAAGCACGGCTCACCCTTTGAGCCGCCCGGGGGTTTCGGCGACGGCATGCATGTGAACTTTGGCGGCGGCGGCGCCTCCGGCTTCTCCGACTTCTTCGAGATGCTCTTCGGCGGCGGGCGCGGCAAGCGTCGCGGCGGCGGCGGCGGCCCGGGCGGCGTTAACCTGGAGGACCTCTTCGGCGGCGGCATGGGCGGCGGCGGACCGTTTGGCGGAGGCGGCGGCCCGTTTGGCGGAGGCGGCGGCCCCTTCGGCCAGGGGTTCGACGCACGGGCTGGGCACCACCAGCACCAGGGCGGCCGCGACGTGGAGAGCAGCCTCACCGTGGGCCTGGAGGACATCCACCGGGGGGAGAAGCTCTCGGTGACGCTCAACGGCCCCGAGGGGCAGAAACGCTATGACGTGACCCTGCCCAGGGGGGTGCGGAGCGGCGAGAAGATCCGCCTGGCGGGCCAGGGCATGTCCGGCCCCACCGGCGCCCGGGGAGACCTGTTCATCAAGATCAAGGTTCAGCCCCACCCCCGCTTCGACCTGGAGGGGGAAGACCTGGTGGTGCGCGTGGACGTGCCGGCATGGGACGCGGCCCTGGGCTGCAAGGTGCCGGTGCCCACCATGGACGGCGAGGTGCAGATGACCCTGCCCGCGGGCCTGCGGTCAGGCCAGCGCATGCGCCTCAAGGGCAAGGGCCTGACCCAAAGAAAGGGCGGCCAGGGAGACCTCTACGCCGAGCTACGTATCACGGTGCCCGGGGAGCTCACCGACGAGCAGCGGGAGCTTTTTGAGAAGCTAAAGGAGAACAGCTAGCGCGCTCACGACCCCGGCGGCGTGATCACCCCTCGCCGCGTCAGCACGATGTACAGCCCCGCGCCGATGATCAGCGCGCCGCCGACCAGGGCCCAGCCGTCCGGCACCTCCCCCCAGAACGCCCAGCCGTAGAAGATGGCGAAGAGCACCCCGCTGTAGGCGGAGGCTGATACCGCGGGGGCCGTGTCCCGGGCGTAGGCCGTGGTGAGCAGTATCTGGCCGGCCGTGGCGCACGCCGCGATGGCCAGCAGCAGGCCCAGCTCAGTGGGCGTGGGCCAGACAAACACGGACACGGTCATCAGGCCGCTGCCGAGCAGGACGGACACGGTGAACCCAAGCACGATGCGTTGTGGCGGCTCCGTGGCGTTGAGCCGCCGAACGCAGATGTGGGCCGAGGCGGAGAAGACGGTGGCCAGCAGGGCGAACAGCCCGGCCGTGTTGAGCAGGTCCATGCCCGGCCGGATCACAACCACCACCCCGGTGAGGCTCACCGCCAGCACGCCGAGCACCGACCGGGGCGCCCGCTCACCCAGGAGGAAGGGGGCCATGACGGCGACCAGCACCGGCTGGAACCGCCCCACCAGCCAGACGTCAGCCAGAGTCCCGTGTTGGGTGGCGTAGAAGTAGGCGCTCATGCCGCCCAGCCCGAGCAGCCCCCGCAGGAGCAGCAGGTAGGGTCGCCGGGGCCGCGCATCCACCCCGGCCCGCCGCATCAGGACCAGCACCATGGGCAGCCCAAACAGCCCACGGAAGAAGACCCCCTCGGCGAAGGGGAAGGCCGGCCCCAGCGCCTTGACCATGGCGAACATGGTGGCGAACAGGCCAGAGGCCAGCACCATGAGCAGCGCGCCGCTCACGTCTCACCTGAGGCCGAAGCGGGTGGGGCACTGTCCGGCGGCCGCGCCGTACCAGCCGCAGATTACCCGAGCAGCGGGCTTCCCTCTCGGGGTGTACTCCCGGCTGCTCGGGCCCCCGTAGCCGAACCAGTTCCAGATGTAGGCGCCGCGCAGGTAGCTGACCCCGCCCCACACCCGCACAAAGGCGCGGTAGCAGCGCGCCTGCACCTCCAGGCCCAGGGGGAGGTCCGCGGCCTCGTCCCAGGGCCGCGCGGCCGTTCCCTTCTGGCTGTGGTAGCCCACCTCGGTGAAGACCAGCGGCTTGCCGGCCCGGGCCCGGGCGCGGCTCACATCGGCCCGCACCTCGCGCCAGGCATGGATCAGCCGCTCCAGGCTCGGCTCCTCGTCGGGGGCGGTGAGCTGGAAGTAGGCTGAGATCCCCATGCGGTCCACCAGGTGCCAGATGCCCACATGCCTGAAGCGGTCCCAGTTGGCCGAGTAGATCAGCGGGCCTCGGAACACCTTGCGCACCTTGCGGATGAGCGCCTCCCACGGCCCGGGCGCGCCGTCCATGGAGCCAAGCTCGCTCCCCACGCACAGGCTGTCCGCCTTGCCCTTGTGGGCCAGCGCCGCGGCCTCGAGCATGGCCTGGCCGTAGCTGCGCCACCAGAGGTCCGGGTCCTTGGGCCGGATGCTCCCCCGCCACTCGTCAGGGGTGAGGGTGTACTCCAGGCGCAGGATCGGGAAGAGCAGCACCTTGAGGCCCCGGGCCCGCGCCTGCTTCATCACCCGGAGCACCAGGGCAGGGGAGGGTGAGAAGCGCGGGTGGCGGCCTACGCGCACCGAGCGCACGTTGTGCTGGTAAAAGGGCATTACCAGGGAGACATGGCTGGCGCCGGCGCGCGCGATCTCGTCGAGCATGCCGGCGTAGGAGAAGGACGGATCTTCGGCGAACAGACCCAGGGCGATCCCCCGCTCGGGGGGCGGTTGGGCGTTGACGGTGGAGGGGGCCAGGGCCGCGCATGCAGCCGCCAGGGCGGCCAGGGCCAGGGGCCTCACTGGCTACTCTTTGTTGCTCTTGTCCGGGGTGACGGTCTTGTCCGGCGTGGCGGCCTTGTCCACGGTGACGGCCTTGTCCACGGTGACGGCCTTGTCCACGGTGACGGCCTTGTCCACGGTGAC
>CAZCFB010000129.1:8096-10053 GCA_964497805.1 uncultured Kofleriaceae bacterium
GGTCTTGTCCCCGGTGACGGTCTTGTCCACGGTGGCGCCATCCTTTTTGCCGGAGTCCGGGGTCGTGCCGCCGTCGGTGCCGCTCTTTTGGCACCGCTCCTTGGTCTTGCAAATCCCCTTGGTCTGCTGGTTCGCCAGGAGGCAGCAATACAGCCCATCATCACAGTCGGAGTCGATCTGGCACCGCTCCCCGTCGCCCTGCTTGCAGCCGCCGCCAGCCATCACGAGGGTCATCACCGCTCCCAGGAGCACCATCTGCCAGGTTCTGTTCAACATGTCGGATCCTCTTTTTGTCATCTCGTTCAAGTCTCAGGCCAGATCGTCAGTCAGTCAATGTAACCGAACGAGACCTCCACGATCTCGAAGGTGCGCAGTCCGCCGGGGGTCCGGATCTGGACCTCGTCCCCCTCGTTCTTGCTAATCAAGCCCCGGGCGATGGGGCTGGAAATGGAGATCTTGCTCGCCTTCACGTCGGCCTCGTCGTCGCCAACGATCATGTAGCGGGAGACATCCCCGCTGTCCACTTCCTCCAGCTCCACCGTGGCGCCGAACACCACGCGGGTGCCCGACAGCCTGGTGGGGTCGATGACGTCGGCCAGGCCGATCTTGGCCTCGATCTCCATCATGCGCCCCTCAAGGAAGGATTGCTTCTCCTTGGCGGCGTGGTACTCGGCGTTCTCGGACAGGTCTCCCAGCTCACGAGCCGCCTCGATCACCAGGGCGAGCTTGGGCCGCTCGGCCTGGATCTCCCTCAGGTCTTTCCTCAACTGTTCCAGCCCCCGGGGGGTCATCGGGAATTTCGGCATCTAACTTTTCCTTGTTACTTGCGTGCTTTCTTCAGCTTGATGTGGCCCTTACCGTCCAGGGAATAGTCCGGCAGCTGGTTGGCCAGGAGCTTCTCGACCTTGCCCTTGAACCCCTTGACCCGCCAGCCTGCCTTCTCGAACCCCTCCACGATGGAGGCCTTGATGCGGAGGCTCTCCTCCTCATCGTTGGTGAGCAGCTCCAGCAGCTTCACCCGGGCCAGCTCGTCTCCATGCTTGAACAGCGAGTCCGCCACCACGTAGCGCACGGTCTCGTCCTGGTCCTCCAGGAAGGGCAGCATCGCCTCCGCGGCGCGCGGGTCCTTGAAGTCGCCAAGGAAGGTCATCAGCTGGATCTTGCGCGACGGATCACGCTCGTACTCCGGGTCGAAGTCCTCGAGCACCTCGGACAGGACCTCCCAGGTGGTTTCATGGTCGGAGACCTCGGTGACCAGGCGCAGGCCCCAGGAGAGGGTGGAGGCAGAGCGCAGGTGCTTCCGGACCACGGGCAAGATGGGGAGCCCCAGCCCAACCAGCCACTCGTAGACGTTGTCCTTCTCTTCCTCGTCCCGGACCATGTTGGTGTCGTAGATGAAGGTGAGGCGGCTGAGCATGCCCGCCACACACATCTCGCCATACACCTTCTGCTCCTCAAGGCGTGAGCAGGCGTCGCCGTCGTCCGGCGCGTTCTCCACGGCGCGGATGGCATCAATCCAGGCCACGGCCTCCTCGTACAGGGTGTACAGGGCAGGGCCGCGGTCGTCGGGCTTGATCTTCTTGTTCTTCGCCTTGTCGATGCACTTTCGGATGTTCCGATCGCGCCTTCCTTCTTTGGTAAACAGGTCTTTGAGTCCCACTTTCGCCTCCCTGGGGAACGGCTCAGGGCAGTCTGCTACCGGTTAGGGGGCGGGTCAATAGTTCAAGGTGCAAGAACCTTGATTTACAGGTCGCTGGTTGCACTGTTCAAGTGGTCGGCGATGCGTATAATAACGCGCTCATAGCGGAGCTGCAGGACCATGGCCAAGCTGGACAGAGTACGCAACATCGGCATCGTCGCCCACATCGACGCGGGGAAGACCACCGTCACCGAGCGGTTCCTCTACTACTCGGGGCGCATCCACCGCATGGGCGAGGTGCACGACGGCGAGGCCCAA
>CAZCFB010000130.1:0-10038 GCA_964497805.1 uncultured Kofleriaceae bacterium
GTCTTGCGCCCCAATTCCGCTGCGCGCTCCTTGAGCTTGTCTTTCCAGCTGGCCATTTATTTCCCCTATCAACCCGCTTGTCGAAACTGCTCGTACCGCTCCTCGAGATAGCGCTGCGACGGTTTTTCGACCTGGCGTCGGGGCAGCAGAATGGTCTTGCCCTGGAAGCCTTGGAGCCCGTGGCGGAGCATGGGGCCGTCCTCTTCTTCGAGGATGTCCGGCCGGAGGTCGATCTTGTAGTCGGGCCGGATGCCCAGGACGTGGCGGTCGAAGGCGCGGTGGTGGAGGGTGCACAGGGCGAGCCCGTTGTTCACGGTGGGGCGTCCCCTTGGGTTGCGGTCCGGGATGATGTGGGCGGCCTCTAGCAGCTCGGGATGCTTGAGGCGGCAGATTGCACAGCAGCGGCGATAGGCCAGGATGACCCGCTCTCTGAATGAGCGCTGGTGCATGCGCACCTGTGTGGTCGCAGTGATGTACTGACGGCGCACCTTTTTCATATCGTCGGCTGCACCAGAAAAGCCGTCCGTGTGGATCTGGTGAGCATCGTCCACTGCCACCTGGAAGCTCAAGGTGGCGTCATCGGCCCCCACCACGTAAACGGGCCAGACTGGCATGTATATGCCCTTGACGAGACCATAGAAGTAGATCAACTGCGTCCCGCGGAGCATTGCTTTCTTGAGCCCTTCATTGTCCGGATGTCTGGGGTCCTCGCCGCGGTAGCGGTAGGTGAGGTACCCGTCAGGGCTCATCTCATCCTCGTAGGGGCGATCCTTGCCTGCCACAATGGGGACGGTTGTGATGGACAGCGGCATCTCGGGCAGGATGGCTGGCTTGAAGATGCCCTTGGGGCCCATCAGGCAGATACGCTTGCCCTCGAAATCGAAGCCCCCTCTCAGCACCGTCAGCGGTACTGCTTCGCCGAACTGAGACGCGCAGCGCTCCAGGAACTGGAATGCCGCCATCCTGACCTGGGTGTCGAGGTCATGAGCGTTCAAGGCGGTGGACCCCCATTTGCTGTGAAACTTGAGCTTTCAGGATACCAGACTGATGCCTGGCCGTGCTCCGAATGTCAGGAGCAGACACCCCAGACAGGCGCCGCCCACGTTGGCTCAATCTACGGATTCGTCTGCTGTAAGGAGGGCAGTGCACAGGCTACGGATTCGAGCCAACTGGGTCTGCTTCTCGGTGCGGCGGTTCCTGATCCATTCCTGCCACACGGCGATTTTTTCATCCCTTGCGCTGGCCGGGCGGGGGAGGTCTCTGTTGCCCTTCATGAAGTTGCAGGTCTTGCAAGAGACAGCCATGTTGTCCGGCTCCCACTTGCCATCTTTCGACGCCGGCTCGATATGGTCGTTGTTCCAGTTGTAGAAGTAGTTGTCGACGGAGGCGAGCATGTCGACGCCGCAGTACTCGCACCTGAAACCGGCCCGGATGCCCAGCTCAACCACGCCTCTGTCCCAGCCGTGTTCTTTCACAAGCTGGTTGATGATTTCCTCTCTGGTCATGGTTCCCTCTCGAATGTCGTTGGGTGCCTGATGAACCCACTGCCGCGTGCGGAATATGAACACGCGTGATGTCAGCGCTGCGATTCACCAATGCGCAAGATATTGGACTGAGATCCCAGACTCTCGAAGTTCTCGACCGTTCTTTGGTGGCAGGTCAGGAGCAGGATTTGCGTCTTCTGGCCAAGCGTCTGGATGGCAGTAGCCGCTTGGAGCGCCCTACTATCGTCGAAATTGACCAGGATATCGTCCATCAAGACCGGCGGTGCTTCATTGCTCCCGCTGGAGAAGTCGTCGATCAGGGCCATGCGCAGTGAAAGGTAAAGCGGCTCGACGGTGCCCCGGCTCAGGTGCAGCAGCGGCACCTTGGCGCCGTCCGCGCGTACGGCCCTCATCTCCCTCTCGCCCAGGCGCACCTGGATATCCGTGTACGCACCGCCGGTGAGTTTGGTGAAGTAGGCGGATGCACGCCGCAAGACCTCTGGCTGGCGATCGCGCTCGAACTCCTCGCGAGCAGTCTCCACCAGCCCCAGGGCGATGGTCCAAACCAGCCACTCCTCGGCCGCCTGATCGAGGTCTGCTTGGGCCGCAGCTTCATCCTGCCGGTAGCGGGCAAGCTCCTCACTTTGCTCGTGGCGACTCTGCCGCTCCTCATCTCTACCGATGCTCTCGGTGAGCTCGTTCAGCTCGCCCAGGAGGGCTTCTCGATCTGCCTCCAGCTGCCGCAAGTTGGTGCTCTCATGCGCCCAGTCCACGGCGCTCAGCGCCAGCCGGACGGAGTCCATGTCCTTCTTATCCAGGGCCGCCAGGATCGCCGCGCTCTTCTCCGATATTCGCTGCTGGAGCTCGCGGAGGTGTTCGGCGTCGGCGCACCATTGCCGGTATTCGTCTTCGGAGGTGGCTCCGACGCCGCGGATAAGCTCATCCAGCCTGGTGCCTACAGCCTGCGCCTTTTCGCTGAGCTTCTCGAGCTTCCCCACGGCGACGGACAGCGCCGTCTCCTTTTGGCTCCGGTTCTCCGATTGTTTCTTGGCTCGATCCAGGTGCTCCACCGCGCTGCGGATGCGGCCTATCACCTGTGCATGATCTGAGCCCTGAAGTTCACCTGCCAGGTCGGCGGCCTCCAGCAATGGCAGGTAGCGTTCCAGCATCCGGTCCCATCGCTTGAGCGATTTATTCTCGTTGGTTCGCGCCGCCTGCAGGTCCGCGAGCGCCATTTTGTAGTCGCCGATGGCGTCGATCAATGTGGTCAGGCCGTCCTGGTCGAGCCCAGGGGGCAACTGGCTCCGTTCGATGAACTCGTTCAGTCCAGCCGTTGAGTCCTGGACCGCCAGCGCCGCTCCTTTCACCGCATTGGTATGCTGTTCCAGTCGCCCCTGTATGATCGTCAGGTCCCGCTGCAACCTGGGGATGTTCCGCGAGAGATCAGTCAACTCGGCGAGGTCGTCGCGCGCCGCATTGAAGGCCGTCACAGACTTGAAGCCCCACTCCTGGAGCAGCATGTCTCGGCGACTCGAGTGCTCCACAACTTTGCGTTGTTCTCGCTCGGTTCGTTCTGCGGCCTCCTGAGCATCCTTGAGCCTGTCCTGTCGGTCCCGAGCTGATTTGGCGGCCTGGCTGCAGCTTCGGTGGAGTGCCTCCACCGCTTCTCCCATCGCCGAGGCGGTCAGCTCGGCAGGTGCTTCAAGACCAACGCTCTGCAGAATGCCGGCACAGAACTGGGACCACCTGTCCGTAACCTCCTGCAGCGCATTTTGCGCGCGGTCGCGTTCGCGGAGCAGGTCCGCTGCCTGGTTGATCGTTGCCAGGCGGCGCTGCGCGGCGTCTGGCGTCGAGGTCGCGGGGAGGTCGTTCTGTTCAAGCCAGAGGCCCCAATCCGCCTCCAGCGCTGCTCTACGTTCTCGAAGCCCAAGCAACTTCTTTTCTGCAGACGCCAGCCTCGCGGACGCGGTCTTCAGCGTGAGGAGACGAGCCTGGGTCTGCTCGAGCCGCCTCAGCTTCCTCCGCCATTGTTGCTGCAGGTCATCCATCTTCTGCGCTGTCGCCTCGCCTTGCCAGCCGTACTGATCCAGGATGGCCTGGGCGCGCCTCCCGGTTCCCTCGGCTTTGCGGGCGCAGTCTTGCGCGGTGGATTGAGCTGCGTGGGCCGCCTTCAACGCGAGTTGCGCCTCGCGCAATGCCGAGAGGAATGCCGCGACCTCATCAGGGGCGCTGCCACCCTCAAGGCCCAGCTCCGCGACGAACGCTCGCCACCCAGCCTGCTCTTGCCGAAGCTTTGAATGGGACGCCTCGCGCTCCTTGTTGAGATCAGGACCCAGGCGCCTTTCTTGCTCGAGTTGGCCCATGAGCCCCTCCAGCCGGAGGCGGTGCTGCTGCTGCTCCCGTGCTCGCTCCATGAGCGATTCCGTTCTCTCCAGCTCCTCCTCAATGGCACCGCGCTCTTGGCGGATCCCATGGCTCAGCTCATGACCAAGCGCCTGAAGCTCCTGATGCAACAAGTCGGCCTTTTGTCGCTCTTGATTTATGCGCTGTTCGAGCTGCCCGATCCGCTCGCGCCTCGAGGTCGCTGCCGCCTGCTCCCGCTCGTGGACCCTGGACCGGTGGAGCGCGAGCGCGCCCGCCAGCAGCAGTGCTGTCACGCCAACCAGCGCCCCCCCGAGGAGCTGGCCGAACCCCACCAACGCTCCGGCAATGGCGATGCCGACGGCCGCGACCGCTACCAATACCCAGAGCGGCAGCGCTGATGAGATTACTTCTGCGGCGCTCCGCTGCTCTGCTTCAAGCTGCTGCTCGATGGCGCTCTGGCCATGCCGAGCCAGGCGGTGTGCCTGCTCCTTGTCCAGCCATTTGCGCAGCATGCGCGATGCTTTCAGCGCGTCGGCCGATCTATCCGTGGCTGGACCGGCCGCAGATTCCAGCTTCTTGACGTCGAGCTCCAACTGCGCCGCCCGTTTTTGCGAGCGCGCGAGATCTCGTTCGGTCTGTTCCGCGTCCCGCTCTGCGGTCATCAAGCGAGTAGTCCACGAACGAACGGTGTCAGCGAGGGGTTCTGCGGCCGGCAAGCTCTGGAGCTTATCTTTGTCCAGGCGGCCTGGCAGCTTATCCATGGCCTGGTTGGCTGTCGCCCAGCACTGCCGCGCGGCCCTGTCGGCATCCTCTCGCCGGGTGCTGGCGACGCGAAGGTCCTCAGCGGCCTGTTGGAATTGCCGCAACCCCTTTCTCTGCGTTTCCTGCGCCACTTGCAGGTTCTGTTCGCTCGGTATTTCCCCTTGGGCCCCCTCCTCGAGGCTAAGCAACTGCCGCAGCTCCTCTCTCTCCGCGCTGTGATGCTCTTCGGCGTCTTCAAAGGTCCCCTCAGCGTTGTTGATGTTGGCCCCTATTTCGCTGAAGGAGGCCACCCAAGTTCCCAGGTGGGAGGTCAGGTCCGTCGCCTCCGACAGCCGCAGGATGAGCTCCTCGCTCATCTCCTCACCGAAGCGTTCGACCGCGCCCGCGGCTCTCGTGACCTGCTTGTTGAGCCGGGATCGCCTGCGGTTGATCTCTTCCGGCATGTCCGCGTGTGCCCTCAGCCGCGACCGCGCCTCATCAACGAGCTCTAGCCGATCCACCAGCCGCTGGTCTACCTCCAGCGCCTCTGCCTGCAGCCGCGCGCGGCTTGCTTCCTCGGATTCTGAGAGCTGCCTGGCTTCGGCAGCCTCGATCTCGCCGTTGAGCCGAGAGATCCTCGACGAAGCATCAGGCGGTACAGCCTTCAAGTGCTGGAGCTCTGCCAGGCGTCGATTTGCTTCATCATGCAGGTGGTTGTGTCGATCCAGCTCCTCATCTGCCGACTGCATTTGCCGCTGTTCCAGGGCCAGCGCCCTCTCGGCTCTATCGACCTGTCCGAACAGCTCCCGCACCTTGCTCTGTAGCGCGCGAGGATCCTGAACGGCTTCCGCCCTGTCAGAGGTCCAGTCGGAACCACACGCGAGCCGGCGTTGTTCTGCTCGCGCCTCCGCGTCTTCCACGCTCTTTCTGAGCCGAGCCAAACCCTGGGGGAAGTTCTGTTGTGCCGATCCTTCTTCCAGGAAGCTGTTGAGCTGCGGCAAGAAGCGCTCGAGCGCCGCGGGCACCTCGAGCAGCGAAATCTCTTTTTCGAGCTGCCAGTTCTCGTGCTGCTGTTCGCCCAGCATATCTTCCGCATCGCGCAGCTGATCGAGCGCGGCCTCCAGCTTGGCCAGGGCATCCACGGGCATCCGCGCGGCATGCTCGAGCTGCTGGGCCTCGTGTCCGGCGGCTGTCATGGTTTCCCAGTCGGCGCGGCAATCAAGCAACCGGCTGGCATGAGCAATCTCCGCATCAATCGCGAACTGGTCTCGCCGAATCTTCTCCCTGCGCGCCCTGGCGTGTTCCAGTCGGCGCACGATCTCCTCGTATTCCTGGGGATTTCGGCTGAGGCCCTTGATCTTTGATTGGGCATCCTCCAGGGCCTTGCGAGCGGCGGCGACAGCGTGCTTCTTCCCGCGTGGCTTGAATAGCTTCTCCTGCTTCCCCTGCAGGTCTTTCAGCGCGTTCGATGGTGAGACAGCGCCTGCTCCAAGCGCGACGCCCATCAGGCGATCCAGGACGGCGGAGTTCTCGAGGGACACAAGGTCCGTGAGCTCGTCAAGCGAGAAGGCGAAGACGCTTTCATAAAGACTACGCTCCGCGTGGTGCATGGCGTCTCGAAGGCGCGACTCGGGCACTTCAAGCCCGGATGAGAGGTCCACGATCTTGAGACCGGTCGGACCCTCTGTGCGATGGAGTTGCCACCGGGCTCCGTCGGCCAGGGACACTTCGATGGAGAGCCGGCGCTTCCCGCCATGCGGAGGCTCGTAGCGATTCCTGCTGCTGCGCCGGTCCAGAAAGCCGAAGAAGATCGCGCGAACTGCTTCAATCAGGCTCGTCTTTCCGGCCTCGTTCGCGCCGTAAATGACATTCACGCCCGAGGTGAGCCCCTCGATCCGCTGGCCCGAGCGTCCCCCAAATGAATCGAGCTTCAGGTCCTTGATCCACATGAGCTACTTGCCCCCTCCCTCTGCGAGAGTCCCTACTGCCAGCATGGTGGCGCGCTGAGCCAGCTCCTGGAAGAACTCAGGATCCTCCTTGATGCGGCTCCTCAGCTGGCCGAGCGGGCGCTTGAGCTTGGGGCTCGTCAGCAGGACGGAGAACCGCTCGAGCAGTTCGTCGTCTGGCGCTGTACCCGCCGCGAGCTCCTCTCCACACGCCAGGACCATCGAGATGAAGCCCTTCTGCTGGCGCAGCTCATTCAGATCCAGGGGGGGCTGGGTTGCTCTCTGCAATTTCTCGACCCAGACCATCTGTGGGCCATGCTTGAACCGTTCGCGCAGGGTTTCCAGCAGCTCCTCCAACCGGGTCGCGAGCTGCTTGTGAAGTTCACCTCGACCAACGAGCCGCCAGCGGACAACGAACGCGCTCTTGTCGGGGTGAGCGGTAAGCAGGCGTTCGAAATCGTCGTCGATGCGCTCAACGAGCTCCTCGAGCTCCTCGAGGCCATCGATGGAAGTCTGGCCGCGGAGCCAGATCAACGAGGCGGTGGGGAGGAACTCGATCTCAGGGGCACCTTGATGGGGGATGGTGATCAGCGCCGCGCCGCGCTCTCCAACCTCGCGGATGCTCCTCCCCTGGGTGTTTCCTGGGTAGAGGATCAGAGGATCGGAGGCGGACACCGTCTGTTGTTCATGGACATGCCCGAGCAGCCAGGCTTCAAATGGCGCCCGTCGTAGCTCATCCTCTGTGCAGGGGGCATAGTCCTCGTGTCCGGAGTTGCTCCCCAGGTTGCAGTGGAGCAAGGCCAGGTGGAGCCCTGGACCGGGCTGGTGGGCGGCGACGATCTGCTGAGCGAGGTTCTTGCGTACAGCAGAGGTGGGGAAGCTCACGCCATATACATGAGCCACCACTTCCTCTTCGCGCCTGATCGGGATACAGCCGACCTCGTCGCCAAAGAGGTGGCATCCGGCTGGCATCTTCGCCGCGAGCCGCCAGGAATTCAGAGGATCGTGGTTGCCGGCAACTACGCAGCAGGGGATCCCGGCATCGGCTAGTCGTCGCAGCTCATCCCGGAAGACCACCGCTGTGTAAAGGCCGTGATCGGATGAGTCGTAGACGTCACCTGCCACTGTTACCAGGTCAACATGCCTGGAGATCGCCTCATCGATGACCTGACGAAAGGAGGTGAAGGTGGCGTCTCGTAGCTGGCGGGCCACGTCTTCGTCGAGCTTGCCTATCCCGATGAAGGGGCTGTTCAGGTGCAGGTCCGCACAATGAATTATTCGAAACTCAGCCATCTGCCCTCCAGTTCATCGCGTCGAATTGATGCTGAAGACGAGTAGGTGCCGCAGACGCCTGGCCATGCGAGACCTTCCATCGGTCTGCCACATCGCTCTCCTGTGGGAAGTCCCCGTGTGTCCAAGATACCAGAGAAGCAGTCATCTCGGCCCCTGGTCTTGCCCCTCTGACCAGCGCTCTACAGGTCAGCGCCCCTGCCATGGAGCCTGGTGTGGAGCCTGAGCTGCTGCTGACCTTGCCCCTCGTGGACTCTGGTGAATCTCTGCTTTTGAGGCCGATCGGGGATTTTGGGGTTCCGGGGCGGCTTCAGAAAGTTTGATTTTTTTTCGGGGGGCTTCGGGGGCTGTTCCGGGTGAGCTTGTTTTGGGGGATTTGAGGCCGATCTGTCTGACGTTTGTCTGAGTTTGGGAGGGTGGGCTCTGGGGGCCATTCTGGAAGGCTTGAATTCGCGGTTTTAAGGGCGATCGGTCTGATGCAGCTCTGAGTTTGGGGCTCCTGCCTGGCGCGGCTGACCCGCCTGGTCGGCCGCCTTGACAGGGCATTTCCCGGCGTCACTTTGGGAGGACCCTCCCCGGTCTCCTTGCCTTACAGGAGAGACAGATGAAAAGTGATTCAAAGAAGATGGGCGACCTGTGGTCGGAGCTCGTGGAGCAGGTCGCGGAACGTACGGCGGATCTCGTGGAGGAGCGGCTCGGGCCGGAGCTGGCGGGCGCGGCGCCGGCGGAGGGGGATGAGGTTCTGTCGGTGCCCGAGGCGGCTGACTTCCTGGATCTCGGGGAGAGCACGGTCTACAAGAAGGCGGCGTCGGGGGAGCTTCCCTCGGTGAAGCTCGGCGGCCGGCGGGTCTTCCTGCGCTCCGACCTCGAGGCGTACATCGAGGCCCACCGGTGGGGCGACGACCTGGTGGTGGAGCTGGCGCGGGACGCGCGGCGGGATGAATAAATCGGCGGCGCCTCCAGTCTCAACGGGATCACCTGAGGCCATCTCAAAAAGTCGGACCGAGCCGGGCGAGTCATCTGGGCGCAGATGGCGAGGCGCGAGGAGGGCGAATACTGGTTGTATTCAACCGACGAGCAACGAAGCCAGCGGCGTCCAGGGGCCGCTCCGGCGACGCGGAGGATTTTTGAGATGGCCTCCTTACAACTGAAGAAGGAGGTAGCCCGCATGGGAAGCGTCTATGACCGGAACCAGAAGAGGCCCGATCTCGGGCCGTGCATCTACATCAAGTACAAGAACCCGGACGGCAGGTGGGTGCCGAAGCGCATCGGGCGGGTCAAGCCGAAGGGGCACACGAAGGCCCAGCTGCGGCGCAAGAAGAAGGAGCTGGAGAAGCTCGGCCGCGACGTGCTCACGCGCATCGAGGCGGACATCCTCGCCGGCCGCCACGAGCTGGAGGACCCGACGCGGCCGCGGCCGGGGCGGCGGCTTTTCGGGGAGGTGGTCGCGGAGTGGGGGGAGGCGCGGCGGGAGGCCAACCGGCGGGATCCCGGCGTGCACCGGTCGTGGAAGGACGACGCGTCGCGTATCCGGTGCCACCTGATCCCGTTTTTTGGCAAGATGCGCGTGGACGCGGTCACCACGGCCGAGGTCGCCGCGTTCATCAGGGCCAAGCGCGGCAAGCTGGCGCGGCAGTCCATCATCAACTGCCTCAACAACATCTCGCGTCTGTACAACGACCTGCGGGAGGCGGGGCAGGAGGTGGTCAACCCGGTGGCGCTGCTGGACCGCGCCACGCGGCGCTCGATTGGCAAGAAGCAGGACCCGCGCGACACGCCCTTTTTGCGCACCAAGGGCGAGATCCGCGCCCTGCACCTGAGCTTCGAGCAGCCGTTCCGTTTGATGTACGACATCGGCGCCTTGGGCGGCCTGCGGCCCGGCGAGATCCGGGCGCTCATCGCGGCGGACATCGAGCTGGACCGCCGGCGCATCAGCGTCAGCCGCTCGGTCAAGGGCCCGGTGAAGAACAACCAGATGCGCCCGGTGCCGATCCTCGACACGCTGCTGCCCGAGCTGCGGGAGTTCATGGCGTCGCACCCTGGCAAGGGCCTGCTCTTTCCGCCCACGTCGGGCCGCGGCAGGTTCATCCGCGAGCACACGCTGCACAACAAGTTCAACGAGGCGCTGGCGGCCTCGGGCCTCCCGCCCGAGCTCACCTGGTACCAGTGCACGCGCCACACGTTCGCGTCGCACTGGGTGATGGACGGCCGCT
>CAZCFB010000131.1:0-9862 GCA_964497805.1 uncultured Kofleriaceae bacterium
GGAGGCGCGGCCGCCCTCCAGAAGCTCATGAACACCCCGGCCCGCACCCTGAGCGCGGGGTACGTGCTGGCCACTCTCGGCGGCGGGGGCGCCCCCAAACCCTCCGTGCTCAAACAAATCGCCCGGGCCGCGGACACCCGGCTCAAGTCCCTGAAGGACAGCTTCCCCACCGAGCTGAACCAGGAGAGCGGCGTGGCGGCCACCCTGGCCGAGCGCGAGCTCTTCTCCCTGACGCGGGCCCTGACCGAGGCCGCCGGCACGAACGCCGCCGCGTCCCCGCTGACCATGGTCCAGGCCAAAATGGCGGACACCCTGGTGGGATGGCAGGCCCGGCTCACCGGAGAGGTGGACGGCTTCACGCCGGCAACGGATCCAGACTTGTCCGCCCAGGTGAAGCGCCATGAGCAGGGCAGGGCGCAGGCCCTCCGCAAGCTCCGCCGCCGGCGAAATCCCCCGGGCCGCGCCATGGCCGCCGCCCTCTGCCTGGTCAACCCCACCCCAGGCTGCCCCTGAACACGTCCACGTGATCGCCCCCCTGTTTGATATATACTCCGCCGCATGAAAGCACCCGACGTTCAGCACAAGACCGCCATCAGCTTTGACGGCGCCGCCATCGCATACCAGGTCTGCGGTGAGGGCCCGGCCGTGGTCCTGGCCAACGGCCTCGGCGGCACCTACTCCACCTACCGCCACCAGTACGCCGCCCTGGGTGACGGATACAAGATCATCTCCTGGGACTACCGGGGGCTCTTCCGCTCGGGCCGCCCGCCCAGCCTGGACAACATGTCCATGAGCGACCAGGTCAAGGACCTGGAGGCGGTGCTGGAGCAGGAGGGTGTGGACAAGGCCCTCTTCATCGGCTGGTCCATGGGCGTCCAGTTCAACTTCGAGTACTACCGGGACCACGCCGATCAGTTCGAGGGTCTGTTGGTGCTCAACGGTGTCTCGGCCAGCCCCTTCGAGTCTGCCTTCCCGGGCCTGCCCGTGAAGCAGCTTGTGCCGCTCCTGGTGGGCGCCATGAAGCTGGGCGCCTCGGCCATCGGCCCCGCGGCAGAGGTCGTCACTCAGATCCCTGGTCTGTTGTGGCTGTTCAAGCTCACCGGGCTGGCGGCGCCCGGCCTGGATCCGGATGTGTTCAACGACCTGACCAAGGAGTACGCCACCATCGACTTCGAGGCGTACGGCGAAACCCTGGCCAGGCTGGGGGAGCACGCGGCCACGGACGTCTTGCCGTCCATCGATGTCCCGGTGCTGATCATCACCGGCACCAAGGACTTCTTCACCCCGCTCGATACCGCCCGGTCAATGGTGCAGACCATCCCGGATGCGGAGCTTGTGGTGGTGGAGGGGGGGACCCACTACACCGCAGTGGAGTTTCCAGAGGACGTCAACGCGGAGCTGTTGGGGTATCTGAAGAAGATCAAGTACGGCCCATTGGGAATCTGACGGTCACGGTCACGGACCACGGACCACGGACCACGAAATTCGTTAGGACGCCATGGCGCTGGGCTCATCCTTACAGCGCGCCAGGTACTCCAGGATCATTTGCCGGTGCTCCCAGGCGATGCTGGTGAAGCGCACGCCCGCATAGCCACCCTCGTCAGGCCGGTGAACCACGCGGCCTGAAGCCGTGATCACCTGGTCACTCTCGGGCAGGCAGAACTGCAGCCCGATGAGGGGGTCATTATTCTCGGGCTCCTGGTAGCTGTGCACCATCAAGCCCTCCTCGCTCAGGTTGGATGCCTGGCAAAGGTAAGGGCGACCCTTGACGTACTTGTTGCAGAAAAAGTCCACCTCGACCCTGTCGTCCCGGCGCCTTTCGTCAGTCATGATTGCCTCCAGCCTACTGGTGTGTTCATGTAGGATATTGTCGTACCATGTGGTGCCAGATCGGGCAAAAAAACCGCCTCCTTCGGCAACCCTCAACTCTCGACTCTCGACTCTCGACTCCCTTTCTCTGATACGCTCCGCACCGTGAAATCCGCCCCTCACGCTCGCACAATCACAACGCTCTTCTTCCTGAGCGGGCTCTCCAGCCTGGTGTTGGAGACGGTGTGGGTGCGCCAGATGGTGCTGGTGTTCGGCTCCACCACCTTCGCCGTGAGCACTGTGCTCACCGCCTTCATGGCCGGGCTGGCCCTGGGCTCCTTCCTGGCCGGGCGCTTCACGGACCGGCTGCGAAACCGGCCGGGCAGGGCGGTGTTGGTGTACGCCGTGCTCGAGCTGGGCATCGGCCTCTACGCCCTGGCCATGCCCGCCATGGCCGGGTGGCTCCCCGACCTGCACGGGCTGCTCTGGGGCGGGATCCTGCACGACTCCTACCACGCCTTCGCCCTGGCGCGGTTCATGTTGGCCGCCCTGCTGCTGGCCCTGCCCACCCTGGCCATGGGCGCCACCTTGCCGGTGCTCGCGCACTACGTCACCGGTGGCCGCCGAGGCCCCGGCGTGGGCAAGGCAGTGGGCACCCTCTACGCGGTGAACACCGCAGGTGCCGTCGCCGGCGTGTTCTGCGCTGGTTTCCTGCTGCTGCCCACCCTCGGCCTGTGGGTCACCAACCTGAGCGCCTGCCTGGCCGACCTCCTCCTGGCCGGCGTGGCCCTGCTGCTCTACCGCCGGGTGCGCGACGAGGCGTCCACGACGCCGGATCCTGAATCCGCCCAGGAATCCGGGCAGGGCGGCGTGGTCCCCCTGGTGGCGCGGCTGACCCTGGCCAGCGTCGCCGTGAGCGGGGCGCTGGCCATGGTGAACCAGGTGGCCTGGACCAGGGCCCTCTCCCTGATCATCGGCTCCTCCACCTACGCCTTCTCCCTCATCCTGCTCGCCTTCCTGTCCGGCCTGGCCAGCGGCGCGGCCGTCTATGCCCGGCGCCAGGCCGCGGGCCCCAACCAGGTCAGCAACCTGGCCGTGATCCACCTGCTCACCGGGGTCACCTGCGCCTTCGGTCCGCTGCTGGCCATGGACCGGTTGCCGGTGATCATGCTGGCCCTGCTGCAGCAGATCCCAATGAGCCCCCCCGCGGTGTTCCTGCTCAAGTTCACCCTCGCCGCGGTGATCATCCTGTTGCCCACTTTCTTCATGGGCATGGTCTTCCCGGCGGTGATCCAGATCGTCGCGGGTGGTCACCGCCGGGGCAGCGGCGAGGTGACCGGCACCGTATACGCCGTGAACACCCTGGGCGCCATCGTCGGCTCCTTCGCCGGCGGCTTCCTGCTCATCCCCCTGCTCGGCCTTAGAGAGACCCTGCTCCTGGCCTCGGGATCCATCGTGCTGCTCGGGCTCCTCTTTGGGCTGGCCACCCCGCGCCCGCGCACCAGGATCCTGTTCACCGTGGCGGCGCTGATATGCCTGGGCGGGCTCACCCTCGCCGCGCGCCCCTGGAACCTGGAGCTGCTCACCGCCGGCGTGTTCCGCGTCTCCCGCTTCGCCGATCAGGACGAAGAGCGCGCCATGCCCGGGGCGGGGAAGGGCGTGCCTGCAGCTTCGGCCAGTGAAGAAACCCGCTACCTTGCATGGCTGGAGGCCGCCCGCCGCCGGATCCCCCCCGAGCGTACCCCGGACAGCTTCACCGAGCCGCCCTCGGCCTACAGGGTTGTGCGCCACGCCGAGGGTGTGACGACCACGGTGAGCATGACCCGCAGCGTGGACTTCGCCCTCTCCGCCGGGGCCTGCTGGGTGCGCTCCTCCCTGCTGGTCAACGGCAAACCCGACGCCTCGCTGAGCGTGCTCCACGCGCGGCCTGAACGGGGCTGCCACACCCTGGTGGAGGATGAGCGCCCATCCAGCCCGGCCCTGCGCCTCTCGCCCCAGGGGGACACCGAAACCCAGGTGCTCAGCGGCCTGCTACCTTACCTGCTCCACCCGGGCAAGGAGCCTCCCCGCTCGGCCCTGATCATCGGCTGGGGCAGCGGCGTCACGGTGGGCGCCGCCCTGACCACTCCGCTGGCCAGCGTCACCGCCGCGGAGCTGGAGCGAGAGGTGGTGACCACCGCGCGACTGTTCGAGCCCCACAACCGTACCCCCCAAAATGATCCTCGCCTGACCCTGTTGGAGGCAGATGGGCGCAACCTCCTGGCCAGCGAGGAGCGACGGCACGACATCATCATCAGTGAGCCATCCAACCCCTGGATCAGCGGCTGCGGGAACCTCTTCACCCGGGAGTTCTTTGAGCTCGTTCGTTCCCGTCTGGCCCCGGACGGCGTATTCTTGCAATGGGTTCAAGCTTACGAGATATCTCCCGAGAATGTCTGGAGCATTCTATCCACCATTCGCGGCGTTTTCCCCACTGTTCACCTCTTCTCGCCCTCCCGCGCCGCGGCTGACATGCTCATCGTCGCCCGGTCCGGGGACAGCGGCAGCTCCGGCAAGGTTCCCTGGGGCAGGGTGGCGCGCCGAATGGCCGAGGCCAAGGTCCGCAAGGTGCTGGCGCCCCTGGGCATCCATGGCCCCGCAGATCTGGCCGTGCGCCTGCTGGCCGGACCGCAGGGGGTGGAGGCGGTGAGCCGCGGCGCGCCAGTAAACACCGACGACAACGCCCGGGTTGAGTTCTCAGCGCCCAGGGACTTGATCAACTACAAGAAGTTCCGGGCCAGGCGCATCACCCGGGATCTGGAGGCCACCACCCCGGATCCGCTGGCCGCCCTCCTGAGCGAGATACCGGGCAAGGGGAGGACCGCCTTCTGCCGGGCCGCCCTGCACACGGGCCGGCGGCACAGGATGCTCCCTCGCACAGGGCCCGAGGAGCCGGAGCTCACCCGCTGCCGCCAGGCCGGGGAGGCCCTGGCGCGGCCACTCCCACCCCTGGACCGGACCCGCATCGCCCAACTCCTGACTGGTAGTGGCGCTTCTACCCGGGTACACCAGGCCCTGTCCGGCCCCACTACCCGGGCCAGCGACCGCATGGCCGGGCTCATATCACCAGAAAGCTCGGCGGACCTTCAGTTCGCGGGCTTCGCGGCCCTGGGGCACCTCAGCGCCCTGAGCGGCGAGCACTTCGACGCGCTCGCCTTCCTCCTGGCAGCCCGACAACTGGAGGGCGATGGCCTAACGCCCCGTTATCCCCTGCTCTCCGCCGTTCTGGCCCATCAGCTGAACCGCTGCGGCCTCTATCTTGAGGCGCTACAAATCCTTGACTTGGCCGATTAGAGACGATACGTTCCTCGCGTCCTAATAACATGGCTGGTCGTCCCCGTAATTACTACGGAAGCGGCTCGCCAGATCTGATCTGAGAGGTTTCGCCCATGTTCAGGGTGAAGGTTCGTTTAATAAGTGGAATCATTGTTGTTCTGCTCCATGTGGCCATTTATATGGCCATCACAATGCCCCTTACCAAGGCCGCAATGGACTCGGTGGAGGGCAGCGTGGTGCGAGCCAGCAAGCTCGCCGTACGCAGCCAGGAGCTCCGCAACCACAAGTTGGCCGCCCTGGCGCAGGCCATCGCCGACCGGAGCGAGTTCGCTGACTGGGTCCTCGAAGAGGAGGAAACCAACAAGCGAACCAAGGCCTATGACGCCATCCAGCAATACGACTCGATCCTGAAGAAGGAGGGGCGCAAGGCCCACTTCCTCGGCATCGTGGACCCCGAAGGCGCCATCATCGCCAGGGACCTGGACATCAAGAATATGTACAAGGAGAAGCTTCCCTGGGCGCGCAACGTGCCCGTGGCGCTCAAGGGGAAGCTGAGCACGGACATCTGGAACTGGAAGAACCGGATGATGCGCTCCGCTGCCGCGCCCATCTTCGTGAACCAGGCCGTCGCCGGCGCAGTGGTCATCGCCTATGACATCACCTCCGCCGAGGCCCGCACGGACCGCGATGAGGGCGGCGCTGAGGTGGCGCTCTTCCTGGGCAAGACCATCCGAGCCTCCAGCCTGACCATGCCCCGCGACGACTCCAATGAAGACGCCACCAGCGTGGCCGCCCTCAGCGGCGTCGTGCTCGGCTCCGACACAGCACCGGGCGCCAAGGCCCTGGCCGAGGGCAAGGCCTCTGATGTCTTCTCGGTCAAGCTGCGCGGCGAGGAATACGTGGCCATTACAGGCCCCCTGCCCACCGCCGCCAAGCGTGACGACATGGGCTTCGTGGTGCTCGCATCCAAGACCAGCGCCCTGGCGCCGGTGAACTCCACGCGCTGGTACCTGCTCATCCTGCTCATCGCCTCTCTGCTGCTCACCATGGGCGTCATCTTCGTCGTCACCCGGCACTTCATCGACGCCGAGGACACGCTGGAGCTGGGCGTGAGCGAGGTGATCAACGGCGACCTTGAGTACTACTTCGAGGACGTGGACGAGTTCGAGGGGCTGGCAAACGCCATCAACGTGATGCTGGCTCGGCTGCTCGGCCGCCCCGAGCCCGGCGAGGAGATGGAGGAGACTCAGCAGTCCATCGAGGACGCCTTCGTCATCCTCACCGACGAGCCCGACGACGACGACCTCGACTCCAAGCTGGCCCAGGACCTGGCCAACCAGAGCGACGAGGAGTACCAGACCCAGCTGTTCCAGGACTACGTCGAGGCGCGCACCGCGGCCGGGTTGGATGTCTCCGACCTCACCGAGGACGCCCTGGTGATGCGGCTACGGGCCAATGAGAACCTACTCCGCGCCCGCTTCAAGTGCCAGATGGTGCGCTTCGTGGTCGTCTCTGAAGGTCCCCGCATCAGCTTCAAGCCAGTCCGCATCGGGTAGCGCGCCAAAGGCGCGGCCCAGGCCCAGGCCCAGGCCCCAGCCCCCCTTGCCCTCCACCCCTTCACCCTTCCCCCCCTTTAGCCCATGCCCAAAGTAAGAACAGGCCTGGACCGTCTCCGGGACGGCCACTACAAGATCTCCCCTGACCAGCGCGTGGGCCTGCTCTGCCACGCCGCCTCCGTTGATAGCGAGCTTCGCCACGCCGCCGGCATCGTTACCCGCCTGTGCGAGGGGGCCGGTGCCCGGCTGGTGCGCCTCTTCGGCCCGGAGCACGGCGTGCGTGGCGACGCCCAGGACATGGTGGGCGTTAGCGACGAGCCCCGGCGGGATCCCCTGCTCGGGCTCATCGTGGTGAGCCTCTACGGGGCCGAGCTGTCCAGCCTTCGCCCCCAGCCCGGGCACCTGGAGGATCTGGACCTGCTCATCGTGGATCTCCAGGACGTGGGGAGCCGCTACTACACCTACATCTGGACCCTGGTGCTCTGCATGGAGGTGTGCGCAAGCCTGGAGGATCCCCCGAAGGTGCTTGTGCTCGACCGGCCGAACCCCCTGGGCGGCGACGGTTCGGCGGTGGAGGGGCCCGGCATCAAGTCGGGGTTCCACTCCTTCGTGGGGCACCACGACCTGCCAAACCGGCACGGGTTGACCATCGGGGAGCTGGCCCGGCTCTGCCGGCAGGAGCGCGGGCTGCAGGTGGAGCTGGAGGTGCTTGAGATGGAGGGTTGGCGCCGCGAGCACCTGTTCGACGACACCGGCCTGCCCTGGGTGCTGCCGTCCCCTAACATGCCCACCCTGGACACGGCCCTGGTCTACCCGGGGGGCTGCCTGGTGGAGGGCACAAACCTGAGCGAAGGGCGGGGCACCACCCGGCCCTTTGAGCTCACCGGCGCGCCATTCATGGACGGCCAGGCCCTGGCCAGAGCCCTCAGGGGCGCAGGGCTGCCCGGCGTCCTCCCCCGCTCGGTGGGATTCACGCCGACCTTCCAGAAGCACAAGGGGAGCCTGTGCGGAGGCGTGCAGCTCCATATCACAGACAGGGAAAGCTTCCGTCCCCTGCGCACCGGGGTGGCCCTGCTACGCGCGGCCCGTCAATGCTGGCCCGAGGCCTTCGACTGGCGCGATGAGGCGTACGAGTTCGTGGACGACAAGCCCGCCATCGATCTCCTGGCCGGCGGAACCTGGCTCCGTGAAGGCGTCGACGGAGGGGCAGACCTGGAAGAGATCTGCGCGGGGTGGGGGGAGCAAGAGGCCGCCTTTCTGGAGCGAAGGAAGCCGCACCTGCTGTACGATTGATTCCATGCCACGCATCGCCCTCCTAGGCGGCTCCTTCAACCCGCCCCATGTCGCCCACCAGATGGCCGCCCTGTGGGCTCTGTCCTGCGCCGATATGGACCAGGTGTGGCTCATGCCCTGCTATCGCCACCCCTTCGGCAAGGAGCTGGTCCACTTCCCCCGGCGGGTGGAGATGTGCGAGCTGGCCTGCGCCCCCTTCGCGGACAGGCAGGTGAGCGTCACCTCGGTGGAGGCCGAGGATCCTGACGAGACCCGCACCCTCTTCACCCTGCGCCTGCTCCAGGAGCGCCACCCCGAGCACAGCTTCGCCCTGCTCATCGGCGCGGACATCCTGGCCGAGAAGGAGAGCTGGTACCGCTTCGACGAGATCGAGCGCCTGGCAGAGGTGCTGGTGTTGGGCCGCGGCGGCTACCCTGCCGTGGATGGCGCGCCGACCCTGCCGGACGTCAGCTCCCGGGAGATACGCCGCCGCCTGGCCGCCCGAGAGGACGTCTCCCACCTGGTCCCCGAGGATGTGCGGCAGTACATCGGCTACCACGCCCTCTACAGGAGCGACGATTGAGTTCGGTCTACGTGGTGGGGGCGGGCAGGGTGGGCGCCGCCCTGGCCCGGCTGCTGAGCCGCGCTGGCGAGGTGGAGCTGACAGGATTCTGGACCCTCACGGAGGCTGAGGCCAGGACCGCCTCGGAGCAGGTGGGGGCCGATGTTTCATGTGACCATGGCCCGTTCCCCGGGACCATCGCCCGGGCCCGCTGGGTGATCATCTCCGTGACTGACCCGGCGGTGGAGGAGGTGGCCGGGTCCTTGCTCGAGGAGGGCCTCCTGGATGGCTCCAGGGCGGTCCTGCACTGCGGTGGATTCAGGCCCGCCTCGGAGGCGCTGGCCTGCCTCGCGGGGCGGCTGCCCGTGGGCACCATGCACCCGCTCCTGTCGGTGGCCTCCCCGGAGCAAGCCGCCCGGCTGCTGCCCGGCTGCCACGTTGGCCTGGAGGGGGATCCAGAGGCCGTGGAGGCGGGCGAGGCCCTGGCGCGCGCCCTGGGGGCCAGCACCTTCAAGCTGCCAGCGGGGGAGGGGATGGGGCTCTATCACGCCGCCGCGGTGATGGCCTCCAACCACGCGGTGGCGCTGTGGGACGGAGCCCGAAGGCTCATGGGCCAGGCCGGGATCCCTGAGGCCCAGGCCACGGAGATCCTGACGCCGCTGCTGCAGAGCACGGTGGAGAACACCCGCACGCTGGGCCTGCCCGAAGCCCTCACCGGGCCCGTACGCCGGGGGGACCTGGAGACCGTCGCCCGGCAGGCAGCCCTGCTCCGGGACCGGGCTCCGGAGCTGTACCGGCTCTACCTGGCCGGCACCCGGGCAGCAGTGGCCGCCGCACCCGGGCTGGATCCAGAGATTAGGCAGGCGCTCCAGCGCCTTACAGATCCCGAATAACCAAATCGTTTCCCTGGGGCGTACGCTTTAATAGGCTCGAGAGGGCCTGTGCTACAATATTTGGCCTCAGGGATTAACCTCCCGGGCAGCAGCGTTGAACGATTTGTATAGAACGCAAAACAAGGTGACCAAAATGACCATCAACCGGTCCATCTTCCCAGGCCGCTTCTCCCTCTTTGCCCTCATCTCGGTAGCCCTCCTGGCAACTGGCTGTGGACGCTCCACGGTCTGGTATGGAGAGATCGCTGACAGCGGCCCGAACCCGGGCAAAGAGATCTGCACCAACGGCATCGACGACGACGGCGACGGCTTCATCGACTGCCAGGACCTGGACTGCAAGGGGCACCCGACCTGCTCCAGCAAGCCCGAGATCTGCACCAACCCCAACGACGAAGAACGAGAAGGACTGATGGACTGCAACTACAACGACTCCAACAACAAACGAAGCCAATAAA
>CAZCFB010000132.1:0-9730 GCA_964497805.1 uncultured Kofleriaceae bacterium
TGCGTTGCAGGTCTTGTTGGGAAAGCAGGCGCCGCGCTCGGCGCCAGTGGGTTGCGCCCCCTTGCAGCCGGCGGTGAGGGCCAGGAGGGCGGCCAGCGGGATCATCCGTGATGTGGTCATGCGCCATATTACCATCCAGGGTCGAGGTCCATTCCCTGCGGGCCAAGCGCGGCATCGTGCGGCGTTCGCTGCCAGGTGCGGTACCATGAGCCCCTCATGCCGGGTCGATTAAGAACAGGCCTCATCATCATCCTGACCGCCGGGATCGCAACCGCCGCCGCTGGTCTGCTCCTGTCCCGTGGCAAGCCGCCGCCCGGGAAGCAGCCACCGCCAGGGAAGGCGCCGCCGCCGGGGGAGTTCCAGGCCCTGGAGCTGAAGGTGGAGCGCCTGGTGGAGCGGGCAATGCGGGAGCGGAAGCCCGAGCTTTTCGACCAGGGAGACAGGTTACTCCTGGAGGTACTGCCGGCCACCTCGGAGAAGGACCGGGTGTACGCGGCCCGCGCTGCCCTGGCCCTGGAGCGCCACGACTACAAGCACGGCCCCAACCGCCCGCCGGAGAAGATCCGCGAGCTTGCCGAGGAGGCCCTGCGCCTCAACCCCCGGAGTGGGCGGGCGCTGAGCGTGCTCACCCGCTACCACATGTACTGGGAACAACCCTCCAGGGCCCTGGCCGTGCACCGCCGCAAGGTGGCCATGGACAGCGGCAACCCCCTGGACCAGGTGCTCACCGGAGAGATCCTGCTCCACCTGGATCGCTACGACGAGGCCGAGAAGGCGCTGGAGAAGGCCCAGGAGCTCAGCCGGAAGCGGGGCGACATGGTGGCCCTGGTCAAGGCCCAGGAGAAGCTCGGCCTCGCCTACAGGCAGCGGGGCAAGTTCGCCAAGGCCGAGGCGGTGCTCAAGGAGTCGGCGAAGCTCACCGAGGACGCGGCCGCCAGGCAACGGAAGCTGGTGGCGTGCCCCTACACCGCCCTGGGCGAGCTATATTCCACCACCGGCCAGAACAAGAAGGCCGCGGCCATGGACATGAGGGCCGCCGATCGGGAGCCCACCGCCCCCTGGATCCAGCACAGGGCAGCGATCAAGTGCTACCGCGTGGACGATCTGGACAACGCGCTGAAGTACGTCAAGCGGGCCCTGGCCCTGAAGAAGGATCCTGCCTATGAGGCGCTCCTTCAGCGGATCCAGAGGGCGCGAGCGGGCGCTGGGAGCGGCGCGGACTCCAGCAGCGGGGATCCCAGCCGCGGGCTCCTGGGCCTGGCCGCGGAGGCCTTCGACGGCAACCGCTTCGAGGCGGCCGGGCGGCACCTGGAGCAGTGCCGGAAACTACTAGCTGGCTGGACCGGGCGGCTCAGGGTGCTCCAGGGCTTCCTGTACCTGCTGGAGAAGAAGTACGACAAGGCGGGCGAGCAGTTCAAGGAGGCCGCGGCCACCGAGGAGGGCGCCATGGGGGCCAGGGTGGGCCAGGGGCACCTGGCGTTGATCGCCAAGGACCACGACGAGGCTCGCCGCCTGTTGACCCCGGCGGCGGCCGCTGGCGAGGCCCTGTTCAGCGACCTGGCCGTGGGGAATAAGAACAGGAAGCCGTACCGCTGGCTGGTCCACCGCATGGCGCTGCTCGGGCTGGGCTGGGCCGCGGCCAACACCAACCAGCATGACGAGGCGGTGAAACAGTTTGACAAGATCCTGGCCAGGCGGGCGGACGACATCTTCGCCTGGATCGGCAAGGGGAACTCCCTCAACGCCCTGAACAAGCTCGACGCCGCGGAGGCCGCCCTGGGCCGGGTGCTGCGGCTGGATCCGGACAACAAGTACGCCACCGCCGAGCTGGCCCTGGTGAAGTTCAACCGGGGGGAGGACGCCGCGGCGGAGCGCCTGTTCAAGGCCGCGCTGAAGCAGGAGAGCGAGCGCTACACCTGCCCCCACGAGGGCCTGGGCCTGATCTACCTGAGGGCCGGCAAGATCGACCAGGCGAGGGACAGCTTCAAGAAGGCGATCCAGATCAACCCGGACATCGAGTTCAAGAAGTTCAACGGGCTGGCCCGGATCCACATCCGCGAGGGCAAGTACGCCAAGGCCCGTGAGCTGTTGAAGAAGTCGATGAAGAACTACCCGTACGACGACGAGGCGAAGAAGCTGTTGGAGAGCATCAAGGGCAAGTGAGGGAGGCGCCATGGGGGTGAAGCAGAGCATCTGGTTCAAGGTCGCGGGCGGGATCGTGGGCACCCTGCTTGTTCTTCTCCTTCCTTGCGGCGTCATCATTTTCCTGGCCAACCCGAGGATCCCGGACGCTCCCGAGCTGGCCAAGGTGAGCCTGGATATCCCGCCTGAAAAGCCTACCTCGCCCGAGCTGATCAGGCTGCTCACTGACAATAAGGCCAGCGCCATGCTGAAGAAGCTGGTCCTGCTCAAGGCCAAGGCCGCCATCGCGGCCGGCAAGTGGGTCGAGTCGCCCGGTGATGTATTGACGGCCATGGATGCCAGGAAGAACCCCTCCCTGGCCCAGGTGCGCGAAGCCCTGGCCCCGCCCGGCTGCCTGCCGGTGGAGCCGTTTGGGGACACGTCTAACAGGTACAGCTATTTCCGGGTGATCCAGGCCGCCCAGTATGAGGTCCTGCGCGCCGTTGCCCTGGTGCAGCTGGGCCGGGGGGAAGAAGCGCTGGCCGGCCTCGCCACGCTGCAGGGCCGGATCCTCCAGTTCCAGCGTGAGTGCACCCTCTCGGTGGGTCCCTGGTTGGTGACCGAGTCCGCCTTGATCAAGCAGCTCCAGGCGGTTCCGTTCATGCTGGCCGGCGCGTCCTCCGAGGCCTCACAGGCCGGCGCCTGGCGGCTCCTTCTGGCCCTGGAGGATCGGCCCAACCCGTTGGCCGGCGTGATCCGCAGGGAGCACCGCTGGCACGCGGCCCTGGCCCGCTCTCTGGAGGGCGAGCCCCTCTCCATGTACTACAGCGATACGGGGAAGTCGGAGACCACCGAGCCTCCACCATGGCCCTGGTTCGACCTGGAGGACCTCGTACGGCTGGTGGCGTTGCAGAGCAAACGCATGATCTGGCTCCATGGCCACGGCCCTGACTCTCCGGCCTGGACCCGCTCATACCCGGAGCTGACCTACCATGCGCGCCTGAAAGAGGCGCCCCATTGGTTCACGCTCTTCAGGTACAACGGCGTGGGTAAAGAGGTCTTCCAGATGCCTTACCCGCCCGGCGGCGATTACCCCCTCAAGTGGCACCAGACCCGGTGCATGGCAGCGGCCCGGCGGGTGCACTGGGCTCAACAGCTGCGCAAGCGCGGCAGGCGACTCTCCACCGTGGCCCTCGAACCCGCGCCCCGGAACCCCTTCAGCGGCCACCCTTTCCCCACGGCAGAGGTGGAGACCGGAGCCTGCGACATACCCGAGAAGCTCCTCTTTCATAAGAAGGCGCCAGGCCGCCTGGCCTCGGAGATCACCCCCCTGCCCCCGGACCTGCCCTCGCCTGTTGTCAGCCCGCCCGCACCCCCGGCGCCGCAGCCATAGCAAGCGTGGCGCTGTGGTTCACAGGCGCGCCTCTGGCGAAACCGGGGCGATCAACCCACGACCTATTCCCGCCGCGGCCCACCGGCCGGCCGGGGTGGCGGCGCGGGCGGGTGCATGGTGAGCACCAGGCCCTGGATCCCGAGAACCAGGGCCCGGCGGGCCACGCACGGCTGGGCGGGCACGCCCGAGGTGTCTTCATCCCCGACCAGGTCGCCCTTGAAGGTCTTCCCCGCCACGGAGAGGGTGTACGGCTCCTTGGCCGCCTTGGCCCCGGGGCAGGTGTCAGGCGCCTTGGCCTGAGCCCACCAGAGGCGGTTGAGCCGGGCCCAGCCGCCCATCTTGTGGAGGGTCAACTCCTTGGGGATAGTGCACCCCGCTGGGCACACCTTTGCCTGGGCCCACCAGGGCGCGGACGTGACCACTGCCTCCGCAGAAGCCACGCCACCGGGATCGGGTAGCGTGAATGTGACCTTGAACGACGCGGGCAGGCGGACCTTGCTGTCGCCGGGGCTGGGCGGGTTCTTCCCGGGCCACGGGCGCATCTCCTTGCACATGGCGCTGTGCCCCTCGCCCAGCTTCAGCTTCACCGAGGCCTGGTGCCACGACGGCAGCAGGTCAAAAGAGGCGACATGGTCCTCCCGCACCAGCACCTTGCGGCCCTGGTGTGACCGGAGGAAGTGGTGGCTCAGGTACGGCGCATAGTGCGGCTTGTCCGACAGGGCCAGCTTGTCACCCTGGCGCACGATCTGCCCCTTGGTGGTGGACTCTCCGGAGGCGTTTCGCATCAGGTAGGAGAAGCTGCCGTCAGCTCCGAGCTTGATCTCGGTCTCCAGCTTGCCGTCGCAGCCCCAGACATAGGTCCCGGAGATCTCCTCCGCGGTCCACTCCTTGGGTGCGGTCGGCGGGGCAGCAGCCTGCTTCACCGTCTTCACCGTGCCCCCGCCGCTGCCACCGCTCCCGCGCTTGCATCCCCCCACCGCCACCGCGGCGACCATCACGATCAGTGCGTATCTCATGGTCCGGATGTTCGCACGAATGGCGGCCCCCTGCCCAGACTGCGGGACCTCAAAACTCAAGCCCCAGGGCGTCCCGCTCCAGCTGACCGATGGGATCAATGAGGTAGAGCAAGATGTGCCGCCCGGCAGATCTGTCCATGCGCTTTATCCGGCGGAGCAGCTGGTAGCGCCCCTCGCCGAGGAGCCCGCCCGCCACCGGGGACCAGAGCAGATCAATCCCGGACGGGTGCTTGTGCCATGCCTCCACCAGGTACTCCCAGGCGAAGCTCCAGGCGGTGGTCATGAGCAGTGAATGCCACCAGGCGTAGCCGCTCCGCCGATATACCAGGTAGGTTTCGGACCACATGAGCCCGTGGCCGATGACGTTAATGGTCCACGGGTCGTGGTCCCACTCGAAGGGCGCCTGATCAAGGTCGAAGGTTGGCGGCTCGCTCCAGGAGCGATTGAAGATGCGCGCGTTTTCGCTCACCTCGGTGATGTCGAAGTGGTCGGGCCAGAGCGCCGAACATCCGGCCCGCACCAGGAGGAGCATGCCCACGTTGTGCGCCACGGGCAGGGCCCAGGAAGGCGCCCCCTCCTCCGCGTCATCCTGGGGCGCGCCAGTGCTCGGCGGCGGGTCCGCGGCCGCCACCCCCTGGAGGGTCAGCAGGAGGCCCAACACGGCCGCCGCCGGCATGACACCGCTCCATGCCTTTCTCTCGCTCCCCCGATTCACTGGGCACCCTCCTTGTAGAAAGCATTGTACGCTCATGACTGCAAACCGATAATCAGGACCAACGGCCATGACCTCCCCTCGACCACCATCCGCCACCGGCGGCGTCCCGTACCGGCAGGTGCAGTGCGAGGCCTGCGGCGCCGAGGGCGCGTCGGAGATCTGCCCGGTGTGCGGCCGCCCCATCTGCGGCGCGTGCCGCCAGGCCCGTGACGAGCTGGGGCATGGGACGTTGGCCGCCATGCAGGACACCCGGGCCAACATCGACCGGCGCATCGAGCGCAAGGAAGACTTCAAGGCGCTTGCAGGGCAGATAGCCGGGACCCTGGTCGCCGGCGTGGGGATCTCCGCCATGGCCGCGGCGGTCAAAGGGATCCAGGCCGTGCTGGTGGGCGCGGTGATCATCCCGCTCTTCACCGCCAAGGAGGTGGTGGAGTGGACCAGGTACCGGCGGGCCAAGCGGCGCGACCCGAAAAAGTGGCCCGCGCCGCACCAGGGCGACGTGGAAGAACTGGAGCATGAGGTGGCCCTGCTCGCGCCCTGCTCCTCAAGCTGCTGGGGCGCAACCGGCATTGGCCAGGACCTGGTCCACAGCAGCGCGGCCCTGCACTACGGCGTCTACTGCAAGAAGTGCAGGCCGAAGCCCCCGCGCGATCAGGCGGAGGCCATGGCCGCGGCCAGGCTGCTGGCGCTGGTCCCGAGCAAGGCGTTGCCGCGCCCCCCCGGGCACCCGCCCATGCGCTCCGCGGCGAGGCTCGCGCTGGCCCTGGGGCTAGGGCCTGCGCCGCAGCAGAGCGACCAGGAACAGTAATCCAACCAGAGCCCAGGGCGGCTCGTCCCCCGCCACGCGGCAGCCGCATCCATCGTCATCCTCTTCTTCCCCGTCGCTGCTGCCAGTGTCCGCGGCCACGCCGCCGTCGCCCAGATCCGCCGCGCCGCCCAGGTCCGCGTCTTTTGAAACCACGGTGACCATGGACGCGGCCTCGGTGATCATGCCCCCGCTGTCCTGCACCATGAGCTTGACCCGGTGCACGCCCAGCTTGCTGAAGGTCAGGGTCAGGGGCGCGGGCAAGCCCAGGGGCGTATCCCAGGTGCCGTCATACTCCCTGTCCCAGCGGGCCTTGAGCGCGTTGTTGCTGTCCTCGGCGTCCTTCACGTCGGCGGTGAAGGTCACCTTCGCGCCAACGTGCACCTTCTTGGCGTGCACGATCTTGACCGTGGGCGCGGTGTTGGCGTCCGGGTCCTTGCCGAAGATTGCCCTGTGGATGCGCACCTTGCCCGAGCCCCAGGTGTCCGAGGGCACGGCGCCGGTCTGTGTGTCGGAGAGCGCCCCCTTCTCCAGGGCCGAGAGCACGGCGGCCGGCTTGAGGGCCGGGTTGTGCTGCAGGACCAGGACCGCCGCGGCGGCCACATGGGGGCCGGCCCCCGAGGTGCCGCCGAACACCCTGTGCGTGCCCAGGCCGGTCACGCCGGTGGACGCGTCCGACGGCACCACCGGGTTGTCCGGGGCGCACACGTTGACGATGGACTTGCCGTCGATGCGCTTGCCCCTGCCCGAGTACTTGCGCAGGTCCCCCGACTTGTCCCCGGTGACCTGGTACTCGTAGGGCGATCCCACATGCCCCGCGTAGGCGCACACGGTGATGGCCGAGTCCGCGGTGGCTGGCCAGACAACCAGGTGCTTCTCGGTGGCGTCGCTGCTGAAGGAGACCCCCGAGGTCCAGCCCCCGATGGCGTCGCCCACGTAGCCGAGCACATCCACCGGCGCAGCGCCCGGGTTCTTGATGCTCACAGTCCAGGTCCCCTTGGGGAGCGCCTTGGGATTGAGGGTGGTCCCGCCCAGCAGCGCGGCGTAGGTCATGGCCGTGCCGCGGGACGAGTCGTAGCGGTAATCGTAGTAGGTGATGTTGTTGGTGCTGGCTCCCCAGGCCTTGCCCGTGGAGTTGGAGCCGCCCAGCTTCACCGCCGTCCCGTCCGCATCGGTGAGGGTGATCTCCAGGTTCACCGACGGTGAGCGCCAGAGCATGGTGACCTGCAGGTAGTAGTTCACGTACCCGCCCCCGTAGCCCCCCGGGTACTTGATGGTGACAGACCTGGTCTCCCCCGCCTTGACGGTCACCTGCATCGACTTGTTGGAGCCACCCAGGTTGCCAGCGGGCACCACCTGGGGGATGCCGATCTGCGTGGCCTGGTCCAGCAGGCTCTCGGCGTTGGAGGAGCCGTCCAGGTGCTCGCCGGACCACTCGGAGTACTCGTGCAGCATCACATGCACCGGCGTCTTGGCCTGCCAGATGATGCCCGCGCTCAGGGAGCTGGCCGCGCTGCCCGAGGACTTGTCCGTTCCCATGAGCACCTCGGCGTCAGGGGTGAGGCCCACCCACTTGTGGTAGCGCCGCTGCCCCCCCACCAGCACGCCGGTGGTGCCCGTGCCGTGGTAGGTCCTGGTGCTCTTGTTGGCCGACACCGACGTGCTCAGGTCCTTGCCCCGGGTGTAGACCACGCCCTTGTTGCGCACCGCCTTCACCTTGTTGGTCTTCAGGGCGCGCAGCTTCTCTTCCGGGTCGAGGCTGCCGTCGCCGTCCAGGTCCTCGGCCACGAACAGGGGCTCGCCCAGTACGGGCGTTGCGTCGGTGAAGCCCGCCGAGGCGCCCTGGTCCCGCACCCCGTCGCCGTTGGTGTCTGCGAAGAGCCAGTCCTGGTCCAGGTCGTACGCGCCGTCCCTGGAGTTGAGGATCACGCCCCCCTTGTACACGTCGTAGACCACCCCCTCCAACAGCTGCAGCTTCTCGCCGCTGCCCGCCTTGCCGTCGCCGTCCAGGTCCACGGCGTCGACGCCGGGCTTGAACGCCCCGTCGCCGTCCAGGTCCAGCCAGTTGTACAGCTTGCCGTCCGCGCGGAAGAAGGCGGGGTGGAACAGGTCCACGCCGGTGTCTATGTTGCCGATGAGCATGCCCTTGCCGGTGAGGGGCACGCCCTTGACCTGCCTGGGCCACACCGATATGGCCTGCACATCCTTGGCCGTGAGATCCAGGGGCTTGGTCCGGGAGAGGACCACATCCAGGTCCACCTGCCGCACCTCCGGAGCGCTCGCAAGAGCCCGGAGCCCCGCCCGCCCCACGTCAGCCGGGTAGAAGGGCCCCAGGTGCATGAGGCCGTCCCCCTGATCCGCGGGCAAGAAGGCCACGCCCATTGCCCGCAGCCGCCGCAGCGTCTCCTGACCGGGGGGATGCTCGAACCGGATCAGCACCGGGGCGGTGGTCTTGTCCGCGTTTTCAACGCCCACCGTCCGGGCCCGCAGCGTCGGGCTGTTGAGCCAGACCTCGACCTTGGGGTTCACCTTGTGCCGGTACGGAGAAGCCGTCGCCACCCCCACCAGGGCCATGGAGAGCAGAACAGTCAGCATAACTCCCACGCGCCTGTGCCTCATCACTGCACCTCCAGCTCGAGATCAAGCTCCACCGATTTGCCCGCGGCGATGACCTGCCCGGGCGCCCACACCTCCACCTCCACCATGTTGAAGTCCTTGTCGTACCCGTAGAGCCAGGTGCGCTCCACCTGCGCCGGCTTGAACCGTTGGGTCAGCTTGACGCCTTTCGTGCCGCTGAAGGTCCACGCCCCCGCCGGGACCTCCTTCTGGAAGAACCGCTTCCCCTCGCGCATGGTGGCCATGACGCCGCTCATGTCCATGTCCACCTTCTTGCCGCCCTGGTCCGTAAAGGCCACCCGGGTCTTGGCCAGCGCGCCCATGTCCAGCTGCAGGTGGTTGCGCACCCAGGTGAAGGGCTTGCTCCCCTTGGGGTTGGTCACCTTCTGCTTGATGTAGACCACCGGCTTGACCGGGTCGATGGTGTAGGTGAGCTCCTGGGTGAAGTTGTTGCGGGTGGTCACCTCCACGGTGAGGGAGCTGCTGGACTGCTTCTTCAGGGTGCCCATGTTGACCCAGCCGTAGTAGCGGAACAGGTCGCCTACCCGCCCCTCCATGCCGCCCTCCAGGGGGAAGAAGATGGCGCGCTTGATGTTGTATGCGGTGACCACCTTGCCGGTCTTCTTCTGGGTGATGCGCAGGGCGCGGCCCGCCATCACCGGCACCACCTCCACGGAGATGAGGCTGTTCTCCAGCTTCTCCACCGGGGGGTCCAGGTGGAACAGGGTGGCCATCTGAGTCAGGGTGCTGGCGCCGCCCGTCTGCTCGCCGATGCTCTTGAATCCATGCTTCGTCATGCGGGCGGTGAAGTTCAGCACATCGGTGATGGGCGCCAGGTTGGTCCCGATCTTTACCTTGCCCCCGCTGATGCTCAGCCCCGAGCGCGGGAAGAAGCGCGCGTACACCAGGGGCATGCGCGCCACCTTCACCCGCTCCTCCAGGGTGGACTTCCCCTTCACCGCGGCCTCGGCCTTGTCGAACAGCGCCCTGGCCTTGGTGATGACCGTGTCGGGCAGGTAGCCCTGCCCCGGGTTGGTGTACAGGTGCATGTGGATGTTCTCCTT
>CAZCFB010000133.1:0-9650 GCA_964497805.1 uncultured Kofleriaceae bacterium
TCCTCGGTGCCCACCACCACCGGCACCGACCACTCCTCAAGCACCGTGGTTGCCTGGGCCGGACGCAGCCTCCCCCGCTCCCACACGCCGACGACGTTGACGCCCGTCTCCCGGCGCAGCCCCGACTCGGCCAGAGTGCGGCCCATGTAGGGGGTGTCGTGCACCGGGAACTCGCCGATGACGAGCTTCTCGAACGAGCCGATGATGTGCACGCTGCAGTTGGCGACCTCCACCCGGTTGGCCAGCTGCTCACCCAGGTCCTGCTTGAGCAGGAGCACCCGGGAGGCGCCGGCCAGGCCAAGCAGGTCTTCGGATTCCTCGTTTTCTGCCAGGGAGATGATGGTGACGTCGGGGCAAATCTCCCGCGCGGTGAGGATGACCGCGGTGTTGGTGGCGTCGTCCTGGTTGACGAAGAGCGCCCGGGCCTGGTGAAGGCGCGCGGCCTCGAATGTGGCGCACTCGTCCAGCTCACCGCACACCACGGGCACGCCCTCCACCTTGAGCTCGGTGGCGCGGACCGGGTCGGGCACGATGACATGGTAGGGGACGCCCGTCAGGTCGAAGCGCCGGCCGAGCCCCTGGGAGATGGGCCCCCAGCTGGTGAACAGCACATGCCCCTCCTCGTTAGGGGGGACCTTCCGCGGCGCCTGCGCGCGCACCTGCGCCTCCAGCCACGGGGCGTAGAAGAACCGGATGAAGGTGAAGGGGAGGACGATGAGCAACATGATGATCCCCACCAGCAGCACCAGGAGACTGAACATCCGGCCGAGGTCGCTCACGAAGGTGATGTCGCCGAAGCCCAGTGTCGACATCACGGTGAGGGTCCAGTAAAAGCCAGTGACCCACGAGTACTCCTTGCCCTCGTAGAGCATGATCATGTGGAAGGCCACCGCGAACAGGACGATGACCCCGGTGAGGGCGGCCAGGTAGCGTCCCAGGGCTCCCAGGTTGCGCCGGGACTGCCGCTTCTCCAGCATGTAGCTGAGTTGGCTTCCAAGGAACTTCACAGGTGGCCTCGCAGTGTCGGGCTGCCGCCGCAGCCGCAGGGCGGAGGGTCATGCGACGCTCTGCCGGGCGCACCGACCGCCTGGGTGTGGGCAAGTTACTTTGTGCCCGGCTCATTAGCAGGGGCCTCCAGCCGTGTCCAGTGTTACTGAGATCCGACCAGCGTCGCCTTGTACGCCTCACTCGGTTTGGATAGTATTCGCGGATCGTGAAATCATCTGCAGGCGGTTGCGTGATCCAGCACGGTTCACTGGCGCATGCCAACATCGTGGTGGACGACCTGGCCGCGGCCACCATCTTCGCCCGGAGGCTCGGGAGCGAGGAGACGCCAGGTCGGCCCCGAACCCCTTCATCAAGGAGATACCCATGAGGATAGTGTTCGTTACAGCCCCCCCCGACGAGGCCCCGAAGTTGCTGCGCGCCCTGGTGGAGGAGCGCCTGGTGGCCGGCGGCAACATCATCTCCGGCGTACGATCCATCTACCGCTGGAAGGAAGAAATCTGCGACGAGCCCGAGGCCGTGCTCCTCATGGAGACCTCCGACACGCGGGTGGGCCCCATGATGGACCGCATCAAGGAGCTGCACTCCTACGATGTGCCCAAGGTGCTGACCTTCGAACCGAAGGAGGGCCCGGCGGACTACCTCAGGTGGGTTGAAGACGAGACAGAGGGGTAACGCCGCATGCAGCAGACCAGTGACACCGCCTTCGAGAACCACGCGCGCAGCCCGCCTTAAATAAACCTGCATAAGATGGTGGTAATATCCCCTCGGTGCTGGTTTCCATCACAGGGGTATTCCTCTGGCTGAGATCGCTTTCATAAACTGCCCGCCCTGGGGCCCGGAGATGCCGAGCCTCTCGCTGGCCTACCCGTCCGAGTTTCTCCGCGAGCACGGCTACACCCCCACCCTCGTGGACCTCAACCACATCCTCTACGAGAAGTCGGACGAGAACCTGCAGCGCACCTGGGACATGGCCTACTCCTCCTTCTGGTGGCGCTGGGACATGGTCCGCCGCTGGCTGCCCCCCCACGCCGCGGACCTGGTGAAGCAGGAGCTGACCCGGCTGGTGAAGCGGGAGCCCATGGCCATCGGGTTCTCCGTGCACAACCTCAACGTAATGTTCTGCATCGAGGCGGTGCAGATGCTGCGCGACATGGGCTACCAGGGCCTGATGCTGCTAGGGGGCCCGGGCATCATGTTGCCCGACCCCGACGACGGCACCATGCAGATGTACGGGTACCCCAGCGACGATCTGCAGCCCGCGGAGGCCAGCGAGTGCCTGGCCCGGCTGCTCCGGGAGGTGGACGCCTTCGTCTTCCGCGAGGGGGAGATCACCACCCTTGAATTGCTGCAGCGCTACGAGGAGGGGGGCCGCCCTGCCCTTGAGGGCACCGCCGGCGCGATGGTAACCCGGGACGGGGAGCTGCTGCCCCTCAAGCCCAGGAAGCAGATCACCGACCTGGACGACCTGCCCTGGCCCACCTTCGTCGAGGCGCCGGTGGGGACCTACTCCTCGGACATGCTGCCGGTGCTGTTCAGCCGGGGGTGCCCGCGGCGCTGCAACATGTGCTTCCAGCGCTCCCTCTGGCCGGGCTACCGCCACCGCTCCGCGGAGTCGGTAATCGAGGAGCTCCTGCACCACATCGACAAGTACGGCATCACCAAGTTCCACACCTACGACCAGTCCACCAACGGCTCCGTGAAGTTCATGGAGGCGGTGTGCGATGAGATCCTCAAGCGCGAGCTGGACATCGACCTGACCGGCAACATCATCGTTCACCCCCGCATGGGCAAGCGCATGCTGGACAAGATGGCCAGGGCGGGCTTCGTGGATGTGATCCTGGGGGTCGAGTCCGGCTCCCAGAGCGTGCTCGACCGCATGGGCAAGGGCTTCAAGCTGGAGTACGCGGAGCGGCTGCTGGCCAACGCCGCCGAGGTGGGCATCCAGACCAACATCAACCTGATGGTGGGCTTCCCCGGCGAGACGGAGCAGGAGTTCGAGCAGACCCTGGCCTTCATGGAGCGCAACCAGGACACCATCTACAAGCTGACCCTGGCCGGGCCCACCGTGATCTACCCGGAGACAGAGCTGGCGCGCAGGCCGGCCGACTTCGGCATCTTGCCGGAGAGCATCATCAAGTTCGGGGCCATCGCCGCCTGCCTGGAGTGGCGCGACGAGACCGGCCTGGACGGGGCCAAGCGCATGGATCGCTACGTGCGCATGAGCCGGCGGGCCAGCGAGCTGGGCATCCACCGGGAGGTGGATCCCGAGGTGGACGGCGTGCGCTCGGTGCAGAGCAACCTGCCCGCGCTGCGCGCTGCCTTGCTGGAGGGGGAGTTGTTCGAGCGGGAGGAGGCCGCGGGCCAGCTGGACGATCACCTGAGCCCGTCGCTTATCCCCACCCTGCGTGAGGTGCTGGACGATCCCTCCCAGGAGGTGCGCTGGCGGGCGCGCATGGCCCTGGCGTTGCTAGAGCCCGAGGAGGTGCGGGTGCGGGCCAAGGAGGGCATGGCCAGCGATAGCCCGCCCGAGCACCGCTTCGCCGCCATGACCCTGGCCCGCCTGGGCGACGACGACGCGTTCTATCACGTGGAGTACATGCTGGGCGCCGAGAAGTTCGAGACCCTGGACTGGAGGATGCGCCAGGAGCTGGAGCCCATGAGGCAGCAGGTCGAGCTGGAGGAACGCTTCGAGCAGCACGGCCTGGGCAGCCTGGCCTACGAGGAGCTTGACCGCCTGTTCTGCACCGTGCCGCTCCCCCTGCGCCTGCGCGCGCTGGGCAAGGCCCAGGGACGGGGAGAATGGGACGAGCTGTGCAGCCTGGGCATCGACCCGGAGGAGCTCATCGGCGAGGCGCTTGAGAGCCAGGCGGGCCCGATGCTGTTCGAGGCCGAGCGCACGCTGGAGGCGTTGAGCAGCGACTTGGGCCTGCGGGTGCTGGAGCGCACACTGAAGCTCGGTGCGCCCGTGGAGCAAGGTCGAGCCGCCGTGCTGCTGGCCCGGACGCGGCCGGAGCAGATCTTTGAGCTGGCCATTGAGTGGCTCTCCTCCTCTGTGCCGCTGCAGCAGTACTACGCGACCATGGCCGTGGCCCGCGTGGGCGGCGACATGGCGTTCGAGCACCTGGAGTCACAGCTCCGGGGTGAGAACTATGAGGCCGCTGATGAGGTGATCCGGCAGGAGCTGGGGCCCATGAGGCACCAGTACCAGGACATCGAGGTCCTGGAGCAGGAGGGGCTCCAGGGATCCGGGCTCGAGGCCATGGAGCGTATCCTGGGAGAGGACGCCTGCCCGTGGCTCCGCATGAGGGCGCTGGCCGTGGTCCTGGACCCGGGTTCCCCGGAGGAGTTGGAGCCGCTGGCGGAGCGCTTCGACCTGCAAGAGCTGGCCTGGCAGGGCATGGCCTCGCTGTCCTGGCCCACAAGGGAGAGGGCACGGGCCTACTTCAAAACCCTGGACTCCATCGTCTTTCAGCGAAGCGCCGTGGCGCGGCTCGGCGCGCCCGACGAACGCCTGCGCTACTACGCGGCCGTTGAGCTGGCCCGCATCGGCAGCGACCTGGCCTTCGAGCACCTGGAGTCGCAGCTGTCCCGGGAAAGCTACCGGGAGGCTGACGAGGAGTATCAGCGGGAGCTCCGGCCCATGCGCCAGATATACAGCATCATCGAGGCCGTGGAGCAGGGGGGGCCGGAGGCCCTGAGCATCGAAGAGCTTGACCAGGTGATGGGGACCAAGGCCTGCCCCTGGATCCGCCTGCGCACCATCACCGCGGCGGCGCCCCGGCCTGAGGGGCTGAACATGCTGGAGGGCATGATCGATATTCAGGAAACCCTTGACCGGGGGCTGGCGCACGAGCTCCCGGCCATCGAGCACGCCGCGCTGAGGGCCCTGGTCGCCCTGGGCACCCCCTGGGCGCTCCAGCGGCTCAGCCCCTACTTGGCCCCCAAGAAGTTCCGCGCCCTGCCGCCGGCATGGCAGCGGACCCTGGAGCCCGCGCGGGCGTCCGCCGCCCCGGAGCCAAGGTCGCAGCGCCGGACCTCCAAGCCCGAGGTGACAGAGACCGCGTCAAACTGAGCGCCGCCACGGGCCAGCCGCATCCTTCTTGGGCGTTTGCTTCGTGCTGCTACCGTGGACGCCGCGGGTATTTCATCCCGCCAGCGTCAGGATCAAAGGTTTCTTTATACGGTTCCCCAATAAAGGGGGGCGTCATCTTGAAGAGGGTGAAGATGATCCCGTTGGGATCCTGGTGTTGGCTCAGGCGCCGGAAGTGCCCGCCATGAATCTTCTTGAACGAGGGGAAACCATCCTCGAATGCTAATTTGCCCTGGATGTGCCTGTAGAGCCCCCTGGCCGGCGCCTGCTCAATTTTGGAGGTGCGCACCTCCCTCTTTTGCACCCGGAGGAGGAAGCGAGCCTGTTCGCCAACGGGCAAGTTCCATACCTTCAATTTGTTCGGAATGGCCCACAGGCTCCGGCGAACGTGCGGGGGATGACGCAGGTTCAGGCCAAAGGCGTACTGTTCATCGCCGATGCTGTGGATCACCAGGACCCGGGCCCCGCGAGGCACATGCATCAGGACCCGCCCCAGGGCCTTGAATTGCCGCCGATCAGCGTTGGTGAGCCCTTCGGAAGGGAGAATTTGTTGGTGAACAAGCAGCGCGTGTGCTGCAAGGGCTAGCAATGGCGCCCCCATGAGCAGGCGGCGCCAAACGGGGGGCCACTTCACCGACAGCTTGACCGTGACCGCTGCGACCAACAGGGCGCACAGCGGCATCAGGGACACCATATAGCGTCCCCAAATATCCCAGAAAACAATGAGCTGGAAGGCCGGGACAAAGATCATTAACCCGAACAGCCACAGCTGACGCCAGGGCAGCAGGCGCCGGTATATGGCCACGGCCAGGGCGAGGCCGGATGCCAGGATGACCACCCCGAGCCCGTTGGACAGGTAGCCGGTCATGGCGCTCAGGACGGTCTCGTGGGGCCTGCCCGAGGAGCGGCTAGCCGCGGAGGATACTTCAGCCCAGCGCACCGCCACCCACCACCCGGGTATGGTCAGGGACAACAGGGCGGCCGGCACCAGGTTAAGCGTGGCCCGGCGGGTACGCACGGCCAGGGCCAACACCCAGATGGCGGCCGCGATCAGGTGGACCAGGGCGAACAGGCGGGAGGAGGCGGCCAGCCCGGCCAAGAGCCCCAGGCGCAGGGCCTGCTTTGGCTGCCTCAGGTCCAGCTCCAACAGGGTATTGAAGAGCAGCAGCAAGCTGCCCCAGATGACCGGGTCCGCGTTGCCAGCCCTGCCCCAGGATAGAAAATACGGTGCAGCGGCCAACAAGCAGGCGGCAAGCAGCCCAGCGCGACGGTCGACCAGCCGACAACCCAGGCCGTAGATACCCCAGATAATGCCGATCAAGAGGCAGAGCTCGGCCAGGCGCACCGCTCTCACTGGATCCGGGATGACCAGGACAAATGGCAGGTGGACAACAGAGGAGAGCCAGAGCCGTTCGGTGGTGGAAGAGAGCCAACGCGCCCAGGTCACCTCATCATGGCCCAGCAACAGATCCCGCAGCATGACCGAGGGGACGACGTTGGTAGTGGGGTCTGCCCACAGAGGTTGGTTATCAGCCAGGATCACCCGCAGGCTAGTAATCGCGACCGCGAGCAAGAGGAGGGCGAGGCACAACCTGTAGACATTGGCCTGGCGCATGCGAGCCAGAATAATATCAGACTTAAACCGTCGCCGGTTTTTCCGTCCCTCCTGCGCGCCAGACAGAGCAGCAGCCCCGAGTGGTGGTGACCACAAAAAAAGCGGCGAGACGCCGCCTCTACCTCCAACGAAGGCACAGCCTGAATCGACCATGGAGTGTGGCACCCAGGTTGATGTGGGTTCAACGCGGTTGAAGGTGGGGCACCGACGGGAAAGCCCACCAGATACACATTCACCGACATCTATTGAGCGCTGTTCATCGGCGAGAGGTGTAGCAAATGTAGCAAAGCCGTTCGTGGGTTGCTGGAGGACGCCCTCGATGCACCTCACGGCCGATGGAGGCATCAAGAGGTGGCTGATAGCGACCTTCAATCACCCCAACTCCAGCTCGCCTTGACACGGCTTGTATTCCGCCGGGACACTTTCGTAAACAGGTCGGGTAAGGAAGGGGTGCAACATGTTCTATCTGGTGCGATGTCGGGGCCTGGGAATGATTATGTTGCTGGGATTGGGCCTGGTGATGGGCGAGGGGTGCAGCGGAAACAGGGCGCCTGTCGGCGCTGGCGACAGCAACGGCGGCACCGACGGGCCGGGCGTAGATCGCAGCATCTGCGGGCCGGGGACAATGCTCTGTGGTGACAGCTGCACCAACACCTCTGACGACAACAAGAACTGCGGCAAGTGCGGCAACGCCTGCGCCTCCGGGACCAGGTGCATCAAGGGACTCTGCGTCGGCAACCGGACCTGCGCAGAGGTCCTCTCCAGCGATCCCACGGCGGGTAACGGCACCTACACCGTGACGATCACGACGGGTGGCAAGGCGCGCAAAGTCTACTGCGACATGAGCACCGACGGTGGCGGCTGGACCCGCTTTCTGCACATCGTCAACAAGGACGGCAAGACGCCGGTGACCCGCGCGGCCTGGGACGCCGCGATGCAGCTCGCGGCCGATGGAGGCATCAAGAGGTGGCTAATCAAGACCTTCAATCACCCCACCTACAGCACCGACAGCAAGCACCCGTTCGTCAACGCCTACGTGCTGAACATGGCCACCGCGCGCCAGGGCGCCGGGTTCGTCTTCTTCAAGTTCCAGAAGCCGGCGGCCTGCAAGGTGCATCGCTACTCCGGCGACACCAACGTCACAAGCGCAAAGCTGCTCGCCGGCTCCCAGTGCACTGCGTGGCACAGCAAATACAGCAGCGGCCGCTCCATCTGGGGTGAGCACACCTGGTGCAACCACGGAGGCGACACCGGGTGGCACTGGGGCAGCTACTGTAGCAACCCGAACAGCTACCACATGATGTGGATCAACTATAACTACAACTATCCGCCGCGCTACACCACGGTCATCGGTGACGTCAAGCACACCGGCGGCAAGTGGAAGAACCACGACGAGGACGGCGTGGCCATCGAGTTCTTTTTCCGCGAAAAGTAAGGCATGGGGACCGGCCTGGTTATGGCCAGCCTGGCATGGAACAGAGCAAGCCCGATCTGCGAGTGGCGGCCTGCTTGCCCCTGCTCTGCAGTATGCGCTCCGGCGAAGTCCGGAACCTTCGGGTGGGCGACGTGGACCTGTCCCTGGGCAAGCTCTGGGTCCGGCAGGCCGAGGACCTGGTGTTCCCGCCGATCCAGGCGTTCAGGTCCAGCACCAGCTGCCGGTGCACGGCACGCCGCAAGTAGTGGAGGCGCAGGAAGCTGTTCACATGGGTGTCCGACCACTGGGACTTCACGAAAAAGAACATGGGGGCCACATCCACCGAGAGGACCAGGCGCTGGTCCAGCCGAACTCCAGGCCGGGAGCCGCCCAGACATTTGGGATCCAGAGGTTGGAACCACGGGTATGGGATCTCGGTCTCGCCAGCTTCTGTATCAGATGGACGGCGGCAGAGGAGCAGGCCGTCATCCATGGAGAGCATCCTCACCCCGAAGGACCTTCCCGCGTCATGGAACCCGAAGCCCCCCTTGAGGAAGTCCAGGTTCTCCCCCGGGGCGTTCAGGGCCGCAGCCGAGAACCCCAACAACGCGCCGGATGTGTCTCCATCTTCTTCTGATAGGATCGACCTATTCATCGTAGGAGTCCGAATGGCGAAGAAAGCAGCAGAAACAGCATCAGGCCCGGCGACGGCCGTTGCCATCGAGCACAACTTTCCTGAAGGCAAGCGCCTCATCGACGATGGTCTGGCCTGTCAGATTCTGCCCTTTAGCGCGAGGGTCTGGGTCTGGATGACGCGGTCCTCCGGGATCAGGGACTGGATGGTCGGGTTGTCAGAGAAGAAAGCCCACGGTGTCTGGGCGATTTTCCCGTGCCGGAAGCGCTACATCGAAGAAAAGGTAGCTGAGGCGGTGGTCGATCAAGCCGAGATGATGGTCAACCTGGGGGCTGGCTTCGATACTTTGGCTTACCGGCTTCCTGCTCTGGCAGAAGTTCCGGTCTGGGAGGTCGATCAGCCGTATAACATCGCTGCCAAGCGGTCGAGACTGGAGAAGGTGCTGGGAGAGGTTCCAGCCCACGTGACCCTGGTGCCGATTGACTTTGACAGCGAAGACCTGGTGGCTGTGTTGGCTTCACACGGCTACGCGCTCGACATGAAAACCTTCTTCATCTTGGAGGCGGTCACCCAATACCTGACCGAGGCCGGCATCCAGACGACCTTCGATTTTCTGGCCAAGGCGCCGGCGGGCAGTCGCCTGGTGTTCACTTACGTTCGCAAGGATTTCATGGACGGAACGGCCCTTCATGGCCTCGAGTCTTTCCATGAAAGGATGGTCCTGAAGGACAAGACCTGGCTCCTCGGCATGGATCCCGAGGACGTGGCCGACTTCCTGGGCGAGTATGGTTGGCGCGTGCTGGAGCACCTCGGTTACGAGGAACTTGCCGAACGGTACGTGAAGCCGACTGGGCGGAAGCTCGAGGCCACGGCAATCGAACGGGTGGTC
>CAZCFB010000134.1:0-9586 GCA_964497805.1 uncultured Kofleriaceae bacterium
CGGGTACGTGAAGATGTCGGTGGGAGCGCGCTAGGATGCGAGGGAGGTGGTCATGCCAGGGAACGAAGATCGTCTGGACAGGCTCGCGGCATTCCTGGCCGACGAGGGCGTGAAGCGGGCCGGGCTGGAGCTGGAAGAGCTGCGGGACCGCGTCGCCTCGGGGGAGCTGGCCATCTCGAACCTGAAGGACGGTGCCGGCCAGCCCTACGTGGACCTGGTGGTGGAAGGGGGCGGGGTGCTGGGCGTAGCGCTGGTAGGCTACACCTGGGCCCTGGAGCAGGTGGGGATTCGCTTCAGGCACGTGGGGGGAGCCTCGGCGGGGGCCATCGTGGCCATGCTGCTGACGGCGCTGGGTGACAAGGAAGAGGCCAAGTCGGAGCGGCTGCTGGGCGCCCTGGCCAGCTTCGAGCTGGGCACGCTGGTGGACGGTGGCCTGCCCAGCAGGCTCTTCGAGTGGGTGCGCAGGATGAGCGACCGGCGACGCGCGGCGCTGGGGGTGGTGGCGGTTCTGCTTGTGGTGGTGCCGGCGATCCTGGGCACGCTGCTGGGGCCGCCAGTGGGCTACGTCGCCCTGGTGTGGCTTGTCCTGTCGGGGCTGTTCGTGGGCTGGTTGTACGTGGACGTGAAGAGCAAGCGCGGCCTGAACCCGGGCCACGCCTTCACCCGCTGGATCTCCCGGCTGCTGGAACAGGCCGAGGTGGGCAGCCTGCCCGCCCTGCAGGCCAGGCTGGCGGCGTCGCCCGACGGCACAGCAGATCCGGGGGACGGGCGCTGGGCTGCAGAGCTGCGCCTGATCACCGCAGAGGTCTGCGCCGAGCGCAAGGTGGTGCTGCCCCAGGAGGCCGGCGAGTACTGGGCTGAGCCCGACCTGGTGGACCCGGCGGAGTTTCTGCGGGCCAGCATGGCGATCCCCTTCTTCTTCCAGCCCTTCCACATCCCCGGTCCCCAGCGCGCCAGGCTAGGACCCCCCGCCGATCCACGGCTGCCCATCCCTCCGCCCATGTTCGTGGATGGGGGGACCATCTCCAACTTCCCCATCGCGGAGTTCCACCGCACCGACGGCAAGGAGCCGCTGGCGCCGACGTTCGGGGTGCGCCTGCAGAGCAGCTCGGAGCGCAGCCAGCAGGCCCATCCGCTCCAGCCCCAGGGCCTGGTGCGCTTCGGCATGGCGCTGTTCAACACGGCGCGGCACGCCCTGGATCGAGAGTTCATCCTGGACAACCCGGAGTACTCGCAGCTGGTACGGTTCGTGGACACCGCCGAGCACGACTGGCTGGCCTTCCACATGCCCCAGCAGGCCCAGGTGGACCTGTTCCGCCGGGGCGTGGAGGCGGCGGTGGAGTTCCTCCAGGGCTTCGACTGGCCCGCCTACCTGGAGCTGCGCCGACAGCTGGACCCGCAGCGCCAGGCCTTCTGGGAGCAGCAGACCCGGGGTTGAGACAGGGGTTGGCTCCGGAGGGGGGCATGGCTGCCCCGCTGGACGCTTCAAGCCTTGATGCGTTCCATGGTGGGGTCGTACATGGGGCGCAGGGAAGCTACGGCGGGGTAGCGGGTGCCGGCGATGTCGACTTCCCAGTTGCCTTCGCGCCAGAACTTCGGCCGAATGGGGTGTTCGCGCTCGACCATGCACAGACCCACAGCACCGCCCAGGGTGTGGCCGTAGGAGGCGGCGCGGATGTATCCAACGGCCTGGCCGTCGCGATAAACGATCTCGCCGTGATACATCAGGGGCTCGGGGTCCTTGACCAGGACCTGCAGCAGGCGGCGGTTCAGGGCTCGCTTGGCCTTCTGGGCCGCCACCGCGTCGCGGCCGATGAAGCCGTCGGGCTTTTCGAGCGCCACGGCGAAGCCCAGCCCGGCCTCGAGCACGGTGTCGGTGGCGTCGATGTCGTGGCCGTAGTCGCGGTAGGCTTTCTCCATGCGCAGGCTGGCCAGGGCCATGAGCCCCGCGTGCACCATGCCCACCTCTTCGCCCGCCTCTACCAGCTGGTCGTAGACCTGGGTGGCGTGCTCGCAGGGGATGTACAGCTCGTAGCCCAGCTCGCCCAGGTAGGTGATGCGGATGCAGAGCACCCGGGCCAGGCCGATGTCGATGTAGCGCGCGGTGCGGAAGGGGAAGGCCTGGTTGCTCATGTCGGCGCTGGTGACCAGCTCCATGAGCTCGCGTGAGCGGGGGCCCTGGATGTTGAGCTGGCCGTAGGCGCCGGTGACGTCGGTGTAGATGGCGTGGGCGTCGGCCGGGATGTGCTTGTTCATCCAGGCTTCGACGTGGCCGTAGCCGGTGTCGGTGGCCACGATCCAGTACCTGTCGTCGGCCAGCTTGGTGACGGTGAGATCGGCTTCGATGGTGCCCCGCTCGTTGAGCCACTGGGTGTAGACGATCATGCCTGTCTCGGAGGCGACATCGTTGGCGGAGATGTGGTCGATGACCCGGCCCGCGTCGCGCCCCTGCAGCAGGAACTTGCACATGAAGGACATGTCCATGAGCACCACGCCTTCGCGCGTGGCCTTGTGCTCGGCCTCCCAGTAGGGGAACCAGTGCATGCGGCCCCAGGAGAGCTCCCCGGTGTGGGGCTCGACACCCGGTGGGGCGTACCAGTCGGCGCCTTCGAAGCCGCTCACGTCGCGGAAGCAGGCCCCCCGGGCGGCGAGGCGCTGGTGGAAGGGTGAGCGCTTGGCGTCGCGAGCGGTGAGCAGGGGCCGCGTGGGGTAGTGGGCGGCGTACACCAGCCCCAGGGCCTCGACGGTGCGCTGGGCGCGGTACTCGCGGTTGCCCTGGTAGGGCTGGAAGCGGTCGATGTTGCACCAGGACACGTCCACGTCGGGGTAGCCGTTGACGATCCAGCGGGCGATGGTGCGCCCCATGCCGGGGCCGGTGGTGATGCCCACCGAGTTGAGCCCGGCTCCCACGAAGTAGTTGCGCAGCTCCGGGGCTTCGCCCACGATGGGCGCCAGGTCGGGGGTGAAGGCCTCGGGCCCGCAGAAGAACAGCCGGATGGCGGCCTCCATGGACCTGGGTACCCGGCTCATGGCCTTCTCGACATAGGGACCCATGCGGTCCCAGTCAGGCTGGATGTCTCCAAAGCTGAAGTCCTCGGGCACACCGTCGAGGCTCCAGGGGGCGCACACGGGCTCGAACAGGCCGATCATCAGCCCGCCGCCCTCTTCGCGGTAGTAGCCGTGGCAGGAGGGGTCTTCGATGACCGGCATGGAGACGTGGATCTCGTCCATGGGCTCGGTGATCAGGTAGTAGTGCTCGGCGGCCTGGGCGGGGATGTTGACCCCCGACTTGAGGCCCAGCTGGCGGGCCCAGACGCCGGCGCAGTTGACCACGTACTCGCACCGGATGTCGCCCTGGGCGGTGCGCACGCCGGTGACCGCGCCGCCTGCATGGAGCACGTCGATGACCGGTAGATCCTCGAAGATCCGCGCACCCATCATGCGCGCGCCCTTGGCGATGGCCATGGTGAAGTCCACCGGGTTGACCCGGCCGTCTTCCTTGACGTGGAAGCCCGCGAGGATGTCGTCGGTGCGGGCCAGGGGGAAGAGCTCCCCGACCCGGTCGGGGCCGATCTCTTCGACATCCACGCCGCAGAAGCGGTTGAAGGCCGCCACGCGGCGGTACTCCTCGAGCCGATCCGCGTCGGCGGCCAGCTCTACGAAGCCGATGGGCAGGTAGCCTGTGGACTGGCCGGTCTCGGCCTCGAGGGTCTCGCACAGGTGGCGCGTGTGCTGGCGCCACTCGATGGAGACGTCGCACAGGGAGCCGTAGGTGGCCACCAGCCCGGCCGCATGCCAGGTGCTGCCGGAGGTGAGCTTGTCGCGCTCGAGGACGACAACGTCCTTCCAGCCCAGCTGGGCCAGGTGATACGCCACGGAGCAGCCGATGATGCCGCCACCGATGACGACGACACGGGCACGATCAGGGATGTCTGGTGCGGGCATGAGGCCCACTATTGTTCGCTGGAGAGTGCGTCGAGATGAGGGCCGGTCCGAGGCCACCGCCGCTCGTCGCTCCAGCCGCCCGGGCGCTGCGATCAGTCGGGTTCGCAGGTCTCGTCGCAGGGGTGGATGATCTCGCCGTCTTCGAAGAGCACCCGGGCCTGCTCGAAGGTGGCTTCCTGCAGCACGGCGTCGTTGTGCACGCCGTTGTCCAGCTCGGGGATGGTGTTCTCGTCGGGCGGGAAGTAGGCGTCGAGATCTTCGGGCACGCGGATCTGGGTGAGGGCCACCTGGGTGGTGGGGCTGTCGATGGTGTCGAGCCCGTAGACGGGATCGGTGGCGTAGGCCAGGTGGCTGGCTCCCAGGGTGCGCGACAGCAGATCGGTGGCCAGGTTGGGCACCTGGCAGTCGCCGATGGCTTCCTGCAAGACCACCAGCTTGGTCTCGGCGTCCGGGTAGTCAGGGTCGGCGTTGAGCATGGTGCCCAGGTTGGCCGGGTCGGAGAAGTCGAAGTAGCTCTGCAGCGCCGCGATGAAGAGGTTCTGGGTGAGGGGATCGGGGTACAGGGCGTCGATGAGGGTGTCGAGGGTGTCGAACTGGGTGGAGCGCTGGATCATGTGGGACCAGCCGGAGCCGGGCACCGCCAGCACCGCGCGCTTGATGCGGGTGGAGACCGCCAGCTGCGAGGCGCCCTGGATGCCCCCCAGGCTGATGCCGTAGTAGTAGACGCGCTCGGGATCTACGAGGGTCGAGTCGAGCCCGCGGCCGATCTCCTCGGCCAGCGGCAGGTCGGACAGGGCCAGCTCCACCAGCGCCATGGTGTTGACGTGGGACTGCACCAGGCGGTCGGTGACCACTGTGATGCGGGACATGTCGGTGAGCACCTCGGAGACGATGAGATCGATGTCGTCACCGGAGAGGCCGATCCAGTTGGTGGCCACCAGCACCGCCCCCTGTTGGGCGGCCAGGGGCTGGATCAGGGACTCGGCGGTGCTGCTGTCGAGCATCCACTCGCCGGTGCCGAACAGGCCGTGGCCGATGACCAGCAGGGGCAGGTCGCCCTCGGTCTTGCCCTGGGGAGGGACCACCATGGTGAAGTCCGCCTCGGCCCAGTCTTCCTGCAGCACGATCTCGCCCTCGTCGTCACGCTCCAGGGTGTTGTCGGCGGTCAGGAAGCCCGGGGGGGTGAAGCTGCCCTTGACCAGCCAGGCGACGTTTTCGTTGGGGTCCAGCTCCACCGAGTCGATGGTGAAGGCCACGCCCTGGCTCTCGATCTGCTCGAGCGCCTGGGAGCGCATGGAGCGGATGGGCCCCAGCACGAAGTCGCTGGAGGCCACCTGGAACTCCCAGGCCAGCAGCAGCTCCTCGCGCGCCCAGCCCGCCTGCTCCGCCACCTCGAACAGCTCCTCGTAGCGGGGGCGCAGGCCCTCGACGGTCTCGTCGCTGGTGACGATGCCGTCGCGCAGGGCCGTGAACACGTCGGGGCTCGAGAGCGGCACGCCGTCGGCGTCGCTGAGATCACCGCTGAGCAGCACCAGGTAGCGGGCGCCCAGCTCCATGGGGGACAGGGGCCGGATGATCAATGGGTGGCGGCCGTCGTAGCTGGTGTCGTCGCGGTTGTTCTGGTCCATCTCGCTGAGCAGGGGGACGGGCTCGCCGGTCTGGGCATGGATCAGCGCGATGGGCGCGCCGGGCAGCACCGTGTCGGCCTGCTCGCCCCAGCCCGACAGGAGGTCCGGATCCACGTCCACGCCGAAGTTCACCAGCACCGCGCTCACCGGGGAGACCCCGTCGGCGAAGTCGAACATGGCCGGGTCCACCGGCAGGTCCCCGTCGGGGCTGTGGTAGTCCTCGACGTCGTAGTCGAGGCGCACGCCGGTGGGGGTGTCGGCGCCGACCGTGTAGTGCAGCGAGGGGAAGGGCAGGAAGCAGTCGTCGCTGGTGGACAGCGGGTTGCAGTCGCTGTCCCGGTCGATGTCCCAGGGCTCGTCGCTGTCGTCGGGGGTGCTGTCGCCGCTGTCGTCGGGGCGGGTGACGGTGGGATCCGTGTCGATGGACCAGGGTGTGTCGCCGTCGTCCAGGGAGCAGGCGAGCAGGAGCAGGGCGGGCAGGGGGGCGAGGCGCATGGGCAGACTCCAGAGGCGGACCGACAATGTAGATCAGTCGCCCAGGAGCAGCCAGCTCAGCACTGGCTGGCCAGCACGCCCCGCTCGCCCAGGCCCTCCTGGCTGCGGCCGAGGACCCGCTCGAAGCCGGCGCCGAAGAGTCCGTCGCCATCGACATCTTCGTGCAGCATCTGCGCCCGATGGCCAGGCCGCTGGTGGGGTGGGGCGGCCGGTAGAGCACCTCGCCGGGGGGAGGGGTGTACAGGGTGAGGGCAGCGGGAGGGGACGCCGGTGGCCACGGAGACATCGGCGGCGCCCCCCAAACCCGCCAGCAGGCGGTGGGCGATGGCCTGCTGCGTCCGGGTGGCGGGGGAGCGGTCGCGGCGGCTCGACGGCGCGCGGACCCCCAGGTCCCCTCGAATCGACCCTGCGGGCCCCTTCCCTGGTCTCGAGTGGCGGTCTGCTCCTGTCGCCTCCCGGTCAGTCTCCGAATTCCACCGCGCAGTCTGCCAGCAGGGTGCTGGCTGCCAGGGCGTCGCGGCCCACCTGGGAGATGGCATTGCCCGACAGGGCCAGGTAGCTCAGCTGGGTGAGGTGCGGGCTGGCGGCGAGGGCCTGCACGCCGCGATCGGTGGCGCCCACCTCTACCAGGAACAGCGAGCCCAGGTAGCTGGCATAGGGGCTCTGGGCCAGGGCCTCGAGGCCCTCGTCGCCCAGGGGATTGCGGCTCAGGTCGAGGGAGCCCAGACCCCACACCGAGTCGGGACCCATGACCGCCGCCGCGCCGACCGCGGTGATGCCGGCGCCGGCCAGCTCCAGACTGCCCACCGTCTCGAATTGCTGGGTGCTGGCCAGCTGCCGCAGCCCCTCGTCACCGATGGGATTGTCGGACAGGGAGATGGACTCCACCAGGCGCAGCTTGGGGCTGGCCAGGATGGGGATGGCCGCGGCGGTGAGCTGGTTGCCCTGCAGCTGCAGCTCGGCGCGCAGGTTGCTGTCGGGCAGGGTGGCCACCAGCTCGGCCAGCTGGGTGTCGCTGAGGTTCTGGTCGCCGTAGCGGTGGCGCTGGAAGTGCGGCGCGATGGGCGCGGCGGTGGCGGCGGCCGCTGTGGTGCCGGCTGCTGGGGGAGGGGAGGCGGACGGCGGATCCGCACCGGGGCAGCCGGGCAGCAAGAGCAGGGCTGCGAGCAGCGGCTCGAGGGCTCTGGTAGGTGGCGTTTCAGTCATGCTCTCACTCCCTTGCGGCTACTCGGTGAAGGAAGGGTCCAGGTACAGCGAGCGGCCGTAGCGCAGCTCTACGCAGCCCACGGAGGTCTGGGCCGCGGCCAGTCGCCAGTGCTCGATGCCCTGGAACTCCAGCCCGGTGACCACGGCCAGGGGCTCGATCATCTCGGCGTCGGCGCGGAAGCTGCCCAGGGCCGCGTCGGCCTGGCAGAAGGTGAAGGTCCCGGGCTGGGCGTGGTGGTTGATGGGCACCACCGTGCGCACCGCGCTGCCGTCGTCGCTGGGGGTCCAGCTGGCTTCGAGCGCGCCGGGGGATTCGCTGGAGCCCTCGATCTGCACCGAGATGCCGATGTCTCCGGAGGCCACGGGCATGGCCGGTGCGCTCACCCGGTCGGGGCCGAAGGCGAGATCCAGCGTCCACTCCAGATCCGGATCTCCCAGCTGCTGATAGACGAGCCCGGTGGTGGAGTCCGCCTCGATCCGCGTCGTGCCGCCCCCGGCGCTGGCCAGCACCACCAGGTCGCCGAAGGCCACGGGGGCGGTGGTGCAGCTGCCGTCACCGCCGCAGATCAAGCCGCTGTTGCAGGGCGGGCAGCCCGAGGAGTCGTAGCGATGGTAGGCGCAGTGCTCGTTGCTGATCTCGGGCCGGCCCGTGAGGGGCTCGGGGGCGTCGTTGATCACCCCGGACAGGGTCAGCTGATCGTCGGTGCGGGACAGGGCGATCCAGCCGGCCCTCTCCACGGGATCGCAGGATCCACCCGGGGTCGCCTGGCTGTGCAGCAGGGCGGTGTCGTCGGGGGGTGCGACCGAGTCCCCGCCGCGGGATCCCGCGCAGCCCAGGAAGAGCAGGAGGATGAACGGCATGGGCAGGCCTCGAGGGGGGAGAGAGCAAGGTCCAGCACGTGTGCGCTGATGGGGCACGTATCCCGGAGTCGGGAGCCGTCAGAGCTCGCCCTGCTCCCAGTCGAGGTAGGTGTCGTAGATGCGCGGCATGGTTGACCACAGGACTCGGCCGTCGTCGCGGTAGGGCTGGATCCTCTCCAGCAGCAGGCGCAGCAGAGGCTCGTTGATCCGTGGCCCCACGCTCCATTGCACCATGAAGGTGTTCACCCGCTCGGGATCGGTGTGGTGGATGGCCAGCTCCAGCTCCTCGAGCAGCACCTCGATGTCCCCCTTCGTGAAGCGCGCGTCGCCCTCGAAGTCGGGCTGGCGATCTTCGTGCAGCGAGGCCACCGCGTTCACCATCGCGGGCATGATCACCAGGTCGCCGGTCTCGTCGTGCAGGGTCCAGTTGTCCGGATCGGCGCGCCAGGGATGCATCCGTGCGCGCCGAGCGTGGGGGTACAGGTGGTGACACTCGCTGGGCCGCTCGCACTCCAGCCCAGCGGGGCGCAGCTCGGGAGGCAGGGACATGAGGCAGTAGTCCACCCCGCCCGAGTAGAACGAATAGCCGGCCTCGAACACCGCCGAGGGCCAGTCCAGGAGCGAGCAGGCGCCCGAGACATGACGCACCGTGACCTCCTGGGACACCAGCGAGTGTCTCATGTCCTCCAGGGAGGTGACGAATTGCTCCTGGGTGAGGGACTCGTCGTCGAACCCCCCCGCGAGATCCGCGTGCACGCCGATGCCGTGGCCGCGGGCCTCGATCTTGGACAGGTAGGGATCATCGAAGATCACGGAGGAGTAGATGGTGTCGTGCACCTCCCAGGTGACCTTGGCGTCGTGCTCCTCGAAGATTCTCGAGGTGTCCTTCACCACCTGGGTTCGCCGATCGTGGTTTTCCTCGCTGTCGCCGGGGTGGCCCTCCAGGTGGATCACGAAGGCGAAGTACAGCGGCGTGACCGGTGCCCAGCTGCCGGAGTCCTCCGCAGGATGGCAGGCGGCCAGCAGCAGTGCGATGACAATCTCATGATTGCATTTTCCCATGTGTACCTCCCTTTCGCGCATCTTCGAGCCAGGCTCTTGCTGAAGAATGTGCTGGGGAGAGGCCTGATCACAGGCTGCTCGAGAAGAACCCCCGGTCCCCGGTTCGTGCCATGGAGAACCAGTAGCAGCTCCGCTGCACGACAGCGGGGCTCAGCTCGGAGCTCGTGGTACCTCTCCGCGGCCCGAGGATGCCGTCCTAGTGCGGCACTGCGGGCCGCCGTCGATGATTGTGGGCTTGCCGCTATGTTCTCTCGCTGGCTACTGCTATGATCCCTCGCGGAGCCGATTCCAGGACAGACGATGAGCGTAGAGCGCGTCGGTGCGAGACCTGGGCCAATAGGTGGATATCCCCCCTGGTCGTCGTGCATTGGGGCCGTCATGCGGCCGCC
>CAZCFB010000135.1:0-1455 GCA_964497805.1 uncultured Kofleriaceae bacterium
AGCGGGCCGTGCTCGCGCTGCTACGCAGCACTCCGCGATAAAGCGGCCCGCTAGTACCCGAAGTGGGACTTTATTGCGGCCTCCATCTTCGAGGTGCTGCTGGTGCACTGGGCGAAGATGACCTTCATGTTGGTCAGGTCCACCATCAGGTTCATGGGCAGGGAGGAGCAGGAGAACGCCTTGCGCAGCTTCTTGGCGCTGTCGCCGATCTGCGGGTACTGCATGCCCTTGTTCTCGGCGTCATTCCATACCCAGTCGGCCGTGGGCGGCGAGTTGCGGGAGCTGGCCTCCATCACGTAGTTGATGAAGAGGATCGGGTTGTAGAAGCCGTCGTTTGCCTTCAACTTGCTCACCATACTGGTGAGCTCGGATTTACAAGCGCCTCACCAGCCGGTGGTGACCGCGATCCAGGCCAGGGTCACCGGCTTGTTGCTGCACCACTTGCTCCCTCTGTAGAGCTGCCCCATGGACAGAGAACGCACTCCCCGGCTGTCTGCCAGGCGGTGCTCATCGGCGGTCTTGCACAGCATGGCCGGGTCGTAGAACGCGAGATCCCAGCTGAAGTCCTCGATCACCGACCCCACGGAGAAGCCGTAAGGGCCTGACGGGTAGCTCAGCGCCTGCTCGGTGTCTTCCGGCAGCTTGGAAGGATCCGGCGTGTAGCTGGCCTCCCCGCCGCAGGCGCCAAGCATGGCGATCACCCCTGCCAGGGCCAATAATTTCATGAATTTCGGGGGGCTCGTAGCTCTCATAGGCGAATCTCCGACTCGGTTGCGGGAATATTCTACCGTATTACTTCACTGTTCGCACGCAGCGAAACCCGTGCATGTCGAACCGCTCGTTGGGCTGGGTGTACAGGTAGCGCGCGCCCGAGCGGATGAACTTGGGGGCGACCTTCACGGATCCGCCCCGCAGCACGCGGCCGTAGTTGCCGGACGCTGCGCCGATGGGATCCGTCACAGCGCTGGGGCCCAGGTCGAACTGGAAGTTGTCATGCACCCACTCGTAGACGGATCCGTGCATGTCCTTGATCCCCCAGTCGTTGGCCGCCTTGCCGCCCGCGGCCTGCAGGGTCTTGCCCGAGTTCCCCGCGTACCAGGCCACCTGGTTGGCGTTGGCGTCGGTGATGTTGCAGTTGTTCAGCTCGGTGCCGTTGTTGAGCGCGGTGGTCGTGTCCGCGCGGCAGGCGTACTCCCACTCGGCCTCGGTGGGGAGCCGGTAGCCCGGGCAGTTGTAGATGCTCTGGCCCTGGTAGGCCGTGTGCTCCTTACAAGACAGCTTGCCCGATGCGCGGGTGCAGAAGTAGCACTCCCCGACCCCCTTGCCGCGTGACAGGGCGTTGCAGAACTCGGCCGCGTCGTACCAGCTCACCCGGTCCACCGGACACTCCGTGCCGCAGGCGTAGGTCTTGGTCGGGTTGTAGCCCATGACCGCCTCGTACTGCCCCTGGGTGGT
>CAZCFB010000135.1:1555-9549 GCA_964497805.1 uncultured Kofleriaceae bacterium
ACTGCCAGCGCAGGCAAATCCCGGCCGAGTCGTCCTTGAGGTAGCCGTACCGCCGCGCCATCCAGTAGGTCAGCAGGTAGTCGGCGCCGGGGTAGACGGACTTTGGGTCGCCGCTGTTCTTGAGCTTGAACGGCTCCCGCTGCCAGATGAAGTCGTCCGGCATGCGGTCCTTGACGTCCAGGGCCACAGAAGACTGGTCCTTACAGTTCTTGCTGAGCGGGTACTTGCCGGTCTTGGTGAGGTCGATGTTCTTGTCCGCCTGTGGCGGGTCCGGGAACTGCTTGAGCTGCGCTGTGGCCGCGGCGATGGGCGCCGCCATGGAGGAAGTGGCCGGCCCCTGGCTGGTGTAGATGTAGCTGAACCAGACGTTCTTGTGGTTCTTCACCACCTTCCAGAAGCACTTCTCCAGCACATCCTTGGCGAAGGCTGCCTTGAGGATCTTGTTGGGCTCCAGGCGGATCAGGTTGTACAGAGGCGTCAGGTCGATGTTGTGGCCGAAGTAGCCCTTCCAGCACTGCAGCGCCGAGGAGGAGATCCAGCCCTTCATGATCTTGAGCCAGCCGTTGATCTCCTTGGCGTAGGTGGCCTTGAAGGAGGCGTTCTGTTTGGCGTAGGCCGCCACGCCGTTGGTGGTCTGGATGGCGATGCGCATGATGTTGGCCAGCATGATGGCGCTGCCCGCCCGCGGCACGGAGGGCACAAGCAGGCCAATGAGCGGCACCTGCTTGAGCAGGTAGCTGAAGTCCGGGAAGTACTCGCGGAAGCCGCGCATGACAGTCTTTTCGTAGGCCGTGGGGTTGCTCTTCTCCCCCACCTGCACGTAAGGCCCCCCGCTGCTGTACTCGGAGGGGTTCATCACCACATGCTTGAGCTTCACGGGCACGCTGAACTTCTGCCACTTGCCCAGGGCGTAGAACTCGATGGTGATCTTGATGTTCTTGCGCTCCTTGAGCAGCTCGGTGGCCAGGTTCACCATGTCCTCGCGGATCATCTGCTTGTGGCTGGCTGAGGTGAGCACGTCGTAGGCCATGGAGTAGCCCAGCAGCACCCCCTGGTACTGGTCGCGGCTGGTGTCCCCCTCCCAGAAATAGGATTTGCCCTTGTACGTCACCTTGTGGCTGGTGGGGTCCTTGGCGTCGTAGTGGGCGTCTATGCGTGAGTCCTTGCCCAGTTCGCCGCTGAAGCGGGCCAGGTAGCCAGGGTGGCCATGGACCTTGAACTGTTGGTGCACGGCCTCCACCAGCTTGCGCACGTTGGCCCTTGCGTCAGGGGCGCCGGTGACCTTGAGGCGAAATGCCTCGGCCGCCAGGTAGGTGCCGGTCCAGATGGCCGAGTCGCCGGTGCCGCCCCAGCCCACAACGGTCTTGTGGCTGGTGGTCTTGAAGCGGGCGTTGGCCAGCTGGCCGGCGGGCAGGTGGTGTTTGCGGATCCAGGCGTTATGCACGCGGGATCGGTCATGCAGGCCCTTGGTGATGGCGGCGGGCTTGCCCGTGGCGTGGGTCACCAGCTTGCAAGTCTCGGTCTTGCCGCTCTTGGTGCGGGTATCACCCAGGTTGCACTGATCCACGCAGGCCGGCTTGGCCGCGTCGGGGGAGGCGCTGTCCTTGGCGGCGCTGTCCTTGGCCGCGCCACTTTCCTTCTTGGGCTTGGAGGAGTCGGATGGCTGGGCCTTGTCCTGGCGTGGGCCGTCGGTTCCAGCCTCGAGGCCGGCGGTGGGGCCGTCTTTAACGAGGAGGCCCTGGTCGCCCTGGTCGCTGGTTTCCGAGGGGCAACCGGCGGTCAAGGCGAGCATCAGGAAAAGGGGCGCTATGGCACATGAAAGTGGGCGCATGATCGACGACTCCGTGGGCTGAGCAGGGGCACAGGATCCCACCGGATGGTGCCCTCGGGCAAGGGCCATGCTGGCCAGGACCTCGGGTGAGGTTTTCATTGCCCGGATCCGCCCCTGGCTGGTAAGGGGATATGATGGTTGCAGAGCAGGGGGAGGTTGGAGGTCGAGACATGGAACCTCGGGGGAGGAAAATGAGCAGGTCGACGCGCGGGATGGTGTTCCTGGCGCTGGGACTGGTTGCGGCCACCGTCAGCGGCTGTTCCCTCGACATTGGAGATGCGCCGTTCAAGTGCAACACCGGCACGCCCAAGTGTCCCACGGACTACGAGTGCAAGGTCACTGGCGTGAACTCCAAGAACGAGGAGGTCGGTGTATGCGTGCGGGAGGGGACCTGCCCTTCCTCAGTACCCACGTGTCCTCAGCCAACCGAGGCCGGGATTAAGCCCAAGAAGGACGGAGGCGGCGGCAAGTTCGCGCCGCGGGGCAAGTTCTGCAACAACCTGAAGAACAAGAACGGCACCAACCTGACCCTGATGCTCGTGGTGGGCAACGCCAGGCTCCTCGCCGACACGGGCAAGTGCTCGCCCTGCCAGAACCTCCCTGCCAAGACCAAGCAGGACGTCAACCTCTGGAAGAAGGGAGAGTCCTCCGCCTGGGTCACCGGCACCATCAACATCAAGGGCAACACCGAATACATCTTCATCGCCGACCTGGACACCAACAGCGACGTCACCATCAAGGGCGGAGCCCTGGATCCCAAGTACAAGTGCTCCTCCTACGACCCCTGGAAGTCGCAGTAGAGAGCCTGCTTTAGTGAGCGCCGGCCGCACCCTCCGCACAACCTGTAACCGCGACTGCCCCGACTCGTGCGGGATCCTGGCCACCGTGCGTGACGGCAAGGTGGTGAAGCACCGTGGTGATCCCGACCACCCGGTGACGCGGGGCTCCCTCTGCCTGCGGGGCAACCGCTACCTGCGCCGCCTCTACAGCGAGGAGCGGGTGCTGCACCCCATGCGCCGCGCCCGGGGCGGTGGCGGTGCTTGGCAGCGGATCTCCTGGGATGATGCCCTGGACCTTTGCGCCGAAGAGCTGCGCCGCGCCCGGGGAGCCCACGGTCCCGAGGCGGTGATGCTGGTGAGCTACTCCGGCATCAAGGGGCAGGTCGCCCGGCTGCTGCAGCGCGCTTTCTGGGCCCACTTCGGCGGGTGCACCTCGGTGTACGGGGGCACCAGCGTCGAGGCGGCCGTCGCGGCCCAGGAGGCGGACTTTGGCCAGGAGGGGGCTCACGGCATGGAGGACCTGGCCAACGCCGCGGCGCTGGTGGTGTGGGGCAAGAACATCGAGGTGACGCGGCCCCACGCCTGGCGCTTCGTGCTGGAGGCCCGGCAGGCGGGCGCGCCCCTCCATGTCATCGATCCGGTGCGCTGCGCCACTGCGCGCAAGGCGGACCGCCACCACCAGCTCCGCCCGGGCAGCGACCCTTGGCTGGCCCTGGGCCTGGGGAGGCTCCTGCTGGAGCGCGGGGCGTATGACCGGGACTTTGTCAGGGACCATACGGCGGGGCTCGAGGCCTACCGCACGCTGGTCGCCTCAGTTGACCTGCGGGAGGTGCTGGACGCAACGGATCTGCCCATGCAGAGCCTGGAGGAGCTGGCCGGCCTCTACCAGGGCGCTCACCCCCTGGCCACCCTCATCGGGCTGGGGCCAGCGTACTGGCGCGGGGCCGGGGCCACGGTGCGGCTCATCGACGCGCTGGCCGCCCTGAGCGGCAACCTGGGGGTGTCCGGCGGGGGCGCCCACACCGACACCTTCGCCGGGTACTCGGGGATGGTCCACGAGCTGCCCGGTGATCCACCCCGAACCGCCCGGCGCAAGCTGGCGCTCCCCAGGCTGGGCGCCGACATGCAGGCCGCCACGGATCCTCCCCTGCGCGTGGGCTGGATCGCCGGGGCCAACCCGGCGGCCACCTGTCCAGACACCGGGGCCGTGGATCGGGCCCTGGCCGGCCTCGACTTTTTGGTGGTGGTTGACCAGTTCATCACCGCCTCCGCGGCCCACGCTCACCTCTTCTTGCCCTGCACCACCTACCTGGAGATGGAGGACCTCGTGGTGGCGTATGGGCACAACTGGCTCGGCGTGGACCAGGCCGTGATCCCCCCCGAAGGGGAGGCGCGCTCCGACATGGCCATCTACCAGGCCCTGGCCCGTCGGCTCGGGTTTGGAGAGGCCCTGGAGGGCGAGCCGGCGGCGTGGGTGGATCGGATCCTCGGCCCGCTGGCCTCGGAGCACGGCGTGACCTTCCAGCGCCTGCGCGGCGGGGCGGTGGAGAACCCCCTGGCCCGGAGGATCCCCTTCGCCGGGGCTGGCTTCCCCACCCCCTCGGGCAAGGTGGAGCTCATCGGCGAGCTGCCTGACCCGCTGCCCAGGCCCGATCTCTCCGGTGGGCGGCTGCACCTGGTGGCCACCAAGACCCTCAAGATGGTCAACGCTCAGATGAACCCGGAGGATGTCCCGGCCGAGCCGGTGGCCCGCCTGCACCCCCAGGCGCTGGCCGCCAGAGGTCTGGCCGACGGTGGGCGCGCCCGGGTGGTGAGCGGGGCGGGTCAGGTGGAGGTGCGGCTACGCCCAGACGAAACCCTGCGACCGGATATGCTGCTGCTCAACCCGGCCGCGTGGCAGGGGGACCTCCAGGGCGTCAACCAGCTGCGGGAGGCTGAGATGACCGACCTGGGCGCGGCGGCGGCCATGCACGGGACCCTGGTGCGTGTGGAGAGCCGCTGATCATTTGGGCTTGTCGATATAGCCCAGGCTCTGGAGCTTCCTCACCTGGTGGTCATTCAGCGGGATCTTCACCGGCTTGGCCGCGGGCTTGTCGTAGAAACGGTCCAGCGCCGCCCGCATCTTCTTCACCAGTAGGAGCTCTCCGGAGGCCAGGTCGCTGCGCTCGCCAGGATCGTTCTTCAGGTCGTAGAGCTCGACCTTGGATTCGTCGAACGAGTGGATCAGCTTGTGGTGTCCCTGGACGATGGCGCGGATCTCCTGGTTCAGCTGGGTCTCGGCCAGCACCGCGCGAGGCTCCACCGCCACCCCGCCCTCCTGGAACCGGATGGGGCTCTCGGAGAATTGAGCGGGGATGGGCAGCCTCGCCAGCTTGAGCAGCGTGGGCGCGACCTGGGTCTGGTCCACCAGCTGCTTCACGCGCTGCGGCTTGAACCCGCTGACCCGGATGAGCAGCGGGACCCTGATGGACTCCTCGTAGACGTTGGTGCCGTGCTCCTTGGCGCCGTGCTCCATGAACTCCTCACCATGATCCGAGGTGAGCACGACGACGGACCGGTCCAGTGCGCCACTTCTGCGCAGCTCATCCAGCAGGGAGCCGAGGTGGTGGTCCACGAACGAAATCTCGCTGTCGTATCGATCCTGAGCCCGGCCGCCCTTATAGGGGAACTGCTTGTGAAGGTGGTACTCGGTGTGAGGGTCGAACATGTGGATGAAGAGGAAGTACGGCTCCTGGATCATCTCCAGATATTCAAAGGACCGCTTGATCACATGCCTGGAGGAGATCACCTTGTTCGGGTCCTGGTCATGGACCGCAGATACATCGTAGTGCTCGAAGCCCTGGGCGTGCCCGTGCTGGAGCATGAAGATCGAGTGGCTCATCACCGCGGCGGTCTTGTAGCCGCCATCGCGCAGCGCCTCGGCCAGGGTGATGTGCCTGTCCACCAGGCGGTGGTTCCACTGCCGCACGCCGTGATCCCGTGGGTGAAGCCCCGTGAACAGGGAGGCGATGGAGGGGTGGGTCCAGGAGGTTTGAGAGTAGGACCTCTCGAACACAACTGACTCCCGGGCCAGCTTGTCGATGTTGGGGGAGGTGCCCCGACTGTGGCCGTAGCAGCCCAGGTGGTCGGGGCGCAGGGTATCAACGACGATGAGGATGATGTTGGGCCGCTTCTTGGTGGTCTCCGCCGGGGCCTTGCCCGCCTCTTTCGGGGCGCCAACGCTGTCCGGTTCGCGCTCCAGCGCGGTGAGGCCGAAGACGATGACCGCCAGGAAGAAAGCGCTGAGCGCGGCGAGGAGGATGAACCGCTTTTGGGAAAGGCTCTTCATCTTAGGAGACAACACTCCGCACATGGCGAAACACGGCGAACATGGTTGCCCGGAAAGGATGGCGGCGTCCAGTGGGGGCTCTCAGACATTCGGGTGGAAAAAATTCAATTTGTGAGCTGACGCAAAGTCCTGACATGACGGCGCCCCCCATTCTAGGCTCCAGTGTGATTAAATCAGACAAGGAGATCATCCAATGAGAGGCAAGAAGCTTGTCAGGTTGTTGGGGGTTGGGCTCCTGCTGGGGCTGTACGCCTGCGGCGCGGCTGAAGAGGAGCAGGCCTCGGCCAGGGTTGGGGAGCTGGGCAAGGTGAAGTTCACCGGCGGGGGAGGGTGCAACAGCTCCACGACCCTGGCGGTGGGCAGCAAGGCGAGCCTGGGGCTGGAGGCCGCCGACGGCGCCGGGGCCGTACCCACCGGGCTCACGGCGTCTGCCACCGGGGCTGCGCTCACGGCGGCCATGGACAAGGCGGGCAAGCGGGTGGAGATCAGCGCCAAGACCGCGGGCGCAGGCAAGGTCGAGCTGCTCCAGGGCGGGGCGGTGTACGACCGCCTGGGCTTCTCGGCGGAGCAGGCCACCAAGGTGCAGCTCGCCCTCGGCGCCTCCAAGGCTCTGGTGGGCGGCATCCATGTGGTGAAGCTGGGCGAGGTGTACGGCGCCTGCGGAACCAGCGATTGTCCTCTCATTGGCGGCGGCTTCCTGAGCTGGACGGCCACGCCTGCCGCCGGGGCCACCCTGGTGAGCGACGAGGAGCGCACTGTCACCTTCCGCGCGGGCAAGACCAAGGGCACGGTAACGGTCAAGGGCGCCCTGCCGGCTGGCGGCGCGGCCATGGCCGAGCAGAAGGTGGAGCTGCTGGAGGCCAAGCAGATCGCCACGGTGGGCCACGAGGCCCTGGTGGCCCTGCCCAAGAAGGCGGGCGAGACGGAATCGAAGATCCTGGACCCTGCGCCTCTTCCCCTGGACCTGCCCGTGGGCAGCCTGCTCATGTTCCGGCTGGCAGGCAAGACCGCGGCCGGGGACAAGGTGCCCATCTGGGGAGGCGACATCACCTGGACCATCACCTCGGGCGCGGCCTCCCTGGCCCTCTACCCCCTGGACGGCCGCGACCCGCCCCCCGAGGGGCCAATCTTCCAGACCAAGGCCGCGGGTAAGGCCACGTTGGAAGGCAAAATCGCCCTGCTGGGCAAGTCTGTGAAGGTTGACGTGACGGTGAAGTAGCCACCAATCCCAATCACGGTCACGGTCACGGTCACGGCCCACGGCCGACCATCTTTACATCGGCCTGCCCGACCTCAACGCCCGATACCTCGCCAGCCTCTTCAGAATCAACGGAAGCGCGTCTCTTGGCCCGGCGGCCAGCACGGGGACGCCGAGGCCCTCGATTCGGCTGGTCAGGGTGGCGCGGTTTCGGTGGGCCCTGGCGGAGAAGATGGCGGCCACCCGGCGGCTGTGCTCGGTGCGGGCCTCGGGGAAGAAGTCGGGGGTGGATGGCGCCACCACCACGATGCCGTGGCCCCGCTTGCGGGCCAGCCGCAGAGAGTCCAGCACCATGTGGTCCTCGCTGATCTCCTCCAGGTCCGAGATGAGCACGATGAACTGGGAGCGTCGGGACGCCCCGGCCCTCTGCAGCGCCTCGGCCATGCCCCGCTCCTTGGACACCAGGGGGGAGTGGCGGCGGTACGGGATCTCCAGCCCGCTGAGCCGGCAGAACAGCCGCATTATCCGGGCCTCCTCGGTGGAGGCCACGATGCCGCGCTCAAACCCGCGGGGCGCGTTGTCCGCCCGCGCCTGGATCCCCTTGCGCAGCTGGCGCATCAGGGCCTCCGCGTTGAACAGCTGCCCCCCCGGCCCCCGCATCACCCCCGCCTCAAACGCCGTCACCCCGGCCGGGAGCTTGGCCCGCACCGCCACCGAGGTGCCCTCCTGATAGGCCAGGTACTCGGCCACCGCCGAGAGCAGCTCCTGATCGGTGGGGTCGGTGAGGTCCTCATCCACCACGTTGTTGAGCTCGATGAGCCGCTCCACCAGCCGGTAGAGCTGGGCGTGCCCGTCGCC
>CAZCFB010000136.1:0-9023 GCA_964497805.1 uncultured Kofleriaceae bacterium
GGCGTGGGCTGCGGCTGGGGCTCCGGCCGGGGCGCGGGCTGGGGCCGCGGCGTGGGCCTGGGCCTGGGCTTGGGCTTGGGCTTCGGCTTGGGCTTGGGCTTTGGCTTGCGGCGGGGCTTGCGCCTGGGCTTCTTCTTCTGTTTTTTGGGCTCCGGCTTTGGGGGCTCGGGCTTTGGAGGCTCGGGCTCGGGCTCGGGCTCGGGCCTGGGCTCGGGCTCGGGTGTTGGGGGGGGGGAGCCATGATCATCAACCGGCGGATCAAAGCTCTCGTAGAGGGCCTTGCGGTAGTAGGCGGCGTATCCCACGCCAGCGCCCAGGAAGATGGAGGCGACTCCGCCCAGGCCGTGTAACACGAAGCGGCGGCGGCCCATGATGCGGCCGGCCATGCGCATGGTGCTCATGCCCCCCGTGTTGTCCGGCGGGATCGGCGTCTCGTGGTGGCCGGATCCCGCCATGGGAGGTTCGGTGGTGGCCACCCTCTGCGATTTGACGGGATCTTCGGCTGGCAAGGTCTCAGGGGCCGTGCCAGCCACCACCTCCACCGGACGATCCGGGGCGGTGGAGGAGACCTGCCTTCGCCGGCTGGTGCCAGAGGGGCTGGCGGGCTGCACAGGCACGCCCTCGAAGCGGGGCAGGGTGGGCACGCTACTGCTGAGCAGCTGCTCCTCCACGGTCTCCAGGGCCTTCCTCACCTCGTCGGCGGACTGGAAGCGATCGGCCGGGGCCTTCTCCATGCAGCGGAGGATCACCTCCTGCAGGGCGTGTGGGATGGAGGGGTTCAGGGCCTGGGGCCGCGGCGGAGGCTCCTTGATGTGCTGGATCAGCAGGCCCATGCCGCTCTCACCCTCGAAGGGGAGCCGGCCGGTGGTCATGTAGAACAGGATCACCCCGAGGGCGTAAATGTCGGAGCGGTGGTCAACCGCCTTGCCCGAGGCCTGCTCCGGGGAGAGGTAGTGGGGCGTGCCGAACACCGCGCCCGTGGCGGTGAGGTTGCCGTCCTCCACGCCGGTGAGGATCTTGGCGATGCCGAAGTCCACCACCTTGACGAAGTCCCGGTTCTCCTGGCGCGCACAGATCAGGATGTTCTCGGCCTTCAGGTCACGGTGCACGATGCCGTGGCTGTGGGCCTCAGCCAGGGCCCCGGCTATCTGCTGGGTAATGGCGATGGTGCGCTCGGCGGGGAAGGGCCCCTCCTCCTCGCACACCCCGGCCAGGCTGCGGCCGTCGATGAACTCCATGGCCAGGAAGGGCACGCCGTCGTCGATCTCGCCCACCAGGTAGACGATGATGATGTTCGGGTGGGAGAGCTGGGCCGCGGCCCGCGCCTCGCGGTTGAACCGCTCCACCAGCTGCGGCTCCTGACGCAGGGCACGGTTGAGCACCTTGACCGCCACCTCCCTGCCCACGCCGGACTGCCACGCCTTGTACACCGTGCCCATGGATCCGCGGCCAGTGATCTCCCGGATCTCGAACTGATCCATCAGCACCTTGCCGATGTAGTCGTCCTTGGACTGGATCAGGCGCTCACCGTCCCGGGGGCAGTACCGGGCGTCGGTTTCGAACATCGACTTACACTTGGGGCAGGTCTTCATGGCGCGGGTCAGAAAGTATCACGGGCGGCCGAGGCTGGGAAAGATTCCCAACCGCCGGCCACCAGGGTTGAGAGCTGGATCCGGTCCTCGCCCGGGGGCAGGCCCAGCTCCTGGCGCACGAGCCTGTCGGCCACGCTCAGGGCGGCTGTGAGCACGCCCCCGTCGAGTACGGCATCTCCGGGGACATCTCCCTCGGTGAAGTTCAGGTGACACACGCTCAACTCGGCGGCGCCCTCCTCAGCGCCCTCGCTGTGTTCGCGGTAGAGCACGGGCAGGCCGTGGGTGCGGCAGATGATGGGCCGGCTCTCGTACAGGTTGCACCGGCCGCTTTCCGGAGCAAGCAGGGGGCAGGGCGGGGCGCCGGCTCGGGCCGCCCGCTGCAAGGGCCGCCGCTGCTCCGGGGATAGCTGGTCCAGCCCGGCCAGCAGGGCGAGCGCCTCCAGGGGCAGGAGGGCCAGGTCCTGCTGGCAGCAGGCGTCGCAGCCCGGACCGCAGCGCATGCTCGCCGAGTGGCTGGCGAGGATCTGCTCAAAGAACTGGTCCGCGCGGGCGGCCAGGGCCCGCCAGTTGGCGGTGAGCTGCTCAAGGGTATGCTCGTCGAGGGGACGCATCTATACCTGCATTGCCAATGTCATCCATGAAACTTATCATTCTACGTTCGTAAGGAACGATTAGATCATGGACAACTTACCCTGTTTGACCCGCCCGGTGCGGCTGGCCTTGGTCCTGGCGGCTGTACTGAGCAGCGGCGCCTGCAGCGAAAGCCTCCAGCAGGCCCTACAGCCTGATCAGACGCAGAATTTCGGCGAGCAATTCTTCAACATCATGTGCCAGCGCGTGGCCTACACATCTTCGCGCACGGGCCACCAGGCCTCCCTCGCAGCCAACAAGAAGGATCCGTCCGTGCCGGTGCGCCCCCTGGACGTTTCCGGGCAGGAGTACCGCCTGGCCTGCCGCTACGGGCCCCAGCACCTGCCGGCCCACGCCCGGGCGCGGGATCCAAAGGTCTGGACCCTCGTGGACGGCCGCAACAAGGGCGACACCGGCCCCTCCAACCGCAAGCTCCTCGTGGACGCCTTGAACAACATGTTCCTGGGTAGCAGCAAGGTGAGCCCAACCCAGGAGGCGAAGCTGCTCAGCGACGTGCAGGACTACCTGGTGAAGATCCTGCCCCTCACCGACAACGACCTCTTCCCCAACGTGGTGCGCAAGGGCGCCAGCTTCATCAAGACCAAGGTGGAACAGAACACGGTGCTCCACGACAGCCTGGCCCGGCTCGATACGCGCCTGGGCTACAGGCCCCGCCAGACGGCCCTGGGCGTGCCGCGGGAGCTGCTGGCCTACAAGGACCTGCACAACCTGCTCAACACGGTGCTCGCCTTCGCCGGCGTGAAGGGCGAGGGGCACGCGTCGCTCATGGCCCTGGTGGACGCCCTGGGCTTCGAGCTGCGCTCCATGCGCCGGGTGGACGATCCCAAGCGCAAGGACCCTGTGCACCAGGCCACCCGGGACCGCACCCTGCGCCTGACCCTTGATCTGCTCCTCAGCCAGCACCAGGACTTCAAGAGCAAGAACGGGGCGCTGCTGTTGGCGCGGCGTGACTGGCGCGGCGTGGTCAACGTGCTGGCCAGCGCCGGCGGCGTGTTGCCCTCACCCTTCCAGGACAAGAACAAGGACAAGCAGGCGGATATCGACAGCCTGGGGCGCTTCATCACTGTGGGCGGCAAGGTCCCGCCCGCGCCCTTCCACCACGACAAGACGGTGCAGGATACCGCGGCCAGGCGGGACTCCCTGGGCCGGGCCCTCACCTCGGCGGGCAAGCCGGTCTACGACTACGTGGATCTGGACGCCACCCTGCTGGCGGCGCTGGCCCGCGACGCCGTGGACATCCTGGACTACAAGAAGGACATCGCCTTCGGCGTGCTGCTGGGTCTGCCGCCCATGCTGGGCCAGCGTAAGACCATGACCATGCCGGGCCGCAACGAGTCGATGACCTACAAGGGGTACGACGCCAACAAGTCGCCCCTGCTGGAGCTGGTCCACGCCCTGACCCAGACCATGCGCGACCCCAACATCGACGCCACCCTGGACGCCGCCGTGCAGCTGATGAAGAAGCACGCCCCGGAGGCCGCCCGCCTGGTGGACGCCGTGCTCGACGCCAGGGAGCGGGGCAAGGCCCACCCGGAGGCGGCCATGGATCCGCGCACCACCCTGTGGGACGACGCGGTGCCCCTGGTGGCGGAGATGGTCAACACCAAGGGCCTCGTCGAGGATCTGATGAAGGCCCTGGGCTCCCCCGGCACCAAGAACCTGGGGCAGATGATCTCCAACTACATGCTCTATCGGGACGTGCATGTGCTGGACAAGAACAACAAGAAGGTGGTGGCCGCGGGGGGCGGCATGCCCGGCTTCAAGAGCAAGGTGATCCGCACCATCCCCGACGGCACCAGCGGCCACGCGGGAGACAACCGCTCCATCCAGCAGCGGCTGACGCACATCATCCACAACACCACCGATATGAAGATGTGCAACAAGAAGGGCGGGGCGGTGAAGGTGCTCGGCATCACCGTGCTCGGGCCGTTCAAGGAGTGCGAGCTGTTCAAGGTCGACGACGGCGCGCTCCTCTACACCCAGAGCATCGCCCGGCTACGGGACAGCAAGGGGAACCTGACCAACACGCCCAAGGGGCACCTGAAGCTGAACCTGCCCTCCAACATCAAGGCGATCCTCGACGGGGTGGAGAAGAACCTGGGCATCGTGATCAAGCAGGACGCCATCCTGGAGTTCCTGAGCGGCATCACCGGTATGACCACCCACCCCACCACCGAGGCTCTGAACCGGCTGATGTTCATGTCCTCCTACCCCAAGGCCCTGTCCGACCTGCAGGACCCGCCCAAGGACATCGACGGGCATTTGATCACTTCCTACCACCAGGGCTCCCTGGTCAGCTGGGAGGTGAAGCACCCCGGCTTCTCCTGCTCGGCCACGGACCCGTGCACCTTCTTCGACGCGTTCCGGCCCATCGTCCAGGCCTTCGCCGACCACAACAAGGAGAGGCTCTTCCTCGACCTGCTCGGCGTGTTCCACCACCACTGGGCCAGCAAGAAGAACAACCTGTTCCAGTTCACCAACCCCAAGGGCAAGGACTACGCCACCGGCTCCGCCCTGGTGAACTGGGAGGTGTTCCTGGCCGAGGTGCTGGCCCAAACCGACCTGATGGCCGGGCTCCAGGCCGCCTCGCCCAAGCTGGTCAAGCTGAAGCTCTCCAGCGGCGCGTCGGCCATCCAGGCGCTGAACAAAACCCTGGCCTATGTCACAGACCCGACCGCCTCACCGGTGCTCGCCTACCGCGACGGCAAGAAGAGCGTGCTCAAGTCCGACGGCAAGACCACGGTCACATGCGGCAAGAACAGCATCCACTGCGTCACGCCCTTCTACCTGTTCGCCGACGCCTTCGCGGCCAAGCGGGCGGCCATGAGGAGCTGCGCCTTTGACTGCCCGGCCTGCGGCGACGGCATCTGCTCGGTGGGGGAGGGGGTCAAGTCGTGCCCCAAGGACTGCACCCTCAGCTGCGGGGACAACAAGTGCGCCGCCAGCGAGAACGCCCGCTCCTGCCCAAGGGACTGCCTGGGCAAGTGCGGCGACGGCCTGTGCAACCGCAGCGCCAACGCGGCGGGCAAGGTGGTGCAGGAGAACTACTCCTCCTGCCACTGGGACTGCCCGCTGGCCTGCTCCGACGGCAAGTGCAGCGCGGCGGAGCGCAACCAGAAGACCGCTTCAGACTCATGGGACCGCTCGGTGTCCGACCTGGCCGACGTCTTCCTTGAAACCCTGGGCAAGGGCACCACCACCCGCTTCAAGAACAAGAAGTTGCCCGCGGTGGCCGAGGTGGTGGTGGGCTTCCTGCGCAAGCGCCTGGCCGTGCACCGGGCAAAGAAGGACCTGGTCAACTGGCTCTCGGTGGAGCTCCCCGACGAGCTGGTGTCCAAGCTCAAGAGCCCGGTGATCCCGGCGGCCGTGGACTTCCTGCGGCTGGTGGAGGGGGACAGCAAGGTGCGCAAGGCGATCTACGACCTGGCCAGCTTCCTCATCGACGAGGTGAACCAGAACCCGGCCTTCCGCTCCTCTCTCACCGGCATCGCCGATGTGGCCCAGCTCCTGCTCGACGACCTGAACCTGGTGCCCCTGGCCCGGGTGATGGGCGACGCCCTCGCGCGCAAGGCCGGGCTCATCGACGCGGCCCTGCGCTTCCTGCAGCCGTCCATCAAGGTGGACACCAAGAAGACCCTCTCCACCATCCTCGCCAACGCCTGGTCCGAGTCAGACACGCGGCCTGGAGAGTCGCCGATCTCGACCATCTTCACCCTGGCCACAGAGGTGCACCGTAAGCACCCCGGGGCCGGCACGGACTTCGTGGGCCAGGACTTCGCGCAGACGTTCCTTGAGACGCGGGACTTCCTGGCCAACGGGGAGACCGGGCTGGAGAAGTTCTTCGAGATCGTCAAGTCGCGCTGTGGGGGCTACCCGTGCCAAAGCAAGTGACGGTGCGCGCGCTCCTTGTCCTGGTCGGCCTGCTCTTCCTGCCGGCGCAGTCGCTGGCGGGCGGCCTCTTCCTGGGCGGCCACGGGGTCAGGCCTCTGGGCCGGGGCGGCGCCTTCACCGCCGGTGGAGACGACCCGAGCGGGATCTGGTACAACCCGGCCACCATCGCCGGAACCAAGGGGTGGGACGTGCTCATCGACGGCTCCCTGGTCCTGCTCACCCTCAAGTACCAGCGGGTGGATTCGGGCGGGAACCTGGACATCTACCCCGAGGTGGAGAACGAGGCCCCCTTCATCCCCATCCCGACCCTGGCCCTGGCCAAGGACGTGATCAAGGACCGCCTCACCGTTGGCTTCTCAATCTCGGCGCCCTACTCCAGCCTCACCAACTTCCCGAGGCCCAACTATGGCCCATGCGAGAACCGGGACGCGCCGAGCAACTGCATCGACACCGCGGCCACTGACGCGCCCCAGCGCTACTCGCTCATCTCCCTGGAGGGCACCCTCTTTCTACAACTCGACCTGGCCATCGCCTGGCAGATCGTGGACCAGGTGACCCTGGGCGTCTCCATCCAGAACGTGTTCGTAAACTTCGTCACCCTCAGCTCCATCTCGTCCTACAACGGCTTCTCCAGCGGGCCGGAGGATCCGGAGTTCGACTCCCTGTCGCAGCTCACCCTAACCGACATGTTCAACCCGTCGGGCAAGGTGGGCCTGGTGATCACGCCCATCCCCGACGTGCGCATCGGCGTCTCGTACCAGCTCCCGGTCTGGATCGGCGGGGACGCCCGGGTGGACGTGCAGCTGCCGGTGAGCCCGCTCTACAGCAAGAGCCGGGTGGAGGGGAGCCTCGCCTCGTTGAACCTCACCCTCCCCATGGTGCTGCGCGTGGGCGCGGAGGTGCGGCTAATCCCGAACCTGCGCCTGGAGGTCGGGTTTGACTGGGAGCAGTGGAGCATCTTCGACGCGCTACGGGTCAAGCCGGACGGCATCTACATCTACAACATCCCCGGCATTGACAAGTACGAGATCCCGGACATGGTCATCCCGCTCAACCTGAAGGATACCTTCGCCGTGCGCCTGGGCGGGGAGTACTTCTTCCAGGCGATCCCCCTGGCCCTGCGGCTGGGGTACGTCTATGAGAGCGGCGCCGTGGAGGACAAGTACGCCTCGATCATGGCCTGGGACTCGGACAAACACATGGCCACCCTGGGCATCAGCTACACGGTGAGCGGGTTCCGCCTGGACCTGCTCTACGCCCACACTTTCATGCCAGAACGCACCGTTGACTACCGGGAGAGCGAGGCGATGCAGGTCAACCCGATCAACCCCACGGGCGCCGTGTCTGTGGGCGGGGGGCGGTACCGCGGCTTCGTGGACCTGGTCGGAATCGGCCTCAGCAAGAGCTTCTAGGAGCAGGATCAAGATGAGAATCACGGACCTCAACAAGGAAGAGCGGCTGGCCCTCATCGGCTGGTCCAAGCTGATCATTCGCGCGGACAAGGAGTTCTCCGACGAGGAGGCGGACGAGCTGAAGAAGCTGGCCCAGGAGATGGGCACCGCCCTGTTCAAGGAGGCCGTTGCAGAGGCCAAGGAGACCCTCAAGACCATCGATGACCTGAAGGCCCTGGCCGAGAAGATTACAAGCCAGGAGGCGCGGGAGCTGATCTTCTCCGTGCTGTACGACATCGCGGTGCCAGGCACCATCGTGGACGAGGAGGCGAAGGTGCTGCAGTGGCTGGCGAAGACCTGGGGCGTCTACTCGCCGATTTAGACGCCGACTATCTAAATCCCAGCACCTTGCCCATGGCCTGGTGGCTGTTGGTGATCTTCTTCTGGCCGCAATAACCCTGGTGGTCGGGCCAGATGGGCAGGTTCTGATCCATGAAGGCCTTCTTGCTGGCCGCGCACAACATGGGGGCCATGACGTCACACGCCTCCCCGGTGTGCAGCAGGCCGAGGGTGTGAGCCACCTCGTGGGCCGCGGTGAGGGCCAGCCAGTCCAGGTCGGTGAGGTCATCGGAGAAGGCGAAGGCGATCTCGCCCGGGATCACGTCGCCGCAGTCCAGCGGGGCCAGGCCGGCCACCCCCTTGGCCTGCCCGCAGAGGCTCGCCGTGCCGCCCACCAGGATCATCTCGTACGGGATGCTGAACGGCTTCTCCGTGACCACCTCAACCCGGTAGGGCGCCAGGTAAGCCGACACCCGCTGGACCAGGCGGGCCAGGACCTTGCTCCGGTCGGCGCCGTACGGGCCATGCTTGAAGGCGGGGAAGGTGCCGCCGCACACGTAGCTGGTGAGCTTGCTGGCGTCAGAGGAGACCGCGCCCTTTGTGATGGTGGCGCCGTCCGTGTTGAGCCAGATGATGGTCGGGGCGGGGAGGCGGCGAAGCTGGTGGGGGGCGCGCAACAGGCCGGGAGGGGGCGGCACGGCGTCGCCCAGGAGCAGCCCGGTGGGCGGCGCGGCGTCACCGGCCGGCGGCGATTGTTCGGGCGGCTCCTGGCAGCCGCAGAGCACGAGCGCGATGACCAGGGCGCCGCCAAACCGGCGCCAAGGTTCGTGCTGTCGACTGTCGACCGTCGACTGTAGACTTGTCCAAACCACCATACGGCTACAATTACACCATGAAGTATCTCTTGCCCCTCATATTCCTGTTCTTCGCCGGCTGCTCGGACAGCACGACCAGGAGCCGCGACGCCGGCCGCGACCGGACCATCACCCTGGATGGCGGCTCGGACGCGCCGCGCCCCGACCTGGCCATCACGGACCTGGGCCAGGTGGAGGGAGGGGTGACGCCTGACCTGACCCCGGATCGGCAGCAAGGCCAGGAGGCGGGGGGAGACCTGTACATCGCCGACGCCACCGGCTCGGACCTGTCCCAGTCCAAGTCC
>CAZCFB010000137.1:0-8980 GCA_964497805.1 uncultured Kofleriaceae bacterium
TGGAGAAGGTCGGCAAGGAGGGCGTGATCACGGTCGAGGAGGCCAAGTCCATGGAGACCACCCTTGAGGTGGTCGAGGGCATGCAGTTCGATCGCGGTTACCTGTCCCCGTACTTCGTGACCGACGCCGAGCGCATGGAGGTCGTCCTGGAGGACGCCTTCATCCTGATCCACGAGAAGAAGATCTCCAACATGAAGGACCTCCTGCCGCTGCTGGAGCAGGTGGCCAAGGCTGGCCGTCCCCTGCTGATCCTCGCCGAGGACATCGAGGGCGAGGCGCTGGCCACCCTGGTGGTCAACAAGCTGCGCGGCACCCTGAACGCCTCCGCGGTCAAGGCCCCTGGCTTTGGCGACCGCCGCAAGGAGATGCTCAAGGACATCGCCGTCCTCACCGGCGGCCAGGCTGTCACCGAGGACCTGGGCCTCAAGCTCGAGAACCTGACCCTCAAGGACCTGGGCCAGGCCAAGAGCATCATCGTGGACAAGGACAACACCACCATCGTGGACGGCGCTGGCGCCCGCAAGAACATCGCAGCCCGCGTGGAGCAGATTCGCCGTCAGGCCGAGGAGACCACCAGCGACTACGACCGTGAGAAGCTGCAGGAGCGGCTGGCCAAGCTGGTCGGCGGCGTGGCGGTCATCAAGGTCGGCGCTGCCACCGAGACCGAGATGAAGGAGAAGAAGGCCCGCGTGGAAGACGCCATGAACGCCACCCGCGCGGCGGTTGAGGAAGGCATCGTCCCCGGCGGCGGCGTGGCTCTGCTGCGCAGCCAGAACGTGCTGGCCAAGCTCGAGATTGAGGACGCCCAGAAGATCGGCGTGGACATCGTCATGCGCGCCCTGGAGGCCCCGTCCCGCGGCATCGCGGAGAACGCCGGTGTCGAGGGCAGCATCGTTGTCCAGAAGATCAAGGAGGGCAAGGCGACCGAGGGTTACAACGCGGCCACCGACAAGTACCAGGACCTGGTCAAGGCCGGCGTCATCGACCCGACCAAGGTCGTTCGCACCGCGCTGTTCAACGCGGCCTCCGTGGCCGGCCTCATGATCACCACCGAGGCTCTCATCGCCGAGAAGCCGTCTGACGACGACGGCGGCGCTGGCGCTGCGGCTGCCATGGGCGGCGGCGGCATGGGCGGCATGGGCGGCATGGGCGGCATGGGCGGCATGGGCGGCATGGGCATGTAGTCGCCGTTTAGCCGTAACCTGTAGCACCCCGACGGGGTCAGGCTTCGTGCCTGGCCCCGTTTTTTTATTAGGTCGTAATTCAGTTTTTTAGTTTTGGGACAAAACTAAAAAACTGAATTACGACCTATCTTTGATTACATCTGAGATACACGCTATCTTGATATCCAGGCTCAACAACCAGACGATTGCACCTTGCGCGCTGAACGAAAATGGCGATGGGTATTGCTCTCCGTGGGCGCCATCATTGCCCTGTCAGCTATCGCGGCCCATCTCTTGGCGAGGGCAAGCCAGGAGGATGCTCGGGATGCCGCCCTGGTCGAGGTTTCATCATTGCTCGGCCTGGACAGAACGCGAAATGTCCCCCCGGGCTACCTGCTGAGCATCGAGCTTCCTGACAGGTACTTGTCAGACCCGCACAGTGGAGGGAGGCCGAGCAAGGAAGACCGGGCGGCCTGGAGCAGGGCAACCAGGATCCTCGAGCGCCTGCTGAAGCAGGATGCTCAGCGAGCAGAGGTTCATGTCCTGGCCGGCGTCCTGGCAATGAAGATGGCAGGCCCTATGCGGGGGAACAGCGGAGCCAAGTTTCGAAAAATCGCCAGGGTGCGCTTCCAGGAGGCGGCCCGCCTGGACCCGCCAAACAGGGACGCATGGTGGGGATTGACCCTTCTGAATTCCAGCCTCACGTTGCTCTCCAGGCCAAAAGAGCTGCCAAAGGAAACGCTGGACCAGAGGATCGCAACCTTCAAGAAGATGCTCCTGCTGGATGCCCGGAACGAGCTGGCCATGGCCAACCTGGGGCTGCTCTATCGCGGGCTCGAACGGTACGATGAGGCCGTCTCCCACCTGGAGCGGATCATCGCGCTGCCTCCGAGCCAGCAGATCCTCCCGATCCGCATCGAGGCCGGGGAACTCCTGGGGCGGCTCTACGCGGAGCTGGACGATCCAAAGAAGGCGGAGGAGGCCCTCCTGGCCTCGATCCGCGGTTTCGAGCAGATCCAAAAACAGAGCGGCGGCTCCTACTACAAGGGCTGCCCCTATCAGGCCCTTGGTGGATTGTATCGAGATATGGGCAGGCATGAGCAGGCGTCCCGCTATCTCCTCAAGGGGCACGCCATCGACTTGAAGAGCTTCGCTATAGACGGCAAGAGCAAGGTGAGCGCTCTGGGTCTGGCCTCGTTGCAGTTCGAGAGAGGCAACTATGATCTGGCCGCGCTGCATGTGGGGGCGATCCTGAGCCCGGGGCAGCGAGCGCAGTTCAGTGTTAATACTCGGGCACGCGCCATGGTGCTCAAGGGCGTGCTCTCAATCCTGCGCGGGTCGTATGGACAAGCCCGGCAGCTCTTCACCCGGGCGGAAACGGCTAGCCCCTCGGAGGAGGGCGTCATGGTTGGGCGGGCGCACCTGGAACTCAAGGAGAGGCGGTATCAGGCGGCAACCCGCATGTTCAACAAGGCCATCGCCAGCCTCAGCCGCGGCTCGAAAGAGGAAGAGGACCTGGACGTAAGGATCGGCAACTACCGGTTGGCCATCCACCACCTAGCGCTGCTCGGAATGGCCTGGGCGTCGGCAAACAGAAATGAACATACCCGGGCCCTCGAATACTACGATCAGATCCTGAAAAGACACGGGGCCCACTTGATGGCGCTCCAGGGCAAGGGTGTCTCGAGCACGGCCCTGCATCGCACTGAGCAGGCTGAGCGCATCTTCCGAAAGATCCTGTCCATCGATTCCAGTAACCAGTACGCCGCCGCCGAGCTGGGCATCGTGAAGCTCAACAGCGGGGACCTGAAGGGGGCCGAGGAGCTGTTCCAGCGGGCCCGGACCCATGGCCACTCCGAGTACACCTGCCCGTTCGAAGGTCTCGGCCTGGTCTACCTGCGCAGGGGGGACTACAAGAAGGCCAAGAAGAACTTCAAGAAGGCCATCAGCCTGAATCCGAACATCGAGTACAAGAAATACAATGGCCTGGCGCGCATCTACATCAAGGAGGGCAAGCTCGACGAAGCCATGCGTTTGCTTCGCAAGTCCATGGAGAACCACCCATATGACGACGAGGCCCGCAAGCTAATCAGGCAGATCAAGTCGGAGGTCGACTCCAGCCCTAAAACACCAGCGTCAGCGCGAACCGGCCATTGACGTACTGGTCACGAGCCTTGGAAACCCAGATGTCGAACAGGGCCTTGCTCCCCTCGGTGAGGTGCTCGAAGCCGGTGATGGTGTAGCGCAGATAGGCGACCTCGAGGCGGTAGCCCAGGGGGCCCCAGAGCTTACCGCGCAGCCCGCCGCCCATGTGGAGCCCGGTCTGCACCCCGGCCACGGAGCCGTAGTGCTTGTCGTCCACCATGTCCCCGCCCACGGACAGCACTGGCAGGTAGCTGAAGAAGGCGTGCAGGTGAATCCGGTCCTTCCAGAGCGCCTGGTCCGCCAGCAATCCCACGTCCAGGCTGGTGTATGCGACGTCCACCCGGTCGGGGACCGAGGCGGGCAGGGCCACGCCGGACGCCTCGTTCTTCTTGAGCTGGAGGTAGTGCATGCCGAACTTGAGCGTGAAGATCGGGATGTACGGGTTCTTGAACAGGTTGAAGCGGAAGCGAAGGTCCGCGCCGCCCGACAGGTTGGTGGCTGTGCCGTTCTGGGGCAGGTTGCCGTAGTCCCAGGGGGGGCCGTGCACGTAGCTGAAGAAGCCGCCGATGCCGATGTTGCTGCCGATCCCCTTGGTGGCGAAGGCCCCGGGGAAGAACTCCAGGCTGGCCCAGAGGCCGGCGCCAGCGGGAGTATCCCAGCCGTTCTTCACCCCGGCCACGTAGTTCTCCCACCCCTTGCCTTTGTAGTTCTCGTCAACACCCTCAGGCTTGAATGAGCGCATGAAGCGGATATCGGCGCCCAGCACCAGCCTCAGGGCGTGGCTCATCTCCCGCCGGTACCAGGTGGCCTTCTTCTTCTTCTTCTTTTTGCGGCCGACCATGTGGCGCGGCTTGGAGTGGACCAGGGGATCTTCGCGATCGTCTTCCGCGGCCACAGGCATCTCTTCCTCGTCCGGGGCCTGCGGCGCCTCCTCCAGGGGGGCTGGATCAGCCGGCGCTGGTTCAGGATCGGGCTCCCCGCCGTCGTCCATGGCGGGGGGCGGCGGAGGATCCATCTCCTCGTCGGTGGGCTCGGGCTCAGGTTCGGGCTCGGGTTCGGGCTCGGGTTCGGGCTCGGGCTCGGGCTCCGCTTCGGCCCCGCCTTGACCACCGGTATCCCATGACCAGGTCTTGGCCAGAGCCGCGTCGGCCTGGGCCTTGAGCTGCTTGAGGGTCTTGGCGTCCAGCCCCCACTTTCCCACGGGAACGGTGAAGGAGGCCACCTCCTGCGCGTCGCCGCCGTTGTTGACTACCAGCTTGAGCTGGCGGCTCTTCTTGGGGCCGCTGATCTCGCCGCAGATGACGCCCTCGGCCGAAAAGACCGAGGCCACGCCCATGATGTTGGTCTCGTTGCATTCGGTGCCCAGGCCCAGCTTCTTGGCCTCGGAGGCCACCTTGGCTGGATCCACCAGCTTGTGGGTTTGCGCCAGCTTGTCGGCCACCTTCTTGCGCAGCAGCTTGTTGCCGGGCCCCTCGAAATCGAGCACCACGATCTTCTTGCCCAGCGCCGCAGCCGGAGTCAGCAGCAGGGCCACAACCAGGGCCGCGGGGTAGAGCAACACGGCCAGCCGGCTTGAGCGTCTTCTGCTCACCATACAGGTCTCCTTACCCGGTCCATCCTTCCCTCCGATCCGGGACCCCTTTTATACAGATCCAAAAGGAAAATGCAATGTGTACACTGTGTTTACAGGCCCCGGCTCAGTCTATAATGCGGGATCATGTTCCGCGCCCTGCCCCTGGCTCTGGCCCTGGCACTCTGTTCGCCAGCCGGCGCTTCCCCCCGGATCGGTGTTACCGCCGAGCTGGGTCCGGAGCTGGACACAAACGCCACCCGCCTGCGCACTGTGCAGGGCTCTGCCGAAGATCCCGTGACGGCCGGGCTCATGCGGCTCACGGCCCGGGGGAGCCTGTCCACCACTCTGGGGACGCGGCACCTGCTGGGCCTGACCTACGGAGGCGGCGGCAAGCTGTTCTGGGACGGGGAGGTGGGCGAGAGCGAGGACGAGCTGGTCCAACACGCGAGCTTGGACTGGGTCGTACGCCTCCCTGTTGGCACCCTCCGCACTGGCGGCGACTACTACGACGCGTTCCAGCGCACCTCCACCCGTGATTTCCGAACCGGGCAGGGGCGCATGCGTTTGGATCTGCGCCACCCCTCCACCGGGGCGCGGGGGCTGGTGCTCCTCTCCTACCGTGGCCTGCAGTACAAGCCCGATACAGACCTCGATGACGTCCACTGCATCGAGAGCTACGACGCCGGCTGCGCTCGGTACAGCTTCCACGGACCGCTGGGCGAGCTGGGCCTGGGCTGGCGTTTCACCCGCGGAAAGGGCGCCGACGCGGTGGAGTGGGGCATCTCGGTGAGCTACGGCCCCGGGCTGCGCCTCTACGACAGCCTGATCCGCGGACACCGGGAGAAGTGCACCCCGGGGGGCGGAGCCGCCGGCACAGCGGCCGCCGTGTGCGCCTACTTCAAGGAGGGGCAACGGCAGGACCTGAACCACCTGGTGCGGGCACAGCTGGATTACATGGGCAACGCCGACTTCTCTCTCTGGTACTGGGCCGAGATCAACCGCTCCAACAGCTTCGGCAGCAGCTACACCCGCCATGTGGTGGGCCTGAAGTTCACCACCGTGCTGGTTTGGCAGATCTACCTCACGGCCAAGGGGGTGATCCAGATCCGCCAGGACGAGGACCCACTCTTCTTCGGCCTGGGCGACGCGGACCGCGACCAGACCTTCATCAATATCGAGGAGGAGAACCGCTCCAGCGTGACGGTGCAGCTGGCCCGGGACCTCGGGTTCTGGGATCTCTCCGTGCTGCTGCGCTACTCAGTCCAGGTGGGGGAGGCGGTCTCCGCGTCCGGCGGCGGCTCGTTCCTGTCGCCGAGCTACCTGCGGCAAACGCTGTTTGGAGGGATTCGCTACCAGTACGGGGATTGAAGCTACTTGGCCTGGCGGACCTTCTTGGCCTGGTCGCGCAGCTTCTTGGACCGGGAGCCCATCTCTTTGAGCACCTTGTTGAGCTTGCCCTGGGCCTGCTCAAGCTGGGCGATCTGCTGCTCCAGGCTCTTGCCGCCGCGGGCGGTGCGGCCCAGGGAGCGCAGGAACTCGGCGTCAGACATGGTCTCCTGCAGGCTCAGGCCGGAGAGGGCGCCGGCGCTGCTGGGGCCAGCCTCATTGTCCCGGGCGGCGCCGCTGAGGCCGGTGGCCGGGGGCTGTGGGGGCTTGCCCGGGGCGGGGTTGCCGTTGTTGCCGGGGCCCTGGTAGTGGCTGCCGCCGCCACGCTTGTTGGTGGCGGACGTGTCATCGGCGCGCTCCGAGCTGGAACCGCGCACCGTCACCGTGCGGCTGGTGCTGCTCTCGTCAAAGGGGGTGTCGTCCGCGGCCTGCCCGTGGCGGCGCAACCGCTTGCGGTGCCGGAGCTGCTTCAGCTGTTTGCGCACCCGGTCCAGCCGCCGCTCCAGCTTCTCCCGGGAGTCGTCCAGCAGGTCGGCCTTCTCTTCAAGGTCCTCGGGGCTGTCCATGGCCGAAACCTCGCCGCTGGTCACCAGGCGCGAGCCGGGCCCCTTTAGCATCATCCTGAGGCTGGCCAGACGAGCGGTCAGAGACTTGCGCTGGTTTGCGGGCAGGTTCTCGCGGGCCAGGTGGGCCTCGTAGGCCGTGACCAGGGCGCGTGAGCTGGCGTTGATGCGCTGCTGGAGCTTGCTCAGCTTCTCGGAGAGCTGGCGGTTCTGCCGCAGGGCGGCCTCCAGCTGGAACTCGCGCCCCACCCCGGCGTTGTTCTGCTTGAGCCGCCCGATGCGGCGGACCTGGTCAGCCAGCCGCGCCTCCAGCCGCCCCTTGTGAGCCAGGAGTAGCACCTGCCCCTGCTCGAGGTCCGACAGGCGCGGGGGGGCGGTGCGCTTCTGGGCCACGGCCGTGGCCGGGATAATCAGGAGCAGGGTGAGGAGGATGGGTCGCATTAGCTTCATTTTCGTTCCTGACAGGGGATCAAGCAACGCCCGTGCCAGTGATGACGAGGCATCAATTTCGGATATTCAATGATTCCGAGGCATTGAGAACTTGGGATATGAGGGGATCCACCGGGCATTATCAGATATCTGAGGATCGTGGGCTTTTTGGCCCCTTGATTCCTGACTGATCAATCCTGGGAGGAGATGAGGCTGGTGTACCAGATCACGGCCTCCAGCCTGTTGGAAACCTGGATCTTCTTGAACAGGTTGTAGGCGTGGGTCTTGACCGTGTGCGGGCTTATGGAGAGGGACTCCGAGATCTCCTGGTTGGTGTTCCCCCTGGCCAGCAGCTCCAGCACTTCTTGTTCGCGGCGGGAGATGATCAAGTTCCACGGGGGCGGCAGGCCGTCCTCATCCACCACGGGCGGCGGCGGCGGCACATCCACCAGATCGGGAGTGAACCAGACGCGGCCCGCGAGCAGGGCCATGACCCCCTGCGCCACATGTTCCAGGTCATCGTCCTCGTAAAAGAAGCCGCTAATGCCTCTCCACATACAGACCTGCTCGATGCCCGTTCCGCGCCGCAGGTTGAACAGGGCCACCTGATCGCGCCCCACCTGAATGGAGGCGCAACGTTCCAGGGCCTTGCAGAGCTGATCGGTCTTCCTGTTCCCTCCGTCCCAGAGCACCAGGCGGCGGCACTTGTCGTCGGTGGGATCATCAACCACAGGCCCGAGCCCGCTGAGCTCCCGGATAACGGCCCACTTCTCTCCGGTCGCCTTCTTGAGGTGGGTGGCCAAAAGCTCACCCAGGAGGTTGCCGTGGCAAACGATCACACGCTTCCCCGTGGCGCGGGGTAACGGCTTTGGGGAATTACGTTTGCCTGACTGTCGCATTAAGGTTAATCGTACTACGACAAAAGTGTGAATTGCAATACTAAAAAAACACGAAGAGATGTCGCGGGGATCCACCGGGAACGGATCCACATTGGGCGCTTCGCAGGAGGAACTGCCCGGTGGAGGCGCCCTGGCCTACTGGATCTCGTACTTGTCCAGCTTGTAGTAGAGCGCGGAGGTCTTGATGCCCAGCAGGCGGGCTGTCTCGGTCTTGACGCCGTTGGCCTTTTTATACGCCCTCAGGATGAGCTGCTTTTCCAGCTCCTCCAGCACCTCGGGCAATGAGCGGTCCCCCTGGGGCAGGGCCAGGGTTTCGCCGCCGGCCTCGCCGCGTAGGAACTCGGGCAGGGCGGCCAGGGTGATGACCTCCCCCTCGGCGAACACCAGGGACTGCTCGATGATGTTCTCCAGCTCGCGAACGTTGCCTGGCCAGCGGTAGCTCATCATGCGGCCCAGGGCGTCGTCGTCGATGGCCTTGATGGCGCGGTTGGTGCGGGGCGCCAGCTTGTCGATGAAGTGCTGGGCCAGGGAGGGGATGTCCTCGGTGCGGTCACGCAGAGGGGGCATCTGGATCGGCACGATATGCAGGCGGTAGTACAGGTCCTCGCGGAAGCGCCCGGCCTCCACCTCGGCCTTGAGGTCCTTGTTGGTGGCGCTCACAACGCGGGTGTCCACGCGGATTGTGGCCTCGCCCCCCACTCGCTCGAACTCCTGCTCCTGCAGCACGCGCAGCAGCTTGAGCTGCAACCCGGGGGAGACGTCGCCGATCTCATCCAGGAAAAGGGTGCCCTTGTGGGCCAGCTCAAAGCGGCCGAGCTTGCG
>CAZCFB010000138.1:0-8722 GCA_964497805.1 uncultured Kofleriaceae bacterium
TTCGTCTTCTTTGTGTGATTGTTGTTGTGTTGCTAGTTATTCTTTGTCTTCTTCTTCTTCTTCTTTTTCTTCTTCTTGGCGACCTTCTTCTTGGCGGGCGCCTTCTTCTTGGCCACCTTCTTCTTTGCGACCTTCTTCTTCGCGACCTTCTTCTTCGCGACCTTCTTCTTGCGCTTCTGCCCACCGACGGCGCGCTTGGTCCGCGAGACGTCCCCGGCCTTGTCAAGGAAGTAGATGAAGGCGCTGTCCATCTCGATCCCCACGTCCACAAGCATCTTGGGCTTACCCTTGCGCTGCCCGGGTTGCTTGCGAGGAACCTGCCACACCTGCCCCTGTTTGATGTAGTAGAGGAAGTTCTTGTCGTCCCGCTTTACACCAGTCTTCTTTACCTTCGCCATTTCCTTGACCCTCCTATAGGTCTGATTTCTCAGTAATTCTTTTTTGAGGTGAAAAAAGGTGTCAACTTTTTCCGTCGAGAAACAGGGTGGTTCTCGACGGAAAATGGCCTAAAAAAGGGGACAACCGCAAAAAATAGAGGATTAAAGGGATCTAACCCTCTCCGACGGGGGTTCTACTTAGCTTATTAAGCTTTGCCGCTGTTTCCCGTCGAGGACCGTCGACGGCGGCGTCCGCGGCGTCTCCGCGGCCTCCCCGAACGGGGCGGTTGGGGCTCCTCGCTGTTGGCCAAATTCTCCCAGCGAACGAGCTCCTTTTCATACAATCCGGTCACCTTATTGCGGAGGGTGAGCAGGCGGAGCGCGTCGGGGAAAAAGTCGCGCCGGGCCAGGGCGCGGGGGCGGCTGCGCTTACCCGGTCGGGTCATACGGAGCTGGGACGAGAGCAATAGCTTGAGCAGCTGGCGGTCGCGCCTGGAGATGCATAACCGGGAGCCCACCGCCTGGACCAGCTCGTCCAGAAGCTCCAGCGATTCATGGTAAGGCGCCGGCTCGTCCAGCACCCGTGTGGCCAACGGAGCCAACACTGCGGCCAGCATCAGGGCGTGGCCGTGGGGCCGCGTCAGGTCCGGCGCCATGGCGTCGAGCCGTTCCAGGCAAGGCATCACGGTCTGTCCGATCTGCTCCCAGGCCTCCTGATCCTCTCCCAACAATGTCTGGTGCAGCCACAAGAGTCTGTCTTGCTGCTGCTCGAGCTGGCCATCCAGGTCCGAGGCGTTCTTCTTCTCTCCATCCCACCAGCGGTCGCCCTTGTGCCGCAGGGCCAGCACCGGTTGGGCCGCATCGGCGTCCTCCGGAGGGGGGAGCAGGGCCGCGAGCTCCGGGAACAGCACTGACAGCGCGCCGTACCGGTGCAACAGGTCCAGGGCGCCCTTGGCCTTGCCGCTGGCGAGGATGCTGTAGATCTGGTCCAGGACCCGAGCCACCGAACAGCTGGCGATGAGCCCCCGGAACTCCACCATCGCCTTGGCTGTGCTCGGCGCGATATCCAGGTCCAGGCGCGCGGCGAACTTGGCCGCCCGCAGGATCCGCACCGGGTCCTCCTGAATGCGCACCCTCGGCTCGCCGATGGTCCGGATCAGGCGGCGCTTCACATCCTCGAGGCCGCCCACATGGTCGATGACCTTCCCGGCCATGGGATCGTAGAACATGCCGTTGATGGTGAAGTCGCGGCGGTGGGCGTCCTCCTCCTCCGTGCCGAACTCATTGTCCCGCCAGATGATCATCTCCTCCCCATCGCTGGCGCCCTCCTGCTTGGGCGGAGCGCGGAATGTGGCGGTCTCGATGATCTTACGCCCCTTGAAGATGATGTGAGCCAGGCGGAAGCGGCGCCCGATGATGCGGCAGTTGCGGAACAGGCGCTTGACCTGGTTGGGCGTGGCGCTTGTGGCCACATCGAAGTCCTTGGGAGGAACATCCAGCAGCAGGTCCCTGACGCACCCCCCCACCAGGTACGCCTTGTGGCCCTTGCTCTGCAGCCGGCGCACGACCTTGAGGGCGTCCTCATCGATGAGGTGGGGTTTGATCTGGCTCACGTCAGGCACTCTCCCCGCAAACCGCGGGACATGGTGCTACTACACCAGGGGGCCGGTAAACACAATGCTTTACGCTGGATCGTCGTCGAAGCTCAGCTGTTCCTGCAGGCCCACAGGCACCGGCAGCTCGGGGGGGAGGATGGCGCAGGAGCTGGCCTCGAGCCCGGGGGTTTGGCAGGAGCAAGCGGAGACCGCCACGTCGTACTCGCTGGCCAGGGTCTTGACCTTCTTGAAGCTGGACCGCACGCGCTTGAGAGAGAGCCGGCGGTACCGTCCCCCCTGATCCGGGGCGGTGAAGCTGCCCAGCATGAGCCCGGTCTGCTCGGGCGGGCCCTCTGCCTGGACCTGCTCGGCCACCCCTGGTCGCAGGTGCATGAATGAGACGGTGACCGAGGTGAGCCCCATACCCACCACCGCAGAGAAGGTGGCGCGGAGCATGGCGGTGGTGTCGTTGACAAAGGGGATCACCGGATCAAGGCGGATGCGCGGGTGAAGCCCCGCCTCCATGAGCCGCCGCACCAGGAGCATTCGCTGCTGGGGCAGGGCGGCCCCCGGCTCCCATGCGCGGGTGTAGGCGTCGTCCATGGTGGGCACCGGCACAAACACCCGCGTATGCCGGGCGTGCTTTCCGAGCATCTCGATGACGTCATCCGGGATCATGCCGCGCGTGCTCACGGAGATGCCGATTCGATGGGTCACCAACACCTCAATGCTCTTACGGGCCACCTCCACGACCTCTGGACCGCCAAGGAAGCAGTCGGACTGGCTGTTGAGGAGCACCCAGCGGGGGAGGGGGCTGCGCCGCCGCGGAGAGGTGATGGTCGACTTGAGCTGGGCCGGGAGATCGTCATGGAGGAGCAGCTCACCCGGGGCCGGGGCGCCGGCGTAGGCGCGGGCATGGCAGAACACGCACTGGCCGCCGCACCCGCGGGTTACATCGAGCGTCCGGATTTCGCCCTGGCAGGCCAGCGATCGCCTGGGAAGGGCATCCTTCTTGCGAGTCCTGATGATCTCCACGACTTTGTATTTTATACTGCGGCCCTTGAGGAGCGAAATAAGGCCATGAGCGATCGGGACCGGAAGAAGAGCTGGAAAGAGATCGACCGAATGCGGGATGGGAGCGGGCGGCGGGACGATCGCCCCCCCGTGGGCGGGAAGGGGAAGGCGCAGGACAACCAGAAATCTTACCGCGCAGCCCTGGATCGGGCCTTCGAGTCAGGCAAGATTGCCGACCTCGTGGCCGTGAAGGCGCCATCCGTGGCCGCCGCCGCCGGGGTTCCGAGCAAGAACACGCTCAAGATGCTCGCGCGCATCCGCGACGCCGCTGGCCGGGACGATGTGACAGCCGCGGTGGATGACCTGCTCAAGACAGGGGAGCTGCCGGAAGATATTGAGATCATTGGCCGCGTGCTCGAACACCGCGACCCGTCCATGCAGCTGGACGCCATGGAGCGTATCGACAAGCTGCTGGACACCACGAAACCCAAGCGGGCCAGGGCCATGATCGGCCAGCTCAAGATGATCCGCGACCTGGGCGACGACCCGGAGATGACGGATCTCGCCTCAAGGTTGCTGGACCGGCTGTAGGGGCGGGGGTATCCGAGACCCTTCGCTTGTCCCCTCCCGCGCGGCGGGAGGAGGGAAGGTCGGCGTTACGGAACCTGCTGGTGGGGCTGGTGGTCCATCAGGGCGTTGTTCTGGGCGTCCAGGAATTCGAACAAGGTCTTGTCCACATCCTCGATGAACCAGACATGCCCGTCCGCGATCTCGCGCAGGGCGGTAACAGCGGGCTTGTTGCTGCAGGTCACCAGCGACTGGGCGCCCTTGGCGAGCTGACGCGCGCGGTAGGCGGCCAGGATGACCAGAGCAAAACGATTGGGAAACTTCTCCAGGCAGTCTTCAACAGTTACGCGCGCCACTGAGGCAACCTCCGAAAATTAAGGGTCGTATTGTAGCCAGGGCTGAGTCCGTGTCAACGTACCAAAAAAACGGGACCTTGAATTGCAGGCGATCCACCCGTATCTTTCCCCTCAGAGAGAGAGGATGCCTAACTTAGAGTTGATAGGGAGAAGTCCTGAGCATGACCAGCATCAAAGTAAACTGGACCTACGTGGAGACTGCCTTCGAACGTAACTCGCCGGATCTGCATAGCTATATTGAGAGGACCACCGGGGACGTCCTGGTGGTTGTCGATGGACAGGCGGAGGACGAGGAGAACCGTGGGCGTATCGCTGCGGCTCCGGAGCAGTATGTGCGCATCGACCCCGCCTCTTCCCGGGAGCAGTACCGGTGGATGGAGCAGTTCGTGGCCTCGCTGGACGACCAGCAGCTCCGCGAGCGCCTGCTCGTGGCCATAGACGGCAAGGGGGCCTTTCGCCGCTTCAAGGACGTTCTGCTCAGCTATCCCCAGGAGCGGGAGCGGTGGTTTAACTACCGCGCCGCCCTCTTGCAGCACCACATCAACCAGTGGTTCTCCTCCAAGGGGTTGGAGCCCGACCCGGAGGCGCCATGGGGGGATGTCACCCTGCCCGATGAGCCGGTGGAGCCGCTGCAGCGCACAAGGCCCAGCGGCGAGAGCGTCACCGACGTGCTGCGCAAGCAGATCAGCAACCTGGTGGAGATCCTCCCCGCCTGTGAGCTCCACTCGGCGCGGGTCTTTCTGGAGTACCTGCGCGACCGCGGCACGTCCCAGCTCCTGGGCGAGAACGATTTTCCGGACGACCTGGAGCCAGCGCCGGTCGAAATGCAGTCAGAGCCCGCCGAGATGAGCGACGAGCCTGACTCCGTGGCCTCCTAGTTAGCGAGCCCGCTCCTTCTTTTACCCGTTGGGGAAGCGTTTCTGGTAGACGTTTGCCGCCTGAAGGGCGGCGCCGATGACCACCGCGCGCTCCGGGGGGATCGCCACGCGTGGGGTCTGCCCGAACATGCCAGCCAGGGCCTCCTTGATGGCAGGGATGGCCGAGGTGCCGCCCGAGAGATAGACCGTGTCCACCTCATCCGGGTTGATCTGCTGGATCTCGAGGGTCTCGCGGCAGGTCTCCAGGGAACGCTCCACCAGCTCGGAGGAGCACTCGTTGAACTGTTCCCGGGTTACCGGGAAGCGCAGGGAGAGTGAGCCCTCCGGGGTGAGGGCCGCGTCGGGCAGGCCGAGCACGGTCTGGTCCCTGAAGGAGAGCTCTCGCTTGGCCTTCTCTGCGGCGATGAGCAGGCGCTGCCAGCGAACTACCTGGTTGCGGATCTCGATCTTGGTTTCGCGCCAGAAGGCGTTCGCCGCCGCGCTGGCCAGGGCGAGGTCGAAGTCGTCGCCGCCGAGCCAGGTGTCGCCCGCGGTGGAGACGACCTCCGGCATGTCCTGGCGCACTTCCACTACCGAGAAGTCGAAGGTGCCGCCGCCGAAGTCGTACACAGCCACGAGGCCGCGGAACGATTGGTCGAAGTGGTGGGCCAGCACCGCGGCGGTGGGCTCCTCGATGAAGTCGATGACGCGGAGGCCGGCCAGAGAGGCCGCGTCGCGGATGGCCTTGCGGCGGAAGTCGTCGTAGCTCACGGGGATGGTGAGCACGACGTCGGTGACCTGCTGGTCCAGGAACTCCTGCGCCATGACCCGCATGCTGAACAGCAGGGGGGCGACCACCTGGGGGATGGAGAGGGTCTTGCCCCGGGGGTGGACCAGGACCTCGCTGTTGGGGCCCTCGGAGTGGGACATGGCCATGCCGGCCAGGTACGCCTCGAGGTCGCGCTCGTTGTAGCGCCGTCCCAACAGGCGCTTGGGGGACATGATCGCGTGGGTCGGGTCGATGATGAACATCTCCCGCGCGTCGATGCCCACCACTGGATCGCCCACCTCGGTGAAGCCGACCACCGACGGGATATCCCACAGGCCGTTGCGGGCCTGGAGCACCAGGACCTCGTTGTTCTCCACCACGGCCACGCTGGAGCGGGTGGTGCCCAGGTCCATGCCAACGATGGGCTTTTGTGGACGGGCAGGGGTGTTCAGGAGCCCGGGGTGAGGGAAGCGGTACTCGCTCTCGCCCAGATCTTCCATCACGCTCTGCTCTTTGCGGTCCTGGGGCCCGGGGGGAGGGGGCGGCGCAGGAGGCGGGGTGGCCTGCCTGGGGAGGGGCGGCGCCTGGCCTGCCATTACGGGTTGCCTGGGGGGCTGCTGAGCGGGTTGCTGTGGGGGCTGGTGGACCGGGGGGGGCGTCTGCTGCCGGGGGGGCGCCTGGACTGGCTCGGGGCGCGGGATCGGCGCAGGCTGCATGGGCTGCTGGAGCGGCGGAATGAGACTGGCTGATTCATCCCGGTCGGCGAGGGCTGTCTGGCGGAGCTGCTCCACCAGGGCCTCCTGCTGCCTGGTGAGCCCGGAGAGGACCAGCCCAACGCCGCGCTGGGCCCCGTCCGGCCCCTTGACCACCTGGACCACCATGGCGTTGGCTTCAAGGGGAGGACCCTCGGGCAGGTGGATGCACACGTTCACCGCGGCGCCCCGGGCATGGGGTTTCCTGGTGGGGATCACGAGGCTGATCCGCCCTGTCTTGGGCGAGAAGAGCCTCAAAAAGTTCTTCCAGGAGGAAACCTTGGTCTTGAGTGGCGCACTGGGCGGCATGTTGATTTTCCCTCTGACGCGGACAACGCAACCAGACCGCTTGTTCCCGAACTTTACAGCTAATTCGCCATGATATCCAATTAGCCTGTCGTGTTGGGGCGCTCTGCTATGCTGTCCAGATGAGCAGCAAGGCGCGCAGCTTCAGCCGGTTTATCGGGATCGATCTGGGTGGCGGCAAGGGGCGCAATACGGCGGTTGCGCTGCTGCAGCCAGAGGGTACAGCGGTACGGGTGGTGTACCTGAGCACACGCTCCCCGGAGCAGGAACCGTTCTACGACGGTCCGCTGCTGCGGTTCATCCGGCGGCACCAGCAGGGATCTCTCCTGGCCGTTGATGCGCCCCTGACGCCCACGGTGTGTGTTCGCTGCCGCCATGCGTCATGCCCCACCCTCGTGCAATGCCAGGAGCCGGTGGTGCGCTGGTTCCGGGAAAAGGGGGACGAGCTTGTGCGTGCCGCCAGCTGGCGCAGCGGGCGCAAGCCCCCCACCACTCCGTACACCCAGCGCGCCTGTGAGGTGCTGCTCCACCGCCGGCACGGCATCGTGCCTAGGGAAACCCTGGGCCAGGGTATGGGGCCGCTCACCGCCCGCGCCCACTACCTACACCGCTCCCTGGCCGCTCACTTCACGCTCAACAAGGACCTGATCGAGGTCTACCCCAAGGCCACGATCCATATCCTCTTCGGGGAGAACCTCGCCAGGCAGTACAAGCGGGGCGCCGACGCCTGGACCGTACGGGCGGAGATGCTGGAGGCGCTGGGCGAGCAGCTGCGCTTCGAGGTGTGGAAGCAGGTGTGCCTGGACAATGACCACTGCTTCGACGCGGTCATCGCGGCCTACACCGCCTACCTCTGGGCCACCAAGGGGTGGCAGATGCCCGAGGAGGACAGGGAGGTGTTCGAGCAGGACGGGTGGATTTGGTTTCCGCCGTCCGTGTAGAGGTCACAGGCTTGCTCGCCGTGGCGCCAAGGGCGCTCACGCCCTGAAGCCAAAGGCGAGGAGGCATGTGACCTGGATCGTGCCTCAGATTACTTACAGACGTTCCCCGAATTCTCGCAGCAAAACACACAGTCCCACGTCTCGCTCATCTTGCTGCTCTTGCCGCTGCACCCCTTGCTGCAGCAGCCCAGCTTGGCGTTCGTCCAGCCCTTGGCCGTGAGGAAGGTGCCGCAGGAGGGCTTGCACACGCCGCCCACCCACTTGTAGTGGGGGGACTTGCCGCAGGTGCAGGTCTTGGTCTTGCTGTCGCAGGTGGCCCAGCCGTCGCATGTGCCAGTGCACTTGCCCTGGCACCCGTCCGGCGCGCCGCACTTCTTGCCGGTGCATGAGGGCTTGCAAACGCCGCACACCCCGGCCTGACACTCCATGCCGCCCACGGTGCAGTCCAGGCACGCGGCCCCGTTGAATCCGCACGCCTTGTGGCCGGTGCCTGGCAGGCACTTGCCGGTGGGCAGGCAGCATCCGGTGCAGCCGGGGGGGCCACACCACTTGACGGTGTCAGGCTTGATGATGGTCTTGTCGGGTTTGGGGACCTTGGGCAGGTCCACCGGGGGAGGGGTGCGATCCGGGCGGGGGCCGATGTCGAGCCTGGGGCCCTTGGCGCCGGTGTCCTGAGTTGTGTCCGGGGGGACTGTGACGTAGTTGTCGCAGGAAGCCAGGGGCTGGGCTAGGAGGGCAAGGAGGGCCAGGGCCGGGGCCGGGGCCAGGATTTTACTTTGGGGGGGAATCACGGCCCCAGTTTATCACCAGGGCGGAGGAGCTACAGCTTGGCCAGGAACTTGTCCAGCTCGGCGCCCAGGGTGGCGCCCTCGAGGTCGGCCAGCTCGTAGCGCACGCGCGCCAGGGGCTTGTCGATGTTGATCAGCCGGCCCAGGTCCATGGGCGTGGCGTACAGCACCGTGTCGCAGTCGATGGCGTTGATGGTGTTCTCGAGGTCGCTGGTCTGCTTCTCGCCGTAGCCCATGGCGGGCAGGGCGAGGCCCAGGTGCGGGTACTTCTTGAAGGTGTCCGTGATGGTGTCCACGGTGTGCGGGCGGGGGTCCACCACCTCGGCGGCGCCGAACTCGTCCGCCGCGATCTTGGCCGCGCCGAAGGGCATCTCGCCGTGGGTCACGGTGGGGCCGTCCT
>CAZCFB010000139.1:0-8646 GCA_964497805.1 uncultured Kofleriaceae bacterium
TCGAGTACAACCTGCCCGGCATCAACCAGGTGCAGATGCACGACGAGATCGGGCTCAACTTCGCCGCCGCCCTGCGCGCCTTCCTGCGCCAGGATCCAGACATCATCATGGTCGGCGAGATTCGCGACTTTGAGACGGCGGAGATCGCCATCAAGGCGGCCCTCACCGGCCACCTGGTGCTCTCCACGCTGCACACCAACGACGCCCCCTCCACCATCAGCCGCCTGCTCAACATGGGCGTCGAGCCCTTCCTGGTCACCGCCTCGGTGAACCTGATCGTGGCCCAGCGCCTTGGCCGCCGTATTTGCCAGGACTGTAAGGAGGAGGTGAGCGTCAACCCGCAGACCCTCATCGACATGGGCATGCCCCCCGAGGACGCGGCCGTGGCCAAGGTGTACCAGGGCGGAGGCTGCCGCACCTGCAACGGCACCGGCTTCAAGGGGCGCGTGGCCTTTTACGAGATCATGGTCTTCGGCGAAGAGCTCAAGGAGATGGTGCTCCAGGGCGCATCCACCGCCGAGATCAAGGCAGAGTCGATCCGGCTCGGCATGCTCACGCTGCGCGCCGCCGGCCTGGAGAAGCTACGCAACGGCATCACCACCCTGGAGGAGATCCTCAGGGTGACGGCCGCTGACTAGAGCGACCCTGGTAACAGTTTCAGTAGGACGGGCCGGGAGGGCCCAGACTGATGGCAAGCCTTCACCAGCTGCTCAAGACCATGATCGACCAGGGGGCGTCCGATCTGCATGTCACCACAGGCTCTCCGCCTCAGCTACGCATCGACGGCAACCTCGTACCGCTGAGGGTACCGCCGCTGACGCCGGTGGAGACCAAGCAACTCTGTTACAGCATCCTCACCGACGCCCAGAAGGTGCGCTTCGAGGAGGACCTGGAGCTGGACCTCTCCTTCGGCGTCAAGAACCTGGCGCGCTTCCGGGCCAACATCTTCATGCAGCGCGGCGCGGTGGCCGGCGCCTTCCGCGTCATCCCGTTCAAGATCATGTCCCTGAACGAGCTTGGCCTGCCACCAATCAGCGCGGACCTGTGCCGCAAGCCGCGTGGGCTGATCCTGGTGACGGGGCCAACCGGCTCGGGCAAGTCCACCACCCTGGCCTCCATGGTGGACCGGATCAACAGCGAGCGGCGCAACCACATCATCACCATCGAGGATCCCATCGAGTACCTGCACCCGCACAAGGGGTGCCTGATCAACCAGCGCGAGGTGGGCGCCGACACCCAGAGCTTCAAGCGGGCGCTCAAGTACATCCTGCGCCAGGACCCGGACGTGGTGCTCATCGGCGAGCTCCGCGACCTGGAGACCATCGAGGCGGCCCTGACCACGGCCGAGACTGGCCACCTGGCGCTGGCCACCCTTCACACCAACAACGCCGTGCAGACCATCAACCGCGTCATCGACGTGTTCCCACCCCACCAGCAGTCGCAGGTGCGGGCCCAGCTCAGCTTCACCCTGGAGGGGGTCATCTCACAGACCCTGATCCCGCGGAGCACGGGCTCGGGGCGCGTGCTCGCCTGCGAGGTGTTGATCCCCAACAGCGCCATCCGCAACCTGATCCGTGAGGACAAGCTGCACCAGATCTACTCGCAGATGCAGATCGGCCAGGCAAAGAACCAGATGATGACGCTCAACCAGAGCCTCTACAATCTGTACGCCCAGCGCCTGATCACCGTGGAGGAGGCCCTGTCCCGCGCCTCGGATCCGGACGAGTTCCAGGTGATGATCAGCAACTCCGGCACCGTGCCCGAGGACAAGAAGAAGCGCCGCCGCCCTTAGGATTGGTCCCTTGTGGCCCGGCGGATCCGCTGAATAATCATCCGGATGGTCCCATGGATCAGCTGGACCTGAGCCTCCATGACCTCGGTCAGGACCTGGCGGGAGATCACCAGGAACCTGGAGTCCTCCAGGGTGGTCACCGAGGCAGAGACAGGCGCGGCCAGGAAGGCGGACAGCTCGCCCAGGAGCTCACCATCTCGTAGCTCGACGAGGACCTTGTCGCCGTCATGGACCTGGACCGAGCCCTGAACAATGATGAACATGGACATGTTCCGCTGCCCCTGTTCCAGCAGGGTCTTCCCGGCCATCAGGAAGGTCTCCTCGCTCAGGTTTGCGAGCTCCCTCAGCACTTCCTCCGGAACCTCTCCGAAGAGGTCCAGCGTCCCGAGCAGCACCTCCTTCTCCACTTGCGACATGCTGCGCAGGGCATCCCCCGGAGTGGCCCGGATCAGGCCCAGGTTTGCGTCTTGCGTCGGGGCGCTGGGGGCGGCGACGGTCAGGTCCCGGAGCCACTGGCTCAGCTGCTCCAGGATGGCCCACGCCACCGTGGGGTAGTCCCCGATCACCCGCAACAGCCTGGACCTGGTCAGGCGAAACAGGGTCGACGGTGAGGCCGCGGTCACCGAGGCAGACCTCGGCTCCGGATCGAGCAGAGCGTACTCGCCAAAGACTTGCCCGCCATCCAGCTCCACCAGCGTCCTGTCCCCGCTGTGTACGCGCACCGATCCGTCCACCAAGATGTACATGGAGGAGCCAGTGTCTCCCTCGCTGAAGATCCGCTGCCCTGCCTGAAACTGGACCACCTCCAGATCATCCACGATCTCCGCCAGGCGCTCACCCGGCACACGCTCCAGCATGGCCACGGCGCCAAGGCGCTTGACCCGCTCCATGGTGGAGAAGGAGGGAGCAGCGCCCGGGTCCGCCGCCGCGGGATCCAGTCGGCTCTCATGGACAATGCCCGCGAGGCGAGGCCCGGCAACTTCGGCCAGGCTGGTCAGCAGCTCATCGACGCCGGGGACCAGGATATGGAGCGCGGGAGCGATGGCGCACCCCTGAATCCAGGGATCGCTTCGCCACGGACCCGCCGGGCCAAGCAGCTCGGCCAGGCGTCCCCCGGGGCCAAGCAAGTCGGCCTGCTCGCGGGGGGCGAGGCTGCCCAGGCGACCCAGGCACTCCGGCGGCGTGAGATCCTCAAGGAGCGGCAGCACAGGGGACAACACCTGGCGGGGTACAGAGCTCTCGATGAGCTCGAGCACCATGGCGCGCATGGCCCTCGTCCCCACCTGCCAGCTGCTCAGCACCTGCTCCATGTCAAGGCCATCGTGTTGCATGACGAGCACGGTGATGATGTTCTCGCGAGAGCGAGAGAGCTCCAGGTCAATGGCGCGGCGCAGGAGCTCCGCCTGGCCCACGTCCGCCATGTCCACCTGAGCGGCGGTGAGAAAGATCACGCGCCGTCTCTCGGCGGCCAGCAGCGGCGTGAGGCGATCCCGGGCGTCAGCCTCCCTGGCGTTGTACCCGCGCAAGCGCAGGGCCGAGAGCGCCGCCTGCATGGTGCGGCGATCATCTCCCAGGAGGTTCTGGAGCAGCAGGTCGTCGCCTTGGCGGGAGCCGATACGTCCACAGATCTGCAGCAACAGCGCCCGGAGCTCGGCGGAGGCGCCCTGCAGCGATGCCTCAATGGCCTCCAACGCGGACTCCCCGCCAGTACAGAGGACGCGTGTGGCGGCGGGGCGAAGATCCTGTTCTCCCAGGCCGTCGATCACCGCGGGCCATAAGCCGGCCACCGCCAGCTTGCCGGCCGCCTCCATGGAAGCGAGACGGACCGGGAGGGCCTGGTCAGTGAGCAACCGCTGCACCCTAGGGGCGAACCGAGTCAGGCCAGTGTCCCCGAGGACGCTGGCCGCCCGCGCGCGGGGCTCCGGGTCCGCGGAACGCTCCAGGGTCAAGAGCTGTTGCTCGGCCCTGGCCGCCCGGGTTGAATCGCCGGCGCGGAGCAGGCAGACCATGGCCGCGGCCTTGACGTCATCATGTTCATGCTCGAGCAGGGGCTCCACCGCCAAGGAGAGGTCCTCCGCTCCCGAGGCCGCCAGGGCCGCCACCAGCGCGGGCAGGACCTCCGGGTCCTGCTCCACCTTTAACAGCAGCTGGCAGAGCTCCGTTGCGGCCCGAGGATCAGCGATGTGCTCCAGGTGTTCCTGGGCGGCGGTCCGCACCGACGGCTCCTCGTGCCGCGCCAGCCCGAGCAACAGCTGGACCATCCCCGGATGGGCCGCGTCCCGGAGCAGGCGCATGCAGTAGATCACCTCTTCGCTGGACCCTCGCTCCAGGCGCTGCTCCAGCACGGCCCGGGTGCGCGCGTCGTCGAGAGACAGGGCCTCTCCGTTGAGCACACGCTGCTTCAGGTTGCGCGACAGCTGAACCGGGTACCTCTTCCTGGCCCGCAAGGCGAGGCTGAGCAGGCTGGCGAGCGCCAGCATGAGCATGGCGCAGAGGGCGCCCACGCCCACCCCGAGTCCCCTGATCAGCAGCCACAACACGGCGCCGGTCAGGCCGCCGGCGATCTGCCCCACCTGGGTTTCGGCAACCACCTGGGCCCTGCGGCGCAGGGCGGGCGGCATGGGCTGAAAGAGGGTCGTGTAGGCAGGCCGGCCAATGGCGAGCCAGGCCGTCCGCTCGGTGAGCTTGAGGCCCGCGACCAGCCAGAACAGGAGCTGGACGGAGCCGGACATGAGGGTGGCCCCGAGGGTGGCCGCCGCCACAACCGCCACCAGAGCCGGAGATGTGATCAGGCAGCCGATGATGCCCACCCGCTGGGTCCACCTCGCGGTGACGAAGGTGCGGATCAGGAGGTTCGCCACCGCCCCGGCGGCGAGCAGCCGGCTGAAGAAAGCCGCGAGCTCCTGCTCCGAGGGGAGCAGAACTTGCGCCTGAAGGAAGAAGGTGGCGTCGACGATGTAGTAGCCCGCGATCACGATGCCCAGGTAGAGCAGCGGCACCTGGGCCCAGTAGTCCACCAGCAGGGAAAACAGCCCCCGAGGGGCGCCGTCATCGCTCGTGGCCGTAGCTCCGATGTCCTCCGCCTCCGCGCGCCTCAGGTCTCCGACCAGGTGCCAGATGACCCGCAGAAATGCCAGATCCGCCATGACGGAGATGAGCAGCAAGTCACGCGTGGCGAACATGAGCAACAGGCCGGGCAGCACCGTCCCCGTGACGATGATCGCCACCATCTCGCCGCTGCCGATGAGCCCGAACAGCCGCTTGCCCTGGCGCACAGACAGGAGGGTATTTGCCGTGCTCCAGAAGAGCAGCAGGTTAAAACCCCACTCCAACTCGACGACGATCATCACCCCCAGCGCGGGCCACCTTGCGTCGGAGAGCCCGAGCATTATCCAGGCCCCGCCCACCAGAACTGCCAGGGCGGCTGCGGTCCGGGTCAGCATGGTGGCCAGGTCGTGGTCGCGTCCGAAGCGATTGTAAATCCAACCGAACAACGGGACGATCACCGCCGAAACCATATAGAAGAAGGGCAGGCCCTCCGCGCCGAACGCCTGGATGAACAGGGCGTTCCCCACCGTCATCGTGCATACCCGGGGGATGCCGCTCAGGAGGGAGAGCAACAGCAGCAGCAGCACGAGCCGCTCCTCGCCGGCCTCGACCTTGAACAGCCGGCGCAGCAGGTGGGGAGCCGCCCCCAAAGCTCAGCCCTTCTTCCTGATGGAGCAGATGAGGCAAGACGAGTCCAGGGGATCGCCCGGGTCGTCGTAATCCGATTTCATCTCCTGGTCCCGCTGGTGGACATGGATCTTCATGGACGAGAGATCAAAGAGGCTGGACAGCTTCATCATGAAGCCGTGGTAGGGCATCACCCCCCGGTGAGAGACCTTGAGCCACATGAGCAGGGTCCCGCCGTTGACCAGCACCCGCGCCGCCTGTTCGAGCACGACCTCAACGAACCCGGGCGGGCAGAGGATGCCGCTCTCGAAGCGATCCATCCGGACCTCGCGACCCTCCGGAACCGCGGCGGTGGGGACGCTACAGATCACGACATCCCGGGACCCCACGGCTTCGCCCGTCAGGCAATCCTGGATCTTGACCTCGTCCCCGGGCCTGAGCATCGGGTGGCGCTTGAGCGGCTCGATGTTGGGGTTGATATCGGTGAAGAGGATGCTGTCGCTCTCGCGGACGATGCAGCTCAACCCGATGACGCCGCAGCCGCAGCCCAGGTCGACGACCCTCTGGCCCCGGACATCCACCTCGCCCGTGAGGATGCACTCCATGAGCTTCGCCGCTGCCGGTCCGGAGAGCGGGTTGAAGACATGCCTGGGGGCCAGGGTTTCAAGGATCGGCTGGCCCTTGTACAGGGCCTCCAGCTCACGATCCTGCTCGGACAGCAGCTGGCTCCGCTGGGAATAGGTCAGGTGGTGATCCATCTCCAGGGGCTGCTTGAGCCGCAGTGAGACATCTGATTCGAAGCTCGACATGAGAATGGGGCGGGGGGAGGGTGCGCTAGTTCGGCTTGAACTCGAAGGTGGCCTTGGAGGTCCTGAGGAATCCGTAGCTCATGTAGCGCCCACACTCGGTTGTGATCTTGCCGGCGGCCAGCTCCTTGCTGGTGATGGTGGGCTTGCAGGTACCCATGTACTCATCAATGGGCCAGTCGTCGTCGTAGATCTTCGCCTCGAACTTGCTGGTGATCTGGCTCTGGGTGGCGATGAGGAGGGACTCGTTCCACACCGGCTGATCGGTGCCCGCCTTGGTGGTGCTGGTGGCCTTGGTGGAGCCCACGGTGAGCTCCACGTAGAGGTCGCACTTGCCAAACATGTCGCACGAGACGCCCTGCTCGAGAACGATCTTCCCCAGGATCACCTTGTACTGGCCCGTGCTCTTGATGGCGCACTTTTGGTTGAGGCAGGCCTGGGTGCTGGTGCAGGCGATGCACGACGCGCCCCCGGTGCCGCACACCGAATCGGTGGTGCCGTTCTGGCACACCTTGGCGCTGTCGCAGCAGCCGCTGCTGCAGTTGGTGGAGTCGCAGGTGGTTTCAACGCACTGCCCGCCCTTGCAGGTCTGTTTGCTGGTGCAGGGCATGCACTTGCCAGCGCCGAACCCGCAGGCGGTGTCGTTGGTCTGGGTGATGCACGTCGCGCCCTGACAGCAGCCGTAGCAGGTGCTGGCGTTGCATGGGGAGATGCCAGTGTCCTTGCGTGGCGCGCTCCATTCCCACTTGGGGTAGTTGTTGCCGCTGTCCTGTTTGGCGTCATTCTCCCCGCAGGCCAGGGCCACTGCGGAGATGGAGATCACGATCAAGATACAGTTTCGACAGGTCATTGGAGGATCGTAGCCCTGTTCAGCCGGAGTGGGCAAGCAATGGGCATATGCTGGTTATGGCTCTCGTACCATGGCATACACGTAATGAGGGCAAATCAGGCCCCAATGTCCCATGAATGACGCCGACCCACAGGCCCGCCAGGGCAACGAGATCCCCCCGGTGGGGCCGCTCCTTTCGCTGGTGCGCGCGGCCCGGCGGCGGTTGAGACTACAGCGAGCCCTTGAAGGCGCCGTCAGCTGGGCGTTGGCAGGGGCGGTGGTGGCGGCGGCGGCGCTCCTTGGCCACCGCCTTGGGTTGCTTGAGCCGTGGCTGCTCTGGAGGGCCCTGGCGGCGGGCGCGGTGCTCCCCCTGGGCGGCGCCATGCTGGCGGCGGTGCGAGGCCTGGATCAGGGCCGGGTCGCCCGGCGCATCGACCGGACCCACGAGCTACACGACCGGGTGGGCACCGCGCTCGAGTTCGCGGGGGCCCCGCGGCTCACCCCCTTCATGATGGCCCAGGTGCGTGACGCCCTGGATCACGCGCCGCGCATCTCCCCGAGCAGGGCCACACCGTTCCGCTGGCCCCGGCGGCTGCGCGCGCTTGCCATGGCGCTGGCCATGATCGCGGCGGTGGCCCTTTTGGAGCCCATGGGCCAGGCCCTCCCGCCCACGACCTCGCCCCCTGCCCCCCTGCCTGGCATGGTGGTGGACCCGGACGATCTCGCCGCCCAGCGCGCCCTGGTGGAGGTCTTGCGCCAGGATGCCCTGGAGCAGGATGTGGCCGAAGCGGCGAGCCTGGCCCAGGAGCTGGCCGCCTTGCTGGCCCGCCTGGAGCGCCGGGAGCTCACCCGCAAGGAGCTGTTCGAGAAGCTCTCCGCCCTGGAGCGCAGGTTCTTCGACGGGCTCAGCGGAGACTTTGACGAGCTGCTGCGCCAGCTCAAGAAGGAGGGGGCCGAGCTGGCCAAGGAGCGCCCGGGCAAGGACGCGGGCAAGGCCCTGCAGCAGAAGGATCTGGCCGGCGCGGGCAAGGAGCTCACGGCCCTGGCCGAGAGGCTCAAGGAGCTGGACAGGGCGGCTCAGCGGCGCCTGGGCCGTCGCCTGGAGCGGGCGGCGCGGCGGCGCATCCCCGAGGACCGCTCCCTGGCCCGGCGAGCGCGCGCGCTGGAACAGGAGCGCAGGCGGCTGCAACGCAAGCAGGCGGACGCCCCTTCGGATCCGGCCCTGCGCAGGCGGCTGCAGCGCAACCGGCGCCAGCTGGAGCGGCTCAACCGGGAGAGCCAGCGGCGGCAGGCTCAGAGGCGCCAACTGGAGCGGCTCAACCGCGACCTCTCGCGGGCGGCCGCCGGGCTGCGCAACCAGAAGCTGGGGCAGGCGCGCAATTCCATGAAGCAGGCAGGGCAGCAGGCAGGGCGCATGGGAAAGCAGGTGCGGCGGGCGCGGTTGATGAAGCGGGCCCAGGGCAAGGTCCAGGACATGAAGGAGATGTTCCGGCGGTCGGGCAAGGGCAAGGGCAAGGGCAAGGAGGGGCGGATGAAGGACTTCT
>CAZCFB010000140.1:0-8579 GCA_964497805.1 uncultured Kofleriaceae bacterium
TGGTTTGATCATACTCGACCGTAGTTGACAAGGTAATTTTGGACAGCCCCCTTAGTTAGTTTCATCAACGGAGCCCCGTGGCCGGGAATGATCAATCCCCCAAAATACAGATCCCCCTCCACCATATATTTACAGAAGGTCCTATCCACCTTTTCAGCCTCATCTGGAAAGCGGTGGGCTATGGCGGGTTTGATTTTCACAAGCACCTTTGAATCCAAATCAACAGTGGATCCATCGAGTTTCCAGTAGCATGACACTATGTACCTTCCCATTAGGTCCCTCTCTGGACGCTCACAACATATTCTGCGGCGGAAGGTTTGCTTACGGTACGCTTTGGGGTCAGCGACGATCTGATCAACGGTCACCGAATCAAGGCGTGCTATCAATTCCTCTTGCTTGCGACGTTTCTCTTGCTCCTTTCGTTGCTTTGCGGCAAGCAACTCTGATTTGCGGCGTTGTTTGGCTATCACGGAGATGCGCTTCCTCGCCTCGCGGGATCTGTTATCGTTCGGGAACTTGTTGAGAAAACTCGTATACGCTCTCTCTGCACCTTCTAGAGCCCCATCTTCTTGGAGTTGGTTGGCCGTCCGCCAGTGTCCATCTGGTGTTTGCGTGAGTTGCTTGACCTGTTTCTCAAGTTGGCTTACCTGACCAGACAGGGGACGGAGCTTCTTTAGCTCACTTTTCAGCTTATCCATTTGGCTTTGGCAGGCGGTTTCCTTGCTCTTACATGTGGCCAGGTTCTTTTCCAAATCTGAGGAGCAGCCGTGTCCCCCAATAAGAACAGTGCAGAGGACTACTATCATAGAGGAGATGAACCCATTCATGGTGCCTCCATTCCTGTACTCGATGTTGGTGTGGGCGGCACGCCCAACGAGGATCTTGTTGTCGGTGGCCATCGGCTTCTCCCCCTAGCTCGCCTTCCGGAATAGCTCGTATCGTTCATCCAGGTAGTCCTCCCGAGGACGGAGCACCCGACGACGTGGCACTTGGACCTTCTTCTTATCGAAGCCCTTGATGGCCTGCTCCAGCACCGGGCCGTCATGCTCTTTCATCAGCTTGGGGGCGATTTCGACCACCAGGTCTGGCCGGATGCCCAACAGGTTCCGGTCGTAGACCCCGTGGTGAAGGCGACAGAGGGACAGGCCATTGGGTACTTCGGGGCGGCCACGCTCATCCCTGTCAGGAAGGATGTGGGCCGCCTCTAGTAGCTCAGCCCTGGGCAGGTTGCAGATCGCACAGCGGGTGTAGTAGGCCCGCAGGACCAGTGCCCGGAAGCCGTCCTGGTGGAGTCGCTTTTTGGCCTCCACGGTCTGGTATTTGCGCCGGAGGGTGACTACATCCAGATCTTCGCCGGGGTCTTGGACCAGGGATTCGTCCACGGACACGCAGCATTGAAGGTTGGCCGGATCCCAGCCGGTGATGAACACGGGCCAGAGAGGGCGGTAGAGGCCAGGATCGATGCCATAGAAGTAGATGAGGGGAGCCTGAAGCCGATGGGCATCTCGGAGCCACAGGTTGTCCCTGGCCCTGGGGCTGTCACCCTGGAACTTGTAGACGAAGTGCCCAACGCCGGAAGCGATCTGGTCGTCGTACCGGGCCTCTCGTCCGGGTTTGGGCACGGTAGTCTTGATCGACAAAGCCCCGCCCTTCATCTGCCGTGGCCGGTGGATCCCCCTTGGCGTGCTCCCGAACAGGATTTGCTCACCTTGGAACATGAAGCCTTGCTGAAACAGGCTCCAGGGCAACACCGGCCCATGCAGTGCGACTAGCACTTCAAGGTGCTGGAAAGCCGCCTGCCGGAGAGCCAGGTCAGGGTCAGTGGGAGGCATGGAGCAAGGATCGACCGGAGGGCCCTGCCCTGGCAAGCATGAATTTCCAATCTTCCTTTGATCACCGCTGACGATGTTCTGGAATCACCCCCCGGAGCCTCTTCAGGCTTGGAACTGCCCAGCGACAATCAGAATTATTCAGCGAGATATCCAATTGCCGCTGGGCATGGGAACAGTTCCCTGCCGGTGACCTAATACCAGAACAGGACCGTACAGCCGCTGCAAGCCACCGTCCCCAGGGTGTCCCGGTGGCGGCGGCGAAACCCACGCCCGGTCAGTTGGCTTCCCCAGCTTTCGGCTGACAGAAATTGAAGGCGATCCGTTCGGTCCACCCCAGTCCGTCTACGAGCTTGTCCGCGTAGTCCGCCAGCACAGCGGTTACCTCCGCGAACTTCTCGCCGTGTTCCTGGTGGATCCGGGTGGCGGTTCCACGGGCGAACTGGATGGCTTGCAAGGGGGGCATGGTCGCCAGGTCATATTCAATCAGACCGTCATCGTCCACCAGGTGGTCCAGGCACAGGGGCGAACTTGACAGGGGGACCACCGTGTCCCCGACCACGACGTGGACCTGGTGGGCGGCTGCGGGCTGACCGCATTCAACGCACGGACGGTGGGCCAGTTGGGGCAGGTCTACCAGCTTGATTTTGATGGCCATGGTCATTCCACCGCCAGCAAGCGGGACATAGCCCGCAGATCGCGGACCACGTCAGCGTACCGTTCCCGCCCGCCATGGCTTTCAACCTGGTCCGCGTAGGACTGGCACAGCAGAGCGGCTTCCTGGTCAGGTTCCGGGGCGTCCGCCCATGCCTGCAAGGCGTCACGCCCACAGCGGGCGTAGTGGGCGGCGGGGTCAGCAAACATCGTGTAGACCCATTCCTGGATCGCGTCCTTCGCTTCCCGCGTCCCCCGGTGGTCCGGGCACAATGCCAGGATGGGTTCAGATAGGTAGGTCTGACCGTCCGCCTTCACTTCCACGATGTGGCTGTAGGGTGTCCCGGTGGCAGCCCCGCACACCACACACAGGTCCACACCGTCAATTCTGCAGGGAAGCCCCTGGACAATCAGCCGGGTTTTCACATCCTTCATCTGGTTCGGGTTCACTAGCCTCACTTTCTTCTTTCTGGTCGCGGTCATGGTTTCCGTCCTTTCCCGCAACTTCGGGCGGGGGCTTTGTGGTGCGGGCTTCATTGCCCGCCCATGCCCCTACCACCCTGCTGGATCGCAAACGAAGCAAGCTCGAACGCCAGGAAAACATATTTCGGCGGCGAAGCCCCTGGAACGGCTTAGGAAAAAAAGATGTAAAAAGTGCGCGGGACAGTTCTTGGGACAGGGCGAGATAGGGTATTAGTCCTCATGGATCGCCTCAATCCCGCTGACTTGCTAGACGCTCTGGCGAACCTGATCGCTGACCGTATAGCGGACCAGCTGGTAAGCCGTTCCCCTGCTCCCACACGAAGCCCCCTAAAATCTCAGCTTTGCGGTTGAAGCTCGACCTAGAGTGGAAGTTATCAACGCCTCGTTGGGGCAGCTCCTATCCTTATGGAAGGACGCTGCTTTTCCTTGGATGTTAGGGAGTTGATCCAGGGGCGTTTTGGCCCCTACATTGACCACCAAAGTGAAATTTCAGGGTGGCAGTCGCCTCGGCTCCCTACATTTCCCCTACAAATGATTGACGGTGGGTGACGGCCCGTGACGCTGGGTTACGTTAGTGGTTGAATTTCATTGGATTTCGTCAATCATTTCAGCGGTCCAAATTCCCCTCACACGGTGGAAGTCGTAGGTTGACTTCGCACGGCCCTGCGGGCCGAACTCGTCGCTGCAGCTGAACCCCGTTGGATGGTGACACTGCACGATCGCCAGAGCTACTCGCCCCCGTAGCCGAACTCACCTGGCTTCACGTCGCCGGCCAGGTACAGATCGGCCAGCTTGGCGCCGAGTTCCCCCATGGCGTTGTGAAATCCATGGTCAAGGTGGTTGGAGCAATACTCGTGGGCGAACTCGTGGATGAGCAGCTCGTTGATCCGCTTGAGGTCCTCACGTGACGTGCCCTCGAACCAGGACTTCGTGAGGCGCTTCAGGTTGAAGTCCAGCGCCGCGATGTCCCGGCAGTAGGTGGCGGCGATCTTGTTTTCAGCCATGTGGGGGTAGAACGACACCCTCACTGCGTGGCCGATGAGCTGCGAGGCCAGGCGCACAGCGTAGGCCTCCACCCGCCTCATCCCATCTGTCCACGCAGACCTCTCGACGCGGAACACCGTTGTCTTTCCGTTCTCGGCCCAGGCCTTCGGGCTCGGGAAGACCTGCCCGGCGGGGACGAGGGGATCTCTGTCCTGCCGCTGGAACTCCTTGCGCCGCTCCCTCTCCGCCCTGGAGAGCTGGTTCCCTCCAACCACGGTGTACCCCTTGCTGAGGGCGGTCCCCTCGGCCTCCGGGTCGCTCGGGTCACGCATCACCCGCTTGGGGCCGAACCTGTGGTTCAGGACCCTGTTGTAGGCCTCAAACGAGATCTCAGGATGCCCGATGGCGTCCTGTACCTGCGGGCTCGCGGCCCGCTCCCTGTCCATGTGCTCGAAGGCGTGGTTGAGCACATGGGCGGTCACGCGGTTCAGGTACGCCTTGCCGATCCTGCTCCGCTCCAGGCCGAGGGGCACCTTCTGCATCACGTTGATGTGCCACTGGAAGTCGATCTCTTCGATGGGCAGACCCATCTCGTAGACATGGGCCCGCTCCCCCGGCCGCGTCTTGATGACCTCCACCCGGGTCTTGCGCACCGTGGGGCGGAGGACGCCCTCGTCGTCCGCGATCCTGGTGGGCAGCGACGCATCGAAGGTCACCAGCGGGATCCTGCTCTGGAGGACCTCGCCGTTGAAGATGGTCTCGATGCCCTCGGGCGGGAGCACCAGCGTCGCGGCCTCGGCCACCTCGCCCACCTGCGCTCGGGTCAGCCGGATGATCGCCTCGAACCGCGACCCGGCTGCCCGCCGCTTGCGCCCGGGCTGGCGGTCCCCGCTTGACTTGAAGATGACCGACCCCGTGGTGCTCTCGATGCGCGCGCTCTCGCACAGGGCGAGCACCATCTTCTCCCCGAAGTTGTACCGGCCGCGCTTGGTGGCGTCGGCCTTCTTGTAGCTCTCGGCGAAGAGGGTGTACGCGTCGGCCAGGTCCTGGAATCCATCCGGGGCGTCATCCTCGATGACCAACCTGGCCCTCGCACGGCGGCCCTTGACCGGCGCCAGGGACGCCTCGACCCGGGTGACGCCGTCCTCGTCCCAGGCGTTCTGGAGCAGCTCGGTGAGCACAAACCCCACCCCCCGGCGCTCCATGAGCTTGGCCAGGCCCTCCTTGTCCACTGTGAACCAGCTGTTGTTGGCTCTAATTGCCATGTCTCCTCCTGCTCTTCGGATCTTCCCAACGCGCCGCTCAGGCCAGCGACCGCCGCTCGCCAGGGTGCGATTACATAGACGCGTGGCCCCGAGAAACGGTTATGCCCAAGATGAAAAAAAAAGACGGTAACCCCGCCCTTCCGGGGGACGTCAATAAGACAAGCCAAAGAGGCAAGCTTGCTCGTTTCAGTCTTGGAACACAGGAGGTGTGACATGGACCGATACACCAGAACAGAGTGGCAGGAGCGGTACCTATCAATGTCCCGGGTCATTGACATGGTCCGCTGTTGTCCTGATGAAGGCGCGGCTGTGATGCTGGGCAAGAAACCTGTCTACCTGGGCAGGGGGTCCAGGATCCCGGCCAAAGCGCTGGATCTCGATCATGTGCCTGCCGCAGTGCTCTGGACCAAGGGCCCCATCACCAACCTCGTGGATCACCCGGGACTTCGGCGCATGCTGGAGGTCTATTTCGACAACCAGATTGCGCTGACCGTTCAACTCACTGTGACTGGCTTCGGCGGGACGCTGGTGGAGCCAGGCATCCCGAGCTACCAGGAAAACTACGCGGGTCTTGCCAGGGTCCTTGAGTCCGGCTTGATCGAGCCGAAGGGAGTGACCCTGCGCTATGACCCGCTCCTGGTCCTGACAGCCCCAGGCGGCGAGATCCTGCGCAATGACACCCAGAAGGCGATCAATACGGTGCTCGGTCCGTTTTCTCGTCTGGGGGTGACGAGGGTGAAGACGAGCTTCATGATGTGCGGCAACGGCCCCGGGACCAAGTACCACCATATCCGTCAAAGGATGGAGTCGGAGGGCCTTCTGCCAGCGGATGTAGACTCGCCCAGCGATGCTTTTCGCTCCCTGAACGAGGTCGCCCAGGAGCTGGGGATTCAGTTCTCCACCTGCTGCGTGGGCCAGGACCAGGGCATGGCAGGGTGGGGTCACGATGGGGCTTGCATCTCGCGCGACCACATCACCGCGGTGGGCAAGGCCATGTTCGGTGAGGGCTGGAACCGCGGCCCACGGCAGCAGCGCCCAAGCCGGCAAGGCTGCGGCTGCTGGGGTTACTGGGACCTTGGCATCTTCAAGGGGCACAAGAAGTGCTCAACCGGGTCCTGTCTCTACTGTACGGCCTTGCCCGGGCGCCTGAGCAAAGTGGCCCGAGCACAGTTCCAACAGGAGCTGGCCTGCTTCTTGGATGGTGAAGAGGAGGAGAGGTACCGCCACTTGCAGGAATAGCCAATCATCATCCTGGCCGTGATCGGCGTGGGGCCTTCACGTCGCCGGCCATTGCCTGACAAGTCCACTGGTGATGTTCCTCGCGGTGCAAGCTATCATCATCGCGCTGTTGAGTAGGGGTACTGATCGATGATGACGCGAAGTCGCTTGCTGTTGCTGATGGCCCTGCTCCTGGCGCTGCTGGGCCCCGCTCCCGCCGCGGCCGATGGCGTGCCGGTGTGCGGCGACACGGCCTACCTGGACGACAAGTACATCGACTGCATGGGCTGCTCGGGGGGGCACGACCTGCGGCAGCTTCTGCGCTTCGAGCAGCTGGAGGAGCTGGGCCTGGACGGGCTGGAGAAGACGGACCTGGCCCCGCTGGCGCGGCAGGCGCGGCAGCGCCAGCGGAGCCTGGAGTACGGCAAGGGGCAGGACTACCGGCCCCATGCGCGCCGGGGCGGGCAGCGGCGGCTGGACCTTTCCGAGTCGGACTTTGCGGACCTGGCGCTCCTGCGTCCGCTCAAGGATCTCGAGGAGCTGGACCTGGGCGAAACCAGGGTCACGGACCTGCGACCGCTGGCTGCGCTCGTGGGGCTCAAGCGGCTGGACCTGTTCGAAGTCAAGGTCAAGGACCTGTCTGTGCTGCTCAAGCTGCCCGCGCTCAGGGTGCTCAAGCTGTCAGAGCCCACCGATGAACAGCTGGCCATGGTGGGCAAGCTGGGCGGGCTGGAGGAGCTGGCCCTGTACTACAGAGAGGGCGTGGACCTGGGGTTTCTGGCCGGGTTGCCCCGGCTGCGTAAGCTGGTGCTGGTGCGTATCAAGGCGGCCGGGGGAGACTTCTCGCCCCTGGGCAAGCTCAGGCAGCTGAGGGTGCTGGAGCTTGGGCCCGACGCCAACCTGCGGAAGCTCTCCTTTGCGCGGGGGCTGCGCCAGCTGGAGCGGCTGGAGCTATCTACCACCCGCCCGCTGCCCTCGCTGCGCCCGCTGGCTCGGCTGCGCGGCCTGCGGCGGTTGAAGGTGGACCCCGACTCGGTGGTCCCCAAGGCGCTGCGTGCCCTGCGCCGCGCGCGGCCAGGTCTGGTGATCGTGGAGTCTCTGCGCCAGGTGCCCTTCTGCGGAGACAAGCTATATTCCAGCGCAGAGGACGCCCGCTGCGAGGGCTGGTCAGCGGTGGGGCCCTTGAAGAGCCTGGGCCTGCTGCGGAAGCTGGCCGTGCGGGTTGAAAAGCCTTCGCAGCTCAGGGCCCTGGCCAGGCTCAAGCACCTGCGGGATCTGGACCTGTCCGACTCCACGCTGAAACGCTGGCAGGGCCTGGGCGCGCTGAAGCGGCTGCGGGTGCTCCGACTCAACCGGGCTCCTGTGGTCAGCCTCAAGGCCGTGGCCAGGCTCAAGGGGCTCTCCGGGCTGAGCTTGCGCGAAACCAAGGTGATCGTTCTGCGCCACCTGGCCGGGCTCAAGCGGCTGCGCTGGCTCGACCTGTCCATGTCGGACGGGGTGTTTGACGTGGCGCCGCTGTCCGGCCTGGTGCGGATGGAGGACCTGGACCTGAGCAGCACGGCAGTCAAGGATGCGCGGCCGCTGGCCCGGCTCACCGCCCTGGAGCAGCTGGACCTGGGCTTCACCGGGGTGACGGACCTGCGTCCCCTGGCCGGGCTCAAGCACCTGCGGGACCTGGACCTTGAGCAGACCAGGGTCAAGGACCTGCGCCCCCTGGCAGCTGCCACCAGGTTGCGCGCGCTTTTGCTGTTGGACACCCAGGTGGCGGACCTGCGCCCGCTGGCCGGGCTTAAGAACCTGCAGGAGCTGGACATCGGCAACACCAGGGTGATCAACCTCAAGCCGCTTTCGGCTCTGCGGTTGCTGGGGTCGCTCAAGGCGCGCAACACAAAGATCCGCGACCTTCGCCCGCTTGCCGGCCTGGTGAACCTGGACCAGCTGTCCCTGGCCGGATGCCCGGTAACGGACGTCTCGCCGCTGGGCAAGCTACGGCACCTGCGGTACCTGCACCTGGACCACAGCGCGCCCATCTCGGTGTTTGGCAAGCCGCCACCGTGGAAGCGGCTGCCGCTGAAGGGACTCAAGGCAGTAGGGCGGCTGAAGAACCTGCGCTGGCTGGACCTGTCCGGCCGGGCCCTGTCCGACC
>CAZCFB010000141.1:0-8578 GCA_964497805.1 uncultured Kofleriaceae bacterium
GTATCTGGCCGCCCAGCAGGGTGGGCAGGTACTTCTGGGCACGGGCACTAGTAGGCGTCCAGCTCGCCGATGGCGGCCTCGACAGCGTCGAGCATCCTGTACTCCGCGGTGGCGGCCTTCATGGCGTTGTGGTCGTCGAAGAGCGGGCGGTCCACGTCCAGGAACTCCACCACCTCGCGCACGGCGGCGTGGGCGGCGCGGGTGCCCACCCCGGGGCTGTAGGCGCGGAAGTCCAGGGCCTGGGCGGCCGCCATCATCTCGATGCCCAGCACGCCACAGCCCAGGTCGTAGATCTGGCGGGACTTGAGCGCCGAGTTCATGCCCATGGACACGAAGTCCTCCTGGTCGGCGGCGGCAGGGATGGACTGGACATAGGCGGGGGCGGACAAGATGCGCTGCTCCACGATCTGGGTGTCGGCGGTGTACTGGGAGAGCATCAGGCCGGACATCATGCCCGCACCGCGGGTGAGGAAGGGAGGCAGGCCCACCGACAGCGCCGGGTGGTTCAGGCGGTTGAAACGCCGCTCCGAGAGCACGCTCACCATGCACAGCGAGGCTCCGAGCACGTCCAGCGGCAGGCTGACAGGCGTACCCTGGAAGTTGGCGCCGGTGAGCACCACCTGCTCGTCGGGGATGAAGATGGGGTTGTCACCCACCCCGTTGGCTTCGATGAGCACCTGGCTCCTGGTCCAGCGCAGCTGGTCACGAGCGGCGCCGATGACCTGGGGGGTGGAGCGCATGCTGTAGGCGTCCTGGACCTTGACCTTCTCCTTGCCGGTCAGCAGGTCAGAGCCGTCCACGATCTTGCGGATGTTGCAGGCACTGGTGATGGCGCCCTGGAAGCCGCGCAGCCTGTGCAAGCGGGGATCGTAGGGCTTCATGTTGGCCTTGAGCGCCTCGAGGCTCATGGCGCAGGCCACCTCGGCCTGCTTGAGCCAGCGCTCGGCGTCGTACACCAGCAGGCAGGCGATGCCGTTGATGAGGTTGGAGCCGTTGATTGCGGCCAGCCCGTCGCGGGGTAGCAGGCCGGGGGGCACCAGGCCGGCCTTGGCCAGCCCCTCGGCGCCCGGGTAGCGCTGGCCCTGGTAGAAGACCTCGCCCTCGCCCAGGAGCACCAGCGCGATCTGGCTCATGGGCGACAGATCGCCGCAGGCACCCACCGAGCCTTTTTCGCACACCACGGGGGTGACACCGGCGTTGAGCCAGTCGATGAAGGCCTGGGTGATCTGCACCCGGCAACCGGAGTTGCCGTTGCAGTGCACGTTGGCGCGCAGGAGCATGGCTGCGCGCACGTGCTCGATGGGGCAGGGCTCGCCGATGCCGGCGGCGTGGTTGTAGATCAGGTAGCGCTGGAACTGGCTGCACTGCTCATCGGTGAGGATGACCTCGGAGAACTCGCCGATGCCGGTGTTGACGCCGTACATGGTCTCGCGAGCTTCGATGCGCTCGTTGATGAAGGCCCGGCAGTGCTCGATGCGGCCCACGGCTTCGGGGTGGAGCTCGGCTCGGGCGCCGTGGCGCGCCACCGCGACCACGTCTTCGATGGACAGATCGCTGCCGGTGAGGATGACGGACATGTGAACCTCCTGCGAGTGGGAGCGGGCCTTCCACGAGGAGTGCCCGAACGCGCGTGTCGGGTCACTCCCACCCACCCCGCTGCAACCGGAAGTCGGTCCGCGTACGGTCTATTGAACCCACGCCGGCGCGGTCGTCAAGGTGCGAAGAGCTGTCGGAGCACAGGCCTTGCATCGGCTCCACAGGCAGATATCGAGACCCTCGCTCCGCGCGCTCCGCGAAAGTCCGACCCCGACTTGGAGAACCCCATGAACCCCGCCCTGTTCTCCTGCACGCTGCTGGCCTCTCCCGTCTCCGCCAGCTCGGATCTGCCCCCGGGGATCGAGCCCGTCCCCGTTCGGGCAGGGGTGGAGGTGCTTAGCGCGAACCGCTTCATCTTCCGAGGCGTGCCCCTGAGCGAGGGTCCGGTGCTGCAGCCCACAGCCTGGTTGGGCATCGCCAACGCCGATCTCATCGTGTGGACCAACGCCACCCTGGGCCCCATCGACGGGCTCGCCCTGAACGAGGTGGACCTGACCCTGACCATGGAGCAGAGCTGGGAGGACTTCGTCTTCCTGCCGAGCCTGGTGGTCTACCTGGACCCCAGGCAAGGCGGTGGCCTGATCACCGCCGAGCTCACGGGCGAGCTCGGCTGGGGCCTCGGGCCTCTGGCCATCTTCTCCAACCACGCCATCGACTTCTGGGGGGCGCGCGCTGGCTGGTGGTCCGAGACGGGCGTGCAGGGCGGCGCCGGCTTCGGCCCTGGCTTCTTCCTGGAGGGCGGCCTGGGGCTGTCGCTGGCCAACACCGGCTTCAACGAGTTCTACATGGGGCTCGATCGAGGGGGCCCGCAGCACACCGGCGCCGGGGCGCTGCTGGGCTGGGAGCACGGCTCAGGCTTCGCTGTCACGCTGCTGGGCAGGGCAGACGTGCCCCTGCGAGACGACCTCCGCAGCGCCACTGGCGAGCTGCCCGTGCTGGCCTGGGGTGGGCTCTCCCTGGCCTACCGGTTCGAGTCCAGCCTGCAACGTGACCCCTCGACTGCACAGCCGCAGCCCCGCGAGATCGCCCGGGCGCTGCACGCTTCGGCGATCCCGCGATAGGGAGCCAGGGCATACAACCAGCAGGAGTCCACATGTCGGACGCGAAGCAGGGTAGAGAAGGTCGCGGGTACTGGGGCAGGATCCTCCATGTGGATCTCAGCACCGGACAGGCCGAGTACGAAGAGCTCGAGCCCGCCTTCTACGAGCGCTTCCTGGGCGGCATCGGCCTGGCAGCCAAGGTGCTCTGGGATCGCATCCCGGCGGGCGCCGACCCCATGGGCCCAGACAACGTGCTGGGCTTCGTGCCGGGCCTGCTCACCGACACGGGCAGCACCTTCACCGGGCGCTTCATGGTGGTGGGCAAGTCACCCGCCACGGGTGGCTGGGGCGACGCCAACTGCGGCGGCTACTTCTCCCCCTTCCTCAAGCGCTGCCGCATCGACGGACTCTTCGTGCGCGGCTGCTCGGAGGAACCCGTCTACCTGTTGCTCAGCGAAGACGGCGTCGAGATCCGCGCTGCCGGCGAGCTGTGGGGCCTCGACACCACCGCCACCGAGGAGTCCCTCCGGGGCACCCACGGCAAGTGGTCACAGGTGGCCTGCATCGGCCCCGCCGGTGAGAACCGCAGCCTCATGGCGGGCATCTGCAACGACGACGGCCGCATCGCCGCCCGCGGAGGGCTGGGTGGGGTCATGGGCTCCAAGAAGCTCAAGGCGGTGGTGGCCAGCGGGCGCAGCCGCGTGGGCGTGGCCGACAAGGAGCGCATCTCGGCGCTCACCAAGGAGTTCAAAGCCGCCACGAGCACCGAAGGGCCCATAAACCGGGTGCTGGGCGACCGCCTGCTGGGCGCCACCGGCTGGCTCACGCGGGTCAACCCCATGCCCCCTCGCCAGCCCGCCGACCTGTGGCGCCTGCTGCTGGCGCGCTTCGGCACCCCGGCGCTGACCGCCATGTCCTGCGAGAGCGGCGACTCGCCGGTCAAGAACTGGGCCGGGGCCGGCTGCGTGGACTTCCCCCTCAAGCGCGCGCAGCGCCTCGGCGCCGAAGCGGTGATCGAGCACGAGGTCAAGAAGTACGGCTGCTTCTCCTGCCCGCTGCGCTGCGGCGGCATCGTGGAATTCAAGCAGGGCCCGTGGCCCATCGAGCGCATGCACAAGCCCGAGTACGAGACCCTGGGGGCCTTCGGCACCCTGGTGCTCAACGACGACCTGGCGTCCATCTTCAAGATCAACGACCTGTGCAACCGCGCCGGCATCGACACCATCTCCACCGGCGCCACCGTGGCCTTCGCGGTGGAGTGCTACGAAGAGGGGCTGCTGAGCAAAGAAGACACCGGCGGCCTGGAGCTGCGCTGGGGAGCTGGGGCCGCCATCGTCACGCTCGTGGAGCGCATCATCGCCCGCGAAGGGCTGGGTGACGTGCTGGCCGACGGGGTCAAACGGGCCGCCGAGCGCATCGGCAAGGGCTCGGACCGCTTCGCCGTTCACTGCGGCGGCATGGAAGTGCCCATGCACGACAGCAAGTTCGACGCCGGCTACCTGGCCACCTACAGCTGCGAGCCCACCCCGGGCCGGCACACCATCTCGGCCTTCACCTACCTCGAGCTCCAGAACCTCGAGAAGCAGTTCAGCCGGGCCCCCAAGCTGCCCCCCATCGCCTTCAAGCGCAGCCGCAGCAAGCCGGCGGGCAAGGGCGAGATGCTGGCGGTGGACTCCTGGTACAAGATGCTGGTGGACGTGGCTGGGGCCTGCTTCTTCGGCACCCAGGTGGGTGGCCCGCTGCCCCTGGTGGGCTGGATGAACGCGGCCACCGGCTGGGAGCTCACCGCCGATCAATACCTGGCGGCGGGTGAACGCATCCACCAGCTCCGGCACGCCTTCAACCTGCGCGAGGGCATCAACCCAGCCCGCGACTGCCGTCCCCACCCGCGCATGTACGGCGAACCACCCCTCAAGGCCGGGCCCTTCAAGAAGACCACCCTGGACGTGGATGGCTTCATCCGCGAGTACTACCGGGCCATGAACTGGGACCTCGACTCGGGCCGCACGGCCAGCGCCCACCTCAAGTCCCTGGACCTGCCCGAGGTGGTAGAGGCTCTGTCCGAAGACTGAACCCCCGCGGCTATACTGCGGGCATGCCTCCCCTCCCCTGGCCGCTGCTGCTCCTGACCGCGGTGGCAGGAGCGGGCACGGGTGGTCCCGACAGCGAGGGCCTGCGCTACGCCGACTCTTTCGAGGCCGATGGTCCTCCCAGCGCCTGGCTGGACCTGTCGGCAGGCCAGTCCCACAGCCTGGCCGACGATGAGCTGCTGGAGCTCGAGCTGCCCTGGAGCTTCCGGTGGTACGGGCTGGACTACGATGCCGCCACCCTCTCCTCCAACGGGGCCCTGTTCCTGGACGGCGCTGTGGACTCCGCCAGCGGCAGCTGCCCGGGCACGGGTGGCTGGGTGGGCATGTCGCCGTTCTGGGACGACCTGGCCCCGGGCGAGGTCAGCAGCCACAGCCTGGGCCGCTATCCGCACCGGGTCTTCGCCCTGGAGTGGTCCGAGGTGGCCCACTCGAGCCTCGGCGGGCTGGGCAGCTTCCAGCTGTGGCTGCTGGAGCACAGCTCCGAGGTGGTCATCCAGCTGGCTGACGTCAGCTTCGGCCACAGCGCCGTGGACGGCGGAGCGGGCGCCGTGGTGGGCATCCAGGGCGACTCCGGGGCTGGCCTGGCCTGGTCCTGCAGCGGCGGGCTGTCCGACGACTCCGCCGCCTGGTTCTACGGATCGGGCTCGCGCCCCACGGCTGCAGAGATCCCCACCGACTCCCTCGGACACCTCTTCCCCGGTGACGAGGACCGGGGCTACGTGGGCCAGGCGCTGGCCGCGGGCGACCTGAACGGCGACGGCTTCTCGGATCTGGCCGTGGGGGGAAGGGACCTGGACGAGGGCGTGAGCTGGGTGATCTACGGGCCCACCGCCAGCGGCGCCCTGTCGGCGGCGGGCAACAGCCTGCGAGGAGAGAGCAGCGGCGACGGGGCTGGAGCGGCGCTGTCCATGGGGGATCTGGACGGAGACGGGCTGGACGATCTGCTGGTGGGAGCGCCCTACGCCGACGCCGCGGCTACCAACGCCGGCTCCGCCTACCTGCTGCTGGGACCCGACATCAGCGGGGATCTCGAGCTGGCGGACGCCGCGGACTGGATCATCGATGGGCCCAGCAGCTCCAGCACGGCGAGGCTCGGCCAGGGCGTGCTCCTGCCCGGAGATGTGGACGGCGATGGCTACCAGGATCTGCTGCTGGGCGCGCCCTACGAGGACAGCGCCGCCACCAACGCCGGAGCGGTGTACCTGTTTCTGGGCGCGGGCAGCCTGCCATCGGGCGGGAGCGCCGCCAGCGACGCCGCGGCGGTCCTGCTGGGCAGCCATCTAGACGAGACCCTCGGGGGCGTGCTCGCGGCGGGAGACCTCGACGCTGACGGGCGCAGCGATCTGCTGCTGGGTTCCCCCGACGCCGACAGCGCGGCCTCCGGTGCGGGCGCGGTGTACCTGGTGCCCGGCGACTCCTGGTCGGGCTCCTGGTCGGTGAGCGCCGCCGCCGCGGCCACCCTCACCGGGGAGAACGCCTTCGACGGGGCTGGCAGCGCGGTGCTGGCCGCCGACCTGGACGCCAGCGGGCTCGGGGACCTGGTGGTGGGGGCTCCCGGCGAGGACTCGGCGGGCAGCCAGGCTGGACTGGTCTACATGCTGCTGGATGCCGGGACCCTGTCGGGCACCCACAGCCTGGGCACGGCCGACAGCTCCGTGTGGGGAAGCGGCGCCTTCGCGCAGCTGGGCAGCGCGCTGGCGGCGGGTGATCTGGACGCGGACGGGAGCCTCGATCTCGCGCTGGCGGCCCCGGCCGAGGACATCTCAGGTGTCACCTCAGGGGGCGTGATCTACGCCTTCACGAGCCCACTCTCCGCCGGCCTGCAGGACGCCGGCAGCGCCCAGCAGCAGCTCCATGGATCCTGGAGCGGCGGCGCGGCGGGCAGCGCGCTGGCGCTGGCCGAGGACTTCAACGGCGACGGCTACGGAGACCTGGCCCTGGGTGCTCCCTACACCTCCGAGGACGGCCTCACCGGCAACGGCATGCTGGCCGTGTGGAGCTGGTTCCCGAGCTTCGCAGACGCCGATGGCGACGGCTTCGTCACCATCGAGGCCCGCGCCATGGACTGCGACGACGAAGATCCCGCGGTGTTCCCCGGTGCGGGCGAGGCCCTCGGGAACCTGGTGGACGACGACTGCGACGGCTGGATCGACGATGCGCTGCAGCTGCGCGAGGTGGAAGAGCACTGGCGCTGGGACGTGGACGAGCTCTGGGGAGACCCTCCCCTGGCCAGCTTCGACTTCGAGATCGCCAGCCTGGGCGAGGAGGTCTCCAGCCTCTACGCTGCGGATGGGCTGATCTTCAGCAGCGCCGGCAGCCTGGTGGCCGACGACGAGATCGACGGCGCGCGTCCCGGCGGCCTGCTCGGGGCCGCCCTGCAGACCAGCAGCGCCAGCAGCCTGGAGCTGATCTTCACCGATCCTGTGGACTCGGTGGGCCTGCGCCTGCTGGACGCCCGCGCTGACTTCCTGGTGGAGGCCACCGGCGGCACCGGAGCCCTGCTGTTGAGCGGCTGGACGGTGGAGGTCAGCTCGGACAACCTGCGCGGAGGGAGCTTTCTGGGCCTGCACTTCAGCGAGCCGGTGGAGAGCCTGGTGCTGGGCGGAGCCGCGGGGGACTTCTGGGGCATCGACGACGTCCTGCTGGCCTTCTCCGCGGACACCGACGCCGACGGCGACGGCTGGACCGAAGCCGAGGGTGACTGCGACGACACCCTGGATACCGTGAACCCCGAAGCCGAAGAAGACCTGGGCAACGGCATCGACGACGACTGCGACGGGGTGGTGGACGCGGGCGGGGTCAGCACCCACGACGACCCCAGCAGCTGGTCCGACGAGTCAGCCTTGCTGGAGGTGACCGTCGACTTCGAAGCGCTGGCTCTGGGCACCGTGGACTCCGAGGCCTACGCGGATCTGGGTCTGTCCATCCTGGGCGATCCCGAGGTGGTGCTCGAGGTGGACGGCAGCGAGCCCCGGGACAGCCAGGCCGCCCAGGCCCAGGCCGTGAGCGGGCTCGACAGCATCGAGCTCTCGTTCGAGGAGGCCCAGCCTGCAGTGTCCCTGTGGTTGTTGGATGGGCAGGCGGACTTCAGCTACCGCGCCTCCCTCGACGGAGTCGAGCTCTACGCCGGCAGCGTCGTGCGCGACGGCGATGACCTGCCGGGGGGCTCCTTCCTGGGCCTGGCCTTCGACATGCCCGTCGACGGCCTGGTGCTGGGAGCGGGCCTGGCCTCCGACAGCTTCGGCATCGACGACCTGGTCTTCAGCGCCCTGGGTCTCGATGACGCAGATGGCGACGGCTTCACCGAATCAGAGGGAGACTGCGACGATGGCGACCCGAGCGTCAACCCCGAGGCTGAGGAGACCTGGTACGACGGGGTCGACTCCGACTGCGACGGCGCCTCCGACGACGACGCCGACGGAGACGGCTTCGACCTGGAGATCGACTGCGACGACAGCGACGCGGAGGTGAACCCCGACGCCGAGGAGGTCTACTACGACGGGGTGGACGCGGACTGTGACGGTGCCTCCGACGACGACGCCGACGGTGACGGCCACGACGACGCGTCGCGCGGCGGCACCGACTGCGACGACGGCGACGCGGCCATCAACCCCGGCGCCGCCGAGGTCTTCTACGACGACGAGGATCAGAACTGCTACGCCTACGACGAGTACGACGCCGACGGCGACGGCTGGGCCATCGACGGCGCGGCCATGCCCGGCTCCCTGGGGATCGGAGACTGCGACGACGACGACCTCTCCGTCAGCCCCGACGCGGAGGAGACCTGGTACGACGGCGTGGACTCCGACTGCGACGGCGCCAGCGACTACGACGCCGACGGAGACGGCTTCG
>CAZCFB010000142.1:0-8371 GCA_964497805.1 uncultured Kofleriaceae bacterium
GGCGATGATGTTGCCGATGGTGGCGTCGCCGTTGGCGGAGATGGTGCCGACCTGAGCGATCTCGGCGCGGCCCTTGGTGCTCTTGGACATGGTGCGCAGGCGGTCAGCCACGCGCTCCACGGCGGCGTCGATGCCGCGCTTGAGGTCCATGGGGTTGTGACCGGCCGCGACCATCTTGGAGCCCTCGCGGTAGATCGCCTGGGCCAACACGGTGGCGGTGGTGGTGCCGTCGCCGGCGACGTCGGAGGTCTTGGAGGCGACCTCCTTGACCATCTGCGCGCCCATGTTCTCGAACTTGTCCTCAAGCTCGACTTCCTTGGCCACGGTGACGCCGTCCTTGGTGACGGTGGGGGAGCCCCAGGACTTCTCGAGCACCACGTTGCGGCCCTTGGGACCGAGGGTAACCTTGACGGCCTCTGCGAGGACGTTCACGCCGCGCAGGATGCTCCTGCGAGCCTTCTCGTTGAATTGAATTTCCTTGGCAGCCATTTTAATAGTCTCCTTTACTTCTCGATGATGCCGAGGACTTCGTCCTCACGCAGAATCAGGTTCTCTTCGCCGTCGACCTTGATCTCGGTGCCGGAGTACTTGCCGAACAGGATGCGGTCGCCCTTCTTCACTTCCAGGGCACGCAGCTTGCCGTCGTCGCCAACCTTGCCATTGCCAACGGCGATGACCTTGCCCTCAATGGGCTTCTCTTTGGCGGTTTCGGGGATGATGATCCCACCAGCGGTCTTCTCCTCGCTGGCGACACGCTTGACCAGAATGCGATCGTAAAGTGGCCGGACTTTCATCAGGAATTCTCCTTCTAGGGTTAATGTTCTGTTTCGGCTGTTTGTTTTGTGCTTGAAAATCGCTTGAAGCCGATCCCGGGGAGGGGGTCGACCAGATTCCTTTCTCTTAATCTCTCCGAATAGTTGGCACTCTCCATCGGAGACTGCCAGCAGCGCATAGGTATAAGATCACAACTCCCCATGGCAACCCCCGCGGGGGTATTTTTTTTATTTTTTTGGATCCAGCGAAGGGCGCCACGGACGTTGACAGCCCGGGGAAGCCATCGTATCTCCTATTCCATGGCGCACCACATCGTCCTTATTTCGTTCGACGCTCTGAGACCCGATGCGTTGGGGTGCTATGGCTACTCACGCAACACTTCGAGAAATTTTGATGTGTTAGCGGAGCAGTCGGTCATCTTCCGCAACGCCATGACCCCGGCCACCTGGACCCTGCCCTCTCACATGAGCATGCTCAGCGGGCTGGAGCCGCCGATCCACGGCTGTGTATCCTCCAGGTACCGGCACCCTCCCGACACCCTGCCCTTCCCGCTGCTCTTCGAGCTCATCGAGCCGGCCGGGTACAAGACCCTGTCCGTGACCGGCGGCGGCTACATGGAGTCACAGTTCGGGTTCGGCCGCGGCATCGATGACTTCAGGCTGGTCTTGCCCATCCGCGACGCCATGAACACGGTGTTCGACCACATCAAGGACAACGACCAGACCTTCACGTTTCTACACACTTACACCGTTCATGATTATCCGCGGGTGCAGAGCTCTCCCAAGCTGCTTGATCTGCTGAAGAACCGGGATCCAGGCTACGAGGGGTACTTCCCCACGCAAGAGGACTTCCACAGCAAGGTCGCCGCCATGGGAGACCTGCTGGATCCTGAGCCCATCAACCAGCGGGACCTGGCGTATCTGCGCGATATCTATGATTCTGCGGTGAACATCGCCGACACCAGCTTCGGCCAGTTCGTGGGGCAGCTCAAGGATATCGGGGCATGGGACGACGTCACCATGATCATCACCTCTGATCATGGTGAGGGCCTGGGCGAAAACCTGGGCGGCCTGCAGCGGTGGCACCATGGCGGGCCTCCGTACCAGAACCAGCTACATATCCCGCTCTTGATCCGCCCCTCGGAGGAGGCGCAGGGCTTGATGGAGCCGGGAGAGATCCAGCAGATGGTCTCTCTCATCGACCTGGTGCCCACCATCCTGGACCTGGCCGACCACCCATACGGCCGGGACAAGTTCCACGGCCTCTCCCTGGTCGACCTCTGCCTGGGCCAGGTCAACGCCTTCGAGACCCGCCGCCTGCACTTCCACAGCTGCGCAGACGCCGAGGACCGCTACCTGGACCACCGGCTCTACGGCTCGGCCATGACCTGGCGCGAGAGCGGCAAGGTGATCTACGACCCCCGCACCCTGGCCCTGCGTGAGTACTACGAGCTGGACACGGATCCGCTGGAGCAGCAGAACCGGATCAAGGAGCTGTCCCAGGACGAGCTCAAGCGGATGGACGAAACCCTGGCCGCCTACTGGGCCCGGGTGAAGGACGAGTATCTGGATCCCGAGAAGGTGGAGATCGACGATCCCACCGTGCTGTCACGGCTGGCGGCGCTGGGGTACCTCGACGTCTAGATCTCGTCGATCTTCGCGGCCAGGATAAAGTCGCTGTCGGTCAGGCCGTCGATCTTGTGGGTGAAGATGGTGATCACCACCTTGCCCCAGGCCGTGAGGATGTCCGGGTGGTGCCCAACCTGTTCGGCCAGGGCGCCCACCTTGTTCGTGTAGGCCAGGGCCTCGGCGAAGTCGCTGAAGGTGAAGGTCTTCTCCAGGTGATGGTGCTCCATGAGCTGCCAGCCGTTGCCCAGCTCCTCCAGCATGGCGTCCTGCTCGTCGGGGTTCAGCGGCGGGATGGCGCCCGTGCAGGGGATACACTCCCGTCCTGCGAGGCTACACACCTGTCCATCGAGATCACTCATGGCGGGTCCTCCGTTGTGATGGCGCAGAATTATGACACGGCCCCGCCGTGAGGCTACACCTCGTGAAACATGTAGGGCGCGATGGGCTCGAGGCGCTGGCGCACCTGGTTCGGGTAGAGGAACCAGATGGCCGCGGCCACGGCCGAGACCAGCTCGTTGGACTCCTGGGGCTCGAAGGCGAAGCCCTCCACCCGGTTGTCCACGCAGGCCAGTGAGTCGGTGGGGATGACCGCCCGGCAGAAGATGCGCCCCTGGTAGCCGTGGTCACGGGCGAAGGAGAGCACCAGGGTGGAGGAGTTCTTGTCCGTGGCGGCGCACAGGGGCGAGGCCATGACGCGTTCGCGGGCCTGATCAACGTCGAGGGCGCGGTTGTTCTCCAGGGAGAACCAGATGGTGTGCAGCTGCTGAGTGGGCATGACCACCACCGAGGTGCGGATCTCCAGCTCGTGGCCCAGGGTGCGGTAGACGAAGTGGGCCTCCCGCGCGTGGTGGGTGCCGAACCGCTCCACGTCGTGGGGCAGCACCTTGGGCGCGGGCACCATGCCCACCTCCTGGCTGAAGTCGCTGCAGCGGCGCATGCAGACGAAGCGGGCTGAGCTGAGCTGGGGCATGTCCCCGTCGAACCCGAACAGCTGGATCAGGTAGCTCAGGGTGTGGGCGTTGCCGCCGGGGACCTGGATGAAGCGGTCCTCGCCAGGCGTGAGGGAGGCGTCGTTGACGCCGTTAACGTACAGCTTGCCGAAGCCGAAGTCGGTGCCGCCGGTGGCGATGAAGCCGGCAGGGCCCCTGAGCGCCTGGTAGGCGGCCTTGTTGGTGTTGGCGCGCGGGGTGCAATCGATAACCACCCGCGCCCGGGCCAGTGCCTCCTGGGCATCGTATGTGGGGGAGTGCCCCTGGCGTACGAACTCCTCGCGCATGTCCCGATCCACGCAGAGCTGCGCGCCGCGCCGCACCAGGCTCTCCACCTTGGCCCGCTCGTGGCCCAGGGGTGAGCGCTTGGTGAAGGTGACCTCGTCGATGCCGAACTGCTGGCGGAAATCGGCCAGCAAGCCGATGAGGGGTTCGCCGACGTCTCCCGTGCCGATGACGTGAACGATGCGGCTGCTCATTTGCAGTTCCTCCGGGTGCCTTCAATGGGTAACAAGCATCGGTAACGCCATATGCCTCCCCGAGCAAGCGATCTTGCCCGGCCATATGCGATCGGCCATACTGCCCCGGAAAGGAGAGTGTGCAATGTGCGGCGCAATGGGACTGCCTGAACTTCTGATTATCCTGGCCATCGTAACGCTGATCTTCGGCGCCTCCCGCCTGCCCAAACTTGGCGCGGCGTTGGGCGAAACCGTGCGCAACTTCAAGAAGGGCACCGACGCGTTCAAGGAGGTGGAGGCCGAGGAGGGGAAGGCGGCCCCCATCGAGGCCCACGAGGTGGCGCAGCTTGAGGAGGCAGAAGAGGCCGAGGAGGCCGAGGAGGTCAAGGAGGCTGAAGTGGTCAAGGAGGCCGAAGTGGTCAAGGATGACGACAAGGCCTGATCCTCCTCTCCCCCCGGTCCAGCTCCCCGCTCCCCCTCCCCCGCTCTACTTACACCCCGTCAGCAACTTGGCCGGCTTGACCGAGTAGACGTAACGCTTCCCCGGATTCTCCGTGTGACACCACAGGTTCGCTGAACCAGGGGCGTGGTGCAGGTCCTCGGGGGGATAGGGGTACCGGTAGGTGGCGATCTTTTGGCCCGGCTTGGCCGCGCTGTACAGAGAGCCCGGGCTGGAGGGAGAGCTGCTCTTGGGCTGGCTGCTGGAGATCCACACCCTTGCCCCGACGGTGACGCCGCCCTGCATCTTGCGCACCCCGGGGAGCATGACCGAGTGGGCGGTGACGGCGCCGCTCTTGGCCACCAGCTTGCCGGTGACCAGGTCCATGGGCCATCGGTGGAGCCGGCCCGAGTTGGCGCTGGATGAGGAGTACTCGCCGGCCACCAGCAGCGAAGCTCCCGTGTCCAGGGCGCAGAAGGAGAAGCGCGCGCAGCAGGAGCCGGGGCAGAGGGTGTAGCTGTTTACCTGGGGGATCACGTACTTGTAGCTGGCGGCGTGGTAGGCCTTTTTGCTGGCGCTGTAGCCCACCAGGGTCTTGTCGCCGGTTTGCACCTTCAGGATTTTGGTCAGGTCAAAGACCCGGAAGCCCTTGCTGGTGTCCGCCACATAGAGCAGGTTGCCCCGCCAGGCCATGCCGCCTGCGTGCACCGGCACGGGCTTGAACGTGGCCAGGCCCCCGGAGAGCACGGGCTCCACCAGCAGCGCCAGGCGGTACTTCACGGTCTTGGCGCTGGTCATTTTTGTGAGGTCCGCGATGGACACCCGCGCCCCCTTGTTGAGGTTGGTGGAGGGGTCCTTCGCGGGCTTGTGATACCAGGAAACCATCAGCACCTTTTTGCCCTTGTACGCGCCCCCGGCATAGGCCGTGGCGGTGCCCGCGGTGCCCTGGGGGTACCAGTAGGTGACCGCGCTGTCCCCGGAGTTCCACTTGAAGCCGTTGTTGAAGCACTGCACGCCGGACACCGAGGAGACGGTGCTCCCGCTGCGGTTCAGGTCTCCCAACACTGTGTCCAGGGTCACGGCGGTGGCCGAGGAGTGGGCAGCGATCTTGGCAATGATGGCCGCCTGAGCGGACCAGCGGTTCTGATCCTTGAGCCTGAAGCCGCCCGGGTCCGACACGCTGGTGAGCACGCCCGACACCGGGGCCGGGCTGCCGCCGCTCTGCTTACACTCGGAGGGCGCGCGCGGGCAGGTCCTGGCCAGGGCCGGGAGGCACTTGCCGGCCACACACCGCTCAACGCCGTTGCAGCCATCACCGTCGTCGCACTGGGCGGGGCTGGTGCAGCCGAGGTCCGGCTTGATGGGGGGCAGGTCCGGCTTGATGGGGGGCAGGTCCGGCTTGATGGGGGGCAGGTCTGGCTTCGGTTTCGCGATGTCCGGGAGGGCGCCGTCTCTGGCAGCCTGACCGTCGGGCTGCGGCTGAGAGGTTTGCTCAGCGCAGCTGCCTAACAGGAGAAGGAGAGATAACAGCTGAAGCTGGCGAGGCAGCATGGAGACTCCTCAAATCGATTAGAGACCTGACTCCTGATCGTCTCGTAGCTTCCGGGCCAGCGCCACCACTCCGGGGAGCATATCCCGCATCTGGTCCAGATCGAGCATCCGGTCCCCGTCGCACAGGGCGTCATCGGGGTTCGGGTGACACTCCACGAACAGGGCGTCCGCGCCAGCGGCCACCCCGGCCCGGGCCAGGGTTGGGATCAGGCGCCGCTCGGAGGCGGCGTGGCCGGCGTCAATGGCCACCGGGCAGCCCAGGGATTGCAGGCGTGGGATGGCGGTGACGTCGCAGATGACCCGGTCATGGCCGAAGCTGCTGCCGCGCTCGGTGAGCAGCACCCGGGTGCGCGGCCCGCCGGACCGGTAGAGCTTGTCCACGGCGCCGGCCATGGCCTCGGGGCTCATGAACTGCCCCTTCTTGACGTTGATCGGGCGCGTGGACACGGCCACCGCCTCCAGCAAGCTCGTCTGGCGGCAGAGGAAGGCGGGCACCTGGAGCATGTCCAGCACCACCGCCGCGAGCACCACGTCGCCGGTGCGGTGCACGTCCGAGAGCACCGGGATCTCGAAGGTCCCCTTCACATGAGCCAGCTCCCCCAGCCCCCGCTCCAGCCCGGGCCCGCGGAACGCGTCGGCCGAGGTGCGGTTGTCCTTCTCGTAGGAGGACTTGAAGATCAGGGGCAGGTCGAGCCCGGCGCACATCTCCTTGAGGGCGCTGGCGGTGCGGGTCATCACCTCCCGGCTCTCCACAACGCAGGGGCCGGCGATGAGCACCAGCGGGTGCCCTGGACCGATGGGGATATCTCCAACGTGAATTACAGCCATGGAGGGCATGGTTCACCGTCGGGGGGACTGCGTCAAGGCGGGGTCAGCTACTTCTTCAACACCAACAACCGCCCCCGCAAGTACGCCATGTTCAACGCATTGAACCGCGGCACCGTGAGGTAGGTCATGATGTCCAGCTTGGCTCCCGGGGCGGAGCCTGGCCCGGCCTCCATCAGGTTGAAGCCGGGGGTGTCGATGTGGTGGGAGGTGGTGCGCGCCCCGTTGGTGAAGACGGCGTTCTTTTCTCCGCCGAACAGCCCGTACGGCGGCGCGCCGTTGGGGACGAGCCCCAGGGAGTGGCCGATCTCGTGGGCTGTCAGCGCCCCGGCCAGGCGGCCGATGGTCTGAACCAGGAACTTGAGCTTGTCGTACCGGCTCCTGGCGGATGAGGAGGCGGTCTTGGGATCGAAGCCCGAGGCCAGGATGGTGGCGTCCAGGGAGTGCTCGCCCACGCGCTTGCCGCCGCTGCCAAGCTCGGGCACGAAGTCGCCCAGCAGCTGGCGCAGCAACATCTTGAGGGTGGCGTCCTTGCCCGCGGTGCGGGCGATGAAGGCGATGGCGGAGCCGGTGAACACCCCGCGCGAGGGGGCCAGGTTCGCCTCGTTGCGAAGGTTGCCCACGTCGCCGCCGCTGGCCCGGCCCAGGTATGGAAGGGAGGGATTGCCGCCGCCCACCGAGATGCAGGAGAAGGGCCGGCTTGTTTCGGCGCCGGTGAGGGTTTGCTGTTTGAAGGTCTTGAAGTCCGGCGCCGCAGGGTCGCTGTCGGAGAGGAGGCGGATGTTCACCGAGCCGGCGGATGCCGTGCCGTCGCTGGTGAGGCCGAAGGCCTTGCGCGCGGCGCCCAGCACCTCGCGCTCCATCCAGGCCCGCATGATGGCGTTGGTTCCGGTGTCCTTTCCGCTCTTGAGCTTGGCCGCGGCAGACAGCATGGCCGGGGTGGAGAGGCCGGCCACGCGCAGGTCCTCCTCGAAGTCCACCAGGCCGTTCTTGGCCTCGCTGCCGGACACCGACCACCAGCCTGCCGAGTCCTTGCCGCTGGTTACCGTGTACAGGTCCCGGCCGAACACCACCACCCAGGTGTCGAGCAGGCGGAACGGGTCCTCCTTGTAGGTGCGCTCGCGCGCCATCACCTTGAGCCCGGAGCTGCGCGGGGTTGCGCCCTCGACCATGTTGGCGGTGAAGGTTACCTGCCCTGGCGGTGCGGCCATCTCCTTGGGGAGCAACAGGGTGGCCTTTCCAGGCGTGCGGGTGAAGCGGCTGGCCAGGTCCTGCCCCGCCTTGAAGGTGCCCAGGTCCCGGTCGCAGGTGACCTTGAGCGCGGAGGGCTTGGCCATGGTGCCCGCCCAGGTGACGTCCACGGTGAAGCCGTACGTGGGTACGTGCAGGAGGAAGGTCTTGCTGGAGCCGTCGTTGGCCTTGTAGGGCGTCCTGCCGGTCATGGCCGCGGGCACATCGTTGACCGTGAGGTGCATGGAGAAGGGCACGAAGGCGTCCGGGCCATGATCCGCCAGCGTGGCGTCGGGGAGCCCGGCGTCGGGAGAGGTGGCGTCCGCCACCGCGGAGTCAGCAGGGGTGATGGTGGCGTCGTCGGAGCAGGCCATGGCCAATCCGGCGACCAGGATCAGAACGACGGCGGTGTATTTCTTATGCGTGAGCATCGCTGGCCTTTGAGTAGCAGTAGATACAGCCCGAGCGGCAGCGGTC
>CAZCFB010000143.1:0-3436 GCA_964497805.1 uncultured Kofleriaceae bacterium
GTCCAGAACTTCATCCGGTGCTCCACGCGCTCCCCCTCCAGCATGGTGGCCACCGCGCGGAAGTCAGTGATGTCCGTCATGCAGCTGCCCACGAACACCTCGTCGATGGCGGTGCCCGCCACCTCGGTCAGGGTTACCACCTTGTCCGGGTCGTTGGGCGCGGCCAGCAGGGGCTCGGTGATGGTGTCGAGATCGATCTCGAGCACCTCGGCGTAGGTGGCGCCCTCGTCGGCCTCCAGGACCTGCGGGTTGGCCAGCCATGCCTCCATCTGCTCGATGATGGTGTGCACCACCTTGGCGGGGTGACGCTGGCTGAAGTTGTTCTTCAGGAAGCGCAGCTGGTTCTCCACGTAGGCCCTGATCTTGGCCGGGTCGTGGCGGAAGGTGGAGCCCGCGGCGGAGCGCTCTGCCGACGCGTCGGTGAGCTTGTAGGCCTCCTCCACGGTGAGGAAGTCGAGCCCCTCCATCTCCAGCACGCGGTCGGCGAAGCAGTTCACCTTGGCGTCGCCCTTCTTCAGGTTCAGCTTGCCCGCCTTGAGCGCGGCGTATGGGATGGCGTTGACCAGATCGCGCACGGTGATGCCGGGGCGGGGTTTGCCCTTGAAGCGCACCAGCACCGACTCGGGCATGTCCAGCGGGAAGTACCCCTGGCTGGCGGCGAAGGCCACCAGGTCGGAGCCCGCCGGGAAGGAGAGCCCGATGGGGAAGCGGGTGTGGCTGTCGCCGCCGGTGCCCACGAAGTTGGGCAGCAGGAAGCGGTTGCCGTTGGTGTGGATCACGCCGTCGCCGGGGCGCAGGTCGATGCCGCCCATATCGGCGATGAATGAGCCCAGGTCAGCCTGCATCAGGGCGTCCTTGCTCTTGGGGCCGGCCGCGGTGTGGCAGAAGGACTGGATGGTGGGCGCGGCGAAGCGCACAGTGGCCAGCTCCATGATCTCCTGCTGGGTCATCTTGCCGGTTGTGTCCTGGCTGTAGACCATGTGGGCCGTGGGCTCCACGTAGTCGCCGGGCAGCGCGCCGGCCAGGCCAGCAGCGGCGCCCACCAGCTTCTGGGCCAGGGAGAACTTGGTGCCCGCCTCATACTCCGGCGTGGGCGTGGGCGACACCGCCGCGTCGCCGACTGCCAGGTCGATCTCGGCGCAGGCGGCCCGGGCGTTGGCCGTGAGCTTGCGCCCGATGATCAGGTTGTTGCGGCCGCCGGCGCGGGCCTCCAGCAGGATGGAGCGGGGCGTCACCTCGAAGCTGGTGAGCACCGTGCCGTCGTCGAGCCGAACCTCGCCCTTGGCCAGGTCCACCACCACCTCCTGCCCCTCCTGCAGCTCGCCTGTGGAGCAGCGCACCGGGATGGCGCCGCAGCCCCGGATGGTGTTGAAGAAAATCGGCGCGATCTTGGCGGCCAGCACCAGGCCACCGCGACGCTTGTTCGGCACATGAGGGATATCCTCGCCCACCCACCAGACCAGTGAGTTGGAGGCTGACTTGCGGCTGGAGCCGGTGCCCACCACGTCGCCCACGTAGAGGAAGGGCAGTCCGCGCTCGAGCAGGGCCTCGCGGCGCTCAAGCCAGTCGCGGTCGTGGGGGCTGGTGCTCAGGATCGCCAGGGCGTGCAGGGGGATGTCGTCCCGCGTGGACGCCTCCTGGGCCGGAGAGTAGAAGTCGGTGTTGATCTCGCCGGTGGTGCGGATGACCACCCGGCGCTGCTCGGACGGCACCTCCGCGGCGTGGGCGAACCAGCTCGCCTCGGCCCACCCCTTGAGCAGGGCGCGGGCGGAGTCGTTTCCGCCTCCGGCCAGAGCCTTGACCCTGGCGATATCGTCCGGGGTCACCAGGATGATGTCCTCCAGCAGGAGCGCGGCCCTGGCAGCCAGTTCGCCGCCTGCCTCGAGCACAGCCAGCAGGGGCGGGATGTTGTAGCCGCCTCCCATGGCGCCGAGCATATCCACCGCCTCGGCGGTGGTGAGGTGGGCGGAGGTAGCCTGGCTCTGGGCCAGCTTGCCCAGGAATTCGGCCTTTACGCGGGAGGAGGGGTACACGCCCGGGGGCACCCGCTCGCCCAGCAGGTAGCGCAGGGAGGCCACGGTGTCAGGCTGGCCATGCACCTTGAGCAGGCCGGCGTCTGGCGCGGCCTCCATCAGGGCAGCGCAGACCGCCTCGGTCTGGGCGGGAGAGAGCGGCAGCGGAGGGATGCCCTGGGTGGCGCGCTGCTCCAGGTGTTTGACATATTCGGTGGCGAAGCTGTTGAGGTCCGTTGCCATGGCGTATCTCCCTTGAATCTGAGGTTTCAGCGATCAGCGCGTGCCGTTCTACTACGGCTTCAAGCTTTGATCCAGACCTCAGGTTGACACCCCAATGGGCGATCTGTAGCATCGCCTTGTGATCCGCCGATTCCTTACTATCTTCGCGATCCTATGCGTCATGACGTCTGCCGCGGACGCCCAGCCCCAGGCCGCCCCGAGCCCGGAGGCCGCGCAGGCCAACGCACTGCTGCAGCAAGCTGAGCAGATGTACGACCAGATGGAATACGACCAGGCCCTGGCCATGCTGATCCAGGCGCTCCAGGTCAAGGGCGTCTCGGACGTGCAGAAGGCCACGGCCTTCCTCTACATGGGGATCTGCTTCACCGCCGTGGGTCGGGCGGAGGACGCGGTGCAGGCCTTTGTTTCGTTACTCAAGCTGCGCCCGGGTTTTCGCCTGCCAGGCGGCGTTTCTCCAAGCATCAAGGCGATGTTCGAGGAGGCGCTCAGCAGGCTGAAGATGCCCGCCAATGCGCCGCCTCAGCCCGAAGGGCAGCCGGGCCAGCCACAGCAGCAGCCTCAGCAGCAACCACAGCAGCAGCCCCAGCAGCAGCCCCAGCAGCCCTCTGGCGCTCCCCAGGTGCAGGAGGGTCCGGTGGGGATCAAGGTGGTTGCGCCCAAGCGGGCCATCGCCGGCAAGGCGATCCCGCTCAAGATTCACATCAAGGACCCGCGCAAGATGGCCGCCGGCGTGCTGGTGCGCTGGCGCAAAGTGGGCGGCTCCGACTACTCCAACATCAAGCTCACCGTGAAGCCCGGCCAGAAACTGGCCAAGGCCAACATCCCTGCCATGGACCTGGGCGAAGAGCAGGACGCCCGGGGCAAGATCCTGTTCTACGTCATCGTGCTCGGCGCGGAGGGATTCGCCGCCCTGGCCGCGTCCGGCGCCATGGACGCCCCGCACATCGTGAGCGTGCGGCAGCCTCCGCCCAAGAAGTCCAACTGGCACTGGTACGTCATCGGCGTGGGCGCCGGCCTGGTGGTGGCAGGCGGCATCGCCGCCGCGCTCCTGGTCACCAAGCCCTGGGAGCCCGGCGAGGGCCCGCTGCCCAACACGGTCCCCTCCTCGGTGGTGCTCAAATGATTCGTGTTTCTCTGCTCAGCGCCCTGCCCCTCCTGATCGCCCTGGGCTGCGCCGGGGA
>CAZCFB010000143.1:3536-8364 GCA_964497805.1 uncultured Kofleriaceae bacterium
TAGCTGCTGGTGTCGATATCCGAGCAGGTCTTGTTCTTCGGGTTGGTGGTGGGGGTGGTGCCCTTCTTGGGCACTTTCCAGACCTCGACCTCGGCCAGGTCAAAGTACTCGGTCCAGGTGTAGCTGGCGCCGTCCTGCTCCATGATGAGGCCCACATGCTGGACCATCAGGCCCTGGCTCTTGAGGTTGAAGGTCTCGGTGCCGCCATTGCCGCTCGTGATCGACTTGACCTTGGTCCACATGCTGTTGTCGCTGCTCAGGTCGCCCGGCGTGCCGGTGGCCACCCAGAGGGTGTATTCGGAGGCGAAGTACTTGGTGGAGCTGTTGGCGCTGTGCCGCCACTTGATGACGATCTTGTCCACCTCGACCAGCTTGCCCATGTCCACCTGGACCTTGCGGCCGGCGCCAGCGGTGAACCACCCACCTGACCACTGCGCGAAGGTCGTACCGTCGCCGTCCGTGATGGCGGTTTTCTGACCGGTCTTCGGGTCCTCGTCGCTCTTGACCTTGCCGCCCAAGGCCATGTTCTTGGATTTCTCGGTGGGCCCGGGGTTCGGGTTCGGGTTCGGGTTATTGCACTTGGCCTGCTTGATGGAGATGGTGGTGGGGGCGCTGAGCCCAAGCTGCGGGTCCAGGGCGTAGACCTTGAGGGTGTTCAGGGTGTTCTTGTAGAGCTTGACGTCCACGCAGAAGCGGCCGGTGACAGAGTGGGTGTCGGTGCTGATGTCGCCGTTGCCGCCCTTGACCAGAATCGAGGCGCCGATGGGGCCGCGGCCGGTCAGCGGGATCGAGTCGGTGCAGGCCGAGTTGGACTGGGCGTCCACGGTGGGCGACTGAACCTTCTTCCCGTTGTTGTTGTTGTTATTGTTATTGTTATTCGGGTTACCGTTGCCGTTGTTGCCTCCGGGCGGGGTGTACGGATCCGGGGGCTCGACGCCGCCGCAACCCAACGCCACCATTCCCAACACGCTGCTGAGCAGGACCGCCATCTTCAGGCTCGATGTCTTGTTCGACTTGGCTGCGCCCCGTCGACAAAACTGCAAACCTGCACCAGATACAGCCAGCTGCACCTTTTCAGATATGTTCTGGCTCATCTTCGCTCTCCCGGGCTTCATCATGGTCCCTTCAAACTGCAAGAGCCGGGCCGACTTATCGGATCCCCGCCAGCCAGATGATCATACACCAGGGAAGGGCTTTAACCAATGGGAATGTTGTGGAATTCTTGTTTCAGCAACGATTACGACGCCTCTGACCTTGGCCGGTGACTGGATCCTCCGGTGGCAACTCACCTATCCACTTTCGGGTCTACACACCCCGGCAGGGTGGCCAGTAGAACCCCTGGGCCCCTACTCCGCCTGGGTCTCGAACCGCTTGCGCAGTTCCTTGGTGAAGTAGCCACCGGAGAGCGCGTCCAGGTTTGCGGTGATCTCCTGCAGGCGCAGCTCCTCGGTGATCTGCTCGTTGGGATCCTGAGGCGGGTTCAGGTTGATGGCAGTCATCAGCCTGCGCCGGGTGAAGTAGAGCGAGGTGATCTCCCTCAGGAGCCCCTCCTGTACGCCCACCAGGGAGGCCACGTCCAGGGACTCCGCGTTGAAGATGAGCCGGTCCAGGGACCAGTGAGCCCGGATACCGTAGGAGGTGGTGCTCCGGTTCCCATGCTCCAGATCTTTGTAATCCTTGAAGGTTGGGTAGAGGCGATCCCACAGGGTCCGGTCGCTTGTGCCATCCTCGCGGTTGAAGATGAACTCCACGTCCGGCATGAGCGCCTTCCAGGCAGCGCCGCGGCGGAAGGAGGCGACCTTCTCCGGGTGCACCTTGAAGAACTTGAGCGCGGCCTTCTGTACCTCGGCCACGCTTGGCTCCTGCTCGAACCGCAGCTTCAACGCACGCACCACTCTGGGGTCGGGCGGGGGCGGCGCCTGGGGCGCGGCCTGCTCCATCTCCTCGGGGCTCCCCTGGGCAAGTGCCGGTACGGGCGCCAGCGGCAGCGCCAACACCAGGGCCACTGTGGTCAAAATGATCCGTTTCGACTGCGCTCTGCTCCGTCGACATGCCCAAAAAACTGCACCCGATACAGCTGGGTGCACTTTTCTATGAATGTTCATTTTTTGCCTCCTTGGCTTGCTCTGCTCCAGTAGCCTCCGCTCACGGCGTCGAAGTAAGCGGAGATCTCCTGCAGCCTTATCTCGTGATACATCTTTGTTTTCACATCGTTTGGTGGGGCGCCCTTCATGATGATGTAGAGGCGCAGGTATTCCTGATAGAGCCTGTGAACCCGCTCGCTGATGTCACGGCGGATCCCGGACAGGTTGCGCTGGATGCGGCCGAAGTGAGGCAGCTGCCGCAGGTCGAAGATCAGCCGCCCAAGATCCCAGTTGGCCATGACCTCCCAGTTGAGCCCTTCGTCCTGGTCCAGGTAGTGGTAGCGGTACGGCAGCGTCTTGTAGAGCATGTCGTGGCTCGTGCTCGTATCCTGGGACTGGGAGTGGGTGACGGCCAGGGTCACGGTGGGCAGAAGCGCCGCCCAGGGCCCCTTGTCTCGGTAACTCTGGTTATCTTTGAAATACAGCCGTTTGTGCTGCTTTATCCTGATCAGGAGCGTGGCCAGAGGCGGGATCTCCGGCGGCCAGACCCGGCGCTTGCGCTTTCGCGGCTTCGGCTTGACCAGCGGCGGGCGCCCCACCCGGTAGATCTGGCGGTTGGTAAGGATCCAGAGCGTGTTCAGGTCGCCCCCCTGACAGACAAACCAGCGCGGTATCTCTTTGCCGCCGGTGTGAAAGACCTTGGTCCAGTTGAGCCCCGAGTCGGTGGTGGCCCACACAGCCTCCTCGGTCATGGCCAGCCAAACCTTCGGATCGGCAGTGGCCAGCACCTTGATCATCGGGACGCCCGTGAAGCGGATGCCTCGCCGGGTCCAGGTTCCCATTTCGCCGCCCTGCCAGGAGGCGTACAGCCCGTCGCGGGTGCCGATGAGGCGCACGTTGCCCGGCCCCATGCTGAAGCTCACCACGTCCGCGCGTGGCCCCCACTCATCCCAGTGTGTGGTTATCCAGGACTCCCCGCCGTCCAGGCTGGCCATGGAGGAACCGCCCATGGCCACATGCACCAGGCCTGGCTGCTCCGGGTCGAAGTGGATCTCCCGAATGTACGAATCCCGCATGTAATAGTTCATGGTTTTGCGGAAGTACGTGCCGCGGTTTTTGGAGACGAACAGCCCGGAGGCGGTGCCGATGAGCAGCCGGTTCGGATCATGCGGATCCGCGGCCACGGTGTTGACCATGCGCTCGGCCATGGAGGACTGGCCCTGGAAGATGCGCTGAAAGGTTCGTCCACGATCAGTGGAGCGGTACAGCCCGTCCACAGTGGCCACGTACACCCGGCGGTCATCGATTGGATCCACGTTGATCCAGTTGACCGCGGTCATCTTGTCGCCCTTGTTGACCAGCAGCTGCTGCAGGTTGATGCCCGAGGTGGCCAGCCCCTGGCGCCGCAGCCAGCTCTGCAGGTGGGGCGACTTGCCTGGCAAGCCCAGCGCGTACTCCAGGCGCGGGTCGGAGCTCCGCTCACGGCCGAAGAAGAGGGTGCGCACCGGGGTGATGGTCACGATCTGCCAGGTGGCGCCGCCGTCCTCGGTTCGGTAGATCTGCCCCCGGGTGTTGCCCACCAACACGAACTTGGTGTCCCGGGGGCTCATGGTCATGGTGGTGAGCTCTTCGCCCAGCCCCACGTTGCCCAGGGCATAAAGGCCGCCCTCCGCGTGAGCTCGCGTCGACGCCAGACAGCCTGCAAACAACGCCAGCGTCATGGCGATCTTCCGGGGCCTGGTCAGGGCGTATGAGAATGAGCGGGGTATCACGGAATCCCGTTTACTTCTTGCAGTTTACGGACTCAACAGCGTCCAGTTTGGCGGTAACACCCGCCGTGGATTCCAGCTTGATTTCCGAGAATGACGGCCCGGAGAACGGCACCTGGCCCACGTCGAAGCTGGCCGTGGTGCCCCCCGGCGCCGGAATCCATGGTCCCAGCCGGTACCATTTGCCCTGGGCGTGGGGCAGCGCGTCCTTGACCGAGACGGTGACGGAGCCGCCAGCCCCGGTGCGGTGTACCGTACCGTGCAGCTTGAAGTCGTCACCGACCTGGTTCTGGATGCCCTTGCCCATGGCAACCACCACCACACTCAAGGGGCCCATCTGGGCGAACTGGTTATCCTCTTTCCCTTCGGCGTTGGTGGCCTGCTTCACCGCGCTGTTGCCGAAGGCCTGGTACGCGTAGCAGCACGGGCAGTCCGAGGGGCAACTCTGGCAGCTCTCGGTGTTCTTGTCGCAAACGCCGTTGTTGTCGCAGGTGCCGTCCGTACCGCCGGGTGGGTCCGGGTCGGGCATGCATCCACCGGACAGGACCAGGAGCGATAGCAGCGCAAGTAGAATACGCAGTGGGTACATGACCGCAGAATACTCGCGGCAGTGGCCCTCCACAAGAGCAGCGCGACCACCAGCATGCACCACGGGGTGGCAAGGGGATCCGCCACTCATGGGGGTCAGATCTGGCGACAATAGTCGCCACTTTTGGCTTCCCGTGACACACAGCCCTGCAATATCAACGGGTTAGAAATTACATTTCCTTGGCCCCCATCTTGCTTGATACAATGGCATGAACCTGGCGATGAACAAGACAAACTCTCTGGAGGGCGCCATGATGAGCCGGATTTCCATGATCAGCCTTGCTGCCATCCTGCTCCTGGCCTGTGGCGACGAGAACACGGGCGATAACGACGGCAACGGCAACAACCAGCAGCCCACCTGGAAGAACAAGACCCCGAGGCTGTTCA
>CAZCFB010000144.1:0-8064 GCA_964497805.1 uncultured Kofleriaceae bacterium
CCGCGGTACACCCTGTAACTGGTGGCCGGATGCCCCAGCACGCCTCCGCTGTTGGGCTTCTTCCAGGAAACCGCCACCTGCCCGGCTCCGGTCACCCTGGCCGTCACCGCGGTGGGCGGCTCCGGCAGGTAGGTGGCGCTCTTGCCAGCCTCGGCCGCGAAGTACTTGCTGAGCCCCTTGTAGATGGCGCGGGCGTAGAGTCGGCGGAAGGCCACCTCCTTGAGGTCGTCCACGTCGGCCTTCAGATCGTGGAAGGCGATCTCGATGAGCATGGAGGCCATCTCGTCCTGGTGGCTGTTGTTCAGCTCGCCGAAGTAGGCGCTCTGCATCTTCCGGTCCTTCCAGCTGGCGTCCCATGCCGCGCGGATGTCGGCGACCACCTGCGGGTGCACCGCCTTGACCAACTTCTCGCCGCCCAGGGCGATGGTGGTGGATGTGGGGTTGTAGGTGCCGTTGGGTGCGTTCTTGCCGTAGATGAACGACGAGGTGCCCTGGCCGCCGCCCGCGTTGCTATGGTGAGAGAAGTAGATTGCGGGCTCCCCCGGGGCGTGCACCCAGTCGGCGAAGCGGGAGCGGGTGCCCACGTCGTCGGTGCGGTCGCTGCTGGAGGAGTAGTCGTACACCGAGGCGGGCGCCCCGGCGAACTGGGCGTGGTAGCGGCTGCACTCGTCCGCCCGTGAGAAGCCGGACACGCCGCCGCCTCTGTTCATGAGGCCCAGGCCGCCGCCCAGGCGCACCGCGTCCACCGACACGTGAGAGGCGCTGCTGTCCGCGGACTGGTTGCTCACCACCAGGGCGCCCTTCTTTTCGTTGGTGCCCTTCTGGAAGTAGAAGCGCCCCAGCAGCACCCAGGTGCCCCCGTGGCGGCGCTGGTTGACCAGGAAGGTGGTGGTGCCCCCCGGGTGGATAACGCGGTAGCGCGCGTCGGTGGGGCGGGCCGAGTACATGGAGTAGGAGACATAGACGTAGTAGCGCCCGTCCGCAGGCACGTTGAAGGCGAAGGTGGCCCTGGCGGTCTCCTTGATGGCGGTCTTGATCAGCCGGTTTGTGCCCAGCTGGAACGGGTTGACGCTGCCGGTCATGGGCAAGGTGGGGTGCCCCCACGCCTTGAGGGTGGAGGTGGAGATCAGCGACGTGTTCCCGCTCTCGCTGTACTTGCCCCGCTTGGCGTTGGCCGCGCCGTCCCCGTTGTCGAGGATCACCATGTTGGTGTTCTGGTCGATCTCCCGCACCGGTACCACCTGTGCCCCGGCGTTGAGCAGCAGCGGCACCAGGAACTGGCCCACCCCGTCGGCGTTGGAGAGGTCCTCGTTGAGGCTGTACAGGTTGGGCCGCTGGGTGCCCCACGAGCCCGAGGAGTAGACCCAGCCGTGGCCCGGGCTCAGGTAGATGGAGGCGCCGGTGAGGGAGCCCTTGAGCGCGCGGGGCGTGCCGTCGCCGGCGTCCTCCAGCACCCGCCGCACGATGGGCGCGCGCAGGGGGCCAGGCTGCTCGTGGGGCCGAGGGGGGACGGGCCGCAGGGGCAGGTCCGCGGGCACATGGCCAAGGGCCTCCTCCGGGCTGGTCCACTCGCCGGCAAACGCCCTTGCAGGCGTCATCAAGGCGGGTAGCGCCAGGGCCATCATCATGAGCAAGGCACGCATCTTCAAGCTCCTGGTGATATAAAAGACGTCATGGCCTCCAAGAGCAAGGACCCAATGAACCGTGCGGCCCTGCTGTTCCTCATGGCGATGTCCCTGGCCGCATGTGTGGAGGGCCAGATGGACAGCCCAGACGGCGGAGTGGACAACACCTTCACCCTCAAGGGGACCGTCAAGGTGCTGCAAAACCCGAACCTCGCCTGCAACAGCGCGGACAAGGACAAGGACTGTAAGGGGAACGTCTACTGGGGGGTCTTTGACAAGCCGATGACCAACTTCTCGGCCAACCCGCCCTTGCGCGCCGGCACGCTCAAGGACGCCAAACACGGCTCCACCTTCACCGCCACCGGCATCCCGGTCAAACCCCAGCTCTACATCGGCGCCTTCATGGACGATAACAGCAACATGGTCCTCACCTCCCCGGTGCCGGACACAGGAGATCCCGTGTTCTACTCCCTGGGCAGCTTCTCCACCAGCGCCGGCTCGATCCACAACGCCAGCATCGACTTTCTGGTGCGCCTCCCATGAGGCGGCACACCATGAGATCGTCCGCCGTCATCCTTGCCATCCTCCTGGCCGGTTGCCAGCAAGGCGACCGGGGAGCGGCGGCCCCGGGCCGGACCGAGGTCCGGGCGGTGACGCACAAGATCCCGGCCCAGCCCGATCTTCGCCTCGCCGACGCACGCATCGTGTCGCGCGCCCCCTGGGGCTCCGGCGCGGCCCACTTCGGCCTGCGCGACGAGGCCAGCCGGCCCGGCCCAATGGACCTGGCCGTGAGCGAGGACGGGGTGATCCATGTGCTGGATCAGGTGAACCGGCGGGTGCAGCGCCTGGATCCGTCCGGTCGGTTCATGTCCCCGCTGTCGCAGGTGAGCGAGACCGCAGAGTACATCTCCCTGAGCGGGAGCGTGGTCCACACCCTGAGCTATGATCCCAACACCACGGGGCACACCCTGGATCGTCTGAGCAGCCACGGCCCATCGAGGATCCTGGCCCTGCCAGCCGGCGAGGATCCGGCGACCGGGCTGTTCGCCGCGGGCGGAGAGCTCTGGATTGAGCGGGCCCATGACCGCACCTTCAGCCTCAAAGGCCGCGTGGTAATGGGCCGGCCGCACCGGGGACGCCCCGGCCACCATGTCACCGCGTCCAGGGACGGGCTGGTCATCGGGGTGAAGCCCGGCGACACCACCTACCGGATCATGGAGGTGAGCCCGCCGGAGGGGAGCCGGATAGAGGCGGTGGAGGGGCTGGACACCGACGCCGCGGGCCGGGTCTACCTGGCCCTGTCGCTCACGGACGAGGCAGCCTCGCGGGGGCAGGATTTCCCCCGGGTGCGCCGGGTGGCCGTGGTGCACCGTCCGGGCGCGCGCCCCCTGACCGTCGAGCTGGCGGCAGGCCAGGCTGCGGACATGAACAACTACCTGGCCGTGGGTCCAGGAGGCGGGCTTTTTCAGCTAGAGGCCACCGAGGAGGGCGTGGTCATCCGGCGCTGGCAGATCACCGGCGAGGAGGTGCGGCCATGACTGGAAGGCTCACCACCGCCGCAGCCCTGCTCTGCCTCGCCTTGCCATCCCCCGCCGGGGCCCTCTGCCCGGAGATCACCCGGGACGAGATCATCAAGCACGCCAAGACCGGCGTCGGGTCCAAGTATGTCTGGGGCGGCACCTGCTGGGACCCAACCAACAGGAGCTGGAAAGGGGCCGACTGCTCGGGCTACGTCACCAAGTGCTGGCAGATCCCCAAGGCATCCAAGTACACCGACTGCCTGCCCCACTACTACACCACCGCCACCTTCGACACCGGCACCACCCACTGGACCCACATCAGCCGCAGCGCCATGCAGAAGGGCGACGCCCTCAACTATCGCGCCAGCGGCAAGGGTCACATCGTCATCTACTACTCCGGCGACAAGTGGGGCTCGGCCCAGGTGTACGAGGCCCGCGGCACGGCGTACGGCATCGTCTACCGCACCAAGGCGGTGTCCTCCTCGTACAAGGCCCGCAAGCGCCACCGCCTCAAGAGCGGCGGCACCACCACGGACCCGCACCCGCTGATGACCATCACCAGCGCCATCCAGACCATCCCCAACCAGAAGCGGGACATCTGCCAGCTCCAGAAGAGCGGCTCCATCTTCGACTGGTGGGTGGGGCAGGAGACCGAGGTCTGGATCGACCTGAAGAACTCGGGCACCGCGGTGGGCAAGAACGTGAAGCTAAAGATCTGGCTGGAGGAGCCCTACCTCAAGGCGGTGAAGTGGAACATCTACACCAACTGGAAGGCGGGCGGGAAGTTCATCCTCAACGACACCGACTCCATGCAGAAGATCCCCCACAACAACCCGGGCAAGAACTTCGAGCTGTGGCTCTCAGCCTTCTCCATCGGCGAGACCAAGCGGATCAAGCTGCGGGTCAAGGCGGCCCGGTTCAGCCTCGGGGCCGCGGATCATCCTGATGTGCGGGCCTGGATCTCCAGTGTGGAAAACTTCTACACCAAGGCCGACTTCAGCTCCAAGCCGACCAACGTCAAGGGCTACCAGAAGCAGAACGGCGGCGACCTGCGCGCGGTGTCGCAGACCGATGTGCTGGCCAAGGAGACCTGCGACAAGAAGGACAACGACTGCGACGGCAAGGTGGACGAGGACAACGTGTGCGGCGGCGGGGGCAAGAAGGACGGCGGCGGGAACCCGGGCAATGACCGAGGGAGCGGGGGCAAGAAGGATCGCGGCGGCAGCGGTTCATCCGACGGACCGGTCGTCGAGCAGCCCCCGGCCTTCACCCACACCGAGGGGTGCGAGGTGGCCAGTCAAAGGCGATCAGAACTCCCGGGCCCACTCCTGGCCCTGGCCCTGGCCCTGGCCCTGGCCCTCCTGACCCGGCGCCCCTAACCCTTCCCCCTAAAAATCATGCGTCCCCACATGCACGGGGATCCCGTAGGTGGCCTCCATCTTCTTTTTGATCCCTGCCAGGTTCATGGGGCAGTTCATCAGGGCGGTTGCCTTCTTCACGCAGGTGGCGAAGTAGATCTCATCCACCGTCTGTTCCAGCTTGCCCAGCACCGTCATCTGTAGCTCAACCCGGGGTAGCGCCAGCCCGGGGCAGTCGCCGCAGGTGGTCTTGAACACGATCTGGACGTCGTCATCGAACTTGGAGAAGGCGTACAGCTTGTCCGATGCGGCCTTGTAACACTTGGCGCAGCCCACGCAGCTGTGGTCCTGGATCCGTTGGCAGTAGATTAGACCGACCTTTCTGGCCATGGCTTACCTCCCAGAATATCCACCATTTATGTATGGTTTCAGTGTTTTACCCTGCATTACGCCGGCATCGTATAGCACACCATCACCCGTGTCACCCTTGTATGGCATACTCCAGCCATGCACCGGCTGGTGGTCCTGATTTGCCTCACCCTGCTGCCGCTACCCATGGACGTAGCGCTGGCCGACGTATCTCGGAGGTCCACCATGCGCACGGACGGCCGCCGCTTCTGCAACAAGGCCCTCTCCCGCATCTCCCGCCGCACGCGGCAAAAGAAGCGCACCATCGTGGTGTTCGACATCGACAACACCCTGGTGGACACGCGCCACCGCACCCTGGCCGCGGCCCGGACCTTCATGAAGAGGCGAACCGCGACCGCCACCGCGCCAGCCCCCCGCGGCGCCATGCGCTCCATCGGCATGCACCTTGTGCGCTTCGACGGCAAGCAGACCGCCACCCGCCTCGGGCTCAAGGGGAAGGACGCCGCGGCCTTCAACAAGCACTGGGAGCGGTTCTTCTGGAACCCGAAGAACCTCAAGCTCGACACCGCCATCAAGGACACGGTGAAGCTGGCCAAGAAGGCCAAGGCCGCCGGCGCCGAGGTGTACTACATCACCGGCCGGATCAACGCGCTCAAGGAGGGCACGGTGGAGCAGCTCCGGCGGCACGGCCTGCCGGACGTGGACGGCGACCATGTGATCTGCAAGCCCAACCCGAGGCCAGCCCCGCGCGGCGGCAAGCCCCTGTTCACGCCAACCGCCCCGTTCAAGCTCCAGCAGGTCAAGCGCCTGCTACGCGGCGGCGGGAAGCTCGGCTGGTTCATGAGCGACTCGCGGGACGATGTGGCCACCCTGCAAAAGGGCCTCGGCTGCAGGGGCTGCGTGTGGGTGGACTTCCCGGCAAAGGCGGCGCGCAAGCCCACGCCCATTCGCGGTGGAACGCCGGTGCTGAAGGTGGGGATGTAGCTACTTACACTTGGCCAGGGCCGGGGCGAAGATCTCTTTCAGGGTCCTGCCCTCGCTCAGCCACTTGTGCGCCACGTAGGGGGCCATCTCGTTGGCCGACTGGATGATTGAGCGGTTGCTCAACCTCGCCGACCAGCCCCCGGTCTGCCGGGGGTCGATGACGTTCCAGTAGAACTTGGCAGTGCGGTAGAGCAGCCACCCGGTGAACTCATTGCCCGAGGCCCAGGCCACACGCAGCATCCAGTCCACGTCCACCTCCCCGTAGATGGATGGGATATTGTGGTTCAGCGGGATCAGGAGCGCCCCGTTGGCCGGGTGATACTCCAACATGGTCTTGAACTTGCCGTTCTTCTCCTCGTACTCCACGAACTTGCGTAGAGCCTTGCACCACTCAGCTGCCATCTTGCTTCTCCTCAGTCAGGACACCGAATCATAACAGACGTTCATCCCATGGCCGCATCGGTGATCTCCAGCGCCTTGTCCAGGATCCCGATCCCCTCGTCAATCTCCGAGCGCCCCACCATGAGCGGCGGGGCCAGGCCCACCACGTTGCCCGGGTTGGCGCACATGGCCATCATGCCCAGCTCCATGAGCTTCGCCCCGAGCTGCAGCTTGGGGTTCGGCTCCCGCGCCAGCTTGGCGCCCACCGAGACCAGGGGCTCTCGGGTCTGCCGGTCCTTGACCAGCTCAAGCCCCACGAAGAGTCCGAGCCCGCGCACATCCCCAACCGAGGGGTGCCGCTCCTGGAGCCAGCGGGCGCGATCCAGCAGGTAATCGCCCATGCGGCGGGCGTTCTCGATGAGGTCGTCCTCCTGGTAGATCCGGATCACCCGCTCCGCCGCGGCGCAGGCCAGGGCGTGGCCTGCGTAGGTGGCGCCGTGGCTGAAGAACTGCTCCCGGAAGGCGTCCCCGATCTCCTGGCGCACGATGGCCGCGCCCAGGGGGAGGTAGCCGCTGGTGCTCCCCTTGGCCAGGGTGAGGATATCGGGGGTCACGTCCCAGTGGTCCACCGCGAACCAGCGGCCAGTTCGCCCGAAGCCAGTCATGACCTCGTCCACGATGAGCAGGATGCCGTGGCGATCACACACGGCCCGCAGCTCGGGCAGGTATTCCGGCGGAGGCACGATTATCCCGTTGGCCCCGGTGACAGGCTCCAGGATGATGCCCGCCACCTGGTCCCCGCCCCCCTCCAGCTCCACCACCTCATCCACGAAGCGCACGCAACGCATGCCGCAGTCCGGGTACTTCTGACCGAACATGCAGCGGTAGCAGTACGGCTGGGGCACCGGAACAAAGGCCGTGCCGCCCGGCACCTGGGCCCAGGATCTGGCGTCCCCGGCCGAGAGGGTCATGGCCGCCGCGGTGCCGCCGTGGTAGCTGCGGTAGCGGCAGAGCAGCTTGCGCCTGCCGGTGAACTGGTGGGCGATCTTCACGGCCGCCTCGTTGGCCTCCGCGCCGCCCAGGGTGATGAAGCTGCGGCTCAGGTCGCCCGGGGTCACCTCGGCCAGGATCCTGCTCAACAGGGCCCGGGGGCGGGTGGAGAAGTTGGGCGCGAAAGAGCATAGCTGCCCGGCCTGTTCCTGGATCGCCTCCACCACCCGCGGGTCCTGGTGCCCGATGTTGTGGCTGACGAAGCAGGAGCTGAAGTCCAGGCGCTCGCGACCCTGCTCGTCGGTGAAGCGGGCGCCCCGGGCCGAGACCACGCGCAAAGGCGGGCGGTCCGGCTGGAAGCTCCAGGAGTGGAAGAGGTGGTCAACCTCGTAGCGGTCCAGGTCCTCCGGTTGGCTCGGGATCTTGCTCAGGTCTCTCATGCCGGGGACGTTACCAGATCTTGTGGGCCACGTTGCCAGCGGAAGGTCCGTGCTCAATAATGACCCCATGTCATGGATCAGGTTACTCGCGTTGGTCTTCTGTCTGCTCCCCCTCACCGCCCTGCCCTGCGGCGGCTGCGTGACCGGGCAGAGAGATAACGACGGCGGCACGTCCGGCACCCTCTACGAGGGGGGCACGGCCAAATCTGTGCCCGGCACCTTCAAGCGCATCAAGCGGGGCACTTTCTGGATGGGCTCCCTGCCGTCGGAGAAGTGCAGGGAGAAGTCGGGGCACAAGTCCACCCACAAGGAGACCCGCCACCAGGTGACCCTCTCCAGGGACTTCGAGCTGCAGAACACCGAGGTGAACCAGGGGCAGTTCAAGTCGGTGATGGGG
>CAZCFB010000145.1:0-8022 GCA_964497805.1 uncultured Kofleriaceae bacterium
CGAGTGGTTTGGGGCGCCGAAGAAAGATCGGGACTACCTGCGCCGCCTTGCTGGTACGGCAAGGCCTGGCCCACATGGCCCATGTTGGCGACAGCCGAATCTACCGTATCAGGGATGGACAGGCGGAGCGTTTGACCAGGGATCACACTTCTGTGCAGCGCATGGTGGACGGCGGCCTATTAACCGAAGAGGAGGCCAGGGAGCACCCTGAGAGGAATGTTCTGAGCAAGTGTATCGGTGTTTCTCAAGAGGTGAAACCCGAGGTCCAGGGACCGATGCCGGTAAAGGCCAATGATCTGTACTTGCTCTGCTCCGACGGTCTCAGCGGAGTGGTCGAGGATGAGGCCATATCGGAGTTGGCCGGGCGACATCCGCCTCAACGGGCGGTAGAGGAGCTGATCGCCCTGGCCAATCAGCATGGAGGACCCGATAACATCAGCGTCGCCATTATCTCCTTTCGAGCACAGGGGATGGCGAAAGACGTTCCAGATTCCCCGGCGTCCATTTCTGGCGCCGAAAAGACTGTGCCGGATGCCAGCGATTCGGTACACGAACCACTTGTGGTGGGGCGCGATCCCGACTGTGACTTCGTGCTGGACGCTCCGATGGTGTCGGCCAGGCACCTGCAGGTGACGCCGGTGCAAGGCGGCCTTGAGGTGCAGGATCTGGAGAGCACTAACGGGACCTACCTAGGGAGTCGCAATCACCGACTTGATGGTCCTGCACGTGTGCGGCGCGGTGATGTCGTGTTTCTTGGCTCATATCGCCTGCCAGTGGCGGTCTTGATAGAGAAGCTGAGGCTTGATGAGCCAGGCGTAGTCGGCAAGCCAACACAAGTCACGGTGGTCCAGCATCCCTTGGTGCTGGGCCGCGACCCAGATTGTGATTTGGTGGTAGACCGGCCCCAGGTGAGCGCGCACCATGCCCGGTTATCGCCCCTGGGTGGTGGCGCTTTTCGCGTGGAGGATTTGGGCACAACCAACGGCACCTTCATAGACGGTGAGCGCGTCACCGAGGGGATCCTCCGCCCGGGAAGTGCGCTCAGCCTCGGGTCATGCAGAGTGCAGGTCAGCGATACGGGGGGCGTTGAGTTCTCACCCGGGGGGGACACTGTCAGGCTCGACGGCGTGCAGATCGGCCGTGTTGTTCGCCACCGCAAGACCGGCCAGCCCCTGGGCCTCCTCGACGGGGTGTCGGTTTCGATCTATCCCTCGGAGTTGGTGGGGCTCATGGGGCCATCCGGCGCCGGCAAGACGACCTTTATGCTGTCGCTCAATGGCTACGAGCCTCCCACCACCGGCCAGGTGCTGATCAACGGCGAGGACCTGTACGCCAACTTCGACCGCTTCCGCGGTCTCATCGGCTACCTGCCCCAGGATGACATCATCCATTCGGAGCTAACGGTCCGTGAGTCCCTCTACTTCACCGCCAAGCTGCGGCTCCCGGCCGACACACAGGACGCGGAGATAGAGGAGCGCATCGAGCGGGTGCTGATAGAGCTGAAGCTGACCGAGCAAGGAGATCAGGTCATCGGCTCGGCGGAGGCCAAGGTACTCAGCGGTGGCCAGCGAAAGCGGGTGAACCTGGCGCAGGAACTGGTCACGGATCCTGTGCTCATGTTCCTCGACGAGCCAACCTCTGGACTCTCCTCCAAGGACACCACCGACGTGATGGCGGTGCTGCGGGGGTTGGCAGATCGAGGGCGTACCATCGTGCTAACGATCCACCAGCCCTCACGGGAGGTATACGGGCGAATGGATCATGTGCTGCTGCTCTCGCCAGGTGGGAAGCTGGCGTACTTCGGTCCAACCGAGCCGGACTCATACGAGTACTTCCAACTTGAGGAGCCTTCTCCTGACAAGGTCATGGACAGCCTGGAATATCGTACGGCGGATGAATGGCAGGAGGCGTACCGAACCTCGGAGACCTGCCACACCTACGTCGATGAGCGAATCGCTGCTGTGCCCGCACCGGAGAGCGTGAAGGCTCATGCTGATCGAGCCCCGGCCCGGGCAGCCGCCTTGCCGCAACTCTGGACCCTGCTCCGTAGATACACCACCATCAAGGCCCGGGATCGCCTGAACATGGGCATCGTGGCCCTCCAGGCCCCTGTAGTAGGTCTCCTGCTGACCCTGATCTCCTACAGCGAGAGCAAGGATCCCACCGATCGCGGCCTGGCCCTGTTCCTGATGTGTATCGCCTCCATCTTTTTCGGATGCTTCAATGCCTCACGGGAGATTGTCAACGAACGGGCCATCTATTTACGTGAGCGAATGGTCAACCTTCAAGTACTGCCGTACGTCGCCTCCAAGTTCACCTTACTTGGCCTGGTGGGTGGAGCGCAGGTGGCCTTGCTCTACATCATCGTGCGCCTCGGGGTTGGCCTGGAGGGCAGCCCTTGGTCTTACCTGGGCGTCCTGTGGCTCACCGTGCTCGCGTCCACGGGCATGGGTCTCGTGCTGTCAGCAGTGGTGCGCTCGGCAGAGGCTGCCATGGCCATAGTGCCGATTATTCTGATACCGCAGATCGTGCTTGCGGGTTTCCTGGTGCGGCTCGATCCCGAGGACAAGATTCGACTCAGATACCTGGCCGCGCCCATGGTCTCGCGCTGGTCAACCGAGGCGCTGCTCGAGGTGGAGCGGACTTCGTTGGACACTGAGCAAGGGCCAGCCCCGGAGGGGGCCGCCCGCCCGATGCCCAGCGACGAGCAACGCTGGCACGCTGCCTACTTCAAGAACCGCGACCTGACCGCGTGGCGACTTGGATTTGATTCGCTGGTGCTGCTGCTGTTCACCGCGGGTATGTTGGCAACCAGCTGCCTGCTGATACGGCTCAAGGACCGCAAGACATGACAGGAGATGGCAACCCGATGCTCACCGGAGAAAAGATCCTTGGATACAAACTCGAGCGGATGTTGGGCCAAGGCGGAATGGGGGAAGTGTACCGAGGCGTCCACCCGGTACTTGGCCAGGAGGTGGCGGTCAAGGTGCTGGACCCAGTCTTGGCCCGCGATCCGGACTTGAGAGAGCGGTTCATCCAGGAGGCGCGAATCCAGATTGGTCTACGCCACCAGGGGATTGTGCAAGTGCTCACCGCGGACACCGAGGGCGACCACCTAGCCCTTGTCATGGAGTACGTGGAGGGGCTCTCGCTGGACGAAGTGATATGTAGGCGCGGCCATCTGCCTCCCGCCGACGCGGTTTCCTTATTCGGCCAAGTGCTCAATGCGCTGGATTTTGCTCACCGTAAGGGAGTGGTCCATCGGGACATCAAGCCTTCGAACATCATGGTGCAGGCAGATGGCGAAGCCAAAATTGTGGATTTCGGCATCGCCAAGGTTCTGGGTAGCACCAAGCTGACTCGTACCGGGACTGCCATCGGTTCGGCCCACTACATGTCGCCAGAGCAGGTGTTAGGTAAAAAGGACATCGATCATCGCACCGACATCTACTCGTTAGGTGTGAGCCTGTACGAGGCGCTGGTAGGCAAGCCTCCCTTTGCCGAGGAGGGAGCTGAGACCGACTCAGACTACCAGATTAAGGATGCCCAAGTTCGTAAAGAACCCCAGGATCCCAGGAAGTTGAAAGCTGAAGTGCCCGCCGAGATGGCCGAAACGGTCCTCAAAGCGCTTGCCAAGGATCGTGAAAAGCGCTGGCAGAGCGCGGGTGAGATGAAGGAAGCATTGGACAAGGCTGGGGTAGGAGGCGCTGCTACCAGCGCGGATAGCAAGCCTGAAGAAAGCAACGCTCCGGATACTACGAAGGAGCAAGAGGCTGTTGACAGCGCAAGTCCCCGCCTGGTGCCGCCCACCACCGTCGAGTTGTCCGAGGGATCCTCCTCCCCCGAACCCTCGGTAGGCAGAGAGAAACGCGCGGTGCCGCCCACCACCGTCGAGTTGCCAGAGGAGTCATCCTCCCCCGAACCCTCAGTAGGCAGAGAGAAACGCGCGGTGCCGCCCACCACCGTCGAGTTGCCAGAGGAGCGATCAGCAACCACTCCCGCGGTTCGTAGGAGGGTTCGTGCGGTGGCACCCACCACTGTGGAAGAGTCACCAGTGGATAAGCCAGCACGGAAAAAAGTCGCTGCGGTGAATAAGCCTACTCCTCAATCCGCATTTGTTCCGGGCCAGGCGGCTCGTCAAGGATTCGAGAAGAAAGCATTGGCCGTATTTCTATTCGGTATGGCCCTACTTATAGCCATTATCAATGGTCATGACCTGATTCCATTTTTCTCGGAAGACCAGGTTCCAGCCGGGATCACGGAGGACAAGGAAGAAATCGATTTAAAAAAACTACGGCTGAAACTCGAGAAGGACATGGAAGATAGCAAAACGGCTAGCAACATGAAAGTTGTGGACATAAAAAGCGCTGGTCCACCTCAACTTTCTCCGACTTTGGGCAAAAGCATCCTTCCAGATGGGAAGCACCGCTGCAGGATAAGTGAAGCGTATAAATTCCGTTCTTGTGTTGCCGGAACAACAAATCGGGGAGTCAGGACGCTATCGATGCCCTATGCCCTTGTTCCAATCAAAGGGGTTTTCACGGAAGATTCTGAAGGAATCAAGTTTTCTGGACGGATTTCTGGACGGCGACCATTTGGCTGTTATCAATGTCTTGAAAAATGCGAAAAGAATCCTGACAGTTGCTATTGTACGGAACTCGCAGGTTCTGTACAGGAAAAGTGTAAACGCCAGCAGATATTATTTTCTCTGCACAGGAAGGGGCAGTTGCTAACCGGCATGATGCGGTTCAAGTCATATAATGGCGAAGGGACAGACTACACGATAGAAACTATACTATTTCGGGTAGATGTCGAGGTTGTGAGCCCCTGATGAAACGAGTTTTTTCTCTTACCCAACCCTTCTGTTTTGATGCCAGGCTATATAGACGCTGATGAAAGCCAGAAGGTGAGCCACCGGGTAATTTAATTCCCCTGAAAGTGTGAAATCTGTTATGCACTATCGCGCTGGCGATATTGTAACGTTCAAAAGCCTATAGAGATGTAGCAAAAATCGTTACCACAGTTTTGGTCGCAGACGCACTCCTTGCCGTTGACCTCGTACATCCTCCAATATCCCCGCCCGAATTTGGCAATGAAGGTGAATCGCCCGGTAGTGGTGCGCACCCGTTCAGGGGGTTCGTCTGGTAGGCCGGTAATCGTACCTGCCAGATGGAACTTGAGGCGGCTGACCGGTTTGACCTCACCGGAAAGCTTCAGCCAGAAGCGCCCTTTGCCGTTTCCTTTGTTCCAACCGTGCCCGCGCACGTAACCTTTGAGATGCAGTTTGCCGCCGATCTTCTTGATGGTAACTCGACCGGTGCGACGGTCCTGGGTGACGCGATTGACCCCCAGAGAATGCCGGCCCACGTACTTGGCTTCAAGGTTGGAGAGCGTGCCAACCTGCGGGGAGGCGGCAACGGATTTGGCGGTGCGTGCTTGAGGTGAATGGCCTTTCGCCGTTGCCGCCTCCTCGCGATTACTACATTTTCCGTTAAGCAACTTATTATTCCACTCCATCTGTTTCTTCTTATTGCCCTCAAGGCGATAGATAGAGACCAGCGCTTTGGCCGAATCTGTGGCATAACTGGTGGCGCAGTAAGTCTCATAGATGGATTCAAAGCGCTTTTGTGCATCCTTGAAATCGCGGAAGCGATAAGAGATTTCAGCAGCTTTGTAGGACAATCGAGGTGTCCTGGAACTCTTTGGGAGAATTCTGCCGTAATCATCTAGTGCCTTCTGCCACTTGGATACATATTCGTGCTTTGCCATCGGTTTGAGGGAACCTGGAAAATTATCAGACTGGGGCATGGCAGGTAACCGTATTTTGCTTTCGGTGATGAGTTCCTCATAGGCTTTGGTGGCCGAAAAAGCGGCTTCTTCCCGAAAGCGTGTGTCCAGCCTACTGTCACGGACTTCTATGAAGGTACTCGCTGCCTCAAGGAATCTCTGAGAGTAGTAGAGGCACAATGCGTAAGAATACTTAATTTCATGTTTGTGCTTTGAGTTTGGGAATCCCATTAGGTACTTCTTGTAGGCCTTTGCGGCGAGTTTGTACTCACGAGTGGCCTTTCGTAGAGTGGCCATGTCCCCAGAATTAACTCCAAGTGTCTTCGCGTCCTGTCCGCGCTTATGGTGCAGTATAGCTTCTTTTAGTATTGCTTTTTCTTCTGATGCTTCCTCGTTGTCTTTCGCGTTTATACTCACGGGTTTAAGGTTTGGGCCTTTGCTGCTGCCTGGCATTCTGTTGTCGTGGACTGGGGAACTCACCTTGTTTGAGTTGGATTCTACACTCGTGGCATTGAATTTATGGCTTGTGCTAGTGTCTCCCGATTTGCCATCACTTGGTGCCAGGAACAGAAACCCCACTGTGGCCAAGGCGACACCTGCAACTATGGCTGCTATTATTTGCCATTTTTTTCGACTATCTGTAAAGACTACAGTCGAAGACGTCAACGTCGAGGCATCCTTTGGGGTGATGCCTTTGCTCACCGGGAAATCCGATGATGGTTGCCGTGAGGGGCTTTCGACAACTGTAGGGTCCACCGCTTGAGAGTTCACTCCGACGATGGACTGAGCAGCCATTGAAATATTGGCAGAATCGCGAACTCCATGCATGATTTTTTCGCCAACTCCGCACTCTTCTGCTTCAGCCTTGTCAACCAATAATTCCACCGCTGGAGCGCTATCTGACCGCCCCCCCGATTCCTTTGCCACGGTGCCTTCTATTGCCTCGACGTCCCTTGCTCCACCCAATATTGCGGTCGGCAACCCGACTCGAATCGGCGTTTGGGGATTGCTGGCCATATTGGTGGATGGCTGCCCTACAGCCTCGGCAAAGCGGCGGTGCACCTCCTCCGCAGAGGCTGGCCTGCGGTCAGGCTCCTTTTCCAGGCAACTCGCTACCAGATCGGCCAACCTGGCTGGGAATTTCGGTTTTCCATCGTCCAGTCTTGGCGGTTGTTCGGTAATATGCTTGGCCATCAGCCCCGAAACGTTTGCACAGGCAAAGGGGGGCTCACCACGTAGCATCCAGAATAGCAAAACCCCAAGCGAGTAGATGTCTGTGCGAGGACCAATGAGGTCGGGCATCCCGGCTGCTTGCTCAGGGGCGATGGAGATGGGAGAGCCCATGATCATACCAGTGGCGGTGCGTGTCCCATCTCCATCGTCCTCCAGAAGTTTGGCGATGCCGAAGTCGAGGATCTTGATCCGGGGAGGATCACATCCTTCCAGTACGAAGATGTTTTCTGGTTTCAGGTCGCGGTGAACTACCCCCACGGAGTGGGCGGCACCCAGTGCGGCACAGATTTGCTCCAAGTAGACCAGGGTCAGTTGTGGGGGAAACCTTGGGGTTTCCCGCATTTGTTCGCTCAACTCCCGCCCTTTCAGAGCCTCCATGGCATAGTAGAGTTGCCCCTGTTCTGAGCGGCCAAAATCGAAGATGTCGATGATGTTCGGGTGTGAGATACGGATCACCGATCGCGCTTCTGACAAGAACCTTCTGCTGATGCTCTCACTGCTGGCGAGCAACGGGGATAGCACCTTGATCGCCACCCTGCGGCCTATGTCAGGGTTCTCGCCCAAGTAAACCTCGCCCATGCCGCCCTTGCCCAACATCTCAATCAGAACATAGTTGCCGAATTTCTGGCCTATCAAGGACATCCGCTCTCCAACTTGCTGGCGTCGTTTTAAAGCCTGCTGCCCCGTGGGCGTCAGTCATGGTTGTGCCAATCTTGGACTGACGCCTCCAGCATACCAGACCGATTCAGAATCCCAACCATCGCTGAACCGCCCTGGGTTCACCGGAGGGCCTCGGGAAACCCGAGAACGGTTCAGTTCTACTTGCATGCTTAGAACGGACACGAGAGTCGCCCGCTGAAGGCAGTCCCACAGACCGCCAGAAACACCCCTTCCGAGGGTATGACTTTTCGATCTTGGAGGGGTTCTAACGGGGCGGAACTAAAGTAGGAAACTAGCGTGGGACTTTCTCAACCGATCTACCAACTGAGTTAGTCCCGCACA
>CAZCFB010000146.1:0-7886 GCA_964497805.1 uncultured Kofleriaceae bacterium
TACGGAGACGCCCTGCGGCGGGGGCGCTGGACCGCCGTGGTGGCCAGCCGAGGGTGCGGCCGCCGGTGCGGCTACTGCTCGGCGTTCGCCCTGGGGGGCGGCCTGCACAGGCCCCGTGATCCCGCCGCCGTGGTGGAGGAGCTGCGCCGCCTGCGCCAGGACCACGGGGTGGAGGGCGTGCTGCTGGAGGACGACAACCTGTTCGCGGACCACGCCTGGGCGGAGGCGCTGCTGGATGCGCTCTCCTCTGCCAACACCGGCGTCCGCCTGCACCTGCCCAACGGGGTGGATCCGATGCTGCTGGACCGGGACCTGCTCGGGGCCGCGTCACGGGCTGGTGTGGCGTCCATCTCCCTGGGCATCGAGACCCTGGACGTCGACCAGCAGGCGGCCCTTGGCCGGCCCATTGATCCGGAGCACCTGCAGGCCATGATCTCGGCTGCCAGGGAGCTGGGCGTCCGGGTGGCCGGCTTCTTCATTATCGGCCTGCCCGGCGACACCATCCCGTCGGTGCTCCGCCGCTTTCGCCGTATCCGCGGCCTGGGCCTGGACCTGGCACACGTGTCCGTCTACCAGGACCTGCCCGGGCTCTCCCTGCCCGCGCCGACGATGCCCCTGCGCACCCTGGCCGCGCTCAGGGGCCTGTTCTACCCCTACTACTACGCTGACTACGCCCGGGCGCGGCGGGCCCTGGGCGACGAGGACCTGACCCCTGCCGCCCTGGGTAAGGCGGCCACGCGGTTCGCCCACTGGATGTTCCGCTAGCGTCAACCCTCTGCAAGGATCTACTCTGGAAATACTTCCGGAGGTGGGAATCATGCGGAGCAGGTCAGTTCTGGCGGTGTTGTTCATCTCAATCTTCATGCTGGCGTGTGGCGGAGAAGACCCGGTCACCGACGGCTGGCGGGCAGGATACACCTGGAAACCCGAGGCCCTGACCTCGGGCGGCACATACTCCAAGGTGGTGTTCACGGCACAGGAAGCGACCACCGTACTGGACATGGTCAACGCCGCCACCCTGACCCAGTTGGACGACGAGATCGCCCTGCACGCCACCGCGGCCAAGAACATCGTCGCCGCCCGGGCCATCAAGACCATGACCGCCCTGGACAAGGTGAGCTACGTGGGCGCCACCGCGCTCAAGGCGCTCAAGGCGTACGTCCCCAAGTGGACCAACACGCCTGCCCCCGGCTCCTCGGTGAGCCAGAGCGGCGTGACCTTCACCAGCGCCGAGGTCACCACCGTGCTGGAGATGGTCAACGACGCCACCCTGACCCAGCTGGACGTTGACATGAGCCTGACCAGCACCGCGGCCAAGAACATCGTCGCGGCCAGGCCCATCAACACCATGGCCGAGCTGGACAGCGTGAGCTACGTGGGCGCCACCGCGCTCAAGGCGCTTCGCGCATACGTGAGCAAGTGGACCGCCGCAGGGGGCACCACCACGGGCGGCACCCATGACCTGGTCACCTTCACCGCCGCCGAGGAGAAGACCGCACTGGAGATCGCCAACAAGGCCACCGACCTTCAGCTCAAGACGGGCGGCGTGACCACCTCCCCGCGCAAGAAGATCCTGGCCGGCCGCACCTGGGCCAGCCTCTCCGCCCTGGCCGCCACCTCGGGCATCGGCCCCTCAACCATGAAGGCCCTGCGCAGCATGGCCTCCTCCTGGACCGGCGCCGTGACCCCGCCCACCAAGCTCACCATCAAGACCCTGGCAGCAGAGGCCGCCACCAACGGCACCTCGTCCAGCTACTACGGCAAGGTCGTCTCCGTGGCGCGCGCCATAGTCACCACCTATCCCAGCAAGACCAGCGCCGGAAACCTCTCCTTCTACGTGGCGGATCCATCCACCGGCTACAAAAAGCAGCTCAAGGTGTACATCTCCGCCAAGGCCAGCTTGACCACCACCTTCATCAGCCAGTTTGATGACCTGTCCATCACCGGCAAGTTCACCAGGTACGGCTCCACCTGGGAGCTTCTGCTCGACTCCTCCAAGGATCACGCCGTGGCCCTGAACAAGAGCGGCCTCGGCTACAAGTACTACTACAGCGTGCAGGCCGCCTGGAAGAGCACCTCCAAGAACCCCGAGGGCGTGGTGCGCGTGACCTCATCCACCGGGTACGTGTTCATGGTCCCGCTGCCAGTGTTCCAGGACCACCCCATGTGGAACGGGACGCGGCCGGCCGCGCCAAAAGACTCCGGGAACGTGCAGGACCTGTCCTGGAACGCGGCGGCGCAGAAGGCGCTGAATACCTGGCTGGCTAGCTCAGGGTGAAGTAGGCGCCCTCGGCAGGCCAGGCGTGGCTGCTCTTCCCCGTCTGCTGTTCACGGAGGCGGCGCACCTCCTCCATGGGGAGCAGCTTGCCCAGCAGGCGGTCCGTGTAAAGCACGCCGTCCAGGTGATCCAGCTCATGCTGCCAGAGCACCGCGTCGGGGCCTTCGCTGCGCAGCTGCCGCTCCTGACCGTCCAGGGTTGAATAGCGCACCTGCACCCAGCTGTTGCGGCGCACCAGCCCGCCCACGTTGGGGATGCTAAGGCACCCTTCATACCCGTCGATGGTCTCATCGGAGCGCTGCACGATGCGGGGGTTGATGGTGAAGATGACCCTCGGGCTGTCCGTGCGGTAGCCGAGCATCAGGGTGGCCACGCGCAGGGAGATGCCCACCTGCGGTCCGGCGATGCCCACCCCCTTGGCTGCGCGCATGGTGCGCTCCATGCGGGCGGCGGCCACCTGAAGGTCCAGCCCCTGAGGCACAGGGCGCGCCTGCCGGCGCAGCACCATGGCCCCGGCGCTGCCCCGGATCACCACCTGGAACGCATGGCCCGCGGATGCGAGCAAGCGCCTGGTGGCCTCGTCCAGCCCGGTCATGGGGTTGGCTGCGCAGCCCGTGATCCAGAGGGCGCCGGATGAAGAGAGGAGGCCAAGGATCTCCCTGCGGGTCATGGTCATGGGCCCTGTTATAGCAGCTCTGCTATCGTCTGCCCCCTCTGCCGGCACGGTTTCCGTTGACATCTCTGGACAGCTTTGTTCCGATTGTCAGTTAAGTTCCTGGAGTTTCTGTGCAGGGTAGCGCGGCAGTGCGCGTGTGCGGGGTCCCAAAGGCCCAAAAGGAGTCACGTCATGATCGGTGCAAAGATGATAGCCAGTGGTGCCATGGGCGATATGGAGCGCTCGGTCTGGTACGAGGGGAGCATCCTCGGCACGGACAAGATGTCGTCCAATATCCTGCAGAACGGCATCCGCGGCATGGTGGATGAGCTGGTCATCGATCTCACCGTTGAGGGGGTTGGCCCCACGCGCCTGACCTTCCAGCCCGGCGTCAATCCTTTGGATGTTCAGAATGAGTTCGCCAAGCACCGCATCCGCGACAACGTGCTCGGCCTCATCGCCAACGCCATCCGCAGCCACATCTTCTCCGGTGGCAACGGCGTGCTGGAACTGATCATCGATCTGTAGCGTAAGAGCCCCCCAGGCGGGTCCTCACGGTCAGCGCTCCATCTCACCTGCAGACCTACTTGCAGATACCCGCCATGAGCCCTGACAACACCATGGTCGCGTTGTACACCGCGTACATCTGCGCCAAGCTCGTTCCCGTGGGGCTGTCCTCCCAGACCGGCGCCTGAAGCGAGCCCACCTTCATGCTCAGGGTCGCCTTGCCAAACGCTGCCACGAGCTCGGTGTACAGGGTGCTGCCAGGGGAGACAGTCAGCTGCCCCCAGCCCTGGTGCACGAAGCTGTCGTAGTCGCTGATGATGTTGACATATTCAAAGGTCCCCTTAGCCAACACCTTGCCCGCCGCGCTGAGGAAGCGGAAGGTCCCTGTCTTGTAGGTGCGCTTCTCAGACCTGTGCCCGCTGGCGTTCTTGGCGGTCAAATCGCTGTGGAAGTAGATCAGGTTGTTGGTGGCCTTGAGCAGCGGATCCGTGAGTTTGATCTTGCCCTTGGTGCGCAGGTCCACGGTGGGGCTCTTGACCAGGCTCAGCCCGGCCATGTCAAAGCGCAGCCCGGTGGCGCCAAGTGACGCCAGGCTGGACAGCCCGCCCTGGGCCGTGGAGGACATGACATACGGCGCGGCCCCCGCGTTGGGGCTGCCCATGGAGGCGTAGGCTCCTGGAAAGTAGGCGGGTGACCAGACGGGCACCGGTCCGGTGGCGTTGCTGATCAGCACGCCCTGGGTTTTGACGCCCGGCAGCGCGGAGAGCGCAACGTTGAACGTGCTGGTCGAGCTCCGCGTGGCCTTGAAGGAGAGGCTCACCGGCTGGCATACGCCGCTCTGGCATTCAGTACCCTTGGCGCACCCCTTGCCGGTGGCCTTGAGCGGGTTCATGTCCGGAGAGGAGAGATCCGGGGTGGCCAGATCCGGGACTGGCGCGTCGGGCAGGGGCGCGTCGGGCACCGCCGCGTCCGGCGTCAGGTCCAGGGCGCTCTGGTCGCTCGGGGCCAGGTCCACGATCCCCGCGTCCACGGCGCCGGCGTCTGGTTTCACCGGGCAGGGGGAGGCCGCGCAGTTGCCCAGCTTGCAGTAAGCCGTGGCGCATTGCTGGTGGTAGATGCAGGCGGCGCCCGCCTTCATTGCGCCCGGAGCGCACCTTCCCGCCCTGCAGACCAGGCTCTTGCAGCCCCACCCTCCTGTGCAGCATGCGCTCTGTTCACCCGGGCTCTCGGCGAGGCAGACCCTCTGGTGGCACACCTTGCTGGAGCACTCGTCGGAAACCTCACACCTTCCTCCGCCTGGCTTGCCAACGCCGGGAGAGCACGCGCCTTGCTGGCAGTTTACCGAGCTGCACTCATCGTCGCTCAGGCAGGCCGATCCTGTGGCGCCGTTGCCGCGCAGGCACATGCCCAGGGAGCAGAAGTAGCTCTTGCATTCTCCATGCCCCGCGCAGGGGGACGTCAGCCCCCGTCGATGTTCGGCGCCACACACCGCGCGGTGGCAGATGTTGGAGGCGCAATCTTTGTCGCCGACGCAAGCCTCGTTGGCCTTGCGCTTCTCGATGGTCTCGCACCCGCAAACAGCCAACGCCAGAGTCGCCGCGCTGACGGCCAGCATGCATCTCTCCATTGAGGACCCCACGTTGGCCAAAATCTCCTCTCTAGAAGTCCTTCTTCACGTTGGGGGGGAGCTCCAATACCTTCGGCGTGGGCAGCATCATCTTCATGGCCAACGACGGGAGCTGCCAGAAAATGTTCTTGAACATCTTCCAGCCGACGCTTGTCATCTCGTTGGTCAGGATCACCCCGGCGGTCGCCAGGCCGCAGCTCGTGGTGATGCCCTGGGCGAAGATGTCCTCACCCGTGAAGTAGAAGTTCTTGATGCCGGACCTGGGCTGAAGGTTGTTGTCCAACAGCTTGTAGCTGTCGAGGCCGTAGATGGAGGACATTTCGTGTGAGGTCTCCTCCAGGAGGGACTTCGGCGTGGTCATCCACAAGGACTCCATGACGATGTGCTCCTCAAGCTCCGGGAACCTCTTGATGAAGAAAGCGTAGAGCTTCTCCTTCATGTTCTCTTCGACCTTCTGGTAGTTCTCGTCGTTCTTGAGGGACTCCTTGGTCCAGTGCTTCTTGAAATCCGTGAGGATGATTGCTTCGGCGGTTTGCTTTGTTGTTGTGTCCCCCTTGTCCGTGGAATAGAGCCTGGGGAACAACATCATGACCTCAAGGGGATCCCAGTCTGGCGACGTGGGATCGTCGTCCATGTCCCACGCCTTGTCATACATGGTCCTGTAGGCGACCGGGTCGACGATTTTGGCCAGATCGTCCCTGTGGAAGCCCTCCTTGAAGGCGATGCGCAAGATGGCGATGGAGGGGACATAGATATGGTCCTTGATCGCCTTGCGGATACTCCTGGAGACATCTTTTTCCGAAACGAGGGTCCCCACGGTGGGCAGGAGCCCGCACGAACTCACCACCACATCGGCCCTTATCTCCGTCTCCTGCCCGTCATTCATGATGACGCCCTTGGCCGTCTTGAAGAACCCCTCCACGATCACCTTCTTCACCTCCCCGTCGGGGCCGAGCCGGATCTCGCCGGGCTCTGTGAGGCTCCCCTCCCGCGGCTTGGTGATGAAGTTGACCATCCCATCGACGATGGCCTTGGACCCGCCCTTGGGTGAGTAGATACCGTGCATCTGCTGGTTCTGTCCGATGGCCCAGAGCGCGAGGTTGGTGTTGATGGGCAGGCCCAGGAAGTTCCAGTACGAGTAGAGGATGGTCTTCAGCTTGGTGGAGTCCTCATCGGTGCCTGGGAAGATCTCCTCGAGAGCCTGATCGCAGTTTCTGTCCATCAGCGGCTTGAGCTGCTTCATGATCACCGGAAAGAGCAGGTTCGCCAGGAACCTGGGCAGCACCTTGAGGACCAGGAGGTTCGCCAGGTAGGTGTCGATGGTGTCGATATACACCCAGTACTTGTCGACCTCGGAGCTGAGCGTCGGGAACTCCCTCTTGAGGTACTTCTTCATGCACTCCTTGTCGGCGATCAGGTAGTACTGGCCAGCCTCGCCAAACTCCGGCAGATCGAGCTTTTGGTACGCTTGCTTTGTGAGCTCATCCGCGTGTTCATCCGGCAGGTGGAGCGTGTTCAGCTCGAGGGTCGGGGTGGTGATCATCGGCAGGATGTCCGTCTCCTTGACGTACAGCGGGCCTACATGAGTGGAGAGCAGGGCCAGGTACTGCACGCCAAGATTCCAGGTCCAGCCATCCTTCTCGATGGTCTGCATACAACCACCAGGCACGGTGTCCTTCTCCAGGACCAGCACCCTCTTGCCGGCGAGCGTCAAGAAGGCAGCACAGGAGAGCCCGCCGATACCGGACCCGATGACGATTACATCGAATTTATTACTCATGATGCTTAACCCCTTTTCATCGTTTCTATCGTCAAGCTCCGGGGAGCCATTGCCATCCCAGGGCGATCATAAAGCTCAGCAGGTGATCATCTTCAGGCGGCACGTCGGGGATCCAGGGTGGGGACCAGTCCAGGCCCAGCTGAAGCCGCACCCTGGAGAGCAGAACCATTGCCACGCCAATCTGCGCCACTGGCGCCGAGCATCGGAGCGAGTTCTCCGTCAGATCACATGTGTCCGTGGTGAAGCCGCCGTAGGTGCTCACCTGGTAGCCGAACCTGAGGCTTGTACGCAGCTGAAACGCCGCTGTTCCGATCAACTCAAACTGTGGGCCTACCGCCGCGGTAAAGGTAACCACGGGCTCCTCCCACCCCAGAGTGAAGAACCCTTTCATGGAGAGCGCGGCGTTGATCCTGAAGATGTTGTGGGGGCTCAATCCCTTGCTCAGGCCCAGCTCAAAGGCGTTGCCCACCACCGCATAGACCGCGAGGTCGGGCGACGCGTAATAGAAAAAATTGAGCGCCGGAATGCTGATGGTGTTCATGACCATTCGCTCGGCCCATTGCAGCTTGGCGTTGAATGAATCCAGGCGCATCGCCAGCTGGTTGCGCATGGCCAACATCGCCCTGTCCGCATCTCTGGCCGAGAGCCCCAGGTCCTTGAAGAGGAAATGGTTCTTCTCGAGGAAGTCAACAAAGAGCGTCAGATCCGTCTCCGCATCTCTGTCCTTTTCAGCGGCCGCCCGCCGCATCACGGCAGCCCTGACCAGGATGTCGAAGTTGTACAGCCCTTCGGCCTTGCAGGGGTTCTTTAGCTGTTTTTTGCCCTTGAAGACATGGGTCATGCAGTTGTACGGGGCGCGCCCGTCCCCGGTTATTTTGGGGTGCTTGAGCTCCTTCTCGACGAGTTTCTTGAGCGCATTCTCAATAAGGTGTTCGGCATCATACATACCCAGGTAGAAGTCGAACTTCCTGAAGTCGGCTTCGAAGAAGCCCATGAAGTTCCCCATGAGTCCGCTCGCGACGGGGTAGTTTCTGCTCGA
>CAZCFB010000147.1:0-7860 GCA_964497805.1 uncultured Kofleriaceae bacterium
TACTCAGTACATGGACTCCGTACTCCGAAAATGACTTGTGTAGGATCGTGAGGCCCCCAGGGGGGCCAAGAAACCCTCCGAGATCCAGGTAGGGCTGGTGACATCCCCCTCTGCTGGCTGTGTGGTCAAAGGGTTCGGGGGGAAGTGCAAATGGTTCTCGCTCAAGAGCAAAGGCACGGACGCCGAGGAAGCGGAGATGCAGAAGAAGTACTCGAAATCCGGAACCCTGGCCAGCCTCCTCGTCCGGGACTTCAGACGCTCCGCCCTGGTTGTCCTCAAACGCCGCCTCGGAGAACGATTCAGCAAGGTCACCGTGAGCCAGGACACCGACGCCAGCGTCACGGTCAAGGTTTCGGGCTGGCACAAGGAGACGGGGCCGAACAAGGAGGCGCGGGTCTATCTGGAGGCCATCGGCCTGGGGGATGAGCCCATAAGGGTCAAGGGGAAGGGCATCGCGCGCATGAACCCGGCCAACCTGGCGTGGATGATCGCGGTGGTCATCGGCGGGGGGCTGGTGGTCGGGGTTCCGATCATGATGTTCTCAGCAAGGGGGCTCCATAAAAAGGCGCTGGAGACCGCGATCATGCGGGCCTTTGACGAGGCCGCGCTCAAGCTGGCAGATGAGCTGTACAAACGAACCAACGGCGCACAAGCCATGGTCTTCACTCGCTGAGAGGACCCGATGATGATGCGCGCGATCGTGATGGGAACCCTGCTGTGCGCCGTCAGCTCCATGGCGGCAGGCTGCATATCCTGGCGAGGAGGCTCGGCAACCCTCCCTGGCGCTCCTGGAGCCGCCCTGAGCCCGAAGCCGACGGTGATGGTGGTCACCAGCTACTCGGCCATGGGTATACCCGTGGAGCCCCAGGCCAAGGAGCTGCAGGAGAAGATGATCGCCGCGCTGAAGGAGCGGGGTGGGTTCGCCATCGCCGAGTCTCTGGATGAAGATGACAAGGAGTGGGAGAGGAAGGGAAAGGAGGGCGGCCAGGCGCCGGACGAACCGGAGTACACCCTGAAGGTAACGGTGGCCAACGAGGGGAATCCCCGCATCTGGATGGCGGTGATCTCCGGCATCACCCTGACCATCCTCCCGGCCGTGGCCTCGGATTACTTCACCATAGATGTCGCCCTGAGCCACAGAGATGGTCGAACCCTCGGGAAGCAGCAGATCAAACAGGATGTGACCACGCTCATCCAGTTCTTCATGCTCTTCGGCATGCCCTTTGCCCACCCAGGCAAGGCCATCAACTCCATGTGGGAAGAGGTGACGGTCGAGGTCGCGGATTGGTGCCGGGTGCTGGTGGCCAAGCACCGGACCGGCGCGGGGCGGGGAGGCGGGCAGTAGCACGGCACACCTCGGACGATGAGGCCCTGATCCCGGTGGGGTACGGTTGCTGCCCATACAAACCTCGCCGGAGGAGTGGACCCCTCCCCAACCCCGCGACAAGGCTGGCCTTCTCCCGCTGCATATGGTAGTGGAGAGGGCGCTTTCACTGGAGGTGAGACATGGGGTTTGCCGATATCACGGAGGAGCTGGAGAAGCTCAGCGTGCGGCTGGTCGCCCTAAGGGGGCATCTTTGACATCGACGGCGGCCGTGAGCAGCTGATCCAGCTGGAGAAGCTCACCAGCGCACCGGAATTCTGGAACGATCAGGAGAAGGCGCAGGGCACCTTGCGGGAGCAGACTCGCTGCAAGGACCGCGTGCAGGAGTGGGACCGGGGCGAGGAGGTCCTGGAGGACGCCCGCGCCCTGCTCGAGCTATGCCTGGAGGAGGGGGACGAGGAGAGCGGCGAGGAGGTGCGCGCCATGGCGGCGGAGCTGGCCGGCATGGTGGAGGCCATGGAGTTCAAGCGCATGCTCAGCGGCCCCAATGACCGCTACGGCGCGCTGGTCTCCATCAACGCCGGGGCGGGCGGCACCGAGAGCCAGGACTGGGCGGACATGCTGCTGCGCATGTACATCCGCTACAGCGAGCGCAAGGAGTACAAGGTGCAGCTCATCGACCGGCTCCCCGGCGAGGAGGCCGGCATCAAGTCGGCCACCATCTCGGTGAGCGGCGACTTCGCCTTCGGCTACCTGCGCCCCGAGAACGGGGTCCACCGGCTGGTGCGCATCTCCCCCTTCGACGCGGCGGCCCGCCGGCACACCTCATTCGCCTCGGTGGCGGTCTACCCCGACGTGGAGGACGAGATCGAGGTAGACGTCCGGGACGACGACCTGAAGATCGACTTCTACCGCGCGGGCGGCGCCGGCGGCCAGCACGTGAACAAGACCGAGTCCGCGGTGCGCATCACCCACCTGCCCACAAACATCGTGGTGCAGTGCCAGAACGAAAGGTCCCAGCACAAGAACAAGGCCCAGGCCATGCGAGTGCTCAAGGCGCGCATCTACGAGCATGAGCTGAAGAAGAAAGAGGAGGAGATGAACGACCTCCACGCCCAGAAGAAGGCCATCGAATGGGGCAGCCAGATCCGCTCCTATGTGCTGGCCCCTTACCGCCAGGTCACGGACCACCGCACCGAGCTGAAGGTGGGCAACGTGGACGCGGTGCTGGACGGGTCGCTGGACCAGTTCATCCAGGCATACCTGCTGGCCGACGGAGACTAGCGTCGGCCGGCTTCGAATATTCTTTCGAGGAGAACAATGAGCGACAAGCAGGACAAGACCGGCGGCGAGCCGGTGGTCGAGGATGTTAACCGGCTGATCCAGCAGCGCCAGCAGAAGGTGGCCGACTTGCGCGAGCTGGGCGAAAACCCGTACCGCAATGACTACCCGCCCGAGCACACCACGGCAGAGGTGCTGGCCGCGCTGGAGGGCAAAACCCCCGAGGACCAGCAGGGCTCCGACCCCCTCATCGAGGACCGGTTCAAGATCGCCGGGCGCATCGTGGAGCTGCGCAGCTTCGGTAAGGCGGCCTTCGTCAAGATCGCCGACCGCGCCGGCCGCCTGCAGGTGTACGTGCGCAAGAACGTGGTGGGCGACGAGGCCTTCGCCCTGTTCAAGAAGGCCGAGGCCTACGACTTCATCGGGGCCAAGGGGTACTGCTTCTTCACCCGCACCGGCGAGCTGACCCTGATGGCCGAGGAGGTGAAGCTGATCACCAAGGCCGTGCGGCCGCCCCCCGAGAAGTGGGCGGGCCTCAAGGACAAGGAGACCCGCTACCGCCAGCGTTACGTGGACATGGTCGCCAACCCCGAGGTTGCGGAGGTGTTCCGCGAGCGCTCGCGCATCATCCGCATGATCCGCGCCTTCCTGGACGAGCGGGACTACCTGGAGGTGGAGACGCCGATCCTGCACACGGTGCTGGGCGGCGCGGCGGCCAGGCCGTTCAAGACCCACCACAACGCCCTGAACATGGACCTGTTTTGCCGCATCGCGCCGGAGCTGTACCTCAAGCGCCTGGTGGTGGGCGGCTTCGAGCGGGTCTATGAGATCGGGCGTAACTTCCGCAACGAGGGCCTGGACCGGGACCACAACCCCGAGTTCAGCATGCTGGAGTTTTACTGCGCCTACGCCACGTACGATGTGTTGATGGACCTGACCGAGGAGTTGATCACCGGCCTGGCCAAGGAGCTGCGTGGCGGAACGGTGTTCAAGTGCGGCGAGTACGAGGTGGACATGACCCCGCCCTGGCCGCGCGTGACCGTGGCGGAGGCTGTGTTCAATGCCTGCGCCGAGCTCAAGCTCGAGCCTGCCCTGACCATGGAGACCCTCAAGGACGAGGCGGCGCTGGTCGAGTGGTGCGAGGCGTCCGGGCTCAGCGAGGGCGACGGCGGCACGGCGGAGCTGCTCCGCACGGCCGACAGCCACGGCAAGCGGATCAGCGTGCTCTTCGACCAACTCGGCGAGGAGCACCTGGACCCGTGCCGGCCCACCTTCGTGGTGGACTATCCGGCCGCCACCTCCCCGCTCTCCCGGCGCAAGGACGCCGATCCGGAGTTGGTGGACCGCTTCGAGCTGTTCGTGGTGGGGCGCGAGCTGGCCAACGCCTTCTCCGAGCTCAACGACCCGGCCGATCAGCGTGGGCGCTTCCAGGATCAGCTCCGGCAGCGCCAGGGCGGCGACGAGGAGGCCATGGAGTACGACGAGGACTACTGCCGCGCCCTGGAGTACGGCATGCCGCCGGCCGCGGGCGAGGGCATCGGCATCGACCGCCTGGTGATGCTGCTGTGCGATCAGCCCAGCATCCGTGACGTCATCCTGTTCCCGCACATGAGGCCCGAGGGGAAATAAGTGGAGGAGCGCGGCGAACAGAGCGTCAACCAGGCCATCGTGCTGCCCCTGGTGCTCCTGGGCATCGGCCTGACCATGGTGGGCGCCGGCGCCGCAGCCCTGCTACGCATGGGGGGCGGCGATCCCCGGTGGCTTGAGGCGGCGGCCACGGTTGCCGTGGTCCTGGGAGGCGTGCTGGCCGGCGTGGGCGCCACGGCCGCACTGTTCCGCGCCCTGACCCACCGCTCGGTTGAGTGGTTCCTGGCCTGGCGCTACCTGGCCACCCAGGAGGGCAGACAGCGGCGCACCCTGAACCTGGGCCTCACCCTGGGCAGCCTCACCCTGGTCCTGCTCATCGGCGCCGCCATATGGGACAGCACGGGCCCCCAGGGGTTTCTGCCCACCTACCGCTTCGCCATCCGCTACGTGCAGGGCGCGGGCCTGGGCCTGGGCCTGCTCAGCTACCTGGTGATCTTCTTCGGCGCCCTGCTGATCTACTTCTCCCTGTTCACCACCATCTCCATCTTCGGCGTCTTCCTGGGCACCTCATCCCTGGTGGTGGTGCTCTCGGTGATGGGGGGCTTTGAGGCGGACCTGAAGAAGAAGATCCTGGGCACCACGGCCCATGTGACGGTGACTCGGGATAACTCCGCGTTCACTGACTACAAGAAGGTCATGGGCATGGTGCGGGGGTTGCCAGACGTGACCGCGGTGACGCCGTACCTGGAGAGCGAGGTGATGATCACCAGCCAGACCAACCTCTCCGGCGTGCTGCTGCGCGGCATCGATCCTGACAGCATCGGGGAGGTCACGGACCTGCCCCGCTACCTCAAGGCCAAGGAGGGGGCCGGCAGCCTGGAGTACCTCAAGGATCCGGAGAAGCTGGCGAAGTTGCCGTCGGCGAGCGTGCGGCCGTTCGCGGGTGAACCCATGGGGAAGGCGGATGATGAGCCCGCCCTTGAAGACAAGGGAAAAGGCAAGCGCCGGGGGATCCTGAGGCGGCTGGATGGCGACGGCGGGGACGCGCTTGACAAGGAGCCCACCCGGACGGTCTATCGCGGCATCATCATCGGGGCGGAGCTGGCCAAGAACCTGCGGCTCTATGTGGGCGACGATGTAAACCTGGTGGCGCCTCTTGGCGGCATGAGCCCCATGGGGCCGATCCCGCGCTCAAAACCGTTCCGCGTCGCCGGCATCTTCTACTCCGGCATGTACGAGTACGATACGAAGATCGCCTACATCACCATCCCCTCGGCCCAGCGGTTCCTCGGCCTGGGCCGGGTGATCACCGGGGTGGAGGTGAAGGTGAAGGAGATGGAGCAGGCCACGGCCCTGGCCGGCATGGTGCGGGAGAAGCTCAAGGGCAAGGGCTACCAGGTCAAGGACTGGAAGGAGCTCAACGCCAACCTCTTCTCCGCGCTCAAGCTGGAGCGGGTGGTGATGTTCATCGTGCTCATCTTCATCGTGCTGGTGGCCTCCTTCTCCATCATCACGACCCTGATCATGGTGGTGCTGGAGAAGCGGCGGGAGATCGCCGCGCTCAAGGCCATGGGCGCCACCGATCCGTCGGTGTTGAAGATCTTCCTCTACGCCGGGCTCTACATCGGGGCCATCGGCATGATGGTGGGGCTCTTCACCGGCCTGAGCATCTGCCTCTTCCTCGCCTTCGTGGGCCTGCCCCTGGACCCGGAGGTGTACTACATCTCCGAGCTGCCGGTGCGACTGCGGGCGCCGGACATCCTGCTCGTCTCCTTCGCCGCGGTGCTGCTCAGCTTCCTGGCCACAATCTACCCCTCAGTCCTGGCCGCGAGGATGCGGCCCGTGGACGGGCTCAGGCGCTACATCGGGTAGTTGGGGTCCCGCTTTCGCGGTTCGAACAGCCAGACAATCAGACGCCGACGATGGTCAGCGCCAGGGTGGCGCCGGCCGCCGCGGCCAGGGGGATGGTGAAGTTGTCGTCCAGGCGGCCACTCACCAGCTCGGCGATCCCGCCGGTGAGGCTGGCCAGGAAGGCGGTGAGCAGCATGGCGCCCAGGCCCAGGCCCGGGTAGAAGATGGAGAGAACGGCCACCGTGACCAGGGTCCCGGAGACCACGAAGGCCGCTGTCCCCTCCAGGGAGCGCCCCTGGCACAGGCGGGTGCGGCCCCAGCGGCGGCCGATGAGGGCGGCCATGGGATCGGCCACGGCCAGCACCATCACCGCCACAGCGCCCACCATGGGGGTCACCGTCAGGGAGAGCAGGGCCAGGGCGCTGGCGTACCAGGTGGCCGAATTGGCCCGGTGGTGCTCGTGGGGGTGGGCGATCTTGCCCATGAAGATCATGAAGATCTTGGTGATCACGTCATAGCGGACGCGCAGTGCCTCCATGCTCCAGCAGAAGATGGCGAAGGGCACGGCGGCCAGGATCAGCCCCCGCGGGTTCAGCACGAACTGGATCAGGAAGAGGGTGAACAGCCCCATCCCCACGTGGAACAGGGAGCGGCCGTAGTTGGTGGGGCGCAGGGCCGGCACCGGCAGGGCCAGGTGCTCCAGGGTGGCGGCCAGGGCGGCATAGGAGGGCTGCAGCTTCAGGCGCAGGGCCTCCCAGTCCATGGTGCGGCGGCGCATCTCTTCCAGGGTGGCGTACAGGGCCTGGAGGCGCTCGTAGAGCCTCGCCATGTTGCTGTCGGCGGCGGCGTCGTTCTTGTAAGTGTCCAGGATCCGGCGCAAGTTGCCCTGGATCTGGGTCAGGCGCTCTCGAGCGGCCCCTTCCATGTCCTTGCGCAAGCGCGTGGGATCAATGGACTGGAGCAGCGCGTGCAGCTCCTGGGCCAGTGAGGTGCTCTCCATGCAGAGGGCGTTGGTCATGACAGCTCCGTTGAAAATCTGCGCCAATACTGCTCCCATATTGAACGCCCGTATGCAAGGATTTGTGCGCAGCTGACCGAGGGGGCGATGACAAAACCATGACAATCCAAAAAATAGACGTGGCCATGGCCACTTGCATGACCTTGCCCGAGCCGGATCCAGATCAGGCGCCCCTGATTGACGCCATGACAGCCCAGGGGATCCAGTGTCGGATCGCGCCGTGGGATGATCCGGCCGAGGATTGGCGCCTGGCCAGGGCGACATTGCTTAGATCTACCTGGAATTACGCACAGAACCTGGATTCCTTTCTCTCGTGGGCGGGGTGGGTGGATCGCGGCTCAATGCTCATCAACCCATTGCCGGTGGTGCGCTGGAACTGCCACAAGGGGTACCTTTTGGAGCTTCGGCGCGAGGGCGTGCCGGTGGTGCCCACGGTGCTGGTCAAGCAGGGGGCCACAGGGGACATCATGGATGGGATCCACAAGGCCCTGGGGCCAGGGCCCCTTGTGGTCAAGCCGGCCGTGTCCGCGGCATCGTACCGGACAAGGCATTTCGACGCCCGGCAGGACCCGGAGGCCCGGATCCACCTGGACGCCCTGCTTTCGGACGGGGACGCCCTGGCCCAGCCCTTCGTCCCCTCGGTGCAGGGGTACGGAGAGCGAGCGGTGGTGTGTATCGAGGGCATGGTGACTCACGCCGTGCGAAAATCACCGCGCTTCGAGGGAGAGGATGAGTCAGTGTCAGAGGCCATGCCCGTGTCCGCGGCGGAGGCGGCGCTGGCCCACCAGGCCCTGGCCGC
>CAZCFB010000148.1:0-7826 GCA_964497805.1 uncultured Kofleriaceae bacterium
CTCGGCCCTTCCTGTTAGGGACTCGAAGGTCTCACCATCTCCCACTACACCCAACAGGTCGAGGGGCCCGGCGTCGGTCATGAGCAGATGATGGCCATCGGACCTCAAGTCCGACACTCTCGGAGCAAGCCGTTTGCTTCCATGACCACGGTAGTAGGCCCCCAGTTCTCCAAGCGCGCTGACGAGCTTCTCCAGGTTCTCGGGGTCGCGGCCATGCACCAGATCAAGGTCGAAGGTGGTCACCGGGGCGCCATGCAGGACAGCACATACGCCGCCCACGACGATGAACTCCACCTCGTGTTCAGAAAGGACCCCCAGGATACGGAGGAAATCAGGCCTCGTCGGGGTAGCCACCGCGCAGCCTCAGGATGGAGTACAGGTTGTCCTGGAGAACCTGCAGGCGCTCCGCGGGAGACAGGGAAAGCATCCAACGGATGAGGGTCAGATCAACCCCAGCCTCGTCGTGGGTTGGTCTGTCCACCGCATCAATCTGCTTCTTTGTGCTCCCCATGCTTCTCCAGAATAGCACCTCCCACCGAGACGATTTCATGTTTCAGGGTTCCCATTCCAACTACCCGAAATGGCTACAGAATCCGGCGTTTGGGGACAATTAACGCCGTGTAAGTCGTTGAAATCACAGCCACACCGCTGAAATCGTTCTAGAGGTCGTGGAAGCGATCCCCATCAGCTCCATATGACAATCAGGCGGGCTTCTTCGGGAGCCCGCCTTTTTCGTTTTCTGCCCCTCACTACCAAGCGACAAGAGCCTTGCCTCCTCGCATTTCTGGCTTCCTTCATTGTGCTATCGTTGATGGCGAAACCAGCCCCAGAACGTCTCAAATCGGACCTATCAGAAGATGAGGGTAGCTACATGCTCCGGACTCCGAAGGTGGCACGTCACAGCACGAGAGGTGTAGTAGAGACGCCACTCCCTTCCCTACTCATTCGCACAAGCGCCTTGCTTTTCATGGTGGCCTCCGGGTGCAGCGACGATGGCGGCGCAGCAAACCCCGACGTTTCCACCCTGGACAGCGCCGGAGTAGAGATGAGCATCGCCCCCGAGGCAGGTCGGGATATCCCTGCCCCCCCCGATATCAAACCGCCGGATCAAGCGGCCTCTGACAAGTCCATCCTGGACCTGACCGCCGATACCGCCATCGACCTGGCATCGGACACCGCGGTTGACAAGCCCCTGACCGCGGACACAGCTCCGTCAGCGGACACCACCGTTGACACCCTGTCGCCGGACGGCTGGTTCACCAGCGCCAAGTGTGTCGGCTCTCAGAAAGTGGTGCTCACCTCGGGTACAGCCACGGTCAATGGAGACACTACTGGCTGCACAAACGAGTTTGGCAGCTCAAGTATCAATTGCGGCACAAGCGCCTACATGGACGGCCCCCAACGCTACTACACGGTGAGCATGAAGAAGGGCAACCAGTACGCCTTGACCCTGACCCCTGGCTTCAAGGCTCATATGTACGTATTCATGGAGAGCGACTGTGGTGACGCCATGGACATCGATCTCTCCTGCGGCTCCTCTGGGTTCCAGGGTGGCGTCATTGGCCCTGTGGCCAAGGGCAGCTCCAAGACGCTCTCCCTGACCCCCATTACTAGCGGCAACTTCGTCATCGCGGTAGACAGCGATGCCAGCTCACTTTTCGGCACGTTCTCCCTGAAAATTACCGACTTCTCCCCCGCCACCAACATCACCTGCGCCAAGGCGAAGCCGGTGGCGTTGACCGGGAGCACCACCACCATCTCGGGGAACACCGGCGTGATCAAGGATGAGTTCCCTTCCCTCACCTGCAAGGGGCACAAATTGGTCGGCCCCCAGCTTTACTACAAGCTGAGCTTGAAGAAGGGACACAGCTACCTGTTTACCCACAGCCCGGATTACTGGTCGTGCCTGTATCTCGTTCCGACCACCGCCTGCTCCAGCGCCTCGGCCATCGGTGCCGCCTGTTCCAGTGGGGGCGCCACGGGCGGCTTCATCTCCTCTGTAGCTCAGGGCAAGAGCGGGACTCTGCTTTTCAAGGCTCCGAGCACGGCAGACTACGTGATGGCGGTGGACGGCGTCTCTGCCGTAGTGGGGGGCAAGTTCACGACGACGGTGGATCACTTCCCCCCTGCGGTGAACGACACCTGCGCCAAGGCCCAAGCCATCACCCTCTCGTCCGGCAAGGCCACCGTGTCCGGCAATACCATCGGCGCGAACAACCAGTATGGGACCAGCATATACTGTGGTGGGATCCCGAACCTCAAGGGGCCCCAGCTGTACTACAAGGTGGCCCTGGGCAAGGGCCAGAGCATCAAGTTGAGCCTGGCCCCCGCCTTCACCGCATCACTCTATCTGTTTGGCGAGGCAGCCTGCACCAGCGCAACCCAGGTAAATTCGGCCTGCGCCAGCGTCGGTATCTCCGGTGATATCCACCCGAGCATCGCCGCCGGGACCACCGGGATGCTGGTCTTCACCGCCCCCGCGGCAGGCAACTACGTCATCGCCGTGGATAGCAGCGCTCAATCGGTCGGCGGCAAGTTCACGTTGAGCCTGGAGACTTTCACGCCGGCCAAAAACGGCACCTGCGCCGCCGCTCAACCGGTCACCCTCACCGCGGGTGCGGCCTCGCTGACCGGCGACACCAGCGGGATCAAGGACGAGTACAGCACGCTCACCTGCAGCCCCGTTTCCGGCGCCCTCGACGGGCCCCAGGCGTACTACCAGGTGAGCCTGGCCGCCGGCGCCCTGTACCGCTTCGAGCTGTCCCCCTCCTTCAAGGCCCGAATGGTCCTGTTCCCCAAGAGCGCATGCGGCTCTGTGTCCAGCATCAAGGCGGCCTGCGGCAGCGGCGGCGTCACTGGCGATACCAGCTATGCATGCTCCAGCGGCGGCGTCGACGCGCTGTACTTCAAGCCCGGCACAGCGGGGACATACATCCTGGCGGTGGACAGCACAGATCGGCATCAAGCTGGGACCTTCGCTCTGAAAATATCGACCGTCCCCGCCACGACCAACGGCACCTGCGCCAAGGCCCAGGTACTCGCCCTCAGCGGGGGGAAGGCCACGGTCACCTCGGACACCTGCAACGCCTCAAACGAGTACAACTCCCTCACCTGCGGCCTCTTTGGGCCGTCGAGCATTACCCTCAATGGACCGCAGCTGTACTATCGGCTGACGCTCGCGGCATCAAAGAACTACAAGCTCTCTGTGACGATGACCACCAGGGGTGGGGTGCTCTATGTTGTGCCTCAGACTGCTTGCGGCAGCGTCTCCGCCATCCAGGCCGCGTGCAGCAGCAAGGGGGGGTCGGGTAACGCCGTGATAGCACCGTATGGCGCGACCACGACCATTTCGTTCACGCCATCCATCAGCGGTGACTACATCATCGCCATGGACGGCCCCAAGTCCCCGGTCCCCGGCAGTATCACCTGCGGTCGCTTCACCTTGACCGTCACCCAGGGGCCGTAGAGAGACATCGCCCCACCTTGCCCTGCTATCTCAATGCAGAAGGATTGAATAGACAGGTCATGGTCCTTGAACTTCACGCGTGCCGAGTTGCTGCGTTCGGAGCTGACGCATCGCTCGAGGCTGACACCGACGCGGGCAAGACTTAACTTGAACTGCCCCCCCCAATTCCCGAACAAACGCGTCAAAGTTGGGTACAGTCGCCGATTATGACCAGACCAGAATGCAGGGCCACAACTACCCTGGCGTCGCTGATGGAAACGGTGCGCGCCCTTGAACAGCAACTCTCTGCTACCTCAACCGGCCTGCAGGCCGCCGAGGGGCGGCGCTTCCTGCTCAGGATGCTGGCGGCCAGTGTGGACACCTACCTTGAGTACGGCGACGACGCTCGACCCGCCTTTCACCACGCCGAATCTGCCACCCGCAAGATGTTCGCCGATTGCCCGGACACCGACTACATGCGCGCGCCAATTCGGCTGGGCCAGGGGCGGGTCTACCGACTGTGGGGGCGGGTTCCGCCCGACGCCCTGTACGTGGGGGTGCTCCTTTACGGCAAGGGCGGGCGCATCGGCAACCGGCTAACCCACCAGGACCTGAACCTGGACCACGAGGGCTGCTTCGAGCTGTTCATCTCGGCGGACGAGCAGCAGGGCGACTGGCTGGCCGGGGATGGAGACGAGACCGCGGTGCTGGTGCGGCAGTACTTCACCGACCGCGAGGCCCAGGAGTCGGCGGAGCTGCATATCGAGCTGCTCGGTGATCCGCCACCGGCCCGGACCCTGGATGACGATACGGTGGCCGAACAGCTCCATCGCGCCGACCGCATGGTGCGGGCCATCTTCCAGCGCACACTGCAGGCGCAACAGCTGGGCGCCGCGGTTGGGGAAAATCGCTTCGTCCAGGTGCCTGGCGAGCAGCTCTTCCCCACGCCAGACAACACCTACAGCGCGGCCTGGTACCAGGTGGCGGAGGGGCAGCGCCTGCTGGTTCGGGGGCGCCTGCCCAGGGCGCGCTACTTCAGCGTCACGCTCTACAACGCATGGCTGGAGAGCCTCGATTACCAGCGCCATGTCGTCTCGTTGAACCACGAGCAGCTGAAGCTCCAGTCGGACGGATCCTTCGAGATCTGCCTGAGTGATGTGGACCCTGGGGTGCCCAACTGGCTCGACATCGCGGGCCATTGGGAGGGGGCGATCATCGCCCGGGCGCTGCTCCTGGAGGGCGAGATGCCGGAGCTGGAGCTGGAAGTGCAACCGCCTGATTGAACAGGGGAGAGGGGTGGAGTGGAGAGATGCTGATAGCGAACCGCAGACCCGTGGTGGCCCGGCTGCTGGACCTGGGGGATCGGGCCCTGCGCTTGCTGGGGCTGGACCGTGGCCGGACCCTGACGCCGGAGAGCCTGAAGGCCGAGGCGGCGGCGGCCAGCCGGCTGTCCGACTTCGGCTCGCCTGACTTTGAGCAGGGGCTGGCGATCTATTGCCGCTCGGCCGAGCAGGACGCTGGCCTCGACTATGTGGGGCGCGAGATCGTGCGGAGGGTGCTCAAGCGCGTGCTCTCCAACCGGCTGCTGCTGGTGGAGTACTGCAAGCATCGGCCGCAGGAGTCGCCCCTTGAGCCGCCTGTCATCGTGCTCGGCCTGCCCCGCTCCGGCACCACCTTCCTGCAGCGCCTGTTGGCCCAGGCCCCCGCCGCCTACGGCCCGCCGGCCTGGCAGATCTGGCGCCCCCTGCCGCGCACCTTCGGCGAGGATCGCCGCCGGGAGATCACCATCGCCGCGTTGAAGGGCATGCGTCAGCTCGCCCCCCAGCTGGACCTCAAGCACTACCAGGATGTGGATGAACCGGAAGAGTGCTACCACCTGCTCGACCCGAGCTTCAGGGCGCCCGGGCTGGCCATGCTGTGTAACGCCAATGGCTACTGTGATTGGGCCATGGCGCAGGATATGGGCCCGGCCTACAGCATGTACCGCGAGTACCTGCAGATCCTCCAGCAGAGCGCGCCCGGGCGCCGGCTGACCCTCAAGACGCCGCTGCATACGCCTTACATGGAGCAGATCCTGGCCGAGATCCCCGACGCCCGCTTCGTGCAAACTCACCGGGACCCGGTGGAGGCGGCCGGTAGCATGGCCAGCCTGTTCCATTCGATGTACGGCCTCACCTCGCCCCGGGTGGACCCGCTGCAGTGTGGCCAACTCTCCCTGATGCTCTTGGGCTGGCTGGCCAGCGGCTGCATGGAGCAGCGGGGGCGTAGCGACCTGCCGGTGGTAGACGTGCGCTACTCAGATCTGCGGAGCGATCCAGTGGGAACTGTGCGCCTGGTCCACGACGAACTCGGCCTGGAGTGGACGCCAGAGACAGAGCGGGCCGTGGTCGAGGGCGCCGCGCGCAGGCCCCAACACAAGCAGGGCAAGCACAGCTACGACCTGGCTGACTTCGGCCTGGAGCCGCAGCAGGTCAGCGCAACGCTGCGGGACTACACCGAAGCCTTCCTCGGCTGAGAAGCAGGCGGCGCTTCGTTAGTTGTCATCGGAGTCCAATCGGCATTAGAACAAGTAATGGAGTATCGTCGGCGCCTGGCCCGAACAGCCCTGGAGGTCTTCATCCTGGTGGCCGGGTGCGCGCTGGCCCTGCGCGGCGTCTGGGACAAGGTGCCTGGTCACGGCGTGGACGCCGCCGGGACCATCTGGTTCTACAACTGGATCCGCCACACGCTCCTCAACGGCATCAGCCCCTTTTGGACGGCGCACCAATACTTCCCTGAAGGGTTGGACATCCTCGCCACCACGGGCTTCAACTTCATCGACGCCTACCTCTCGATCCCCCTGCAGCTCCTCCTCGGCTTCCCCCGCTACTTGCCCCCCTTCGTCCTGGTCATCATGGTGGGCAACGGGTTGGCCACGCGTGCCCTGCTCCGGAGCATGGGGAGCTCCCGCGTGGCGGCGCTGGCCGGCGGCCTCGTCTTCGCCCTCCACCCATACTTCATTTTCGAGATGAACAACGGGCGGTTCACCCAGGTCCTGTACTGGTTCTGGCCCCTGGCCCTGCGGGAGCTTTACCTGATGGCAGAAGACCGCCGCTGGCGGCGCGCTGTGTTGGCCGGGGTGTTCCTGGCACTCCAGGCCTGGACCTACTGGTTCGCCGGTCACTTCCTGTTCCTGGTGGGGCTGCCCGCGTTGCTACTGGTGGGGAAACGGATGCCCTCCGGCTGGTGGAAGAGGCTGGCCGTCACCGGGGTCGTCACCATCGCCCTGGTGGCCCCGGGCGTCGTGGCGATGCTGCTCAAGTCTTCACAGGGGCTGGTCCCGGGGCTTGGCGGGGAGACGGAGGAAATGGGCTTCACCTCCATGCGCATTATGAGCCACTCCTGGTGGCTGCTCTCCCCGGGAAGTGGCCCCCTCAAGCTCGCCCTCCCTACCCTCCTGGGAACCCTCGCGGTGATCTTGCTATGCCGGGCGCGGCTGTTGCTGGGGCTCACCGCCGCCCTGGTCGTCCTCCTGGCCGCAGGCCCTCACCAATTGCTCGCCGGGACGATGGTCCGCAGCCCCCTCTGGCTCGGAGCCGAGCTGCTCCTCCCCGGCTTCGACAGGTTCCTCTACCCCTACCGGCTCTGGTCCGTGATGGCCCTCGTCAGCGCCGTCGCGCTGGCTCTATTGCTGGACAGGATCCCCGGTCGACCGGCGGCCCGGGCGGGCCTGGCTGCCTTGCTGCTCCTGGCCATCACCTGGCCCCTCCACGATGAGCTGGGCCAGGTGATGGGGGACGAGGCTCCCATCCCCGCCTATGTGCACGCGGTGCGCCGCGCCCCGGGGCCCGTGATGGATCTCCCCTTCCCCTGCGCCGAGGAGGGGCTCTACCACCAGATCCTGCATGGCCAGCCCCTGGTCACGGGCATGGGGCAGGCCCTGGAGTCAATGCGTCCGCCCGGGCTCCTCATCAAGTTCAGAGAAGACGCCCTGATGACCCACCTCCTTGAGGCTGCCCGTGGGCACAGGCTCCCCCCCCACCTGAACAGTTCGAGTCGACCACGTAAGGAGTGGCGCTGGGTGGTGCTGCATCTGGGGCTCCACGACCGCTCTCCCCAGGTCCGATGGTGTATCCAGCCGTGGCCGGGGCCGCCAAATCCGAAGGCGCTGCGCAGGTCCAGGATGCTCATGGAAGAGCTGCTCGGCCGCCCCACCGTGGCTGACCAGGAGGCAATCGCATGGGACCTCTGGAACCTGAAACCCTCAAATAAGGTACATCGCCGCACCAAGAGGTGACTCAGTGTCTTGGATACTGATAGCCAGCCGACAAGTTCGGGCAGACCGTCCTAGTTGATCTTGCGGGGGTTGTCGCGAGCCCCTGCATGCTGCTCGCGCTCCATG
>CAZCFB010000149.1:0-7647 GCA_964497805.1 uncultured Kofleriaceae bacterium
TTATACTTCCGCACGCTCAAGCAGTAGGTGCCCAAGGGGTAGGGGATCCCATGACGCCCCGTGTGCGAGTGCAGGTCGCGCTGAACAGAGACCATGTAGAGCGTGTTGGCGCCCGGGCTCAGGCCGTGAACCGAATTGTCGATGGTCTGTGACTGTTCGTATCGGCCTCCAGTGGAGGGGAGCTTGGTACAAGATTTTTCACAGTTGCTCATGCCGGTGGCCTGGCTTGCCCAGGCACCCGAGGCGTTGGTGCGCAGGTAGGTCTTCGAGGTGTAGAAGCTCCTGTAATCCTTCCACCCACACGCGCCGCACTCGGTGGTTGGTGAGCAATAGGTGCCGCCGCAAACGAACTTCTTGGCGTCGATGTACGCGAGGTAGGCCTTTCCCCCGGCATCCAAGGCGAAGGCGGTGGCCCTGGCGCCGGTCAGGGCGGTGGTCTTGATCCAGGCGCCGGTGGCGTTGGTCGCGTGGATGGCCGAGGGGCCAGCGACGTTGTATAGCAGGTGCAGCGCGCCCTTCTGGTCCATGGCCGCCATGGGCGCCTCCTTGGAGCTGTCCATCTTCTTCGCCGCCCACTTGCCCGCGGAGCGGGTGAGCACCGAGACGCCCGGAGCGCCGCCGGCCACGATGACCGGCCCGCCCGAGCTTCCGATCAGCAGGGTGGGGCTGGTCAGGCCCTGGGCGGCATCCTCAGCGGACCACTTGCCGCCTGTCCTGGCCGCGTAGCGGAGCTTGATCGCGCTGCCGCCAGTGGAGTGAGCGACGGCGACGGTGCCCTGGGCCGCTGCCACCGACAGCCCGCAGCCCACCTTCCCCTTGAACAGCTGGACCTTGCTCCATGTCCCGCCGCTGCCGGTCATGTAGAAGATCCCTTTGGCCGGGTCGGCCAGGGCGATATGCACCTTCCCCGCCGCGTCCACCGCCAGCGCCCGGCACCTCCAGGTGGCGCCCTGATCCAGCTGGACCTTCTGCCACTTGCCGGAGGAGCGCGAGACCAGGAGCAGGTCCTTGGCGTACAGCAGGTGGACCTGTTCCTTGGCACCCACCGCCAGCCTGGGATTATTCGGGATCATCTTGAGGGGAAACGCAGACTCACAGATGGTGGTCCCCTTGTCGTGGTAGTTGACCGTCGCGCTGTCCGTGCGGCTGTGTGGGGGAGGGCTCTGGCTTCCTTTTTTACATACGCAGCCGGTGGTGTTGAGGGTGCAACCCTTGGCGCAGGTCAGCTTGCCGTTGGGGCTGTAGAAGCCCTGAGTCTGGCAGGTCTGCCCGCCAAGATCGGCGCCGTCGCATTGCTCATTGACGTTCTTCTTTCCGTCACCGCAAGGGAAGGGGACGCATCCTTTGGTGTTGAACTTGCAGCCTTTTTGGCAGGAGAGGACGCCGGACTTGTAGCCCACCTTCTGGCAGGATTGCCCGCCCAGGTCATTGACATCGCACTGCTCGTTCCCCTCCTTCTTTCCGTTGCCACAGATGGAGAGGACACAGCCTGTCTTGTCCAGCTTGCATGTCGCGGAGCAGCCCAGGGTCCCGCTCAGGTAGCCCAGGGTTTTGCAGCTCTTGCCGCCCAGGTTTGCGCCGTCGCAATCCTCGCCGGGGTCCAGCCTGTTGTTGCCACAACCGGGGTTGTAGCAGGAGGAATAATCGTAGCGGCACGCCCCTGTGCAACCGAGCTGCCCCTTTTGCCAGCCGAGACCCTTGCAGGTCAGCCCGTCCAGGTCCTTTCCGTCGCACTCCTCGGTATCCTCCGCCACGCCGTCGCCGCAGATGGCGTTGGCGCATGCCGACCGATTCAGGATGCACTGGTCGGTGCAGGAGAGCGCGCCGTACTTGAAGCCCAGGCCCTTGCAGGTCTGCCCGTTCAGATCCTTGGCATCGCACTCCTCGCCAGGATCGCGCTTGCCGTCCCCGCAGCGGTACGCAGGGGTGTCCTCGGCGGTCATGTCCTCGGCCGGGGCCTGGCCCGCGTCAGAGCCAGGGCCCGGCTCGCAGCCGGTCGTGCACCCGGCGGCCACAACCAATAACAGGATACGCAGCGCTCTCATTTTCACCCTCCTGCGCTGGTTCATCATGAGCCCCCCAATGCTATCACTTCGGAAGCCTGTCACTGGTTTCAACAGGCGTTGCCGACGGCAAGGCGGGAGGTCAACGCTCTAGTGATGGCCCTGTACTTGTGAGACGATAAGCCGAAGTGAAACCAGCGTGATGCTGGCGACATTTGCTCAAGAAAACAATGATATCGATACCCGGCTACCACCTTCAGGATCAGCTAGGCCGCACCAACTTTTCCGTTGTCTACAGGGGGTGCAAGGCCGATGGCATTGGTGAGTCGGTCATCATCAAGCTGCTCAATAGCGAGTATCCCGACCTGGAACAGCTGGCGCGGCTCAAGCGAGAGTATGCGCTGCTCTCAAAGATTGACTCGCCCAACGTCATCAAGGCCCTTGAGCTGGTCAAGCATGGCCGCAAAATAGCGATCATCATCGAAGACGTCTCGGCGATCTCCTTGAACGAGGTAGATCTCAAGGGCGGCCTGGACCTGCGGACCTTCTTTTCGCTGTCGCTGGCAGTCACCAACGGACTGTCCGACATCCACGCGCGGAGGATCCTGCACAAGGATATCTGCCCTGCGAATATCGTCTGGAACAGGGCGGCCAACACGGTCAAGGTCATCGACCTGAACCTGTCGCAGGAGCTGCTGCCCGGCACCAACGCCATCCCCGTGACGCGGCGGATGGCAGGCACGCTGGCGTATGCCTCCCCCGAACAGACCGGCCGGATGAACCGCTCCATTGACATGAGGTCCGACCTCTACTCGCTGGGGATCACCCTGTACGAGCTGCTCTGCGGGCGGCTCCCCTTTGAGTTCAGGGATGCCATTGAGCTGGTACACGCGCATATCGCCAGGGCTCCGACCCCACTGCAGCATCACCGGCCAGATCTTCCGCCCACCATCTGCAAAATAATCATGAGGCTGCTGAAGAAGAAGGCGGAGGATCGCTACCACACAGCAGCGGGCTTGAGGGCGGATATTTTGCAGTGTTTTCACTCCTTTGAGCGCACGGGGTCCGTTGAGGATTTCGAAATATGCGCCAACGACACCTCCCACCTGTTTCGAATACCCGACAGCCTGTTCGGGCGAGATGAAGATTCTGCTTTTCTGCGGAGATGCTACGACCGGGTCGCCAACGAGTCCCTGTGTGAGCTCGTTGTTGTGAACGGTGCGGCAGGGATCGGGAAGTCCGCCCTGGCCGGTGAACTGTGTTCGCATGTGCTCAAACGAGACGGCTACTTCATCGGCGGTGAATTCGATGAGGCGAACATCAACGTTCCGTACTCCGGCTTCATTCAGGCCTTCAGCGAGCTGGCCCTCCAGCTCCTCTCGTCCAACGCGGAGAAGCTGAGGCAGTGGCGGACCAAACTCACCACCGTCCTGGGAGGCAACGCCCGGGTGGTGACCGAGGTTATCCCTGACCTGGTGCGGGTCATCGGCCATCCCCCGGAGATCCCCGACCTGGGTGGAGCCGAAGCCCAAAACAGGTTCAACTTCACCTTCCTCTCTTTTGTGCGGGCGCTCACCTCGCCTGAACACCCTCTGGTCATCTTCCTCGACGATCTTCACTGGATGGACGACGGCTCCCGCCGCCTGCTCGAACTCATCATGACCGATCCTCAGATGGAACACCTTCTGATCATCGGTACGTATCGGGACGCCGATGTTGGGCAGTGGCACCCCCTGCGGGAGTTCCTGGACGCCCTGGTCCTGGGCAAGAGAAAGGTCCACTCCATCACCCTGCCGCCCCTGAACGAAGACGATGTACATGGTCTTCTGACCAGGACGTTTGACCAGGTCAGCATGGACAGGCGCCCCCTGGCGAAGCTCAGTCAGGCCAAGACCGGGGGCAACCCGTTCTTTCTCACCCAGTTTCTTCGCTCCCTCTTTGAGGACGGGCTGATCACCTTCAACAGTACAACCAACAGCTGGGAATGGGACCTGGGAGGAATTCGCCAAAAAGACGTCACGGACAACATGGTAGAGCTCATGTCCGCCAGCATCCTTGTCCTGCCGGACAGGACCAAGGAGCTGCTAAAGATCGCCTCCTGCACGGGCCGGGTTTTCGACGCAGGCATGCTCTCCAGGCTGAGCCACAGCCCCGTGTTGGAGGTGATCGAAAACCTGCACGCCGCGGTCCATGAGGGCTTCCTCGTTCCGGTGAGCCAGGCCGTGCCCAAGAAGGTTTCGGGCGAATGGCTCGTCGGCTCCCTGGAAGACAACACCACCCACTCCCGGGCCTACCAGTTTGTCCATGACAGGACCAGAGCCGCGTGCATCTCACTCATGACCAGCCAGGACAAGAGCGCGCTGCACCTGAAGCTCGGCCGACATCTGTTGCCCAAGGCGGAGAGCAACAGCAATGACGCTGACCTTGTTTTCGTCACCGTCGGTCACCTGAACAAGGCCCAGCCGCTCATTGTTGAACCACGGGATCGCGAGGTTTCGTACTCCTACAACCTCCAGGCGGCAATCCTGGCCCGGAGGTCCATGGCCACGGAGACAGCCCTCGAGTACCTGAAAAAGGCGATGAGCTTTCTCCCGGAGGATCGCTGGGAGAGCAGGTACGAAGACGCGCTGAAGGTGTACACGGAGGCCGTCCGGTCTGCGCAGCTCAATCATGACCTCGAGGGCATGAACGTCTACGCAGAGGAGGTGCTGAAGAACAGCAGGAACGTCATTGACCAGATGCCGATCTATGAAACAAGGGGCGCGTACTACATGGCCAGGCGCATGCTGCCCCAGGCCGTGGACACCTGCCTGGAAGCCCTGGCGTTGCTGAAGATCCGGCTTCCCCGGAAGCCGAACACCTTTCACATCGTCATGGCCATCATGAAGGCCCGGTTTCGTCTCTACAGGGTCGGCATTGATGGCCTGAAACAGCTCCCGCCCATGTCTGATCCCGCGGCCATCGCGATCATGAGGCTGATCAAGGCCACCGGCACGGCTGCGTATTTAACCGAGCCCAACCTGATACCGCTGCTGGCGGCCGTCTCCATGGAGCAGACGCTCAAGCATGGCGCCTGCACGGACGCAGTGGTTGGCCTGTGCGGCTTTGGGTTTGTGCTCATGGGCCCCCTGGGCAAGCCGGTCCAGGGCTATCAGATAGCCGACTGGAGCAGGCGTATTCCAGCCGAGCTTGGGACCTCGGCCGGGGAGGCGCCCGGCCAGATCATGTACAACATGATGGTTCACCACTGGATGCACCCCCTCAAGGATTCACTGGAGGCTGTGGCGGCATTGCCAGACCAGGCGCTGGCCCAGGGGGAGTCATACTGGATGATCACGGGCAGGCACCTGAACGCGGTGCAGCAGGTATGGGCCCAACAAGACCTCGCCCTGGCCGAGCAAGCCATGGACGAGAACATCCCCGTCATGGTGCAGCACAATCAAGAGTGGTTTGTGAAGGTCCAAACCTTCCTTCGCTATTGTGTGTACCAGCTGCGGGGCCATGAAGACCCCCAGGGGCCGCCATCCCTGCGCGACTTCGACCTGTCTGATTTCATGGCCGCCAACCGTGAAGCCAAGGACGAAGGGACAATAGCCATCGGCAACCTCATGCTCGCCATGGTCAGCTACATTGGCGGTGATTTTGGCAAGGCGCTGGAGTATTCCACCGAGGCAGACAAGCTCCGGCACGCTGTTGTGTGCTCCATGTTCGAGGTGACCTATGTGATGTACTTCGGGCTGGCGCTGCTCGCCCGGGCGCAACGCTCGGGCAGCACCGGCGGGCCGCTGGTGAGAAAGGCGAAAGCTCAGATCAAGAGGATGCGCGGTTGGAGCGAGCATTGCCCCCAGAACTTCCTCCACAAGCAGCTGCTGATGGAGGCCGAGCTTGAACGGACCCTCGGCAATGACTCTCTCGCGCTGCAGAAATACCAGAAGGCGCTCAAGCTCGCGGGCGAAAATGAGTTCCCCTGCGACGAGGCGCTGTGCGCCGAACGCCTCTGCGATTACTTTGCATCCAGGGGGCTGCTGAGGGCGGCGGAGAGTTACCTCTGGGAGGCCTACTACTGCTACCAGAGCTGGGGAGCCGATGCCAAGGCCGCCTCCCTTGAGGACCACCCGCAGCTGCGCCTGCGCAGGCAGGATGCCTCAATGAAGACCTCGTCCTCACCCCGGTCGGCGTCCGTGTCCTCGTCAGGATCGAGGGACAGCTTTGGCGACCTTGATTTGGACTCAATCATGAAGTCCACCCGCGCCATCTCGGGTGAAATCATCCTGGATAATCTCATCCGGAAGATGCTGCACATCGTCATTGAAAACGCGGGCGCCCAGCGAGGCGTGCTTGTGTTGAAAAAGGCAGGCGGCCTCTTCGTGGAGGCGGTCTACAACACGGGGGATAAGGATGTGCTGCTGGAGTCCATCCCTCTGGCCATGGCCAACGACAAGAGCCCGCTGCTCTGCACTGAGATAGCTAACTTTGTCTTCAACACCGGCAGGACGGTGGTTTTGGATGACGCGAGGAGGCAGGGCAACTATGTCCAGGCCGCCTACGTGCAGGAACAACACGCCAAGTCCATTATTTGCCAGCCGCTTGTACATCTTGGGACGACCGCCGGCGTCATCTATCTGGAAAACAACAGGACCTCACATGCTTTCCCTTCTGACCGGGTAGAGGTGCTGGAGATCCTCTGTTCGCAGATGGCTGTCTCCATGGAGAACGCGATTCAGTTCAAGCACAATGAAGATCTGATGAAGTCGTTCGAGCGCTTCGTCCCCGCGGAATTTCTGAACCTGCTCAAGAAGGACAGCGTCCTGGAGATCCAGCTCGGGGACGGCATTGAACGAGAGATGACCGTGCTCTTCTCGGATATTCGCTCGTTTACGACCCTTGTTGAGTCCCTGACCGCAAAGGAAGCGATCAAGTTCATCAACGAATACCTCAAGGCCATGGAGACGCCCATCATGTCGTCGGGTGGCTTCATCTGTCAGTACGTCGGCGACGCCATCATGGCCCTGTTTGCTGTGGAGCCCCAAAGAGCAGTGGAGGCGGCCGTCCAGATGACCAGGGCTCTGGCCGAATACAACGAGGACAGAAGCAAGAACGGCCGGGCTCCCATTCGCGTTGGCATCGGGCTGCACACCGGGACGCTGATGCTGGGGACCATCGGCTCACCCAAGCGACTGGAGTGCTCGGTCATCAGCGATACGGTCAACACCGCGGCCCGGCTGGAGACCATGACCAAGCAGTTCGGCGCGGCGTTGTTGATAAGCGATTATCTCCGCTCTCAGCTTGACAGCCCCGAGGCATTCACCACGCGGATCGTGGGCAAGATGCTGGTCAAGGGGAAGCGCAAACCGGTGACCGTATACGAGGTGCTGGAGGCCGAAGAGCAGCACCGTCAAGAAGCCAAGGTTGAAACCGCCCCTCTCTTCGCGGAGGCAATATCACACTACTGGAGCGGCGACTTTTCGGCCGCAAAAGTCCAATTCGAACAATGCTTGAAGGAAGTGCCCTTCGACCTGGCAGCGGAGGCATATATAAAGAACTGCGAAGCGTTGATTTTGAATCCTCCCAAGGGGGATTGGGACGGAATACTCCGGCTCCGATCCAAGTGAGACATGATCAAGCATAAGATCCTGATCACGAT
>CAZCFB010000150.1:0-7637 GCA_964497805.1 uncultured Kofleriaceae bacterium
CCCCCAACCCGGCCGCTGCCATGTCGGCCGCTGCGAAGAAGAAGGCCGCTCCGAAGAAGGCCGCTGCCAAGAAGGCCGCTGCGAAGAAGGCCGCCGCGAAGAAGAAGGCCGCCCCCAAGAAGGCTGCGCCGAAAAAGAAGGCTGCCGCCAAGAAGGCCGCTCCGAAGAAGGCCGCTCCGAAGAAGGCTGCCCCCAAGAAAAAGGCGCCTGCCAAAAAGAAGGCTCCAGCCAAAAAGGCACCCGCGAAGAAGTGATGTACCCTGGATCTCCCTGAACCTCCCGGGAGATCCGTATGACCTCAACCCTTACCGGCAAGGAGCGCATCTTCACCGCGCTCGACTGCGGACAGCCGGACCGCGTCCCGATCTTTGAGCTCGGCATCAACGAGGCGTCCATCGTGGGCCTCGGCCGGCACTTCACCGATGACCTGCCCGAGGTGAAGCATGTCTACGACATGAGCTTCGCCGAGCAGATGCGCTACATGGAGTTGCTGGCGCTGATCCTGGGTGAGCTGGGCAACGACGGCGTCTCCACGGTGTTCATCATGAGCAAGGAGCGTCTGGAAGGGGAGGACGATCTGGCCCGGGACAAGTACGGCACGGTGTACAAGCTCTCCGACGAGGGGGAGCCCATCCCGGTGGACGGCCCGGTGAAGGGGCCCGACGACCTGGCCGCGCTGGAGGGCATGGCCCCGGAGCCCGAGGACTACGCCATGTTGCGCTACATGGTGGCCAAGATGGGCGGCGACGTGGCCCACTTCTTCACCATCCCTGGCCCGTTCCGCTTTTCCTGGCAGCTGCGCGGCGCCATGGAGCACCTGCTGCTGGACTACATGATCGCTCCCGACTTCGCCCTGGAGATGGCCCGAATCACCACCGGGTTCACCTGCCGCGCCCTGGAGATGGCCGCCGATGCCGGGGCTGACGTCATCGCCCTGGAGGGGGACCTGGCCTTCAACACAAACACCCTGATGAGCCCGGACCAGTACCGGCAGTTCCTCAGGCCGTTCCACGCCGAGATCGTGGCCCTTGCCCACGACCTGGGCATGCGCATCGTCAAGCATTCCGACGGTAACCTGTGGCCCATCATGGAGGACCTGGTGGCGGTGGGCTTCGACGGGATCCACCCGATCCAGCCCCAGTCCATGGACCTGGGCGAGGCCAAGGCGGCCCTGGCGGGCAAGGCCGCGGTGCTGGGCAATATCGACTGCTCCTTCCTGCTCCCCTTCGGCTCCGAACAGGAGGTGCGCGAGGCGGTGAAGGCCGCGATCCAGGCGGCCGGCCCCGGGGGCGGCTACATCATCTCCTCGTCCAACTCCATCCACCCCGGCGTGAAGCCGGAGAACTATATCGCCATGGTCCGGGCGGCCCGTGAGTTCGGCGCCTACCCGCTGGCCGACGCCTGAGGAGGGATACATTGGAACAGCTGATCAAAGAGATGGGCCAGCACCTGCTCCTGGGGCGCGTTGAGGAGATCAAGGCCGCGGTGACCGAGGCGTTGGCCGGCGGTGTCACCCCCCAGCGTTGCCTTGACGAGGGCATGATGCCCGCAATGGAAGAGCTGGGGCAGCGGTTCTCCGACGGGGAGGCCTTCCTGCCGGAGCTGCTGCTGGCGGGCCACACCATGAAGGGGGCGCTGGAGGTGTTGCGGCCTGCGCTGGTGCGAACCGGCGGCGGCGCCGGGGCCCGGGCCACCATGGTCATCGGCACGGTGGCCGGCGATGTGCACGACCTGGGCAAGAACATCGTGAAGATGATGTTCGAGGGGGCCGGCTTCCGGGTTGTGGATCTGGGCACCAGCGTCTCGGCCGAGGCCTTCGCCGCGGCCTGTCAGGAGGAAGAGGCCGGGCTGGTTGGCATCTCCTCTCTGCTCACCAACACCATGGCCGCCCTGGGCGGGGTGATCACGACCGTGCGCCAGGGCGCGCCCGGGGTGAAGGTCATCGTCGGCGGCGCGCCCCTGTCCGCGGAGTTTGCAGAGGAGATCGGCGCGGACGGATTCGCGGCGGATGCCTACGCGGCCGTGAAGGTGGGGGAGGGGTTGTTGGGGTTGTGAACTAGAGGCCGATCTTCTTGCGCCATCCCTCCACCTGATCCAGCAGCTTGAGCACCGGCGCGCCGTACTTGCCCACCAGCTTGAGCACCAGGTCGTCGTCATCGCCCTGGCCCAGGTTGCCCATGTCGGGCACCTCGCCGCCCGGGCTGTACATCTCCTCCATCACCTTGCGCACGCTCATGCGCACCATGCCGCGCAGGGGGGCCTTGGCCATCATGCCGTACATGGGCGCCTTGCCCTCGCCCCGTAGCTCCGGGTGAGCACGGGCGTGTTCCACCGCCGCGGCCAGGTCAGCCAGGTATTCGTCGATGACCGCCTCGTGGTTTGAGGTGAGGGTCACGTGCAGGCTGGCCGGGTACTGCTGGCGGTCCGGGGCCCAGCCCTTCTCCTCCAGCAGGTCCGCCACGACGTAGATGTCCAGCTCCGGATCGTCGCTGGCCATGGCCACCAGGGTGGCGTCTGGCGGGCCGAGCACCCGCAGCCCCGGGATGGCGCGCACCCCCTCCATGTACCGGCGCGTGGTTTCCAGGGCGCCGCGGGCCATCTCCAGGTAGCCTGACTCGCCCATGTACTTCATGGCCGCCCAGGCCGCGGCCACAGCCCCGCCGGCCCGGGTGCCCTGCATGTTGGGCGAGGCGTAGATTCCACCGGTCCAGTCCGTGGAGATGAAGAACTGGTCGCGCATGTAGCTCATGTCCCGGAAGACCAGGGTGGAGGCGCCCTTGGAGGCGTAGCCGTACTTGTGCACGTCGGCGCTGATGGAGGTGACCCCGTCGGCGCGGAAGTCCCACACCGGCACCGGGTGCCCCAGCCGCTCCAGCCAGGGCAGGATGAAGCCGCCGATACAGGCGTCCACATGCAGCGGGATCTTCTTCTTCCGGGCCACCTCGCCCAGCGCCACGATGGGGTCCACAACGCCCTGGGGAAACTGGGGCGCCGAGGCGGCGATCATCACGGTGTTGCGGTTAATCCGCCGCCTCACGGCTGCCGGGTCCACGCGGAAGTCGTCCCCCACCGGCACCTTGACGAACTTGAGCCCGAAGTACTCGGCCGCCTTCTCAAAGGCCACGTGCACGGTGGCGGCCACGAGCATCTCCGGCCGCCGGATCCAGGGGCGCTTGCGGCGAGCCCGCTCCCTGTAGGTCTTGGCCGCCAGCAAGATGCTCTCCGTGCCGCCAGAGGTCATGGAGCCCACGGCGTCGGGGCCGGCGTGCAGCATGTTGGCGGTCATGCGCACCACCTCGGCCTCCATGCGCTTGAGGCTCTTGAAGGCCATGGGGTTGAGCAGGTTCTCGGCGATGTACAGGTTGTAGGCCTCCCGCAGCAGGCGCAGGTGCTCCTCGCCACCGTGGTAGACCAGGCTGAAGGTGCGGCCCCCCTCCCAGTCCAGGTCCCCCTCCTTCATGGCGGCCATCTGGTCGAGGAGGTCCTGGCGCGGGACGCCGTCGCTGGGGATCTTGCCGTATGAGTCGCTCATGTTCAGGTTTCCACGTCCTTTGGCTTCAGGGTCGAGGGCCCGGTATCAGGGGCAGGTCGACTTCTTGTTTGCAGCTGTATAACAGCTGCTCTTTGAGGGACAGCCATACTTGAAGCAACAATATGTGAGGGCCATCAGGGTGTAGCAGTTTCCGCCCACGCAGGTGTCTCCCTGGGTGCAGTCGCAGTGCCTGGTGCAGGACTTCCCGCCGGCAGGGCAGAACCCGGGCACGCCGCTCAGGCTCTCGCATTTCTGGTAGGCGGGGCACGGCGTCTTGGAGCAGCAGTAGGTGGGCGGGCTGGTCGCGACGCACACGCCCTTCTTGCACGCCCTGCCCGCGGGGCAGTCGCATGTGTAAGAGCAGAGCTCCGAGGTGGCGTCAGAGCCGGGTATCGTAACGTCCTGGGGCAGGACGTTGATGTCCTTCAGGGGCTTGCTGTCCGGTTTGGGCTTGCTGTCCGGCTTGGGCTTGCCGTCCGGCTTACTGTCCGGCTTGCTGTCGAGCTTCAAGTCTACCGGGGGCAGATCCGGCGGGGTCTGGTCCGGTGGAGGGAGGTCTGGCACCAGCATGTCCCATGGGATTGGGGCGAAGTCCCACGTCGCCCACGGGGGAAGGTCCGGGGGCGGCTTGCTGTCCGGCGGCGCGATCTTGGCATCCACCTTGGCCGGGCCGTCCTCGGTGACGAGGTGCTGGTCATGGCTCATCTTGTTGATGTCCGGCTTTATCAGCGGCAGGTCCGGCTTCACGGTCACCGGGCCGTCAACGGGGACTGGTGCGTCGGGGCGGGGTGGCGTGGGCGCGTCCACGGGGGACCACATGTCGGGCGCCATGCCGTTGATGTCCTTCTTGGCCGACGCGGCGTCGCTCGGAGGAGGGTCGTACCAGGGGGCACCCGTGGGGTTGTTGTCGCACGACAGCCCGATAGCCAGGAAAATGGCCGCTGTCGGCAGCAGGATGGGGCGAACGGTCACAGCCGTTCCATCTTATCAGAGTGCCTGGTGCTACTCCCGGGCGAAGCTGACGATGCTCCACCAGAAGGACTCGATGCCCTTTACGATCTTCGCGAAGCCGTCCAGGCCAACGGGCTTGGTGACGTAGGCGTTGGCGTGCAGGTTGTACGACCGCACGACATCCTCCTCGGCCTGCGAGGAGGTGAGCACGACCACCGGGATCCGGCGCAGGTCTGGATCCTCCTTCACCGCGGCCAGCACCTCGCGGCCGTCCATGCCGGGCAGGTTCAGGTCGAGCAGGATCATGTCGGGCTTTGGCGCCTCCGCGTGCTCGCCCTGGTTCCGCAGGAAGTCCATGGCCGCGTTGCCGGTCTCCACATGGAAGAGTTCATGGAGGATCTTGGAGTCTTCGAGGGTCTCCCGGGTGAGCAGGGCGTCACCCGGATTGTCTTCCACAAGAAGGATCTTTATCGGATCTGTTCTCATCACTTCCCCCGGTCCCGTTTTTAGTGGCTACTCCTAATCTACACCAGGATCGTCAGGAATGTCGAAAATGACCCTTGTGCCGCCACCCTCGTTTGCCTCCACATGGATCCTGCCGCCGTGGCGCTCCACCACCTTCCTGGCGATGGCCAACCCGATGCCGTCTCCCGGGTAATCCCGACGCAGGTGCAGGCGCTGGAAGGGGGCGAACACCCGCTCACGGTGCTCCTCCGGGATCCCGATGCCGTTATCCGCCACCTGGAAGGTCCAGCCGCTGTCTGTGCGAGCGGCTGAGATCTCCGCCCGCGGCGGCGCTTCGCCATGGAACTTGATGGCGTTGTCCAGCAGGTTTTGCAGCAGCTGGCGTAGCTGGGGAGGATCCCCGTTGAGGATGGGAAGACCCCTGGCCGCGATGACGGCGCCGGACTCCTGGATCTTCAGGGTCAGGTCCTTCTTTACCTGGTCCAGCAGGCTTGACCAGTTGACGCTCACCAGATCCTGGGCCTCCCGGTGCACGCGGGACAGGTCGAGCAGGCTGTTGATCAGGCGCCGCATGCGGGTGGCGCCCTCCACGGCGTGGTGGATGTACTCCCTGGCGGTGGCGTCCAGCTTGTCGCCGTACCTGTCGGCAAGGAGCTGGGTGAAGGCGGCCACCATGCGCAGGGGCTCCTGCAGGTCGTGGGAGGCCACATAGGCGAACTGCTCCAGCTCAAGGTTGGAGCGCTCCAGATCGTCCAGCGCGCGGGTCATGGTCTGCTCCGCCGTGCGCTTGCCGGTGATGTCCTCGTAGGCCAGCAGCAGGTGGGGTTCACCCCTGGACTGGAAAGTGGTGAGGGTGCAGTGGAGGCACACGGGGGTGCCGAAGGAGCTGATGGTCTGCAGCTCGTGCTCCACCACGCCGTCACCTTTCAGGGCATGCTCGGCCGCCATGAACAGCCCGCTCTCTCGCCAGGTCTTGATCTCACGGAAGTTCTGCTGGATCAGCTGGGACCGGGTGGCGCCAATGATGCGCCCGGCCGCGGCGTTGGCGAACACGCACGGCCCGTCGGCCTGGTAGGCCACGATGCCGCCTGGCGATGCGTCGCTGATTGCCTGGAGCAACTCCAAGGCGTCGGCCAGGGTCGCCTCACTCTGGCGCAGGCGCGCGGTGATGGTGGAGTGGTGCTCCGGGCCGGTTTCCGAGCGAGGTGCTTGGTCCTTGTCGCTCATTTTTGTCTGTCCCCCGTTTGGCCGCGTTTTTACGCGAACGCCGCCTTAATAATCAACTTCCGACCCTATTACCAGCATTAATCCGCGGGAATGAATCGGCGTGTTGCGGGGTTTGGGAATGGAGCGGGGCGTTCCATTTGAAATTGCCGTAATCATTCAACTGTGTTAGAGCCCCACGTTGGAAAAAACCAGGTAAAGAGAGTCCCATGCAGAGCGAGTTGCGCGTAATTAACGAGATGGTGATGGCGGAGAGCGAGTTCGTGGACAAGCTCACCGCCGAGGTCGGCAAGGTAATCGTGGGCCAGCGCTACATGGTGGAGCGCATCCTCATCGGCCTGCTCACAGGCGGCCATGTGCTGCTGGAGGGCGTGCCGGGGCTGGCCAAGACCATGACGGTCAAGACGGTGTCGGACGCGGTGAACATGGCGTTCTCCCGCATCCAGTTCACACCGGATCTGCTGCCCGCGGATATCATGGGCACCACAATCTACAACCCACAGACCGGGGACTTCTCCGCCCGGCAGGGCCCGGTGTTCGCCAACCTGGTGCTGGCTGACGAGATCAACCGCGCGCCGGCCAAGGTGCAGAGCGCCCTTCTCGAGGCCATGCAGGAGGGGCAGGTTACCATCGGCGACACCACCTACGACCTGCCGCGGCCCTTCATGGTCATGGCCACCCAGAACCCCATCGAGCAGGAGGGCACCTACCCCCTGCCCGAGGCCCAGCTCGACCGCTTCATGCTCATGATCAAGGTGGGCTACCCCACCCGCGAGGAGGAGCGGGAGATCATGGAGCGCATGACCGCCATGTCCACGCCCGAGGCGGACAAGGTCATCGAACCAGAGGATCTGCTCAAGGCGAGCAAGGTGGTGGGGCAGGTGTACGTTGACGACAAGGTCAAGGACTACATCGTCGATGTGGTTGCCGCCACGCGCGCCCCGCGGGAGTACGGCCTGGAGGAGATCGCGGACTTCATCGAGTTCGGGGCCTCGCCGCGGGCTTCAATCTTCCTCAACACGGCGGCACGGGCCCACGCCTTCCTGCGCCACCGTGGCTTCGTCACCCCGGAGGACATCAAGAGCATCGGCGCCGACGTGCTGCGGCACCGGGTGATCCTGACCTACGAAGCCGAGGCCGAGGAGATTACCTCCGAGGACATCATCCGAAAGCTGTTTGAGCAGATCGAAGTGCCCTAAGAACCGTGATTGCCCGCGACCTGATCAAGAAGATCCGGAAGATCGAGATCTACACCACCCGCCTGGTCAACGACCAGCTGGCAGGCCAGTACCAGTCCGTGTTCAAGGGGCGGGGCATGGCCTTCGACGAGGTGAGGCAGTACCAGCCAGGGGACGACATCCGGCTCATCGACTGGAACGTCTCGGCGCGCATGAACGATGTGTACGTCAAGCAGTTCGTCGAGGAGCGGGAGATGACGGTGATGCTGGTGGTGGACATGAGCGCC
>CAZCFB010000151.1:0-7261 GCA_964497805.1 uncultured Kofleriaceae bacterium
GTGGTAGACCACGCGGGTGGCCGGCGCGCGCCCGAGCTCCGCGAGGTGCAGCAGGAACGCGCGCACCTGAGAGGCACCGAGCCTCGCGGGCGAGCGACCAAAGAACAGGGCGAAGGCGGCGACACACCGGATGTAGGCATCCATCGTGCACTTCGCCAGGTTGCGGAGGCGCAGATCCGCCTCCATCTTGTGCCTGAGCGGCGTCATGGGTTTCTCCTTCGGGCCCCGGAGTTGAAGAAGAATGAAGTGGGGCCCAAGGACAGGCTGCATGGCGCCGCTACTACCCGCACCCCAACAGCCCGCAGAGCGGGCGTTCCGGGTCCAGGGGGCGGTGCCCCCTGGCGGGTCCGGGCAGCGCCCGGTCTGACGTCGCTCGTGGCGCGACGACCCGGGCTCTACGCGACGCTGCCAGCGCCGCCAGCTACCCCGGAGGGGTTCCGTTCAACGTCTTGGGCTTCTGCCGCGGGTGCGCGAAGCGCGACCGTCGGTCAGGAAGCCCGTGTTAGGCCATCATGGCTGAGCCACTCCGGTAAAGGAAGATGAGGGACGCGTATCAGTCGTAGTACCACCACTGCCCGCACTCCCATGAACCTTCAGCCGCGGACGGCTCGCAGACATCACCGAAACTGCTGCCGCAATCAGAATCGACTCGACACTGATCGCTAGGTGTTCTGCAGGCCAACTCGGCATTTGTAGCCGCCTGATCCCCTCGAGCCGACACGCCACATTCGCCGCTAGGACAATCATCGTTGCTATAGCACGAAGCCGGCTGGCATGTGGGCCATTGTTGCTGGGCGTTCATGACCTCCGGAGCCATGCAGACCTCTCCAGCAGGGCAGTCACCGTCAGTTCCACAAAGTCGTATGCAGACGCAATCATCCGGGACAGACGAGGCCTGCCGATGAAAGCACTGGTCACTTTCCTCAGCGCCGCAGTCAGTGTCAACGAAACACCCCCTCTCGTCCTCGTCGACTGCCTCTGAACATTCGGGTACAAGGTCTACGTAGTCACTAGCCTTAAGAGTCACCACCGACTGGCGATTGACAGACCCGTCATCACACTCCAAGTAGCCAGAAGCACCACCAGTTGTCAGCTCGACTGTGACGGGATCAACACATGTCGGTAGATCACCGCTTGTGTCCTCCTTTTCTCCCGTTTCCTTCCCGCCTTCACCGCATGCCGATAGGCAAATCAACATGATCGTCAGGACTGACAAACTCCCTCGATTCCACGCTACCATCAGATTCTCCCACAGTGTTAGTGGTCCACTCCGTTGACCTTCTGTGCATTGTGCTCGTCCTCTTGTCCGTGAAAAATGGCCGAACGTTCTAGGCGTTCATGAGGCCAGTTGTCGTTCGATGTCCCAGAAGGAGATTCGACCCAGTCGAGAGGACACATGTCAACGTAAATATCAGAGAGCACGCTCGGAGCGACCTCCTCTGTGGAAGTCATATCCCAAAAATACCTCATCCAGTCAAATTGGGTGGAATGGCCGTCTGTGGAACTGGACACCGATGGGCAGGAGGGAGAATATGCGTACATATCCTCTAGCCAATCATAGTCCGAAACGTAGCTTTCCAGAGGGTCAGTCGGATCAGGCTCACCCCAGCTGGAAAGAACGCTATCACATGAGAATGACCCTATCTGGTCGGGGTCGGTGTAGTCGTTGTCAATGTCTCCATCCAGATCGAAGTCCTGGACTGTGAAGCTCTTGAAATAACAGTCATTCTCCGTTCTTCTGTTCCAAAGCCATGATGCGTAGAAGTGCGCCCACCCCTCACGAGCTGCGGCGGCGGAGAACTCCCTTGTGAGAAGACTCTTCTCGCTGGAGCCGCCAACATCCTCCGGCGTCCCATCCTGTTTATAACTCCCCATGCAGGCGTTAAGCTTCGCATTGTAGTCAGTCTCCGTCCGCCCCCCCATGCGCAGCATCACGATGACATGCCCCAACTCGTGCGCGATGAAATACTTGTGACGTCCAGATGCGTATTTTGTGCGGACAGCGGGTATTTCCCCATAGGTATCGCTGTCCCACAGACTGCCGTAGTTCGAGTCCTCCTTCGCCACAAAATGCACCTCCGTCGCAGTAGGGAGGTTCTGGTAGGGTTCATGGAAGCAGCAAGGTGTGGTTGACGTGCCGCAACAGCCAGTTTCGCCACCACATCCCGTAGTGTTTCCGAAGTCGCCCAAGTTCATATCGTTCCTATAAAAAGCCCACATTCCTACGGCCAAGTTCTGCCACACCGCTGTGTGTATTGTGTAGTCAGGAATGGTCATTAGGGGGAAGTCGTCAGAGTAGACGAACATTTGCGGGAAGGACACGTTTGCTTCGCTTGTGCCATTGTCGTACCAAGATTTCAGCGTGACCCCGTTGACTTCTGCGTAGGAGTAGGCAGTCACCAAGTACCTATCATCCACGTCTGTGTCAACAGTAACGGAAACACTAGCGCATCCGTCACCTTCAAGAACAACCGTCCATGTTCCGGTGTAATCTGTCACGGCGATGTACATTCCCCTAGCGCGTCGAGGCGCGTTGTACTCCCAGAAGTCACCACCAACGTCAGCGAAGTCTGTGTCGATCTTGGCACAAAACTCGACAGCGTTTGACTGAATGTTCACCGCGGACGCGGATCCAGATGGGGCTAGAAGGGCTCCACAGAAAGCCAACATGGTCACCTCAATACCCCTCTTGGTAGGTCGAAGATTCAGACTCTTCAAATGACAGCCCGGTGTCACCCGAGCCCCGCCGTCCTACACCATAAACTGCTGGCATAACTCTCCATCCGTCAGCCATTTGAGCACGGACCGCTTCAGCAACAGTCGTGTCCATAGAGTCAGGGTCAATACCCTGGTCAGCAGGCAGTGCTGTGAAGAACTCCACCTGTGATCCTCCGACATCTGTCCAAATCACGTAGGCTGGTGGGAGCACGCCCCGATGGGTATCAATCGCGACCGCAGCCTTTAGACCTGCGTAGTTTGAGGCTGCCTCGTCACACAGGTAGGCGGCGGCAGGAACCTGCACTTCAAGAGCGACTGTGGCGCCCGGAGAAATCTCGACAGGTTCGTCCGACCAAGTGTATTCGTAGGGTCCCAGACCAACGGAGTATTCGACAGAAACCTGAGCGCTGGATGTGGACAGTTCGGAAGGGAGAGTGGCCTCGATGAAGAGTGAACCTGTGCTGTCCAGCGTCCAGTACGCCATTTCGTAGTCATGAAATGGCTCCGAAACGTAGTCAGACACGTCTGCCTCCTCTGCAGTCAAAGACGTCAGTTCGCTAGCGGGTCCACTCGTCGAAAGCGCAAGCATAGTTACCACCAAGCACAGAAACCCACCCAGCGAAAATGACCACTTCAATTTGTCTGGTCTTCTCATCGGAACCTCGCGTTTCTTCAAGACTGTAAGTCGATGGTGAAAGTACCCCAGCGCGCGGAAGATGTCTACGACTGGATTCGCGAGAGTCGTCGCGTGTTGTAGGCGCGCACGAACTCCCTCAGCGATCCGCCTCTCCCGCGCACGCTCACCCGCAGCGGCTCTCCTTCGTCGGCACCCTTCTCCGGTCCGAGGGATGAATCCGACAGCACCCTGCCGAAGCCCCTCCTCCCTGGCGGTGTAGGCGAGGTCGTCGCGGAGCGACTGCCGAGGTGGAGCCGCCGGGGAGGTGGGGCTTCACGTGCGGGCCTCCATCTCGCGAGCCTTCTGCTCGTGGAACGCGACGGAGTGCTCATCGAAGCCCGGGTTAGTCCGGGCAAACTCGGCGCACTGTCGGTAGAGCGCCGCGGCCTCCTCGAAGCGCCCTTGCGCCTCCCTGATCCCACCGAGGCGATCGAGGTGGTCGATCTGGTCGGGGTAGCGCTTCTTCAGCTCGCGGCAGAGCCCCTCGGCCTCCTCGAACCTGCCAGCGTTCGTGAGGTCCAGCGCCCTGTTGGACAGCTCGTCCAAGTCGTCCTCCTCGAACACGAAGCGTGGCTGGGGGGCACTGCGCCGGGACACCATCTCCATGCTCCTGCGGGACTGATCCGTGCGCATGCAGCACTGCTTGTACTTCTTGCCGCTGCCGCAGGGGCACTTCTCGTTGCGGCCGATCTTCCTGCTCATGGGAGACTCTCGGGGGGAGGGAACGACGAAGACAGGAGGTCGAGATGGCCATGACAGCCGCCAAGATCCTGCGGGGCCTGGTGGAGTTCTTCCACAACGCCCCCCTACCCGACATCTGCGTCCGCTGCGAGGGCGACCACGTCGTGCGGAACGGCTCGGCGATCCGCAGCGCCAGCTTCCAGGTCGATGGCGAGGTGGTCTACGTACCCGGGATCCCCTGCCGGCGGGTGAAGTGCCAGGACTGCAGGCGCAGCTGGCGCCAGCGCCCGCCCGGGCTGATGCCCCACCGCCACTACCAGCTCTGCGTGGTGGCCGAGGGGGTGAGCCACCACCTGTTCGACAGCGCCGCCACGCTGGAGGGCACGGCCCGACGCTGCCAGTGCTCCCGGTGGACGGTCTCCCGCTGGCTGGGCTGGCTGGGGAGGATCGCGAGCTCTGCGCAGCTCCAGGCGCGCCTGGCCGAGGTCGTAGGCGCACCCGTGCTCGGGCGGGTTCGCGAAGTGGCAGCGCTGGGCAGGAAGGGAGCGGACGAGGCGAGCCGGCTGCTGCTCGAGCGTGCCGCGCAGGTGCTGTCCCTGCTGGAGGCGCTCGGGGCGGCCATCGGGCTGGAGCCTCCTGGGCTCCGCTCGGTGCTGCTGAGGGTGATCGACGATCGTGCGAGGCACACCACCTACGCCTCGCCTTCCATCCCCGAATTCGCACATTTCGGCTTCGGAGGGAGGTTGTCACCATGACAGGGTGACCGACGACCGCCATCGGCGCGACGACGAGCGCGCCCTGACCCTGGCCCTGTTCCGGTACGGCCTCGTCGCCGACCTGGCGGAGCGGGAGGACTTCGGCCCGGGCGAGCGCACGGCGCGGATCCGCGAGCTGGCGTCGCAGACCCACTACCGTCCCGGTCACGGCCCGGTGAAGGTGTCCGAGCGCACGTTGTACGCGTGGCTTGCGGCCTTCCGCGAGGGAGGGCTCACCGCCCTGCTGCCCCTGCGGCGCAAGGACCTGGGCACCAGGCGGGTGCTGTCGGACGAGGTGATCCAGCGAGCCGTGCAGCTGCGCAAGGAGCAGGCCAAGCGCACCACCCGCACCCTGCTGGACATCCTGCGCCTCGAGGACCTGCTGTCGGCCGAGGCCATGCCCCACCGCTCCACCCTGGACCGGCACCTGGCCCTGCTGGGCGCGAGCCGCCGCCAGCTGTTGCGTCGCAGTCCCCGAGGCATGGCTCGTCGCAGCCTGACTGGCACGGGTCGCGTTCCAGCGATGGCGTTCCCACCCTGCTCGCACCCTGGCCCAGACCCGCAGCGAACGCCAGATATCGGCGTTCCAGCGTAGCGCGCCCCAGGGTCTGCGCGCCCGGAACGCGGTAGCACGACGCAGATGGGCCCGGCGTCGGGCGCTACCCCGATGCCGGGCCCTGGGGGCCATCCACGTACGCCGTCAGCGTCGCTGGACGAGCGGTCGAAGATGATGGTGGTCGCTGGGGATTGCCCGCTCAGCCTCGGGCCCCATGGATGGCCCCCAGCAGGCTGCAGGTGCCCTCCCGGGCCTCGTCGTGCGGGTCCCCCGCCCCCCGCGCGACCGTCGAGGGCTACCCAGCGACCGCACGAGGCACCTCCTGCTCGAGGCGTAGCCAGCCTCGGTCGGTGCGCAGGATCTCCCCGTCGCGTTCGAGCTGCTCGAGGGCCTTGCCCAGTCGCTGGTTGTTGACCCTCAGACGTTCACGCAGCTCCTTGCGCATCCTGGGCTGGTCCTCGCCGTCCAGCAGCTCCATGACCCGGGCCTCGAGGGGCACGGGCAGCTCGAGCTGCTCATCGTCGCCGATGACCTGCAGGTGGGTGCTCTTGCCACCTGGACCGTGGACCAGGCGCACCGGGACGGGCTCCGGCGTGGGCGCGGATCGGTGCTCGAGGTGCATCAGCAGCTCGTCGTCGCGCCTGGCCAGGTAGGCGAGGCTGTCCACGAAGGCGTGCAGATCGGACGACCCACGCAGGGCCTGGCCGGGCCTGGCCCTGCTGCGCTTGGACGCGTGGTGGACCAGGGCGATGGCCACGGCCCACTTGCGCTGCAGTTCGCGCAGAAAGCCCAGCAAACCGCTCATTTCGTTTGCGTCGTTCTCGTTGAGGCGGTGCAGGCGTACCAGGGGGTCCAGGACCAACAGGCGAGGCTGCAGCTTCTCCATGGTGGCGTGGAGGGCGGCCTGGTGCTCGGCGGTGTCCAGGCGCAGCACCGGGGCGGTGATGACGTGCAGGGGCAGGCGGTGCAGGTCGAGGCGGCGGTGGGTGCAGATGGCGTCGAGGCGGCTGCGGACGGCGCCCAGGCCGTCTTCGGCCAGGAAGACGACGGCGGGCCCGGGCCGCTCCACGGGGAAGCGGCCCAGGCAGGGGGTGCCCGAGGCGACGCTGATGGCCATGTCCAGGCCCAACCAACTCTTGCCCAGCTTCGGATGCCCACCAACCACACCGACGCCTTGTCGTACCCAAACCTGGCTTATCAGCCAGCGGGCCTCGGGCGGGTCGGCGTCGAGGTCACAGGCACGGACGGTGGGCAGGGGTGCTACGGCCACAGCAGCCTCCTGGCGTCGACGACGTGGACGTGGTCCACGGCGCCAGCGTCCTTGGCGGCGGCCAGCTCGAGGGCCTTCAGTGCCAGGCGGTCGGTTGCGCGCAGGTTGCCGCGGCCGATCTCGTAGATGGCGTCGTTGGCGCCTTGGTCGAAGGGGTTGGTGGTCGCGCCAGCCACGGTGCAGCGGTGGGCGACGTAGGCGGCGGTCTCGTCGCGGGACAGGGGCCGCAGCGTGGCGTAGTGGGCGATGCGGCGGGCGATGCCCTCCAGCTCGGGGCGGCGCAGCATGGTGGCCAGGGGCGGCTGGCCGGCCAGGATGACGGACAGGACCAGGCGACTGTCCATGTCGAAGTTGGTCAGCGGGGCCAGCATTCCCAGCACGTCGGGGCGCAGATCCTGGGCCTCGTCCAGGATCAGGACCGGACGCAGGCCGTCGGTGTCGGCGGCCTCGAGCACCTTGTCCTGGATGCGGCGGACCAGGGCGTTGTAGGCCCCGGAGGGCTGCACGCCCATGACCTGGGCGATCTCTCTGCACATGTCGCGCTTGGCCAGGTGTAGGCGCCCTCGCAGCCTAAGGGGCAACCCCCGTTCCCCGCTCACGCTCGC
>CAZCFB010000152.1:0-7120 GCA_964497805.1 uncultured Kofleriaceae bacterium
GGGACCCGGCCCACTGGTCCAGTGAGCTCCCCCAGGACCTCCCCCTGGATCAGGTGGACGCGTTCATGACCCGGCGGCTGGAGAGGATCACCTGGCCATCTCCTCCGGAGATGCGCGTAATCGGTCTTGGCTCCCTGGGCGGGGACCACACCCTGCGCCTGATCCTGGAGCCAACGGACATGGCCCAGGCCTCCGCGCTGCAAAACTTCCGCGATGAGGCCAGCCAGGCCACCGCGGTGCGCCTGCCCACGCATGACCGGTACGCCTTTCATGTTTCCCTGGCCTACCCGCTTGTGATCCTCGGCGGCGGGCAACTGGATGCGTACGCGCGCTTCGAACAGCAGGTGACCCCACGCCTACGGCGACGCCTGGCCGAGGTGAGCCTGGGCGCCCCGTACCTGACCCTTTTTCCGGACATGTTCAGCTTCCCGCGGGTCCGCCCTACGGAATAATCCGGACCTCTCGCTGATACCAGCGGTAGACCCAGGCGGCGCCCAGCAGGGCCACGCCGGCGCTTACAGCGGCCACCGTGTAACGCTGGAGCATCAGGTGCCCGGCGCACATGGAGATGCCGAAGGTGAGGGCCACGCCGCCGAAGAAGTCGGCCACGGTGCGCGTCGAGGCGGCCTTGCCTGGCAGCCCCACCACGTCCGGGCCCAGCACGCCCCAGAACCCGCCCGGGCGGACCTTGCGGTAGAACGACTCGAGCCGGTCGGTGGGCACGGGGGGGGTGAGCAGGGTAACGGTTATCGCCACCGGCAGGGTGATGCCCAGAGAGAGGCAGAGCTTGATGGAGAAGCGCATCTCGCCCAGGGGCATGCCGAACAGTTCGGCGTCGGGGAAGTAGCCGCTCAGCACCATGTGGATCACCGCGATCACCGAGGCGCAGATCAGCGCCGAGATCTCGGTGAAGGCGTTGATGCGCCACCAGAACCAGCGGCAGAAGGAGAGGATCTTGTTGGGCGTGAGCAGCAGCGCCAGGATCTCCCAGGCCATGGTCACCGACTTGAGCAGCGGCACGATGCAAACCGCCATCAGCATCATGACCACCACAACCAGCTTGGTCACCCGCATGTAGTGCTTCTCGGGGGCCACCGGCTTGATGAAGCGCCGGTACACGTCGGTCATGATGTAGGAGGCGCCCCAGTTCAGGTGGGTGTCGATGGTGGACATGTAAGCCGCGAGGAAGGCGGTGACCAGCACCCCCTTGAGCCCAGGCTGGAGGAAGGTGTTCATCACCATGGGGTATGCCTGGGTGTCGCCGAACTCGGTGTGCGAGAGGTCCGGGAAGAGCACCATGGACACCAGGGCCACGCCCACCCAGAGCCAGGCCCGAGAGGTCTGGAAGATGCCGAAGAACATCATGGCCAGCACCGCGTGCTTCTCGTCCTTGCAGGAGCTCATGCGCTGCATGTGGTAGCCGCCCGAGTCGTTCCACCAGAGCAGCAGTACGAACACAAGCAGGGCCACCAGGTCCATGCTGAAGCTGGCGAAGTCGGGCAACAGGTCGAAGGTCTTTGGGCCGTACGCCGGGTTGGCGGAAACCTCCTGGATGATCACCTCCAGCCCCCCCACCTTGGTCCAGGCGATGAAGGCAAGGGCTGCCATGCCGAACACGGCGATGAAGAACTGGATGAAGTCGGTGACCACCACGCCGTAGAAGCCGGAGAGCACCGCGTACGATACGGCCACCACCACGCACACCGCGATGGCTGTCCAGCGATCAAAGGGCGTCATGGTGGAGATGATGCTGCTCATGGCCAGGGTGACCCAGGCGATGATCAGGAAGTTGTGGACCAGGCCGTCGAAGCAGGCCTTGAACCCGCGCAGGAACGCGGCCGGCCGCCCGGCGTAGCGCATCTCGTACAGCTCGGCGTCGGTGGTGATCTCCGCGCGGCGCCAGAGCCGGGCGAAGAGGAAGATGGCGGTGGAGATGCCGATGCAGCCCGAGAGGAACCACCAGAGCCGCTGGAGGCCGAACTGGCGGATCATCTCGGTGACCACCAGGGGCGTGTCCGAGGCATAGGAGGAGGCGATCATGGAGATCCCCACCAGCCACCAGGGCAGGTTGCGGCCGCCCAGGAAGTAGTTCTCGGAGCTCTCCGAGGCCTTGCGCGTCAGCACGATGCCCACACCCACGGCGAAGGCCATGTAGCCGATGATGATGACGTAGTCGATGGTGGCGAGGTTGGGCGTCATTGGCGGTACCTCGTCATGTAGTTGCTCTTGAGGAAGCCCGGGGCCGCGCGGCCGCTAAGCTTCAAGGCGGCGGCCCTGGAGGTGATGCGGCGGGCCCCCTCCCCCACGGTGCGCTGTTCATTGAGCACGGCCCGGATCTCCTCGGTCAGCACATGGGATAGCTCGAAGTAGTATGGGCTCCGAGGCCGGATCACGTGGCCCTGGAGGCCATCCGCCGCCAGGCCCGGGGGACGCTCGGGCCCGTTGTACAGGGCCTTCAGGGCAGAGCCCTGCCCCCTCCTGGCGGCGAGCAGACGCTGGGTGGCCGGGCGCACCATATAGGCCACGAAGGCCTCGGCGTGCTCGGGCACATCGGTGCGGCTGTTCACCGCCAGCAGGAACCCCCCGGACAGAGGCCCCCGAGAGGCGGGCATCACGGACACCCCCACCGCCTCCTTGGGCAGGCGCCCGGACACCGTGCCGTGGGAGCCGCTCCACCCGCGCATGAACAGGGCCTCCCCCCGGGCGAACCGCTCGGTGGAGTCCACCTCGGTGTGAGAGAGCACATCGGCCGGGGTGATCTTGTGCAAATGGATGGCGTCGTGCATGAAGCGCAAGGTCTTGAGGGTGACGTCGGGGTTCAGCCGCACCTTGCCCCCCTCCACCCGCGCGGGATCGCCGAAGCAGCTGTACAGCTCGAAGAAGACGCAGGCCAGGCCCTCGTAGTCGGCCGCCTGGAACAGCAGCCCGTCCACTTTTTCGGCCTCGCCCACCTTCTTGGCCTGGTCTACCAGGTCCTTGAGTGAGGCGGGAGGCTTCAGGTCATGCTTGCGCAGCAGGTCGGCCCGGTGAAAGAGCGTGCCGAAGGTGGCGTAGTAAGGCGCGGCGTGGAGTTTCCCGTCGTAGGTGGCCTGGGCCAACAGCGCGGGCAAGAAGCTGTCTCGATCAGCCAGCGCCTTCGAGCTGCTCAGGTCCTTGAACAGGCCGGCGGCGGCGAACTCCGCTGTCCATATCACGTCGGCCTCGATGACATCCACGTAGCTCGACTTGGACGCGAGGCTCGTGAGGTGGAAGACCCGCATGGAGTCAGTGTTGGCGGGGAGCGGGTGCAGGTAGACCTTGACGCCTGGCCGCTCAGCCTCGAAGCCCCGGGCCAGCTTGGCCATGAGCGCCTGCTTGCCCGCGCCCCCCTCGGCGTAGCTGAAGACCATGGTGATCGCTTGCGCGCCGGAACGCGCGGGGTTCTCTCCGCTCGAACACGCCGACACCATGGCCAGGAGGGTGACTGCCAGGCAGCATGACCTTGCGCGCATTCGCATTCCCCGTTGAGCAGGTGCTGGTTACAGGTACCTCTCGATCTCCCGCATCATCTCGATGCGGTCCACGAGGTCGGTGATGTAGTCCATGCGATCGGTCTCCAAGATCAGAGTCTTGGACATGTCGTATCGGTCGAACCATTCCTCGTACAGGCCGTTGAGCCGCTTGACATAGCTCAGCGGCACCTGCTGCTCCTCCGGTCGGCCGCGCAGCTTGATGCGCTTGCGCACCGTGCGCACCGAGGCGCGCAGGTAGATCATCAGGTCCGGCGGCTTGAGCGAGCGCCGGATCGACTCGTACAGCCGCTGGTAGGTTTCCCAGTCGCGGTTGGTCATGCGCCTGGAGCGGTGCAGGTTGCGGGCGAAGATCTCGGCGTCCTCGTAGATGGTGCGGTCCTGCACCACAGTCTTCTTGCTGCGCGCCTTCTCCAGATCCTGGTGCACGCGGAACTTGGCCGCCAGGAAGTACATCTGGCTCTGGAAGGCCCACCGGCGCATGTCCTTGTAGAAGTCCTTGAGGTACGGGTTCTCCTCGTTTGGCTCGAAGAACGGCTGCAGCTTGTACTGGTGGCAGAGGAAGTGCACAAGGGTGCTCTTGCCCGAGCCCATATTGCCGGCCACCGCGATGTACTTGCGGCTCTTTGGGGCCTTCTTGGCCATGCGCCTCTCCGGTCTTTTCAGGATGTGAAGGGGTGACCTTACCACTCCCAGGTGGGTCAGTGGGCCTCAATCCACCTGGCGATATGCGGGAACACCTCGGCCGGGGCCCGGGTGCCGAGCACAAGGTCGATGTGGCCGAAGTCAGCGGTGAAGCCGTGGTCCCGGCCGCAAAGGATCCACTCCTTGTCCGTCGAGGAGATCCGGTCGTAGACGGTGCGGACGTCTGCCGGCGGGGTGAGGCCGTCGCCAGCTCCGGCGAAGATCTGCACCGGGGTGGTGATCCGGTCCAGGTTGGTGGAGTAGTCGAGCAGGCCGTCGCCGCGGGTGAAGCCGTGCTCGCCGCCGTACCAGCCGGCGAACTGGGTCATCAGCCGCGCCGGCAGGTCAACTGTGGTGGTGCGGAGGAGCTGCTGCACATGGCGCCGGTCCATGAGCTCGGGGTTCGCCACCACGCCCCCGGCGCCCTTGATCACGAGCCCCGGCGCCAGGGCGGCCACCCTGCTGCCCAGGCGGTACGGGATCCAGGGCATGACGGTGAGCATGAAGCGCAGGTGATAGACCAGGTCCACCATTCGGTGCTTCATCTCGGTGAAGGCAGGGGACGCCAGAGTGGACACCGCGCGGAAGTGGCGCTGGTCGAAGTGCTCCATGGCGGCGTAGGCCAGCATGCCGCCCATGCTGTGGCCCACCCAGAAGAGCGACTCCGCGTCCGCCTGGTCCAGCACCCGGCGGACAACCGCGGGCACATCCCTGTGCACGTAGTCGTCGAAGTCGAACTGCTGGCGCCGGCGCACAGGCCAGCCGGGCGGCCGGGAGCGCCCCGCGCCGCGCAGATCCACCAGCCAGACGTCGTGTCCCCGTCGGAACAGGTGGACGGCCAGGGAGATCTCCTCGGCCGGCGGGTCCAGGTTGTGGTGGTTGGCGCCCAGCCCGTGCACGAGCAGCACCGGGGCCCCCGACCTGTCCGGCCCGCCCTTTGGCTCGTAGCGGTAGAGGCAGAGCTTCCAGCCGTCGCGTGTTGTTACGAAGGAGCGTTTGGGGCTGGGACGTCGCGGCACGAAACGAGTTTACACCGGAACACTTGAGTGGGCGGGTTTTACGCCCACCCGCGGCCCAGGGGCGCTACCACTTTATACGCCGCACGCGGTGGTTGGCGGAGTCCCCCACCAGCAGCGTCTTGGCGCCGGCCGAGAGCACGCTCACGGGGCTGGCGAACTGCGCGTCCTTGAGGGCGCCGTCCTTGAGGCCCACGAAGAGCGCGCCGCCAACCGTGGTCACCTGCCCCTTGTGCAGCTTGCGGATCTGGTTGCAGCCCGAGTCCGCGATGTACAGCTCGCTCGCCGGACCCAGGTGCATCTTCCTCGGCAAGCCAAACCGCGCCGAGAGCGCCGGGCCGTCCTTGCAGCCGGCCACGCCGTCTCCGGCCACCGTGGTCACCTGCCCCTGCTTGACCAGGCGCACCCGGCGGTTGCCGCTGTCCGAGACGTAGATCTCGCCCGCGGGCCCAAGGGCCAGGCCGAAGGGACCTGAGAACTTGGCCGTTGCCGCCGGCCCGTCCAGGTAGCCGATCTTGCCCGATCCGGCCGCCGTGCTCACCTGGCCCTTGTACACCTTGCGGATGGCCCGGGACGCGGTGTCCACCACGTAGATGGCCCCCTGCTTGTCCACCTCCAGGGCCGTGGGCATCTTGAAGGATGCCTTGAGCGCGGGCCCGTCCTTGAGCGCTTGCGCCCCGTCGCCGGCCACGGTGGTCACCTGCCCGTTGTGTATCTTGCGGATTCGCCGGTTGATCAACTCGCTGAGGTAAACCTCCCCTGATGGCCCCAGGGCCACGTCGGTGACGCCGCCGAACTGGGCGCTGGCGGCCGGCCCGTCCTTGTACCCCTTGACGCCGGTGCCGGCGAAGGTGCTCACCTTGCCGCCGAGGATCCTGCGCACCACATAGTTTAATTGGTCCGCCACGTAGATGGCGCCGCTGGCTGCCCGGGCCAGGCCGGTGGGGTTGGAGAAGGTCGCCGCGGAGGCCGGGCCGTCCTTGTAGCCCCCGGCCTTGACGCCCACGTGGGTGGAGACCGTCTTCTTTGTCAGGTCCACCCGCCTGATGACGCCGTTGTAGGTGTCGGCGATGAGCAGGTCCCCGGCCTTGGTGGCGCGGAGGCCGTAGGCCACCCCCATGCGCGCAATGCTAAAGGCGCCGTCCACGTACCCGGTGGTGCCGTCCCCCAGCAGGGTAGAGACCTGGCCGCTTGCGATGGACCGCAGCCGCGCGTCGAAGTGATCGATCACATACAACGCGGCGCCGCTCCAGGCCACGGCCATGGGGTAGTTGAACCGGGCCGACGACGCGGGGCCGTCCTTGTAGCCCATGGTGGAGGACCCGGCGATGCTGGTGACCTTGCCGCCTGAGATCTTGCGGATGGGGCCGCCCCTGTAGGCGCCCACGTACACCGCGCCGGCGCTGTCGGCTGCCAGGCCCCAGGGGTAGGTGAACTGCGCCGACAGCAGCGCGCCGTCCTTGGTCCCCTTGGTGCTGCCGGCGTAGGTGCTCACCACCCCCCCGGAGATCTTGCGGATGCGGTGGTTGAAGCGGTCCACCACCAATACGTCGTTGCCCACGGCGAGGACGCTGCGGGGATCACTGAAGCGCGCGGAGGCGGCCGGCCCGTCCTTGAGCCCGGAGGTGCCGTCACCGGCCAGGGTGGTCACCTTCCCCCCCGAGACCTTGCGCACGCGCTGGTTGACGTTGTCCACAACCACCAGGTCACCCGCGGCCGTCACCGCCAGGTCGGAGATTTGCGCGAACTGGGCCGAGAGCGCCGGGCCGTCCTTGTAGCCCTTGATGCCGCTACCGGCGAAGGTGCTCACCTGCCCTCCCGAGACCTTGCGGATTCGGTAGTTGAACACGTCGGCCACGTACAGATCGCCGTTGGAGGCCACCGCAACGGCGAAGATGCCGTTGAAGGTCG
>CAZCFB010000153.1:0-6883 GCA_964497805.1 uncultured Kofleriaceae bacterium
ACCTCTGGTTGTCCTGATTCCTGTGCTCCTCATCACGCTTGCCTGCAGCGACGACTCTGGCCAGGGCCCCCTCCCGGGCGATACGGGCGTCACGCTTGACATGCAAGACCAAAAGGACAGCGCCTCCCCCGATGCGTCCCTCGACCCGTCCCTGGTGAACACCGCCTCCGGGCAGGTGAAGGGGAAGCTCGGCTCCGGCTTCCGCGCCTTCCTCGGTATCCCCTACGCCGCGCCCCCCGTGGGCCCCCTGCGCTGGATGGCCCCGGCCGCGCCCAAGGCCTGGACCGCGCCCAGGGACGCCACAAAGTTCGGCGACATCTGCCCCCAGGAGAGCACGGGCGCGCGCGCCACGCCGGGCAACCAGTCGGAGGACTGCCTCTTCATTAACGTCTGGACGCCTCACCCTGCGCCGAAGAAGGCGCCTGTGATGGTCTGGATCCACGGCGGCGGCTTCGCCCTGGGCGCCTCCAGCAACTCCTTGTACGACGGCGCCAACATGGCCAGTACGGCCGGAGTGGTTCTGGTGAGCATGAACTACCGCCTGGGCGTGCCGGGCTTCCTGAGCCACACCGCCCTGGGCGCTGTCTCGGGCAACTACGGCCTCATGGATCAGGTGGCGGCGCTGAAGTGGGTGAAGGCGAACGTCAGCGCCTTCGGCGGGGACCCCGGCAACGTGACGATCTTCGGCGAGTCCGCCGGCGGCATGAGCGTCTGCGTGCACCTGGTTTCGCCAGGGAGCAAGGGGCACTTTGACCAGGCCGTCATCCAGAGCGGGCCGTGCACCCACCCGGCCACCACCCTGACCTCGGCCCAGCTCCAGGGCGCCAAGCTGGCCAAGAAGGTGGGGTGCACCACCCCCTCCAACGTGGCCAAGTGCCTGCGAGGCAAGACCCCCAAGGAGCTGAACACGGCCCTGCCGCCGGTAAGTGGCCTCGGCTCGGGCTTCGGCCTTACCTGGGGCCCGGTGGAGGACGGCGTCTTGATCACCGGCCAGCCAGCCACCCTGCTCAAGGCGGGCAACTTCAACAAGGTGCCGGTGCTACTGGGCGCCAACCGCGACGAGGGGACCCTCTTCGTGAGCGCCGCGGGCGGCACCTCCATGACCAAGACCACGTACGAGCTCATGGTCAAGGCCACCTACTCCACCAAGGCGAGCCAGGTCCTGGCCCTCTACCCGGCCGCCAGCTACAAGAGCCCGGCCGCCGCCTACGCCGACCTCATGGGCGATGTGGTGTTCGTTTGCCCCACACGCAAGACGGCCCGCCTGCTCTCCGCGGCCGGGATCAATGCGTACCTCTACCACTTCACCCGTGTCCCCGCTGCCACCCCCTCCCAGTTCCTGGGCGCCCACCACGGGGCGGAGATCGCCTTTGTGTTTGGAAATCCCTTCACCGGCGCCTTTGGCTCCAAGGAGGCCACCCTCTCCAAAAACATGCAGCGCTACTGGACCCGCTTCGCCAGCGCGGGGACGCCCAACGCGGCCAGCGCCACCTCCTGGCCCCTCTACACCACCGCCGGCGACAAGCACCTGCAACTCGACCTGACCATCAAAGAGGGGGCCGGCCTGAAGAAGGCGAAGTGCGACTTCTGGGATTCCATGTAGGCTTTGGTCGTCCGGCCCGGATTTTCGTTTAGGCATAGAAACTATGGCAGAAGTTCAAGCTCTCATTTACCCATGCCGATTGTTCTGATGGGTCTGAGAGCCATTGGGGATGTCAGCTTGACCAGCCATTTTCAGGCTTGTCCACGAGCGAAGCGGAGTAGGACGGGCGGCTAGCATCCACACTCTTTTGCAGTCCACATCGCAAGGCGCGTTTAGTATCCTGGTTGAATGCGTACATCTCGGTCGTTTCGGAATGCCCATATCTGGCTCTTCTTTTCGGCGGCAGTGTTCACCTTGCAGACCAGCTGCACCGAAGACAACCCTGGCCACCAGGACGCCTCAACTTCCATCGACGCATCGCAGCTTGATCTGTCATCAGACCTTGTCCTCTCCGACGCCGGCGATTTGTCGGCTGATCTAACAGACGGACAATCCGGGGACCTGACCGGGGACGCCAAGTCAGGGGACGCCAAGACCGGGGACCTGTCGTCCGACGCAAAGTCCACGGACCTGGGCTCTGGCAAGTGGTACCAGGCCAACAAGGCCTACTGCCCCACCTTCTGCAAGGGTAAAGGCAAGAAGAGCGCTGCCGGGCCGGAGGGCGCCACCTGCATGTCCGGAGAGGCGCGCTCGGCCTCTGGGGTAAAGCAAGGGATCAAGTTCCCATACGGGTGCTGGGGCGGCTGCGGCCCCATGTCCACGAAGCACCAGACCATCAACACCACCAGCGGCTACTGCTTCAGGAAGGGCTTCCCCCAGGATTACGACGCCTCGGACAGGACCGTGGGGTGCTTTTGTAAGTGAGGGGCACTGGTGGAATCCACTGCAGCAGCACGCCGGTGACCATCACCTGTCAGATCCAGACGAAGTAGCCGAGGCGGCGGTATTTTTTTGGGGGTTCTGGCCCCCTGACGGGGGGGAGTCTTCCACAATACTGCTCATGTAAACATCCGCAGGCTGGGATCTGGGAGGGTGATACATGCTCTAGATATTGTTAGATAAATTGTGATGCGGCTCCAATCTGGATCTGACGATAAGTACCTGGCCTGCCGGTTGCACTGATCTCGTCACCATGAAGATCCAGACAACCAACAGAGCTATTCATCTCCCCCTGATTTTTACCCTCTGCCTGCTGGGCTGCGGCCCCGTTGATATAGGAAACGGCGGCGATCGCTCCATCCAAGTTGTGTTTGAAAAGACGGGCTACGAGCCGTTTGGCTGACCGACTCCTCCCGGGGGCGGGTTCCCCGGCAATCCTGGCAATCCTGGCGGCGGTTGTCCCACTCCGCCCACGCCCCCCACACCCCCCACAACCCCCAAAAAAACAAATTGAGATAAGACCAAGAACACCAAAACCGGCAAAACCACCGGGTCTTCCGCGCCCTCCTGGGCCCAGTGCGGCCACGGCTCCCACGCCGCCCACGCCGCCCAGTACCCCGAAGAAGGGATTTGGCGAGCTGTGCAATACGGGCTCGGAGTGCAAAACCGGCTACTGCATCAAGGGCCCGAGCGGCAAACCATACTGCAGCAAGGTATGCACGAGCTCGGCGAATTGCAGCCTCGGTACCAGCTGCGAGCAGACTTCCATCGCGACCCTCAAGGTGTGCGGGGATCCACGCTACAAGGGTGGCAGCACCCCCAACCCGGGGGGGGGCGGCAGCCTCAACCCGCCCAATGGCGCTGATGGAGGAGCCCCCACGCCTCCCACCCCGCCCAACAGCCCTGATGGAGGAGCCCCCACCCCTCCACCTGGCCAAAAAGACACCACCAGACCCTCGGTGACCATCACCGCCCCCCAGAACAGCATCACATTTATGGGCACCTACCTGGCGGTTTCGGCCGTTATCACGGACACCAGCGGCATCAAGCACGCCACGGTGCGGATCAACGGCGCCCCCCGCGGCACCCTGTCCATGCCCATGGGCGGCCCATACTTCTTTATTGTGAGGCTCTCCAAGGGCCCGAGCACCATCCAGGTGGAGGCCCTGGACAACGCGGGCAATCTGGGCACGAGCTCGGTGTCCATCACGGCCCCCAATGCCCCGGTCGCCAAGACCACCAAGGGCTCCAGCAGCACCTCCATGGGGTCCGGCAAGAACTACACCGTGTCCAGGAAAAAGGATTACGGCCAGGACTGCGTGGACTGGAAGGATTGCAAGAGCGGCCTCTGCGCCCACGATATCTACTTGCAGCGCAGCTACTGCACCAAGGCCTGTAACCCCGCCGGCTTGACCTGCCCCGGGGGATCGGCCTGCCAGGGCTCCCTTGGCGGCTCCAAAATCTGCGCGCCGAACTCGGCGGTTCAGCCGGCCGCCTCCAACATGCCTGGCCAAGTCGTGGGGGCCGGCTGCAGCATGGGCAGCCCCGGTGCGCCCACCTCGCCGCCGCCGCTGTTCGTCCTGCTCGCCCTGCTGGGCCTGCTCATCCCGCGGCTCCGCCGCTAATCAGGAGAGGTTCCATGATCAAATCCAGCCTGATTGTCCTGATCTCAACGAGCCTGTTTTTCCTGGGATGCACTATTGAGATTGGAGGTGCGCCCGAGCCGCCGGAGGACCAGCGCCGCATCTCGGTGAAGGGGGGCGGCCAGGGCGCCCCCACCGTGAAAAACCGGACCGTGAGCGGGGCGGGCACCGGAGTGACATTCACCAGCTTCCCCGTGCAAAAGAGCATCTCTGCCCAGTCGAGTTGGGGCCAGGTGCTGGCCGACATCGAGCGGCACATCCCCTCCAAGTACGGGAGCACGTACCGGGACAGCGACAAGATCACCTGGGGGCACGAGACCACCCACGGCATCAACAGCCACCTGCGCAACTACCACAACAAGACCGGCAAGAAGGCCAACGGCTTCTATGTGCTCAACGACCGCGGGGTCATCATCGAAGAGCCGAACATGCGCAAGTCCCGCATCTCACAGTTCGTACCTTCTGTGCTCAGAGGGAGCCGGTACAGGCTTTACCTTCAGGGCTCCACGGCATGGGACGACAGGCCGCTCTACATATGGGACGAGTGGGTGTCCTACACCAACGGCGGGGCCGTGGGTGTGGACCTGGCCAGCCAGGGCAAATGGACCAGTGGCTGGCGCGACGGGGTGGCCGGCGTCGTGGAGTTCACGGCGTACGCCATCGCCACGGCCATGGCGGTGGAGCAGTACGACCCGACCTACTTCAAGTCCAACAAGCAGTTCCGTGAGTTCATGGCCTGGAACATGCGCAGAGCCATGGAGATCTTCCGCAAGGGCGCCAAGATGTCGGAGTTCAAGTACGCCAAGCAGGACACGTTCTTGAAGAACCTCCAGTCTGACGCCTCGTGTGCCGACCTGCGCAAGCAGGTCAAGGACATGTTCGGCCAGAGCTTTCTGGATGAGGTGATCATGGGCAAGGCGGGCGGGGGCGGGAATCCGAATCCGAACCCAAACCCGAACCCCAATCCCAATCCCAGCCCGAACCCGAACCCGAATCCGGGCCAGCCCGGCACGGACACCGACGGGGACGGCGTGGTGGACAGCAGCGACGTGTGCAGCCAAACGCCGGCAGGCCAGCTGGTCTGGACCAGCGGCGCCTGGATGGGCTGCGCCGCCGGTCAGCTCAAAGACAGTGAAGATACCGACAGGGACAACGTGCCCAACGCCCAGGACAAGTGCACCAAAACCCCGGCCGGCCAAGTGGTCTGGTACTCGGGGCAGTGGATGGGGTGCGCCGCCGGCGAAGTGATTGACAATCCGTAGTGGAGGCAAACAAATGAGACGTTCATATCTGCTCCTTGGCGTAATGACTCTGCTCCTGACAGCCTGCGGCCCCGTGTCAATTGGTGGTGGAAATTCGGGAGACGGCATCTCCGTGGATAACGGCAAGACGCCCGGCGCTACCCTGAGCCCCTTCATCACCGGCGGCCAGATCGACTCGGGCCACCCCTCGGCGGGGCAGCTCTCCGGTTGCACCGGCACGCTCATTGGCAAGCACACAGTGCTCACGGCGGGCCACTGTGTGGGGTCCTATGGGTACTTCAAGGTCAACGGCCAGAAGATCTACACCAAGCGAATCTACCGCCACCCCAGCTACGGCGGCGGCAACAGGAACGACGTGGCGGTGATGATCCTCAAGCAGGATGTCCAGGGCGTCACGCCCACCCCCATCGCCACCCAGGCCCCCACCAACGGCATGGCCATCACCCTGGTGGGCTTCGGCAAGACCGGCGAGAACAAGAAGGACTACGGCACCAAGCGCTACACCACCAACGTCATCTCCCGGGTCTCCAGCAGCATCTTCAGCTTCAGGGGCGCCAAGAACATCTGCAACGGCGACTCTGGCGGCCCCACCTATGCCACGTACGGCGGACAGGAGGTGGTCATCGGCGTGCACTCCACCAAGTCGGGCTGGTGCGGCAACGGCGGCAACGACATGCGCGTGGACAAGTATGTCAGCTGGATAAAGCAGAAGGGCGGCAGCGATGTGGTGGTCCAGGGCCAGGGCGGGGGCACCCCGAACCCGAACCCGAACCCGAACCCCAGCCCACCCCAGGGCAGCGCCACCGAGGGGCAGTCTTGCTACAGCCTGCCTTGTGCCCAGGGGCTGGCCTGCGTCACGGTCAAAAGTGGCAGCACCGTCAAGGGGAAGTACTGCATGGAGAAGTGCTACAGCAAGGGCTCCACCTCCGCGCCCTGCGACGGCGGCGATGTGTGCACCAACTCCTCCCAGGGCTTGATCTGCTTCAACAAGAACAAGTCCTCCAGCGGCTACTGCACGCCGGACGCTATCCCGCCAGGCGGCACCACCCCGGACGCCGGCGTCCCCGGCGGCGGCAAATCTGACGGCGGCAGCTGGAAGCCCAACCCGCCCCAGAGCGGCGCCACCGAGGGGCAGTCATGCGCCAGCCAGTCGTGTGTCTCCGGTCTGAAGTGCGTCCCCGTCAAGAGCAACGGTTCCATCGTCGGCAGGTACTGCATGGAGAGGTGCTACACCGCCGGCTCCACGGCCGCTCCCTGCGACGGCGGCGACAAGTGCACCAAGTCCACCTCCCAGGGGCTGATCTGCTTCAACCCCAAAAAGTCGGCCAGCGGCTTCTGCACGCCAGACGCCACGCCCCCGGGCGGCGGCGCGCCCACACCCCCGGGGGGACAGACCCCTCCTGGCGGCGCCCCGACCCCTCCTGGCGGCGGCAACTCAAAGGTCGCCTATGAGGGCATGTCGTGCGCCACCAAGCCGTGCGACACAAAGCTGACCTGTCTGCAGGTCTGGCAGGGGGCCAACATCGCGGGCAAGTACTGCATGGAGAAGTGCACCA
>CAZCFB010000154.1:0-4357 GCA_964497805.1 uncultured Kofleriaceae bacterium
AGGGCATGGCCGCCACGGACAGGGGGCTGCTGCTGGGGCTCAAGGCGCCGCTCACCGCCGATAACAAGGCCATCATCTGGGTCATGAAGAAGCCGGAGGGGCTGCTCTCCTCCGGACAGCTCAGGGACGCGGGCCTGGAGCTGTGGGGCACGCTGGCGCTCACTGTCACCGCGGACGGGCGCGCCCAGCCCGGCGGCGTGGCCGAGCTGCTCGGGTTGCCCGACGGCTCCCTGGCCCTGTCCGCCACGGCCTCTGGCATCAACCCCACGAGCCAGGACGGCTCCCTGTGGCGGGTGATGCGCGGAGAGAAGGGCGCGCTGCGGCACAGGCGGCTCAGGACCTTCGCCGGGCTCAAGCCCGAGGGGATGGCCCTGTCCGCCACGCCCGGCTTGCTGGCCATCACCTTCGACGCCGGCGCGGCTGTTCCATCCTGGGTGGAGATCCCGTGGTCAAGGTGAGCCGGCCCATCCTGCTGCTCTTGCTGGGCAGCGTATGCGCCGGTTCGCCTGGCTGCTTCCGGTCCGAGGTGATGGCGCCCGACCGGGCCGTCGTGCTGTGGCAGCAGGTCAACGCCAGGCAGTCAGCGCCCGGCATGAAGCCGGCGGCGGGCAAGGAGCCCAGTCAGCTGGGCCTGGAGGAGGCGCTGCAGCTGGCGCTCAAGGACAACCCGTCGCTGAAGGTGCTGGAGGCGCGGCTGGCCCAGAGCCAGGCCGAGGAGGGGGAGGCCATCCAGCTGGATAACCCGCAGCTGCGCATCAACAACATCGAGGTGGACAAGATCGCCGAGAGCAGGCCCGAGCTGGACCTGGCCCTGCGGGTCCCCATCCCGAAGCCCTGGATCCTGGACGCGCGCACCAGGCGGGCGGAGCTGGCCACCGAGGAGACTCGCGCCCGGCTGGCCCGGGGCCGCGCGGCCTTGCGCCTGGAGGTCCGCAGGCTCTTCATCTCCCTGGCCACCCTGGAGCAGGAGCAGCGGGAGCTCGCCCTCAGCCTCGATAAGCTGGGCAAACACGTGACGCAGGTGGAGCAGAAACTGGCGGCCGGGGCGGCCACGCGCTTCGACCACTCGACGGCCAAGCTGCGGGTGGCCGAGGTGGACGACCGCCTTGGGGCCGTGCGCTCCAACCATGGCGAGACCGTGCTGCGCCTGCGCCGCCTGGTTGGCGTGCGCCCCGCCCGGCCCGTCACCTTCAAGACCGAGAAGCTGGCCGAGGCCCCGGCGGACCTCGCCCTGGACGACCAGGCCCTGATCAAGAAGGCGCTGCAAAACCAGCCGGACCTCAGGGAGGCGGCCGCCCGGGTGGGCATGGCCCAGGCCGACGCCTACATCGCCCGGGCACAGCGCTGGCCCTGGCTGCGCTACGCCGAGGTGAGCTACGGCTTCAACCCGAACATGGACCCGCTGAACCTGGAGTTCTCCGTGGCCGTGTCCGTGCCCCTGCTCTCCTGGAACCAGGGCAGCATCGAGGCAGGGGACGCCCTGGTTACCCGGCGCCGGCTGGAGGAGCAGGCGCGGCTCATGGCCGTGGCCCAGGACGTGAGCCAGGCCTGCGAGAACGTGCGCATCATGACCGCGCGCCTCAGGGAGATGGAGCGAACCCTGCTGCCGGCGGTGAAGGACACCGGCGCCGCGCTGGCTGAGGCCGCCACCCGGGGGGCCATAGATCCTCTGGACGCCATCCAGGTGGAGACCCGCCGCATCCGGGCCAGGCGCCGCTACCTTCGCGCCCTCCGGGAACACAAGGAGGCGCTGGTCAGGCTGGACGCCGCGGTGGGGGCGGAGCAGAGCAAGTAGATGCGCGCAGGAACCGTGACCTTCAGGCTCCCCCCTCCTCTGCTGGTGCTGGTGGCCCTGACCGCGCTACTTGGCGGATGCCGCTTCGTGTGCGAGGGGGACCCCGAGGCGTACGACCGCCCGGATGATTGGACCCAGGCCAGCCACTGCCCCGGCGCGGCCCCGGACCACGACAAGCTGCTCAATGAAACCTCCGTGGCCCGGTTGGAGATCGTGGTGGACACCTCCAACCACAACGCGGCCATGCAGGACCTGTCGGTGAAGCTGGCCACCGCGGGGGACACCTTCCCGAACCCGCTCTGGGTGCCGGTGACCGTGCGCCACGACGGCCACACCTGGACCGAGGTGGCCATGCGCTACAAGGGGAACACCGCGCTCAAGGACGCCTGGGACAAGGGGGTGCGCAAGCTCTCCTTCCGCCTGCAGTTCGACCGGTATGAAGACGACCACCCAGAGCTGGACAACCAGCGCTTTTACGGCTTCCGGAAAATGATCTTCGCCTCGGGCCACGGCGACCCCTCCCTCATGCGGGAGAAGCTGGCGGCCTCCATCTTCCGCGAGGGGGGTGTGCCCACGGCGCGCACCGGCTTCGCCCGGGTCTACCTGGACGTATCTGGCCAGGGCCTGACCTTCATGGGGCTGTACACCATGGTGGAGGACCCCACCGACGCCATGCTCCAGTCCCAGTTCGGCGACGGCAGCGGCAACCTGTACAAGCCAGAGCGTGTGGGGGCGAAGCTCAAGACCTTCGTGAAGGAAGACATGCTCAAGAAGAGCAACTCCAGGGCCGGCGACTGGTCAGACGTCATGGCCTTCATCCAGGCGCTCAACGGGGACCGCACCGACGCAGCGGCCTGGCGCGCCAGGCTGGAGAAGACCTTTGACGTGGCGGGTTTCCTCCGGGCGCTGAGCCTGAACCAGGCCATGCAGAACTGGGACGCCTACCCCTTCATGGCCCACAACTACTATCTGTACGGCGACCCCGGGCGCGGCGGGATCCTGCGCTGGTTCCCCTGGGACCTGACCCTCTCCCTGATGCCCAGGGTGATGAAGGACGGCACGGACACCGGCTCGGTGTTGCTCACCGGGATCACCGCGGACCTGCCCCTGGTGCGCCACCTGCTGGACGACCCGGTCTATCTGGGCAAGTACAAGGAGGCGCTCAAGGCCGCCCTGTCAGGCGCCTTCGAGCAGAGCAAGATCAACACCCGCATGGACGCCTACTTCCAGCTCATCTCGCCGCACGTCACCGAGGAGCGCGCGCCCTATACCTCGCTGAAGGACACCTCGGAGTTCACGGGCTCGCTCTCCGTGGGAGCCGACGCGCTCAAGCCCCACGTGGCCGCCCGCCACGCCGCGGTAAAGAAGGCGCTGGGGTTGTAGGCCGAAAACTGCACCAGTCGACCTACTGCGGCGGCCGCTACCGTCGGCGCAGCGGCTCCCGCGCCGTCTCACCGTACAACCAGTATGCTCTCACCGCCGCGTGTCCACTGCGCCTCGGTCCCGACCGCCTCGCCACGGCCCCCTGGTGCAATTTCCGGCCTAGGGAATCACCAGCCGGATGCGGTGGTTGCCGGCGTCGGCCACATAGACCCACCCGTTGCTGTTCACCACGATGCCCATTGGGTTGTTGAACTTGGCCTTGGCCAGCTTGTCGTCGGCGTACCCCTTGAGGCCGCTTCCGGCCAGGGTCATCACCTGGCCACCCGCGATGACCCGGATGCGCTGGTTGCCGTAGTCCGAGACATACACCTTGCCCACCGAGCCGGCGGCCACCGAGCCGGGGCCCGAGAAGCGCGCGGCGGTGGCCGTGCCGTCCTGGAACCCGGCCACGCCGTCCCCTGCCAGCGTGGTCACCTTGCCGGCGGAGATGAGCCGGATGACGTTGTTGGCCCCGTCGGCCACATAGGCCATGGTGGGCCCACCCAGGGCGATGTCGTAGGGCGACTTGAACCGGGCCGTGAGCATGGGCCCATTGAGCAGACCGGGCGTGCCGGTGCCGGCGAAGGTGGTCAGCTTGCCGCCGGTGACCAGGCGGATCCGGTTGTTGGACTTGTCTGCAAGGTGGACGCCGCCGCCGCTGCTCAGGGAGATCCCGGTGGGGTAGTTGAGCTTCGCCGTGGCCAGTGGCCCGTCGAGGAACCCGTTCTTGCCAGTGCCCGCCACCGTGGTGACGATGCCGTTGGAGATGGCGCGCACAGTGTGGTTGCCCCGCTCCACCACATAGAGGGTGTTCTTGGGCCCCATCTCCAGGTCGTACGGCTCGTTGAACTGGGCCACGGACACGGCGCCGTTCTTGTAGCCCTTGGTTCCGGTGCCGGCCAGGGTGCTCAAGACCCCCTTGTTCAGCTTACGGATCACGTGATTGTGGCGATCGGCGATGTAGAGCACGCCCGAAAGATCCAGGGCCACACCGGAGGGCGCCTTGAGCTGCGCCTGGAGCGAGGACCCGTCCTTGAGGCCCGCCTTGCCGCTGCCGGCCAGGGTCATCACGCAGCCCTTGGTGCAGGGCTTGGGGGGCGCGCTATCCGGGACCGGGCCATCTGGCTTGGTCACCGGGCC
>CAZCFB010000154.1:4457-6568 GCA_964497805.1 uncultured Kofleriaceae bacterium
GTCCTTCTTCACCGCCGGGCCGTCCTTCTTCACCGCCGGGCCGTCCTTCTTCACCGCCGGGCCGTCCTTCTTCACCACCTTCCCGTCTTTCTTTCCGCCTCCGGCGTCCGCCGGGCGCACGCACAGGTCGGACAGGCATACCAGCCCCTTGTTGCAGGTCTTGTTGCCGTAACACGGCCCCCCCTCGGTGCCAGCAGCCTTGCCCAGGTCAGGCGTGGGTTGGTTGTTGCCGTCGTTCTTGTCGTCGTCAGAGCAGGCCGCCAGGACAAGGATGGCGGCGAGGATCAGCGTTCGCGGGGTTGGCATCTCTCTCTCCTGATTTATCACCGGAATCAAACCACGAGCCCCGGGCGGAGACAACAGGATCGCCCCGCCGCCAAAAACTTATATTTCATTCATACTGGGTTTATGCTTCAATAGCCTTACAACGAACCGGAGAGGAGAACTCGATGAACTTACGTCTGGGAGCAGTGCTGGTTGCTTGTGTGATGGTATTGAACGGTTGTGCGGCGATCTTTGCGAGCCTTGGCCCCAAGGGAGGCGGCGGCAGCAGGTCGAGCTCCGGCGGTTCCAGGGAGGCCAAGGTCGCGGCGGACGCTGTGAAGATCAAGAACGAGTTCCTCACCGTCCAGGCCCCTGACTCGGCCGCGGCCCACCAGAACTGGATGAAGAAATACGAGCGGGCCCGCGGCGCCTGCCACACCTGGGTTTGGAAAGACAATAAGGCCAAGCAGAAGGCGTGCGCCAAGGAGGTGAACAGCCACTACCTCAAGCTCGCCCCCGCCGCGGTTCAGATGTTGATCGACAAGGGCAAGGGCCTGCAGGCCCACTGGGCGGTGAGGAAGCTGGGCGACCACTCCAGGCATAATTACTGGTACCAGGCCAGCCAGGCTCCGGGCGAGCTCGCTGCCAAGGCCGCCGCCGCCCGCGCCGCGGAGGCGCAGCAGCTGTTTGAATCCTCCCAGCGCTACGTGGCCCCCAACAGCGCCGGGTGCGTGGTCAGCGCCAAGCCGCTGCCCAAGGGCAACGCGCGCATCGCCGAGCCCCTGTACCATGTCAAGATCGGCCAGGTCCTGCATGCGCGCTGCTACATGCACACGACCCTGAGCAGCATGATGGCCGGCAAGGACCAGCCCACCTTCAAGATCGAGATCAACACCACGGATCAGAACCTGCAGAACTGCAGGGGCTACACCTGCGTGAAGGACCCGGAGATGAGCTTCTACTACGACCTGCCGGTGGACATCCGCAAGTACGCCAACGGCGACTACTTCGACTTCCAGATCAACACCGCCGCCTCCCCCAAGGGGACGCGGACCACCAAGGATGACTTCGGCACCATCCAGGTCACCGGCGGCCTCTACTTCGTGATCAAGTACGAGAAGCGCTGGAACAAGAAGACCCAGTCCCAGGAGGTGGTGCCCATCTGGGAGGCCGCCAAGGGGACCACCTCCCTGTCCTACTCCAATTGATCAATTAGCCCCCCCCTTCCCCTCCCGTCTTACTCCAGCCTGTTCTGCACATCCGGCCCGCGGATCACCACGTTGTACTCAGCGTCCACGCTGCCGGTGATGGTGTAGAGGGAGAAGACACCGTCGCAGTCCAGGTCCCCGCGCGCCTGGACCGTGAAGGTGGCCTCTCTGTCCAGCCCCTGGCTGGTGAAGCGGTACTGGTAGCGGTGGGGCTCGTGGATGCCGAACCGCAGGGCCCGCCACGGCGCCTCCCCCCACACCTCCAGGCCGGAGGTGCAGCGGCCCTCGTTCTGTTGGCAGCAGCGATCAGGCGGCGTCCAGTCGGTGCCACCCGGCGGGAAGGTCCTGGGCTGCAGGGTGCCGGTCTGGTCGTAGTGGTCCGAGACGAAGAAGGCCCGGGCACCGGCCTTGAGCTTCTTCAGGTTTGCCTCGGCCTCCAGGGCAGCGGCCTTGCGCTTGTACTCCTCCAGCCTGACGAGCATCTTGCCCGGGGCCGGGGCGGGCGGGATTCGGCCCACGACCTTGCCTTTTTTGCAGAAGTCATCCGGCACGGACACGCACACTCCGGAGAGGCAGGTGAGCCCTGCGTTGCAGGTCTTGTTGGGAAAGCAGGCGCCGCGCTCGGCGCCAGTGGGTTGC
>CAZCFB010000155.1:0-6520 GCA_964497805.1 uncultured Kofleriaceae bacterium
CCGAGCCCCGAGTCCCCCGTCCCGAGCCCCGAGAACTGGCGAAACCCGAGACTAGAACCCCGAGAGAAGATCCTGCTTCTTCTGGTCGTACTCGTCCTGGGTGAGCAGGCCCGAGCGGCGAGCGTCGTCCAGCTGCTGCAGCTTGTCCTTGAGGGTCTCGTTGGACTTGTGCGCGGCCTGCTTCTCGGCGCGCTTCTCCCGGTAGACCTTCTTGAACATGTCCTTGAGGTCGTCCTGAGGCACTCCGCGGCCGTGGCGGAAGTAGTGCTCGCTGACCTCGCCGATGGCGTAGGTCAGGGCGTAGGCCATGCTCATGCCCACGATCCAGCCGCCGATGGGCACGAACTTGGCCGCGGCGATGATGACGTTCTGGGCCAGCAGGCTGGCGCCGAAGGTGCCCAGGATCTCGATCACCGACTTCTGGTCCAGCTTGAAGCCATGGATGCGGCCGATGGCCTGCACCATGGCGATCTGGATGGGCGAGATGAGCAGGGTGTCCATGAAGGGAATGGGCTGCCAGGCCACCGCTGCGGAGGCCACCGAGCACACCTGGATCACGTCGCGAACGGCTGCGGTCTTCTCTTCGGGGCTGGCGTCTTCGTAGTCGCCGTCCATCACGCGCTTGAGGGTCTCGAGGTAGCTGTCCATGCCGGGCTCCGGGGTGGTCTGGGGGAGGCTTCTACGCGGCGGTGCGCAGCGTATTGCCTCAACGAAGGCCGGCACAGCCAGCTTGCACGCCGGGTTTGCTTTTTTTGGCGCTCAGGTGCGGAAGCTCCGGTCCATGTCCTTCCACACGGGATCGATCCCCCGCTTCGTCAGCATGCGCGCCACCTCGGCCGGGGGCCTGGTGTCCTGGGCCTGGAACTGTTCACCCGGGTCGTCGCTCAGGTAGCCGCCCGGGCTGGTGCGGCTGCCGGCGCTCATGCGCGTGACGCAGCAGCCCACCAGGCGGTCGCGCAGGGTAGCCGGCTCGCGGGTGGACAGCACGATCTCGGCATCTGGGAGCACCAGGCGCAGCGCCACCATGGCCTGGATCAGCTCGCTATCGGACACGGTGTGGCTGGCGGTGAAGCCTCGCTCGGAGTGCACCAGCCGCGGGAAGCTCACGGCGACGCGGCTGCGCCAGTGGCGCCGCTGCAGCCAGGCCGCGTGCAGCGCCAGGGCCAGCACGTCGGTCCTCCAGGGTGCCAGGCCCAGCAGCACGCCCAGGCCCAGGCTGCGGTAGCCGGCGAGACCGCCCCGGTGGGGGCCATCCAGCCGCCAGCCGTAGTCGGTCTTGCGACCACCCAGGTGCACCCGCTGGTAGAACCCACGGTGGTAGGTCTCCTGGTAGAGCACCAGACCATCGACCCCCGCCGCCGCCAGCCGGGAGTAGTCCCCCGTGTCCATGGGGAAGATCTCGATGGAGATGGAGTCGAACAGGGGCTCGAGCGCCCGCACCACCTCCTCGATGCGATCCACTCCGTAGCTCCGGGGCGCCTCGCCGGTGACCAGCAGCAGCTGGCGGAAGCCCTCGGCGTGCAGGACCCTGGCGTTGTCCACCGCTTCCTCTACGGACAGGCTGCGGCGCGGGATGTCCGTGTCGCAGGCGAAGCCGCAGTAGGCGCAGCGGTTGGTGCACTCGCTGGACAGGTAGAGCGGCGCGTACAGCTGCATCACCCGTCCGAAGCGTTGCTCGGTGATGGCGGCGGCCCGGGCACAGAGCTGGTCCAGCTGTTCTGCAGCCGCCGGTGAGACCAGCAGCGCCACGTCTCGCGGTCGCAGCCGCTCGCGCCCCAGGGTGCGCTGGACCTCGCGCGGGCTCACCTGCTGGATGCGAGCCTGCAGGGCCTCGAAGTCGAGGCCGGCCAGCTGATCCTGGATGTCGGGGTGCTTCATGGGACCCCGACGCTGCCCCCGAGCAGGCCATCGAGAGGGCTCGACGCTCTGGCCAGGCGCGACTCGCCACCCGGACCTGCCAGCCAGGCCTGCCGCCCGGCGGTCACACCCAGCGCGAAGGCGCGGGCCATCGTGCTGGGATCGTCGGCGATGGCCAGGGCCGTGTTCACCAGGCAGGCATCGGCGCCCAGCTCCATGGCCTCGGCGGCGTGGGAGGGCAGGCCCAGCCCTGCGTCCACCACCACGGGCACGCCCGACTGCTCCACGATGATGCCCACCTGGTCGCGGGTCTTCAGCCCGCGGGAGCTGCCGATGGGTGCGCCGAGGGGCATGACCGCTGCGCAGCCCGCTTCCTCGAGGTGCCGCGCGAGCACCGGGTCGGCGTTCATGTAGGGCAACACGGTGAAGCCCAGCTTGACCAGCCGCTCGGCGGCCTTGAGGGTCTCCACCGGATCGGGCAGCAGGTAGTGGGGCTCGGGGGTGACCTCGAGCTTGATCCATTCCCAGCCGCTGGCCGCGCGCGCCAGGCGAGCCACGCGCACCGCCTCGTCGGCGTCGCGGGCGCCCGCCGTGTTGGGCAGCATCAGGTAGCGCTCGGCGTCGATGTGGCTGAGCATTGAGTCGGCGGGGTCGCCCAGGTCCACGCGGCGCAGCGCCACGGTGACCACCTCGGCGCCCGAGGCCTCGATGGCGGCCGCCATGGTGGCGGGGTCCGAGAACTTGCCGGTGCCCACGAACAGTCGGGAGCGCAGGCTTCGGCCGGCGATGACCAGGGGATCCAATGGGGCCTCCTTGCGGCGCTCAGCCGCCGCCCACGAAGCGCACGATCTCGATGCGATCACCTTCTCGCAGCGGCGCGTCCAGCCCGCCCTCGTGAAGCTCGTCGTTGCGCTCGATGGCGATGTGTTGCGAGGAGATGGCCAGGACCTTGAGCAGGGCCCGCAGATCGGCCTCGCGCGGAAGCTCCTGCGCCTTGCCGTTGACCGTGACCCGGATGGAGTCGGAGATGATGGCTCCTGCCTGCTGGTCGCCCCGGCGGTGCCGTGGGACACCGGCCCAGGTACCTCGCGCCTGGGCCCGCGGCCACCCCGTCGGCGCGCGCTCAGCCTCGCTCGGGGTCGCGCGCTGTCCAGTGGATCCACCCGCCGCCCAGGACCTTGTCGCCCTCGTAGAGGACCGCGGCCTGTCCTGGCGTGACCGCGCGCTGGGGAGAACCCAGCTCCAGGGACAGGGCGCCGCCCTCGAGGACCTCCACTCGCACCGGGGTGGGGCTGGCCCGGTAGCGCAGCTGGACCTCGCAGCGGAGCGCCGTCCCAAAGGGGGGCGACCGTACCAGCCAGTGGGCTCCAACGAGCTGTACCCGGGAGCTGAGCAGGGCGGCTGGCTGGGTGCTGATGTGCACCTCCGCGCTGAGCGGGTCGATGCGGCTGACCCAGGCCGGGCGGCCCAGGGCGATGCCCAGCCCACGGCGCTGGCCGATGGTGAAGTGGTGGAGCCCCGCGTGCTCGCCCAGGACCTCTCCCCGCTCGCCCACCAGCGCTCCGGCACGGGCGCCGCCACCGAAGCGCAGCCGCAGACCCTCGGCGAAGCTGTCGCCGGGGCCCAGCAGGCAGGCATCCTGGCTGCCAGGCTGGCCAGCGTTGGCGAAACCGAGCCCAGCGGCCAGGGCGCGGACCTCGGGCTTGCGGAGGGCACCGAGGGGCGTGAGCAGGCGCGCGAGCTGAGCGCGACGCAGGGCGAACAGGAAGTAGCTCTGGTCCTTGTCGGGATCTGCGCCGCGCAGCAGCTCCGAGCCCGAGGCGGACCGCCGCACCCGGGCGTAGTGTCCCGTGGCGACATGGCTGACGCCCAGGGAGTCGGCGCGCTCCAGCAGCGCGCCCAGCTTGAGGTGGCGGTTGCACAGCGGGCAGGGGCTGGGGGTGCGGCCGGCCGCGTAGGCCTCCCAGGAGGGCCTCAGGACCGAGACCTCGAAGCGCCGGCTGGCCTCCACCATGTAGTGGGGAATACCGAGCCTGCTGGCCACAGCGCGCGCCTGCACCTCGGCCTCCACACCGCAGCAGCTGCGCAGGCGCTCGTCGTCCTGGCAGGGCAGCAGCCGCAGCGTGGCGCCGACGACTTCCCAGCCATCGCGCTGCAGCAGGGCCGCGGCGACGCTGGAGTCCACACCGCCGCTCATGGCGACCAAGACTCGTCCGGGCGTGCTCATGGGCCCCTTCTAGCCTGTCCAGAAGAGGCCGTGCCCCGCGGAGAGGCGCCGTTGCGGAGATCCTGGACCGGGCGTCCGATGGTGCGCCCGGCCGGACAGTCTCTCATACTGCGCGTGGAAGGGGCGCTTCCATGCGCGAGCCCCGAGGCGGCTGCGCGCGCGGCGACCTGGAAGCAAGCGCTCGATCCAAGCCGCGACACTGCGGATATACTGCGCAGCATGAACACGCGACCGCTCAAGATGCAGGCGGTCGTGGTCTCCCTGGCCCTCGCGGGCTGTGGTGGCCACGACTACATCGTGAACCAGCAGACGGGACGGTTGGTGGTCAGCCCCAACCTGGTGGATCTGGACGCCGTCGCCGTGGGTTCTACGGTGGACTTCTCCATCCAGCTGGTGGCCACCAGAGGCGAGGTGGACATCCTGGCCGTAGAGGTCCACAACGTCGAAGGCGACTGCTTCACCCTGCTCACCGCGGAGCTGCCCGAGGTGACCGAGGACGAGGAGGGCAGCCTGGACTTCAGCTACCAGCCGGTGGACGACGGCTGGCACTGGGCCCAGGTCACCGTCGTCACTGACGAAGAAGAGGACTCGGAGCACCTGGTGGAGGTGCGCGGGGCCGCCGGCTACGCCTCGGCCATGATCACCCCTCCCATCCTCGACTTCGGCCCGGTGGCTGCGGAGGAATCCGTCGAAGACGAGGTGCTGTTCGTCAACACCAGCGCCTTCGCCCTCGAGGTCCTGTCGGCGAGCGGTGCCAACACTCCCTTCTGGTCCGAAGCCGCCCTCCCGGTAGAGGTCCTCCCAGGGGGCGAGCTCGCCATCGCCGTGGGCTTCGACCCCGACGACACCGAAGAGGCGAGCACCGAGCTGCTGGTGGAGATCGACGCCTCCATCGATCTCTCACCAGTGATCATCCGCGGCAACGCCTGCTCCACGGCCTCGGGCGATCTCTACGACCAGGACAGCGACGGCTTCGGCTGGTGCGGGAACGACTGCGACGACGAGGATGCCGACGTGAACCCAGGCGCCCAGGAGCTCGCCGACGGCGTCGACAACGACTGCGACGGCACGGTGGACGAAGGCACCTCCGCCTACGACGACGACGAAGACGGCTACACTGAAGACGACGGTGACTGCAACGACGCCGATGCCGACATCAACCCTGGCGCCGACGAGATCTCCGGCAACGGCATCGACGACGACTGCAACGGCCGCACCGACGCCGGTGAGAACGACATGGACGGCGACGGCTACAGCACCGAAGGCGGCGACTGCGACGACGCCGATGCCACCGTGAGCCCCGCGCAGGTGGAGACCGCCGACGGTCTCGACAACGACTGCGACGGCACGGTGGACGAGGGCACCACCGCCTACGACGACGACGGTGACGGCTACTCCGAGTCCGGCGGCGACTGCGACGACAGCGACGCCACCATCAACCCCGGCGCTCTGGAGACCGCCAACTGGATCGACGACGACTGTGACGGGAGCGTGGACGACGGCACCGAGAACGCCGACGACGACGGCGATGGTTTCTCCGAGATCGGCGGCGACTGCGACGACGCCGACGCCAACGTCAACCCGGGCGCCTACGACCCCGCGGGCGACGGGGTGGATGCCGACTGCGACGGGACCGACGGATGAGCCTGCTGCCCTACCTCCGCCACCTGCTCTGCGGGTCGCTGGCCGTGGCCGGCTTGCTCGCAGCGCCGGGGTCGGCCAGAGCCGAGACCCTCCTGTACTGCGTGGACTACAGCGTCGGGACCGACCACATGTACTCGGCGTTCGCCACGTACAGCTCGTCTCACTCGGTCACCTACACCACGAGCATGACCACCTGTGAGAGCTACATCGCCAGCTCCTCTTGGGACCTGGTGATCATGGCCATCCAGAACTACCCCAGCACCTCCACCCCCTACTTCAACGCCTACGTAGCCAGCGGTGGAAAGGCCATCCTGCAGGACTGGACCCTCGACTCCACCCGCGGCTCCTACGTTGGCATCAGCTACGGCATCATCAACCAGAACTCGGTCACGGTCAGCGACGCCTCGCTGGCCTCGGGCCTCGCCAGCAATCCTTTTGCGCTGACCAACCCTGGCTGGAGCGTCTACAGCTTCGCGCTGTACACCTCCTACACCTACGCCGCCACCTTCTCCACCGGCTACGGCGCCATCGTCATCGGCAACAGCGGCGACACGATCGTCAACGGCTTCCTCACCGACACCATCTCCAGCTCCACCACCGCGGTGCAGCTGTACAAGAACGAGATCGACTACCTGCTGAACGCCTGCGACGCCGACGGTGACGGCTACGACGCCACCACCTGCTCGGGCGGCACCGACTGCGACGACAGCGACGCCAGCATCAACCCCGGCGCCAGCGAGATCTGCTACGACGGCGTGGACCAGAACTGCGATCTCTGGTCCGACTACGACT
>CAZCFB010000156.1:0-4202 GCA_964497805.1 uncultured Kofleriaceae bacterium
CTAGAGCAGGCAGGCCATCATGGAGATGCAGAGCTTCTTGGCCATCATGTTCAGGGCGCACTGCTTCTTGCTCTCCGGCAGGATGAAGCACCCGGCCACGCAGACGAGCTCGTTGCCCTTGGGGATCAGCTTGCAGGTGCCTGTGAGATAGTTGCACACGTTGATGCAGGTCAGCGGCCCGGGGATGTTCGGCTTGGCCGGCAGGCTGCACTTGTTCAGATCCGCGCAGCTCAACTTATTGGCGGCCGCCTGGGCGCAGGTGCGCTGGGTGGTGCTCATGTTCTTGCACCAGGTGAGGCACTTGCCGAACTCCACCAGGCCGAACTTGCCGCACGGCACCGCGAAGGCGCACAGGCTGGTGCACCCCGAGGGCGGGCTCACGGTGAACAGCCTGGGCCCGGCGACGTTGTTCTTCTCGTTGGACTCCTTGACCGCGTTGGTCGTGTCCACCTGGACCCAGGCCTGGTAGATGCCCACTGGCGCGGATTTCTGCGTCTTGCTCACCTTGACACACTTGCCGGGAGCGAGGCCCGAGTGGTTCTTGTGGTAGTCGCCGGTAACCATGGGCAGGGGCGCGAGCAACCCCTTGGTGTAGATGTCCGAGCGGTAGGACCAGGCCTTGGGGGTGACCTGGCCCACGTTGCACACCTCGTAGCTGTAGTCGATGTCCGCGCCGTTCTTCTTGGCGGTGAACTTCTTTACCACCAGGTCGGGCCGCGGCGGCAGGTCCGGCTTGGGGCCCAGGTCCAGGGCCAGATCGGGCGCGGCGGCCTCGAGGCTCGGCTGGAGGTCCATGACCGGGGGGCCGTCGGCGAGGCCCTGCTCGGCCGCCATGGGCAGGTCTGGTTGGGCAGCGTCCACCGGGGTCCAGGCCAGGTCAGCCGGCTGCCCGTCGGCGCCGGATCCGCGCAAGGGGCTGCGGCCGCACGAGGCGGTCACGAGGGTCAGGAGGGCGCAGGCGGCCAGGAGTCGGGTGGGTGTCATAATTCGGTTCTCCATCAAAATGGGCAAGCCGGCGGCGGGCAGGTGCCGGTTCGCGGAGTGGCGCTGCCTTTGCCCAGGCCGCACCACGGGATCGGAGTCTTGGGCCAGCCAGAGAGTTGCAGGGGCGACTGTCCGTCGGCGAGCCAGAAGGGGTGCTGGAGCACGAACTCCCAGATCGACTCGTAGCGGGACTGTCCGGCCAGGGGTGTAACCGGCGGCTCGGCGTGCTTGCAGTTGTGGATGCACTCCACGAAGAAGTGGCCACCCGCGGCCAGGGACTTCTCCAGCGTCTGAGACGCCACCGCGAAGTTCACCAGCCCGCAGCTGTCCTGGGCTCCTCCCCACAGCACCAGGGAGGGGAAGCGGTGAGCCGGCTTCTTCTTCCAGGTGCGCACAAAGTAATTTGAGATGCCGCCGCTGCTGCCCAATCCCCCGGACAGGGAAACCAGCGACGAGATGTGGCCGCTGCGGGACCGGGCCAGGTGGGAGGCATAGAGCGCTCCGGCGCTCACCCCTGCCGCTGCCACGCACTCCTTGTTCACCTTGTACTGGGCCCCCACGCAGGCCAGGGCGTCGTCGAATAGCTCGTGCTCCTCCTCCATGCGCTTGTCGGTGAGGATGGTGAGGAAGGGCCAGGGGAAGCTGATCTTGCCGATGAAGGCGATGTCCCCCTTGGAGTCGGGGATCACGGCGATGAACCGCTGGGCGTCGGCTGCCTTCTGCACCTCACCTTTCTGGGAGAACGAGGCCGCGCTCCCCGCGAGCCAGTGCCACATGAAGAGCACGGGCAAGCTCTCGCCGGCCTTGATCTTCTTGGGCAGAACGAGCACGAACTTCCGCTTGTTCCCCGAGGAGGTGATGGTGTTTGCGCCCGCCTTGAGCGTAGGGCAGGTGCCCTTGTACTTCGGCAGCGCGGCGGCCAGCTTGGCCCCGGCCGGCGGTGTCGAGGCGCAGGTGACGGACTTGAGCCAGGTCAGCGCGTCCGGAGAGAAGGCGTCCGCGGGCTTCACGTCGGGCGGCAGCGCGTCGGGCGGTCCCTGGTCGGCTGGCGTCAGGTCCGAAACAGCAGCATCGGGGGCGGCGCCGTCAGGGATGGGCGCGTCGGGGGCGGGCGCGTCGGGGATGGGCCCGTCAGGCGCAGCGTAGTCTGGCAGGTTGGCGTCATCCGGGCGTGCGTCCACCACCTCGGATGGCTCCAGCTCGCAGGCGAAGAAGAGCCCGGCAGTGAGGTAGCAGAGGGTGGCGATGGTCCAGCGGAGTGGCATTTTGGCCCTGATCCTCCTGGGCCAACTTATCACATCCCCTTGAGCGCCTTTTCGGCCTCCACGCGCACCGGCCGCCCCTCCTCGGCGATATCCCGGGCCGTGGTCAGCTTCTCGCGGGCGCCTGAGAGGTCGCCCTGCCCTGCCAGCTCCTTGCCCTGGCGCAGCAGCTTCTCGGCTGCCTTCTCCAGCTGAAGCAGGCCGTTGAGCACCTTCTGGTGTCCCGGCGCCGAGTCCTTGCCCGCGGCCCAGAACCGGTGGGCCTGGCGGTGGCGGCCGAGCTTGAACTGCTCATCACCCAGCTCGAAGTAGAGGTCCCCGAGAGCCCGCGTGATCTCCCGCCGGTAGAAGCTTATGAGCGACTGATCTGTCTCGGCGGGCATGGGCAACAGGGCCCGATCCGAGGAGAGCACCAGCGCCCACTTCTTCTTCGCCTCGTCGACCTTGCGCTCGCGGTAGGCGGAGAAGCCCTCCTGGTACTTGCCCCGGATGATCAGGAACTGGCGGTCGATCTCCCGCAGGGTCGCCTCGTGGGGCCGCATGGAGCGGTCCTTGCGCAGGCCATGCAGCCGCTTGATGGCCGTATCCACCCGCCCCTGGATGTAGAGCATGAGCACCGCCCGGATCCGGGGGCTCTCGTACTTGGCGGCCAGGACCTTCTCCGGGTCCACCGAGCTGACCAGCTCCTTGACCGGGTTCAGGAAGCGATCCGCATTGCACGGCTTGAAGTTGCGCTTGCGCCGGATCCTCCGCTCCACCTTCTTCAGATCGCTCCGGAGCTTGCTCTCACCGGTCACGGAGTGGTCGGACGGGAGCAGGGAGAAGAAGTTGCACAGCGCCTTCTGACACAGGACCCAGTAGCGCGCCTTGCAGCGGGAGACGCCCTCGATGCGGTAGCTCTCGGCCAGGCGCTCGTTGATGGTCTTGACCTTGTAGCGCACCTCACGGGCGTAGGAGGACTCGGCCGCGACCTTGGCGAACACCTCCTTGGCCTTGACCATGTTCTCCTGGTTGCCGAGGCTGTAGAACTCCATCGCCTTGTCGTAGGTGGCCTTGTTCTCAAGCTCCATGGTGGCCTGCTGGCGCAGCTTCTGGGCCTCCTGGTTGAGGGGATCCCGGTCCAGCGCCTTGTCCAACTCGGCGATCGCCTCGGTCCACTGGCGCAGGGTGAGCCGCTTCTTGCCCTCGTCCACGCCCTTCTGGATCTCGGCCTTACGCAGGCGGAGGCGTTCCTCGGGGGTGACCACCTTGGGCGGCGGCGGCTTGGGCTTCATGACGTACGCCACGACGCCCACGGCCACAAAGAGGGCCATCACGGCCCCGCCGATGATCATCAGCCGCTTCTTGGTGATCAGCTGTTTCGGCGCCTTCTCCCCGGCCTTGCGCAGCTCAACCTTGAAGACCAGGTCGCCGAAGCGGACCACGGCGCCCTCCTGGCACTCCACCCGCTTGATCCGCTCCCCGTCCTTGAAGGTGCCGTTGGAGCTGCGCAGGTCGAGGAGGGTGAAGCTCTGCCCGGCCACCCCGAGGCGCACCTGGGAGTGGCGGCGGCTGATGGATGGATCGTCCAGGACCAGCTCGTTCTCCTTGGCCCGCCCCACGTTGAGCAGCGGCTTGTCCAGGGGGAAGACCGTACCGTCATACGGGCCGCCCTTGCCGCGCAGCTGCAGGGGCGTGAGCGCCATGGCCAGGGCAGCGCCCGCGTGGGGCTCGAGCATGGTCATGTTGAGCCGCGCCTCTTCGTCGTCGCCCTGATCCTGCTGTGCCGCCGCCGGCGCCGCTCCCTCCTGCGGCTCCATGGCGCCCGGCATTGTGGCGTTCAAGGAGGGCGGGTTGGCGGCCGGCGGGACCTGCCCGGGCAGCGGCGTCATGGCCGGCGGCTGCCCCGGCTGGTTCATGTAGGCCACCGGAGGCGGTTGCCCTGGCTGCGGTTGCCCTGGCTGCGGTTGACCTGGC
>CAZCFB010000156.1:4302-6474 GCA_964497805.1 uncultured Kofleriaceae bacterium
CCTGGCTGCGGTTGACCTGGCGTTGGGGCCTGGGTGGGCAGACTTTGCAGCGGCGGCGGGGGCGCAACCTGGGGCAGCGGCTTCCCCGGCGGGATCAGCTCCAGCACGAAGTCGGAGATCTGGATCCGGTTGCCGTGGTCCACCAGGGTGGGGCCGGCGATGAGGTGCCCATCCACCTGCACCCCGTTGGCGGAACCCTCGTCGGAGATCACAACAGCTCCGTCGTCACGCTCGTACGCCGAGGCGTGGCGGCGAGACACCGCGGTGCTAGGCAGCACCACCCCGCAGTCAGGCTGCCGGCCGATGATGGTTGGGGCCTGGCCCAGGGGACAGAGCCCGATCACTTGCCCCTGGCTGTCGCGTGCGACGAGTGTATACACGATTATTCGGCTAACCGATGGGCGCCAATGCGCCCCCAGGCTCTCGGTCCTACTCGCGGAAGATGTTCATGTTCACCGGGATACCCCGGCGCTGCAGATCCTCGTAGAAGCGCGGCACGAAGCCGGATGCCACGAACCGGCCGGTGACCTTGCCGTCCTCGTCGAATCCTTCCTGCTTGAAGACGAAGATGTCCTGCATGGTGATCACATCACCCTCCATGCCAGAGATCTCGGTGATGTGGGTGATCCGGCGCGACCCATCGCTGAAACGAGACTGCTGGGCGATGATGTCGATGGCCGAAGCGATCTGCTCGCGGATGGCCCGCACAGGCAGGTCCATACCGGACATGAGCACCATGGTCTCCAGGCGGGCCAGCGTATCGCGCGGGGTATTGGAGTGGGCCGTGGTGAGTGAGCCGTCGTGGCCGGTGTTCATGGCCTGCAGCATGTCCAGCGCCTCACCGCCGCGACACTCACCGACGACGATGCGGTCGGGCCGCATGCGCAGGGTATTGCGCACCAGGTCCCTGATGGCGATGGCCCCTGTCCCCTCGATGTTGGGCGGGCGGCTCTCCAGCTGGATCCAGTGCTCGTGACGCAGCTGGAGCTCGGCCGCGTCCTCCACGGTGATGATGCGCTCCCCCTCGGGGATGAAGTTGCTCACCACGTTGAGGGTGGTGGTCTTACCGGAGCCGGTGCCGCCAGAGACGATGATGTTCTTCTTGGCCTGGACACACATCTCCAGGAACTCGATCATGCCCTGGCTCATGGTGCCGAGCTCGACCAGCTCCGGGCCTGTGAAGGCCTCCTTGCGGAACTTGCGGATGGTGATGGTCGGCCCCTTGATGGCCAGAGGCGGGATGATGGCGTTGACGCGGCTGCCGTCCTTGAGGCGGGCGTCAACCAGCGGAGAAGATTCGTCGATGCGGCGCCCCAGCGGGGCGACGATGCGCTCGATGACGCCGAGCACGGCCTTGTCGCTGGAGAAGGTGCAGTCCGACAGGGTCAGCGCGCCACCCTGCTCGATGAAGATCTGGTCGGCGCGGTTGACCATGACCTCGTTGACCGTGTCGTCGGCCAGCAGGTCTTCCAGGGGCCCCAGGCCCAGGGCCTCGTTGAGCACATCCTTGATCAGGGTGTCCTGGTCAACGAAGGCCGGGATGGCGCCCTCGCTGTCCATGGCCTCGACGATGTCGACGATGGAGTTCTCGGTCTTCTCCCACAGCTCCTCGTCCTCCAGCGCGTCCATGTCCAGGCGGCGCAGGTCGAGGTGGTCGATGAGCCTGTCGTGGATCTCCTTCTGCAGCTCCACCATTTTCTGACGGCGCGGGTCGCCGGATGGCGGCGCGGCCGGGCGGGGCTTCGGCTTGGGCGCAGGCTTCGGCTTGGGCGGCTTCGGCGCAGGCGCGGCAGGCTCCGGCGCGGCGGGCTCAGGCGCGGCAGGCGTCGCTGCCGGTGGGCGCATATCCGCGGGCGGAGGCGAAGCCGGAGGGGGCGGCGCCATGTCGGGCGGCGGCGCGGCGGGCGGCGGCGTCATATCTGCCGGTGGCGCCATGTCAGGCGGCGGCGCCATGTCAGGCGGCGGCGCCATGTCAGGCGGTGGCGCCATGTCAGGCGGAGGCGCCATGTCAGGCGGCGGACCGGCCGGAGCTGGCGGCGCTCCTGGCGGAGGCGCCATGTCAGGCGGCGGACCAGCCGGAACTGGCGGCGCTCCTGGCGGAGGCGCCATGTCAGGCGGCGGACCAGCCGGAGCTGGCGGCGCTCCCGGAGGAGGCGCCATGTCAGGCGGCGG
>CAZCFB010000157.1:0-6288 GCA_964497805.1 uncultured Kofleriaceae bacterium
CATGGAGTGGGGCACCCCCACATACCCGCGCCGGCTCATCGAGGTGGACCTGCCCATCGGCGCCATCTCCGACGCCGCACGTCAGGGCCGGTCGGTACACCGGGGGCACATCACCGCCATCCACATCTGGTGGGCCCGCAAGCCGCTGCCGTCCTGCCGGGCGGTGGCCCTGGCCTCCACGCTCATCGATCCCGTGGACGACCTCTGCCCACAAGCATTCAGGCAACGAGCCGCCGAGGTCCTGCGCGGGGTGTACGGGCTGGAGGGGACCGAATACCTCCCCGACCACCCCCTTGAGCTACGCCGGGGCCTGCTGCGGCTGGTCACCGATCTGTCTTCCTGGCGGATGGCCCAGGATCCAGGCCTGCTATCCGCGGCCAGTGAACTCGTCAGGGTAGCCCACGAAGCCCTGGAGGGCATCCAGGGCGCCAGGCCGTTTCTGGCCGACCCCTTCTCGGGCGGTGGGTCCATCCCCCTGGAGGGCCTGCGCCTGGGGTGCTCGGTCTACGCCTCGGACCTCAACCCCGTGGCCGCGCTCATCAGCAAGGTCACGCTGGAGTACGTCCAGCGCCTCGGCGAACCGCTCCTGGAGGAGGTGGCAAGCTGGGGGAAAAAGATCGAAGAGCAGGCCAGCCTGGAGTTGGCCCGATTTTACCCCGACGGCGACCAAACCACCCCCCTGGCCTACCTGTGGTTCCGCACCATGGAGTGCGAGGCGCCAGGCTGCGGCGCCACGGTCCCGCTCACGAGCTCCTTCCATCTGTGGCGCAACGGGGCAAGGTCTGTGGGCCTGCGGCTGGCCGGCTGGGAGGATGACACCCCCAAGTTCGACATCGAGAAGGGCCCTCTATCCTCGTTCCCCCATCAGACAGTACGAAGGGGAGCCGCAACATGTCTGCGGTGCGGCTATACCATGCCCGTCGAGCGGGTCAGAGCCCAACTCACCGAGCAGCAGGGGGGCGCCTCCACTGCCCAGCTCGTCGCGGTGGCGCTCCCTTCAACGGGCAAGGGCAAAGCCTTCCGGGCGCCCACTGCCGTTGATCTGGCGGCTGCCCGGGCTGCGGAACTGGAGTTGGATCGTCGCTCTGGAGACATGGGCAAGCTCATGCCCCTGGTTCCGGAGGAGCCCCTGCCCCCGCCTCGAACCCTGGGCTTTCGGGTCCAGCGGTACGGCATGCTCCGCTGGCGGGATCTGTACACCCCGAGGCAGCTCCTGACCATCTCCACCCTGGCCAGGTTCGTCCGTGAAGCTGTCCCCGATGACAGGACACCCGGAGGGCTGGGGACAGCGGTGCGGGCCTGCCTGGCCCTGGCCGTGGATCGCGTGTGCGACTACCAGAACACCGGCTGCTCCTGGAACCCCAGCAGCGCGTCGCTGCCCCACTTGTTCACCCGCCAGGCCTTGCCCATCATCTGGGATTTCGGCGAGGCTAACCCCTTCGGCGGCTCCTCCGGTGACTGGAGCTCGGCCGTGGCGCATGTCCTGCGCGGCCTGCGCAACGCCCTGGTCAGCAGCGACGTGGCCGACGTGGGGTGCGTGTCGGCCCACAGCCATCCGCTGCCCACAGACTGCGCCAACGTGGTGATCACCGACCCACCCTACTACGACGCCATCCCCTACGCCGACCTCAGCGACTTCTTCTACGTCTGGCTGCGGCGCATGCTGCGGGACGACCACCCGGACCTGTTCGCCACACCGCTGGTGCCCAAGGAGCACGAGTGCGTGGTCAACAAGGTGGCCGGAAAGGGGCCACAGCAGTACAGGGAGCTGATGACCGAGGCCCTGTCCGAGGCCCGGCGCATCGTCCGGCCAGACGGCATCGGCGTGGTGATCTTCGCCCACCGCTCCACCGCCGGGTGGGAGGATCTGCTGGCCGCCATGCTGGAGGCCGGCTGGATCATCACGGCGTCGTGGCCCATCGACACGGAAAACAACCAGCGGCTTCGTGCCCGCAACTCCGCTGTGCTGGCCTCCTCGGTACACCTGGTATGCCGGCCGCGCGAGCACCCGGATGGCAGCCTGATCACCGATACCGTCGGCAACTGGCGAGATGTGGTGGACGAGCTGCCGCGGCGCATCCGCCAGTGGCTCCCTCGACTCGAGCGGGAAGGTGTCCACGGCGCAGACGCTATCTTTGCCTGTCTGGGCCCGGCCCTGGAGGTCTACTCCCGCCACGCCCGGGTGGAGAAGGCCTCCGGTGAGCCTGTGGGGCTCAAGGAGTACCTGGAGCAGGTCTGGGCTGTGGTTGCCAGGGAGGCGTTGGGCATGATCTTCGAGGGCGCAGACGCCACCGGGTTCGAGCCTGATGCACGGCTCACGGCCATGTGGCTGTGGACCCTGGCCAGAGGTCAGCCGTCCGACTCCGGGACGACAGGCAAAAAGGTGGCAGACGGGGATGGAGGCCAGGGCGGCAAGATCGTGCCCGGATACTCCCTGGAGTACGATGCGGCGCGGAAGATCGCTCAGGGGCTGGGGGCCGCCCTGGACCAGATGGGAGACCTGGTGGAGGTCAAGGCGGGCAACGCCAGGCTGCTCTCCGTGGCAGAACGAGCCAAGACGCTGTTCGGCAAGGCCGATAAGCTGGTCACGCCCAGGAAGGGGCGAAAACGTGCCAAAGCCCAGCTCTCGCTGGACTTCATGGCCGAGCTGGACACCGCGGAGCAGGAGGGTGACTGGTCCGGCCAGGGGCTCCCCACACCCGGGGCCACGGCCCTCGACCGGCTGCAACAAGCCATTCTGTTGTTTGCCTCCGGCCGGGGCAATACGCTGACCCGTTTCCTCGACGAGGAAGGAGTGGGGCGGGACCTGCGCATGTGGCGCCTGGCCCTCTCCCTTTCCGCCCTCTACCCGGGAAGCAGCGATGAGAAACGGTGGCTGGACGGCCTGCTGGCCCAGCGCAAGGGCCTGGGAGTGTGATGTCCGAGTCCCTGGCACACAGCTGGTTCAAGGTGTTCATGGAGGCCGTGAAGACCCATGAGGCCGCGTCGGAGCTGCGCGAGGCGGCGGAAAAGGGACGCTTGACGGCCTGGACCGAGGCCATGACCCGGGTCGTGGTGGGCACCTTCGACGCCATGGGCTGGGCAGGAGCGGCAAAGAAACACCCCACCGACATTCTGCCGGTGTCCCGCAACGAGTATCTGGCCCTGGACGCAATGGCCTTTGAGAAGTCCGGGGAGCGCACCTGGCGCTTCCCGGTGGCTGTCTTTGAGCTGGAGAACAGCAAGCAGGACGACTACGTGGCCTACGACCTGTGGAAGGTGCTCTGCGTGCGTACTCGAATGCGGGCCGTGATCTGCTACCGCAAGGACGTGCAGAAGGGTGTCGATCTGGTGCAATACCTTAGACACCAGGTAGTGCAAAGCATGGGGATCGAGGAGCGGCAACTCGTCCGCGGTGAAACGATGGTGGTGGTGGGGTCTCGCGCCAAAGCTGACGCTTTCCCTTATGGCTTTTTCAAGGACTGGTATCTGGACAGAAACACCGGCCGCTTCGGCCGGGGATAATCGTGGAGGAAAACCATGGGACTCAAGCCCTGGTACAAGGTTGTCACCCCGAGAGAAGATCTGCGAGAGGGGCGTCCGCTGGACGCGTCCGAGTTCGCCGTGCACCTGGACCACGTCAAGGAAAAGCGCGCGGGCAAGGACTATCAGGATCCCGAGAGGTTCTTCGAGCGCACCTTCATGACCCGCAGCCTCGAGGAGCTGGCTGCGCTGGTGGTGCGCCGCATGGCAGGCATCAAGGTGGAGACATCCGCCATCTACAACCTCAGCACCCAGTTCGGCGGAGGCAAGACCCACGCGCTGACCCTGCTCTACCACCTGGCCAAGGGTGGGGCCGACGCACAGAAATGGAAGGGCGTGCCGGATGTGCTGCGCCGGGCGGATGTCCAGACCGTCTCCAGCGGGGAGGTGGCCGTATTCGTGGGCACGGAGTTCGATGCCATCACGGGGCGCGGCGGTGATGATGGCACGCCAAGGCGCCACACGCCGTGGGGGGAGATCGCATTCCAGCTCTCCGGCAAGGAGGGTTTCGCGGTCGTGGCCCAGCACGACGAGCAGCGCATCGCGCCGTCCACCGAGGTAATCCGAGAGTTTTTACCCAAAGATAAGCCGGCCCTGATCCTGATGGACGAGTTGCTCAACTTCATGGGCCGCAATCGCAAGTCGGGCCTCACATCTCAGCTCTACTCGTTCTTGCAGAACCTGTCGGAGGAGGCCCGAGCCCAGGACCGGGTTGTGCTGGCCATATCGCTGCCATCTTTGTTGGACGAGATGACCCCCGAGGACGAATCAGACTTTGACCGCTTCCAGAAGCTGTTGGACCGGCTGGGCAAGGCCATGGTCATGTCCGCCGAGGCCGAGACTTCGGAGATCATCCGGCGGCGGCTCTTCGAGTGGGGCGGTCTCCCCCGGGATGCGCGTAGTACCGCCCGTTCCTACGCGGAGTGGGTAACGAGCCACCGGACCCAACTACCCAACTGGTTCCCCCTTGACGCTGCCCAGGAAGCGTTCGAGGCAACCTACCCGTTCCATCCCACGCTGATCTCGGTCTTCGAGCGCAAGTGGCAAGCTCTGCCGCGCTTCCAACAGACCCGCGGCATCCTGCGCCTGCTCGCCCTGTGGATTTCCAACGCGTTCATGGCCGATCACAAGGGGGCGCGCCAGGACCCGCTTATATGCAGTGGCTCCGCCCCCCTCGACGATCCGCTCTTTCGCTCTGCCGTGTTCGAGCAGCTCGGCGGCGCCAAGCTGGAGGCGGCCGTCACTACCGACATCATGGGCAAAAAAGGCGCGCACGCTTTGCGGCTGGACAAGGAGGCCGTGGCTACCATCCGCAAAGCGCGTCTACACGAGAAGGTTGCCACCACCATCTTCTTCGAGTCCAACGGTGGGCAAACAAGAACCGAAGCCACCCTGCCCGAACTCCGGCTGGCCGTGGCCACCCCCGATCTGGACTTGGGGAACGTGGAGACGGTGACCGAGGAGCTGGCAGCCACCTGCTACTTCATGATGGTGGACAAAAACCGCTACCGCTTCAGCCTCACCCCCAACCTCAACAAGCTGCTCGCCGACCGCAAGGCCAGCGTCCAGCCCAAGCGCGTGGAGGATCGTGTACGGGCCGAGGTGCAGGAGGTGTTCGAGACCAAGCGCAAGGCCGAGGTGATGAAAGCTTTTGGCCAGGGCGCCGAGATGGAGATCACGTACTTCCCGGAAAAGAGCCAGCAGATCCCCAACGTGCCGCTTCTGCGCCTGGTGGTCCTGCCACCGGAGCAAGGGATCGGAGACTCCGCGACCATGGCCTTTGTGGACAGCGCGACCAAGGATTACGGATCCTCCAGCCGGACATACAAGAGCGCCTTGATCTGGGTTGTCCCCGAAGGGCCGACGGCGCTCCGTGAGGAGGCGCGCAAGGTGCTGGCCTGGGAGGATATCTCTGACGAGCGCGCCGATCTGCGTTTGGATGAAACCCAACTGCGCCAACTGAAGGAGAATCTCAAGAGGGCCCAGCGCGACCTCAGCGAGGCCGTCTGGCGCTCCTACAAGAACATACGACTGCTGGGCAAGGACGGCTCCTGGAAGCCCGTGGACCTCGGCCTGGTGCACTCCAGCGCCGCGGCCAGCCTTGTGACCCTCATCCTCAACCGCCTGCGTCAGGACGGCGACTTGGAAACTGACATCAGCCCCAACTTTCTGGCGCGCAACTGGCCGCCGGCCTTGCCCGAGTGGAACACCCAGGCCGTCCGCGACTCGTTCTTCGCATCGCCCCAGTTTCCCCGGCTGATCAAACCCGAGGCAGTTCGCCGTACCATCGCCAAGGGGGTCGAGTCCGGGATCCTGGCCTACGTCGGCAAGATGATCGACGGCAGCTACGATCCTTTCAGCTGGAAGACGTACATCTCCACCACCGATGTGGAGATCACGAAGGAGATGTACATCATCACGGGCAAGGACGCAGAGGCCTACAAGGCAAAGCCACCAGAAGGCGAGCCACCACCCCAGCCCGAGCCACCACCCGACTCCGATCCGAGGCCGCCAACAGGGGAGCATGAGCCTCCGCCACCGGACCCGGAGGAGCCACCCGTGGAGCCCGAGCCCCAGACTGTTCCGGAGCTCAAGTGGACTGGCCAGATTCCCCCTCAGAAGTGGATGAACTTCTACACCCGCGTCCTGACCAAGTTCGCCACTAGCTCCGGCCTAACGCTTACCCTGACGGTGGAGGCAGCACCGCCTGAAGGAGTCTCGAAGCAGAAGGTGGAGGAGACCAAGGTGGCGTTGAGAGAGCTGGGG
>CAZCFB010000158.1:0-6257 GCA_964497805.1 uncultured Kofleriaceae bacterium
CGGCTTCGGCTGCAGCAGCGGCTTCGGCTTCGGCTTGGGCGCTCTTCCTTCGGTGACGTGTTCGATCTCGAGGATGGTGAGGGCGTCGCGGGGGACGTCACGGTCACCCAGCCCCATATACCCCGCGCTCACGAGGGCGACATGCACGAGGACCGAGATCCCGATGAATATGGCGATGGTCCGAGAGCCGCGCATGACGGAGGATTTTACCACGCACTATTTTTCGGGCACCGGCTCCAGCTTGGGCTGCAGCTCCTTGGCCAACGAATCCAGCGTGGCCTTGAGCGCGCTCTGGGTCGCGCCGTAACCTGCCCAGTCACCTGCGGCCAGCTTCTTCTTGCCGTCCTCGTAGTGGCCCAGGGCCTGTTGGAGCAGCTGGGAGGCGCTGCCCGTGGGGACCGCCGCGACCGCGCCGGCGTCCGGCTTCAACACCTCGCCCGTGGGAGTCTCACCCCGCGCCGCCGCTCGATCCGCGGCCTTCTCACGGCCGGACCTGACGTTGAAGACCTCGTACAGCGCCGTGCGCAGGTCCTCCTTCATGGTCAGCTTCTTGCCGAAGGCCACGATGACCTGCTTCAGCTCGGGCAGGTGGGTCTGCACCGCCTGCAGGTAGATGGGCTCCACGTACAGGATCGAGTCCTTGATCGGGATCACGAGCAGGTCCCCGCGGATGACCTGGCTGCCCTGCTGGTTACGCAGGGTGATCCACTGGGAGATGTTCTCGTCCTGGTCGATGCGGGCCTCGATCTGCATGGGGCCGAAGATCAGCTTCTTCTTTGGGAAGGTGTAGACCAGCAGCTTGCCGTAGTTGTCCCCGTCGCAGCGCGCTGTCATCCAGGCCACCATGTTGTCCTTGTTGGTGGGGGTGAAGGGCACCATGAGCAGGAACTCTTCCTTCTTCTGCTCGGGCAGGCGCATGATCATGTAGTAGGGGGCCATGCGGCTGCCGTGGGTCACGTGCCGCGCGGTGATGCCGGGGCCAGCCGCGCCCTCGTCGGCCTGGCGGTCGCTGGTCTTCTCGGCCAGCTCCCTGGAGACGGCCCACTTGTCCTCCTGGTTGTACCAGATGCGCGGGTCGGTCATGTGGAACGACTCGTACATCACGGCCTGGATTGAGAAGAGGTCCTTGGGGTAACGCACGTGGGCGGCCAGGCCCGCGGGCATCTCCGACTTGGCCTTGAACAGAGCGGGGAACATCTTGGCGTAGGTGCGCACCATCGGGTCCGCCTCGTCCCAGTTGTAGAGCTGCATCTTGCCGTCGAAGGCGTCGATGACCACCTTCACCGAGTTGCGGATGTAGTTGATGCGCTGGCGCCCGCCCAGGCTGGTGGGCTGTGAGTACGGGTAGCGGTAGCTGATGGTGTAGGCGTCCTGGATCCACTTGAGCCGCCCCTCGTGCACCACCATGTACGGCTCCTGGTCGAGCATCAGGAAGGGGGCCACCGCCTGCACGCGCTGCTGAATGTTCCGGTTGAACAGGATGCGGCTCTCGGTCTTGAGGTAGCGGGTGAAGAAGATGTTCACGTCCTGCATGCGGATGGCGAAGAGCACGCGGCGGAAGAATGAGCCTATGCCCACGCCTCCCTCGCCGGAGTAGGTGGTGTACTTGTTCTCATCGCCCTGCGGGTAGTCGAACTCCTGGGTGTTGGTCTTGACCAGGACCCAGTCGTTGGTGGCCTGGCCGTAGTAGATCTCCGGCCGGGTGATCTTCAGGTGCGGGTACCTGGACTGGGGCGGGATGTCCTTGATCCAGAGGTCGGGCAGGCCCTCGCCCACCACCCGGTTCACGGGCGACAGGCACACGCCGTAGCCGTGGGTGTACTGCAGGTGCTGGTTCACCCAGGTCTGGGACTGGGCCGGCAGCTGCCCCGGCACCAGCTCGCGGGCGGAGAGCATCACCTGCCACATGCGGTCCTCTGCGGTGTAGCGGTCCACCGAGATGGCCGGGAAGTCGTAGTACAGGCGGATGACCTGCACCTGCTTGTAGGTGGCCTTGAGCGGGCGGTGGTCCCAGATCTTGATGTTGTCGATGGTGTCCCGGGCGTCCTTGATGTCCGAGGCCTTGAGGTTTTCAGTGGCCTCAAACTTCTTGGTCTGGATCTTGTCCAGGCCGTAGGCGGCGCGGGTGCCGGCGATGGCGTGGACCAGGTACGGCTTCTCCTTGTCCAGCTCGTTGGGGTTGACCACGAACTGCTGCACCGCGGTGGGCACCAGGAACGTGCCGAGCATGTAGAGCACCACGACCGCGCCGATGCCGATGGCCGGGGCCAGGCTCGCCTTCTTGCCCTGGGGCTGGATCTTGATCAGGGCCAGCAGGTAGGCGGCGCAGGCCAGGCAGCCAGCGATCATCACCCGGTAGCCGTTGAGGTTGACGTACACGTCGGTGTAGGTGGCGCCGTAGGCCACGCCGCGCTTGGAGAAGAGGGTCTCGAACATCTCGATGCGCCAGCCCCAGGCCAGCACCAGCAGGGCGCAGGCCAGGCCGAACAGCAGGTGGCCGCGCACCTTGTCGGTGGCCACCACGAGGTAGCCTTCCAGCTGCAGGGCGCCGCGCAGGAAGTAGACTCCGGCGGAGAGGGCCAGGCAGAGGCCGGCCAGGTAGACCAGCCACTCCTGGGTGAACTGCAGAGTCGGCAGCACGAACAGGTAGAAGCCGATGTCCTTGCCCAGGATCGGCTCGATTTGGCCGAAGGGGGTCTGGTTGAGGAAGCGCAGGACCTCCTCCCAGTGGCGGGAGGCCCAGTACCCCATGCCCGAGGAGACCACCAGGGCGGCCGCGACCACAACCGGCGTGGTCACGCGGCTGACGATCTCGCGCACATCCACCTCGCCGCCGTCGGCGGTGGGGATGGTCCAGTCAGACCGCGGCTTTGAAAACCGTTTGATCAGGATGATGTGCAGGCCCAGGGCCACGAAGCAGACCAGCCCGAACGCCACACCTGTGCCCACCTGGGCCATGAGCACCGTGATGTACACCTCGGAGAATGCGAGGTGATCGAACCAGAGGTACTCGGTGTAGAACGTGGCCATCCCGCCGATGATGGCCGCGATGACCGACATGGCCGTTGCCAGAATTGTTAAACGAATCCGCGTCTTCTTGGATAGTTCCATATGTCTCTCCGGGAGCGGGGGTGTATCGCATGTATAGGGTAGGGATGCAAGGGTTCAGGGGCTGGGTGGGCCGGGGCCGGAGCCAGGGCCGGGGCCGGGGGTTTACGGCACGAGCTTGTAGCCGGTCCCGTACACCGTGAGGATGTGCTTCGGGTTCGCCGGGTCCTTCTCCACCTTGCGGCGCAGCTTGACGATGAAGTTGTCCACGGTGCGAGTGGTGGAGGCTGCCTCGGGGCCCCAGATGCGGGCCAGGATCTCCTCGCGGCTCACCGGCTCGTCCTTGTGCTCATGCAAAAGCTTGAGGATCTCCGACTCGTGGAAGCTCAGCTGGTGCGTCTCCCGCCCCCTGGTCAGCCGCTGCTTGGGAAAGTCCACCGTGACCTTGCCAATCTTGAACCTGTCCGGGCGGGAGCTGGTGCCGGCGTCGGCGGCAGAGCGGCGCAGCACCGCCCCGATACGGGCCAAGAGCTCGCCAATGGAGAAGGGCTTTGTCACGTAGTCGTCCGCCCCCACGTCGAGGCCGCGGATCTTGTCCGACTCCAGCCCTCGGGCGGTGAGCATGATCAGCGGCACCTTGGGGTCCAGGCGGCGGATCTCCTCGCACACGCGGTAGCCGTTCATGTCAGGCAGCATCAGGTCGAGCAGGACCAGGTGGGGTCTATTCTTTCTGAACATGGACACCCCCTCAGCCCCGGTGGCGGCCGAGATGACGCGGAACCCCTCAAAGGTGAGGGTGTCCCTCAGCCCCCGCACCATGTCGGGTTCGTCCTCCACGAGGAGCACCAGCTTGCCGTTATCATCACCCATGAAATACCCGACCCGATTATACTGGGATCCGTACGGAAAAGGTGGTCCCCTTCCCTTCCCCGCTCTCCACCAACACCTTGCCCCCGTGAGCCGTTGCGATGTGCTTGACCAGGCTGAGCCCGATACCGGATCCCCGCGTGCCGGCCCTGCGAGCCCAGGTGCCCCGATAAAAGCGGTCGAATATCCGCCCCGCCTCTGACGGCGGGACGCCGGGGCCATCGTCGGCCACGGAGAGCACCTGCTCTGCGCCACCCTCCCCTGCATCCACGCTCACCCGGATCTCTCCACCCTCGTCCGGCGTGCCGTACTTGAGGGCGTTCTCCAGCAGGTTGAGCACCAGCAGGGTCATGGCGTTGTCGTCCATCTCCACCTCCGGGAGGTCGGGGGTGATGCGGGTCACGAGTGAAATCCCGGCCTGCTCTGCCCGGTAGCTAACCAGGTCAACACCGCGCTCCACCACGGCCGCCAGGTAGCCCGGGGCGAAGTCGTAGGCCGCCTTTCCACGCTCGATACGTGAGAAGTCGAGCACGTTATCGATGAGGCGGCTCAGCCGGTCGCTCTCTCGGGTGATGATCTCGGCGTACTCCTTGGCCGTACCCGGATCCGAGGAGCGGCCCATGGCCAGCAGCTCACCGAACATGTGGATCAGGGTGAGCGGGGTCTTCAGCTCGTGAGACACGTTGGAGATGAACAGGCTCTTGAGCTGGTTGGCCCGGCGCTCCTGCCTTACGGCGATGATCAGGGTGAGCATGCCCGTCAGGAGCAACGCCCCGGCCAGAGTAACCAACAGGAGGTTGGTGGAGCGGCGGGTGCGGCCGCGGCCCGCAGGACCGCCACATCGCGCGGGGCCACCTGCAGGCGCCAGCGGTACAGGGTGGTGGGGAACTGCCCCTGGTACTGGAACTGCCCGGCGGTGGTTTGAGGCCGGCCGTAGATCACCTGCCCGCCGTCGTCCACCACCGCGATATGTTTGCTCTCCTCCAGCCGCTGAAACTCCTCCTCAAAGATCTCGCGGGCGACATAGGTCAGATCGATGGAGAGGGCGATGTAGTAGTCCTGCCCTGCCGTACGGCGGCGGATGTACGAGATCAGGTATCCGGTGCCGCCGAAGCCCTTGTGAAGGTGGCGGTGGGCGTTGCGTGGCAGGGTGGCCAGCTTCATCGCGGGCACGATTTGGCGCAAGAAGGTCTCCCTGAATCGGGCCGTCTCGGTCTTGCCTGACCGGCTGACCAGGTGGACCACGTTGAACTGCTCGTCCAGAACGGTGACCGTCTTGACCACGGAGTTTGCGCGTACGATGCGGCGCCAAAGCTGACGAAACTCCTCGGGATCTTCCAGCCGGACCATGCGAAAGAAGGTGCGGTCCGAGTCGATGATCACCCGCTCAATGCGCTCGATGAGCTGCTGGCCCTCCGCCCGGTTGCTCCGCTCCAGGGTTTCGTCGCTCCGCTCGGCAACGCGGCTGGCGGCCTGGTAGCTGTAGTATCCGAGCACCAGGGAGGCCAGCATGATGGCAGCGATGGCCAAGGCCAGGGGCAGGAGCCAACGGGTGCCAGATGGACGAGAGGAGGGTGCCATTGCGCGGAATCTTACCCTAATTGGCAAATCGAAATTGGCATGCGAGAGGACAAACATCCTGAGATCTGGATGCGCCGCTACACAGTCCGCTGCCCCTATTGGATCTTGTCAGTCAGGCCAAGGTGTGATAGTGGACCGGAAAGAATCATTAAATATCAGTACCTAGGGCAATGATGGAAAGCATCTTCGACGACGATCCAAACGAGGTGGGGGCGCAGGTTTCAGCCTACTGCACGCAATGCAAGGGTGATACCACCCACACGATCGTGAGCCGGTTCGAGAAGGAGATCCGCTCAGTCCATTGCGACACCTGCAACAATTCTCATCCGTACCGCGCTCCCCGGGGCTCAGAGGATGATATCCCAGAGCCCATGGCCGCCCGCCGGCGCAAGACCCTGAAGAAGATCCCGTGGGCGCAGTACATGGACGATGCGGACGAGGCGGATCCCCGTAAGTACTCTCCAGCACATAGTTTTATCGAGGGCGAGATCATCGTTCACCCCACGTTTGGCGTGGGTTATATCAGCGAGATCGTGAGCCGGACCAAGATGGAGGTCACGTTCGAGGAAGCGGCCCGGATCCTGGCTTTCGCCAGGGAGGATCTGGCGCCAAGGGGTGCCAAGGCCGCGCCGATAAAGAAGGCTGCGCACAAAAAGAAGGCCACCCCGAAGAAGAAGAAGAAGGCTGCCCCAAACAAGAAGGCGCCAGCCAAAAAGAAGGCCGCCCCAAAAAAGAAAGCCGCCCCGAAAAAGAAGGCCCCC
>CAZCFB010000159.1:0-5861 GCA_964497805.1 uncultured Kofleriaceae bacterium
AGGCGGTGGCCAAGCCCAAGCCGGAGCCTGTTTTGTAGCCCAAGCCGTAGCCGGAGCCTGTGTTCAAGCCCAAGCCGAAGCCGAAGCCTGTGGTCAAGCCGAAGCCCAAGCCCAAGCCCAAGCCCGCGGCTGGCGGAAAGGGTTGGCTCCTGCTCGGCTCCACGCCCTGGACCCGGATAACCATTGATGGCCGGGACACGGGTATGACCACGCCCAAGAAGCTGCCGCTCAGCGCCGGCAAGCACACCATCCGCCTGCGCAACCCGAAGTTCGGCATCGACAAGAGCTTCAAGGTCGTGGTCAAGGCAGACGCCACCACAAAGGTCATCAAGCGCTACCCGGTTCAGTAGGGGATGCTATTGCCCCTGCGCAGGGGCAAGGTGTTGCTTTAATCAGGCTTTGGGCTTGAGGGACTCTTCGTCGATGTCCCAGCCGTCTTCTTCCTTGTCGAGGGCGGCCTTCTGTTCCGAGGTGGGGGACCGGGCCTCGACTTTCTTCTTGGCCTCGGGCTCCTCGGCCTTGGCGGCGGCCTCTTCTTCCGCCTTCTCGGCGGCGGCTTCTTCCTCCGCCTTCTTGGCCGCTTCCTCTTCCTCGGCCTTCTTCTTGGCAGCCGCCTCGGCCTTCTTCTTGGCCGCGGCCTCCTTCTTCTTCTTGGCCGCTTCCGCCTTCTTCTTCTCATCGGCCTTGGCCACCACCAGCTTCTCGGCCGCGGCTTCCTTGTAGGAGGCCTCCTCCATGGTGGCTACCGTGCCCTGGAGGTCTGCGTAGGACGGAGCGATGGGCTTGACCCTGACCTCCACATCACCCTCCACCTTCACGTTGCAGGCCAGCCGCTGATCGCCGCTGTCCAGACCGATGGTCCTTCGGATTTGTTCGGGCAGGGTCGGCGGGGACACCTTGGCGTCGGCGGGGAGCCAAACCTTGCAGCGGCCGCAGATACCGAGGCCCCCACAATTCCAGCTGGGCCACAGGCCCCTGAAGATCTGGACACCGTTGTCCTTGGCCAGATCTAGCACCAGGCTCCCCTCAGGAGCATCAACGGTCAGGTATTCATTCAAGAAATGAACTTTGGGCACAGGCCGTACCTCCAAGATTGCGGTGGCACTTTATTACCGGGATGAAATGGATTCAAGGGGGGAATGCACTGGTTGACAGTTGACAGTCGACAGTTGACAGCAGAATGCCCCCCAATTCGGGTAGCTACTGTGAACTGTCAACTCTCAACTATTAACTCGCCGAATATCTCCGCTTAACCCAGAGCAAAACAAGTAGCCAGAAGAGCAAACCAGGCCCCGTTCCTCCCACCGCGCATCCTCCCAGCGCGGCGCCTTTCACCGTGCCGGGTTCGTGCTCCGTGCGGGTGCCTGAACCTGGCTGTCCCGGGTTGTTCATCTTGGAGCCGCCCTTTTTGGTGACGACCTTGTCCAGGGCTGCCTCGGCGTTCACCAGCCCCGCGCCGCACCCCTTGCTGCACTGGGACTTCTTGTTGGCGGTCTGCTTGAGGATGGACATTACCTCTGCCCCGGTGAGCCCACCCCGGAGGGACAGCATGAGCGAAACCACCCCCGCCACCATGGGCGCCGCCTGGGAGGTGCCCTCATAGAAACGGTAGGAGAAGGCCTTGGCCTTGCTGTCGTAGATCGGCCCGAGCACCCCGGCCAGGCAGGGCTTGCCGCTGCACTTGATGGATGAGGGCAGGGTCTGGCTCAGGTTCCCTCCAGGCGCCATGATGTCCACGCTCTTGCCGTAGTTGCTGTACGGCGCCCGGTTCAAATCCCGCTGCACCGCGCCCACGGAGATCACCCCCGGCGCGGCCGCGGGGAAGATCCCGGCGGCGTCCTGGTTGTTGTTGCCCACAGCGGCTACCACGATGGCCCCGCGCGCCTGCGCCGCCTGGATTGCCGCGGTCAGGCTCTTGCCGTTGACCCTGGCCCCGAAGCTGAGGTTGATCACCCTGGCGGGGTTCGGGTTGTTGGGCGCGCCCGGGACCTGGACCCCGGCGGCCCACTTGATGGCCGCGATGACGTCGCCGTCGGTGCCGTTGCCGTCCTTGATGCCCAGTGCTCGCACAGGCAGGATGCGCGCCTTCCAGTCCACCCCGGCCATGCCCACGCCGTTGTTGGTGCGGGCCGCCAACACGCCGGCCACATGCGTGCCGTGGTGGGCGCTGGACTTGGGATTGTCCGTTCCCATGTCCTTGGGGTTCCGGTCCCAACCGTCTCCATCGCCGGAGCTGGAGGGGGAGGTGATGAAGTCGTAACCGGGGGCCAGGCGGCCGGCCAGGTCAGGGTGCCCGGCGAGGATGCCGGTATCCACCACGGCCACGACCACCGCGGCAGAGCCCGTGGTCCGCTGCCACGCCTTTGGCAGGTTGATCGCCGAGATGTTCCACTGGTGGGCGAAGCGGGGATCGTTGGGCTTGCCGAAGGTCTTGCGCAGGTAGTTCGGCTCGGCCCAGGCCACCTGCGGCACCCCCTCGAGGGCGGCCAGCGCTGCCGGCACTCCCAGCTCGCCGGGGTTGTCCAGGGCGTAGCGGAAGAGCCCCTGGCCCAGGTCCTGCTGGCGGGCGATGGTGTACCCGGCGATGCGCTCCAGCGGGATGCGGTCGTCCTCACCTTTCCACTGCACCAGCAACTCCCCCGGCATGGCGGCGGGCTCCTGCCCATGGGCCATGCCCGGCAGGCAGAGGGTGAGGCAGAGCAGGGTGAGGAGGCGGGGCACGGTATACAGTTTTGCAAGGCCTGTGCCGGTCCGAAACTGACATTGCCTCCACGTAATTTCAGCTAGTTGGCCATGGCATGGGCAAGCCCTGGGCGCCCAGATCGATGCCTGGAGTCCGCAGGTGGGGGCGGCGGCCCCAGGGAGCCGGCATCGGTACGTTGACGGATGGCGCACAGGCCAGCACCTCTGGTATGCTGACTCCAGGAATACAGGTAAAAACCTACTTTCGGAGGCAACAAACCGATGCTCGCCAAGTTCAAGGCGCGGTTCCTCAGGGATCAGCGTGGTCAGGGTATGACCGAGTACATCATCATCGTGGCTCTCATCGCCATCGCCGCCATCGGCGTGGTTACAATCTTCGGGGACAACATCCGCGATCTGTTCGCCGGCGCGACCAACGCACTCGCCGGCGAGACGAAGGTGAAGGTGGATACAGAGAAGGCGCGGGCCACCCACACCAAGACCAAGACCCTGAAGAACTTCGCCGAGGACAACAAGGGCTCGATGAAGTAGGTTGAGCCGCTTCACCCCGTAGCGGCTTGTAGAGCCTGCGGACGGCCAAAATATTCGGCCACGGATTCAGGGGATCCTCTTTGACCATCCAGGTCATCCCTGACATTTGCTGCATTGTCATTTGTGGCATTGCCACGGTTATCGATGTGCGAACGGGCCGGATCCCGAACTGGCTCACGGGATCCGGGGTGGCCCTTGGCCTGCTGCTCAACCTGGCCGTGTTCTGGTCCCTGGGGGGCTTTGATCACGGCGTGAACCAGGGCTTGCTCCCTGCACTGGCCGGGGGCGCGGCCCTGCTCCTGGCCTTCGGGATCATGGGGCTGGCTGGCTTCGTGGGCATGGGGGACGTCAAGCTCATGGCCGCGGTGGGCGCCCTGCTGCGCTGGCCCGGGGCGCTGTGGGCCCTGGCCTACGTCACCCTGTGCGGCGGCGCGGTGGCCCTGGTGTATGCCCTTGCCCGGGGACAGCTGGGCAAGGTGCTGGGCAACCTGGGGGCTCTGGCCCGGCGGGGCAGGCAGCAAAAAGAGCCGCTCCAACTTCACCACATCCCCTACGGCCTGGCCATCCTGCTGGGCGCCACCTGGGCGGCCGGCCGTACCTACTTTATGTGGCTGAGAATACCCTGAGCATCAGAACTCTCGACTCTCGACTCTCGACTCTCGACTTTCTTTGATTCCTTGACCAAATTCCCGCGCTTATGTACGGTTCACGGGTTCCCATGACCAGACCAATACTGCTGATCGCAACCACCATTTTCGTACTCCTGGCCGCGGAGGCACCCGCGCTGGCACAGCGGACTATCCGTCTCACCACGGGGCAGTCCGAGTCCGTGTCGGTACCCGGTACCATCACCAAGGTCCAGGTGTTCAACCCAAGCATCGCGGATGTGGCCACCTACACCACCAAGGGTGCCACCATCGTGGGCGTATCCAAGGGAACCACCGAGATCCTGATCTCGGCCGGCCACCGCAAGTTCAAGTTCACGGTGGTTGTTTCCGCCGTGGCGGTGAGCGGGCTCTACAAGCAGGTGCGTGATTACCTTGGCCGCATCGAGGGCATCTATCCGAGGATCTTCGGCGACAACGTGGTGATCTCGGGCTACGCCCTCACTGCGGAGGATTACGGCAGGGCGAGCCGCGCCGTGGAAATCTTCGGCAACAAGGTGTCCAACCAGGTGCGGTTCAAATCCAGCGCCGTGCAGCAGGTGAACAGGATCTTCCGCAAGAGCGGCCTGGCGAGCGTGCAGGTCAACCTCATGGGCGGACGGCTCTTCCTGGAGGGGGCGGTTTCCTCCAAGTCTGAGCTGGAAAAGGTAAAGGCGCTGCTGCGCACCTTCGGGCTCAAGGTGGAGAACCTGCTCACCGTGGGCGGCGGGCGCCAGGTGCTCATCGACGTGCAGTTCGTGGAGATGCGCAAGGCGGGCCTCAACCGCATCGGCATCAACTACCCCAGCGCCATCTCCTTCACCGGGAAGGCCACATTGGAGGGGACGATCCCCATCGTGCCGGCCGCTGATCCAGAGCTGAAGATGAAGATCAACTCACCGCTGGCCACCAGCCTGGCGGTGAACCTGCTCTTCTCTTCCGGGTACGCCCGGCTGCTGGCCCAGCCCAAGCTGGTGTGCGGATCCGGCCAGGAGGCCAACTTCCTGGTGGGCGGCGAGGTGCCCATCGTGGTGATGACCCAGAACACCATGAGCGTGGACTGGAAGCCGTACGGCATCAGGCTGGTCATCAAACCCACCGCTGACAGCCTCGGAAACATCAAGAGCGAGATCGAAGCCGAGGTGAGCGAGGTGGACCGCTCCGTCGCGGTGCGTGACATCCCGGGCTTCAGGACGCGGCGGTTCAAGACGAGCGTCTCGGTGAAGGATGGGGCGTCCATCGTGCTGAGCAGCCTGTTCAACAACACCGAGGAGAAGGCGGTAAACAAGTTCCCACTGCTCGGGCACATCCCCATCATCGGGGAGCTGTTCAAGTCGCGTGAGTTCAAGGAGGGCAAGACCACCCTGGTGGTCTTTGTCACTCCGAAGGTGGTCACGTCCGAGCACCCGTGGGTGAAGAAGACCATCAAGGATATGCAGAAGATGTACGAGGAGTACGAGGACGAAGTTGGCTGGCAGGTCTTCGACTAATCCTTCGACCCAATACGAACTGATTTCACAGTAGCCGGAGGCGGAATGTTTAGCGTTGTCGTCACTGAGAAGGGTGGAGAGCAGAGGCGCCTGGACTTCGACAAGGACGAGGTCACCATCGGGCGTGTTCAGGGGAACGACGTCATCCTCCCAAAGGGGAACGTGTCCAAGCGTCACTCGCGCATCGTGCTCAAGGACGCCAAGTTCATCATCGTCGACCTCAAGTCCACCAACGGGACCTATGTCAACGGCCGCAAGATCACTAGCCCCATCGTGATCAAGGCATCGGACAAGATCTACATCGGAGACTTCATCCTCACCATCGAGGAGGAAGGGGCCGCAGCGCAGGCGCCACCGCCGCCGGCCGCGGATCGCAAGCCGCCGCCCCCGCCGCCAGGAGCGCCACCGCCGCCATCGGCGCCGCCAGCTCCGGCTGGTCCGCCGCCTGACATGGCGCCTCCTCCGGGAGCGCCGCCAGCTCCGGCTGGTCCGC
>CAZCFB010000160.1:0-5781 GCA_964497805.1 uncultured Kofleriaceae bacterium
AAAGGCGATCTGCGGGCAGCCCCGGGAGGCTACTTCTTCAGCAGTTAATAGGTCGTAATTCAGTTTTTTAGTTTTGGGACAAAACTAAAAAACTGAATTACGACCTATTAACTGCTACTTCTTTCGCCAGATCACGCTGAACAAGGATCCGTCGTCCGGGTACGCTCCTGACAATCCGCGCTCCACCGCCTTGAGCATCAGGTTCCTGTAGCCGTACCCCCCCAGGGGCGCCTTGGTCTCAGACTCCAGGAGCTCCAGCTCGGCGGTGAGTTCGCCGCTCAGGGCGTCCACGTCGAAGGCCAGGCCGTCGCCCTTGCCGTCGTCCGGGGCGTGGATGTTGGCCAGCTTGGTGACCTCCTGAGACTTCACCTCCCAGGGCACCACCTGGGCCTGGTTGATGGCCTCGGCCACGTCCGCGGTGAACCCCTTGCCCCCCTCCGCGGTGGCCGGCACCGACGGCGCGGCGCGCCCGCGTAGACGGTGGACCAGGGCGCTGGCCTGGCCCTTGAGCCGGTTGGCCCCGCGCATGACCGGGTTGTCCAGCCACCTGCGGTTGGGCTCGTGAGCCACCACCAACAGGCCGCCCGGTCGCAGGAAGCTGGCCAGCTGCTTCAGGTGCTCCACCGGCCGGGGCAGGTGATGCAGCACCGAGTTGAGGGCCACGATGTCCAGCTCCCCCTCGGGCCCGCTGGTGAACGCCTCGCCGCAGATGTACTCCACCGGAACCGGCGACCACTCCAGGCGCTGGCGCGAGCGCTCGAGCATGCCCTCCGAGATGTCCATGCAGATGAGCCGCTCGGTGATGCCGAGCAGCCGGGAGAAGACCCCGGCCACCATGCCGGTGCCGCAGCCGTAGTCCATCACCGCGCGCGACCCGTCGCCCCCGGCCAGCAGCAGCGCGCGCCTGGCCAGCGACTGCCAGGCTGCCTCCTCCTCCCGGTGCATGTGCTCCTGCATGTGGTCGTACACATGGCACTGCACGTTGTGGAAGATGCGGTTGATCTCGAGGATCTGCTCCGGGGAGTAGGTGTGCTCCCCGACCTTGTAATCAGCCATTGAAATATTTCCTCTACGCCCCGGTGCAGAGCACTTCGTAGCTCATGCGCTCGTCGTCGAGCAGCTCCTCATCCAGGGGCACGAAGGTGGTGTAGTCAGCCCGGTGGTCCACGTTGATCTGCAGGCTGTAGCCGTGGCGCCGCAGGGTGGCGTAGATGTCCCGCTGGTTGGCGCCGAAGTCGCGGATGATCTTCACCGGGTGCACCTCGAGGATGATGGTGGGCCGGCACTCGCCGAGCACCCGCTCCATGCCCTTGAAGGCCACCGCCTCCGCGCCCTCGATGTCCATCTTCATCAGGGCCGGACGGTCCCCGCTTGTGTCCATGTAGGTGTCGAGGGTGACAAACCGCCCGCCGTCGCTGTCCCCCACCCAGCGGTTGTTCACGTTGATCTTCCCACCGAAGAAGCGGCGGCTGGTCTCCCGCAGCACCTGGCAGTTGAAGGGGATGGTGTCGAAGGAGTGGATCCGGTCCGGGCGCTGGGTCAGGTGGGCGCAGAGCACGCTGAAGTAGCCGTACTGCGAGCCCACATCCCACACCGTGTCCCCGGAGCGCACATGCTCAAAGAAGAGGGCCGCGGTGCCCGGCTCGTAGTTGTTGGAGAAGAGCCGCACGAACTCCTTGTCCCGGGCAGGCACCAGGAGCTCCACCTGGAGCCCGTTGACCTCGACGCGCACCGTCTCCATCTCGGACATGGCGAAGCGGGCAGCATGGTACAGGGAGTACACCGGCGTCTGACGCAGGGACTCCTTCAGGTCCGGGGGCAGCATGCGGGCCGCCTGGCGCAACAACTTTTCCATCCTCGTTCCTCCTGTGGGGTCATCTCCCACGGGCTGACACCAGGGTCAAGTCCGGGCAGCCTGCTCCACGATGTTCAGGTAACGCCTGGCTGTCTCCCGCCAGGAGAACTGGGCCGCCCTGGCCAGGCCGCGCTCCTTCAGGTCCTCGCGCAGGGCCTCACTGTCGGCCACCTCCCGCAGGCGCTGGAACAGCTCCTCCGCGTCGGTGGGATCCTTCATGAGCAGCGCCGCGCCGCCCGCCACCTCCGGCATGGCGGTGACGTCGGAGGTGATCACCGGGCAGCCGCAGGCGAAGCCCTCCAGGATCGGCATGCCGAAGGTCTCGTGCAGGGTGTTGTAGGCCAGGCACTGGCTCATGCTGTACAGCCCGGCCACCACCTCCTCGTCGGTGACATAGCCGGTAGGCAGCAGCTGTTTGCCCAGCCCCAGCGCCTCCGCCTCCGCCCGCGCCGCCGGGGTCAGCTCTCCCATGCAGAGCAGCTTGTGGGGGTAGCCGGCGTCCTTGAGCTTGCGGAAGGCGGCCAACACCGTCCTCAAGTTCTTGCGCGGCACCGTATCGGTCACCGCCACCAGGATGCAGGGCGCGTCCACGCCGAACCGCTGGCGGAGCTCCTCCAGCCGTTCCTGGGCCAGGGGGCGGAAGATCTCCAGGTCAATGCCCAGGTGGTTCACCTGAATCCGGGCCGGGTCCGCGCCCATGGACTTGATCAGCACCCCCCGGGTGAAGGCGGAGTTGGTCTGCACGGCGTCGAAGCGCCGCACCGACAGGCGCATGGCCGCGCGCATCTTCAGGTTGTCCAGGCGGCCCCGCGCGGTGGTGGGGTAGAGGCTGTCGCCGTAGGCGTGGTCCGGCACATAGGCCAGGGTGCCGTGGGCGTAGAGCACCTGGGTTGGCACCGTGGGGTAGAGGTGCAGGCCGAAGCTGCGCACCGTGTTGTGGAAGCCGTTGAGGCAGATGGCGTCCAGGCGGCAGGGGGCCAGGGCCGCGCCCGCCAGCAGGGGCAGCCTCGGGATCAGGATCTCCTGCGCCTGGCTGTACAGCTCGTTATCAAACCGCCGGTGGTGCACAAAGAAGAGCTCGTGCCCGTGATTCAGCTTCACCATCTCGCGCAGGATGCGCATGAGGGCCAGGCCCGGACCCCTCGGATCCGGCCGGTCAAATGAGCTGGTGATCACGCCGATGCGCACGGGTTTCCTCGCAAAAACAGTAAGGCAGGCAGTTTAGATATCAGCGAGGGAGGGCGCAAGGCCGAAGGGTCCCGGATACCCTGCCCTACTTTCTGAATTTGTTCTTCAACCGCTTCAAAATGTTCAAAAGAAATGCTCGCTCCTCTCCATTGAAGAAGAAGAACCAGGTCAGCACGAGGCCCAGGATGGTGGTGACGGCGGCGGTGATGAAGAAGCGGGCGATGCCCGGGGCCAGGGCGCTGACGCAGAGCCAGGAGGTCATCATCAGCATGGCCGTGCACAGGAGGTACGGCAGGTACACCTTGCGTACGTAGGTGCTGGGCTCGCCCCCCACCATGCGCTGGGCCCAGCGCGGCACGGCCCCGCCCAGGAAGACCAGGTTGGTCACCGCCATCACCGCGCCGGCGGTCCAGAGCCCAACCGGCTGTAGCAGGAAGCTGAGGGCGGTGAGCACGATGACGCCGTTGATGATGTTGCGCCGGGTGATGCTCTTGATGTGCTCCATCTTGTTGGTGGAGAAGAGCAGGTTCACCGACGCTGTCATGGGCACCACCAGCCAGACATCGGTGAGCAGGGCACGCAGCAGGTTCAGGTCCATGGTGGCCCGGCCCCTGGTCCAGAACTGGTACAGGTCGGGCGCGGCGAAGAAGAGCAGCGGCACGCAGAAGAAGGCCGCCGCGCACACCACCTTGAGCAGCATGCGGTAGGTGAAGGCCAGGCGCTCGGGCTGCCCCGCCTCGATGCGGGTGAGCTCGGGGTACATGGTGGTGCAGGTGAAGCTCACCACCTGGCGCACCAACCCCGAGAGCACGCGGGTAGTGGAGAAGGTCACCACGGCCGCCGGCCCCAGCCGCCAGGAGACCACAAGCACCACGCCCTGGAAGATGAGCCCCGCCGCCAGCTGGTTGAAGAAGTAGATCAGGCTCGGCCCGAGGAAGGCGACGGCGAGCCTGCCGCTGGCCCCGCCCAGGTAGAGGGAGACGCGCCGGTCCCGGCGGCGTGTGTCCACCAGCATGATGCCGAGCATCAGCAGCACCGCCCCCAGCTCGGCGCCGGCCAGGTGCACCGGCCCGCCGCCGGAGAAGAGCACCGCGAACACCATCACCAGCACGCCCAGGTGCTCAAAGAAGTGGGCCAGCTTGGCCAGGTCCGCCCGGCCCTGGATCTTGTAGTACCCCTGGGCCAGGCCCGCGAAGAGCATCATCACCACCCGCGCACCCAGGCAGAGCGTCACCACCTGACCGGTCCACACCACGCCGTCCCCCTCGAAGAGCCGCTCCAGCGGGGCGAGCAGGCAGATGCCGCCCAGCGCCGCCATGGCGATGGAGATGGCGATCAGATACATCAGGCTGGCCGAAGGCACCTCACGGGCCAGATCATCCCACTCCCCCCGCACGAACCGCTGGGTCAGCTGGTTGATCACATACGACTGCATGCCGAGGTTGGCCAGGGCCAGGTAGGAGACAATGGACGCCACGGTGAGCCAGTCCCCGTACACTTCCTGCCCCCAGAACTTGAGGAACAGGGGCACGGTGAGCACCTGGTAGAGCACCGTGACCAGCTGGAAGGCAATGCCCCAGAGGCCGGTGAGCATGACTCGGCGGGCGCGGTTCATTGGAGTGAGGATCCTCCCGACAGGAGGGCAGGGTCAAGAATCGTCATGCACCGGCCCATCACCCATGCGCTCCTTCACCATGGCCATCACCCCGCGCGTCATCACGGCCAGCTCTCTCGGGTTTCTCAGGCCGGCCAGGCGCCGGAGCAGGTAGGAGGGGCGGCCGTAGAACTCCCTGTACGCCCGCGCCAGCCATCGCCCCACCTGCTCCCGGGGCAGGCCCGTGACCGTGCGCTCCAGCAGCGCGGGCGGCGGGTCGCCCAGGTAGAAGTCCTCCACGTCCCCGGCGGTGAGCACACCCTCCTCGATCATCCGCGCCGTGGTGCGCGAGCCCGGGTCGGGCAGCATCTCGGCGAAGAGGGCGAAGTCCGGGCGGGCGCGCTTGACCAGCTCCAGGGTGGCGGTCACCGAGGCGTCGGTCTCCCCCGGGGCGCCGAACATGATGTAGGCCAGCGAGCGGATGTTGTGGGCGCGGGTGCTGGCCAGGGCCTGCTCGTGGCGGCCGGCGTCCACCCCCTTGCCAAGGGCCTGGAGCATCTGCTCCGCCCCGGACTCCAGGCCGTAAGAGATGATGTAGCAGCCCGCCCGGCCCATGAGCTCCAGCACCTCGTCGTCCACGCAGTCGGTGCGCGACTTGCAGCTCCAGGCCAGGCCCAGGTCCGCGCGGATCATCGCCTCACACAGCCTCAAGGTGCGCTCTCGATCCAGGGGGAAGGTGGGGTCCACGAAGTGCACCTCGCCCACGGCGTAATCCCTCCGCAGAATGCGGAGCTCCTCGACGACGCCCTCCACCGGGCGCTGGCGGTGGCCTCCGGGCAGGGAGCAGAAGGCGCAACCGCAGGGGCAACCCCGGGCGGTCTCCACCGCGGCCACCGGAGGATAGAGCCCGAAGGGCGGGTGCATGGAGTAGCGCGCCATGGGCAGCAGGTGGCGCGCCGGCAGGGGCAAACTCCCAAGGTCCGCCGTGGGCCGCTCCGCCCCGCTCATCACCACCCCATCGCCGCCAAGCTGGCTCATGCCGGGCAGGGGCGCTGACAGTCCGCCGCGCTCCAGGGCCTGCGCCAGCTCAAGGGTGGTCCCCTCCCCCTCCCCGTGGATCAGCATGTCCAGGGACGGGAGCCGC
>CAZCFB010000161.1:0-5744 GCA_964497805.1 uncultured Kofleriaceae bacterium
GGCGATGGTGAGGAACTTCAGGCTGGGCATGGCGGCATCATACCGCCTCGATCACTCATCCTCCCAGTGTGGATGCAGCGGCAAGGAGCTGCCGGGCTGGCTCAGCTTGGCCAGGGCCTTGGCCTGGATCTGCCGGATCCGCTCCCGGGTGACCTTGAAGTCCTGGCCCACCTCCTCAAGGCTCATGCCCGCTGCGCTGCCTATGCCGAAGCGCATGCGGACCACCCGCTCCTCCCGCGGGGTGAGCCGGGCCAGCACGCGCTCCACCAGCGAGGACAGCTCCTGGTTATCGATCCCCTCCACGGGGTCCTGTGTGCTTTCGTCCTCGATGAAGTCAGCCAGGCAGCCAGCCTCCTCCGCGCCCACCGGGGTCTCCAGGGAGACAGTGTGACGCGCCACCTCCATCACCAGGCGCACCCGCTGCCGGGACATCTTCATCCGCGCGGCCACCTCCCCCGGGCGCGCCTCCCGCTCCAGCTCGTGCTCCATCTCCCGGGCGGTGCGCAGCACCTTGTTGATCAACTCGGTCATGTGCACCGGCACCCGGATGGTGCGCCCCTGGTCCGCCACCGCCCTTGAGATGGCCTGGCGGATCCACCAGGTGGCGTAGGTTGAGAACTTGAACCCACGCCGGTACTCGAACTTGTCCACCGCGCGCATGAGGCCGAGGTTCCCCTCCTGGATCAGGTCGAGGAAGGCGAGCCCACGGTTGGAGTAGCGCCGGGCGATGCTCACCACCAGGCGCAGGTTGCCCTGCACCATCTCCGCCCGCGCCCGGTCCTGGCGCCAGAGCCCCTCCTTGAGCTCCCGGTGGGTGGCGAGCAGCTCGGAGCGGGGCCGGCCGGTCTTTCGCTCCATGTCGCATATGCGCCGGCGCGCCCGCATCAGCTGATCTCTGAGCGCCTCCAGCCCCTCCACGTCCAGGCCAGTGCGCCGCTTGAGGGTCCGGCGTGTGTTCCTGTCCTCGCGCGCCTTTCGCAGGAGCTTGTCAACCTCACGTACCCCGCCCCCGCCGCGCGTCTCCAGGATCTGGATCTCGTCCAGCGCCTGCTCCAGCGCGGCGCCCTGCATGTTCAGGCGCTGGATCATCGAGTCCAGGACCTTCTCGTGAAGGTTCAGGGTGAACATGAGCTCCCGGATCCGGTCCAGGTTCTTGAGCCGCTGGCGCCGCAGCTTCTCACGCCGGGCCTTGCCGGGCTTGCGCGAACGCCCGGCCAGGCTCTGCTCCATACGCGCGTTCTCCCGCGCCAGCCGGCGGACCCTGTTCAGCACACGAACCGCCCACTTGGTGTGGGAGTCGTCGTCCTTGAGGTGGGCCGGCGGCTTCCCCCCGCCCTCCCTGACCGCGGTGCGAGGATCCTTGACCACAGCCCGGATCTTCACCTTGCCGCCGCGCAGATCATCGAATAGCTGGGCCGCCTGATCCATGGCGACGTTGGATCCAAACAGGGACTTGTACACCTGCTCCCGCGCCCGCTCCAGGCGGCGCGATATGCGCACCTCCCCTTCACGATTTAGCAGCGGGTGTTGGCTGATCTGGTTCAGGTAGAGGCGGACAGGATCGTCGGCCAGGCGCTCCTTGCCGGGGGTGGTGGTGGGCATCTTGTCACGAGCCCGGATCATCTTGACCATAAGCTAAGCTCCTGCGGAAAGAGAGCCTCCGGTGGCTCCCTTCAATATTCTGTGTAACGGGGAAGGCGGGCGGGATGTTCCGCCCTCGTGATCTACTTGATCTGGACGGCGTAGACCTTGCCGTGGCCGCCCTCGTGGCGCGTGGCCACATGCAGCTTCGTCCCGAAGGCTTCCATGTCCATGGCCTCGGGCTCGGGGAAGGTGAGCACCGTCGACCAGGAGCCGGCCGCGCCGGTGGTGGACCGGTGGAGGGCGGCGGACCCGCTCTTGGCCCGCCAGTTGACCATGTCCACGAAGTAGAGCGCGCCGCCGAAGTCGAGCAGGTCCGTGCCCACCGCGCGCGCCTTGTCCTCATAGGCCATCACCATGGACTTGCCGTCGAAGCGGTAGACGCCGGCCGGCGGCACGCGCTTGCCCTTGTAGGGAGAGGTGGAGAGCCAGAGGTACCCGTTCCAGACATGGGCCTTTATGAACCGCTGGTTCTTCAGCTTCTTGTGCCAGGTCCAGGTGGCGCCGTCGGTGGTGGAGTAGAGCCCGCCCCAGTCGCCGTCAAAGTCGTAGGAGAGGCAGTAGAGGATGTTGTTGTAGACCACCAGCTCCCGCAGCACGACGTCGGTGCCCTGGGAGCTGTCGCCGAATACACGCTTCCAGGAGCCCGTGTCCCCGCTGCCGGAACGATAGATCCTGCCCGCCTTGTTGGAGAGCGTGGTGTACGCCGCGTAAAGCTTGCCCTTGTACGCGGCCAGGCCGAGGCCGATGGCGGTCTTGGCCCCGTTGAACACCTTGCTCCATGACTTGCCTCCGGAGGAGCGCCAGATCTCGCCGCGGTTCTCGGTGTTGGCGTACAGATACGAGCCGAAGGGCTTCATGATGTAGACCGACTCTCCCACCTTCAGGTCGGCCACGGGCTTGGTCCAGCCGCTGGCGCTGCTGTAGATCTTCCCCGTACCGTAGGTGCCGGCCAGGAGGGCGCCCTTGTAGGCGCGCAGGCTGAAGAAGCCCGGGTCCTTGGTGGTGGCCACCACCTTGCGGGAGAAGACCAGCGGCCCGGTATCCGCCTTGTTGGCCCCTGTGTCAGGGGCGGCAGCCAGGTCCCGCGCCGCAGCGTCGGTGCGGGCCGTATCCTGGGTGAGGAGATCCGCGGCCGAGGCGTCCTGGGCGGCGGCGTCCGCTGCAGTGGTTTCAACCTCGCCGGCGCACGAGGACAGCGCGGCGAGGACCACCAGGAAGAGCGGCGCACGGCGGGGCATGGGCCGATTATATTACAGGCGCCCACCTCCCCTGCCCTGGCCAATTGTGAGATTGACACGGGCCAGCCTTCCTGGTGCCCTGATCGCGAGGAGGAACAGCCATGAAAAAGAACCTGATGATGGCATGGGGGATGGGGGTTGTTGCATTGATGCTCCTGCTCCCGGCCTGTGACGACCACGAGTGCAGCGCCTGCTCGGACAGCGCGCCGTGCGTGCTGCCTGATTCCGGCCCCATCAAGGACACCGACGTGCCTGACACCGTGGTCCCTGACGCCATGAAGCCCGACGCGGGGCAGCTCCAGGGCTGGGCCATCAGTGGCGGCGGGGACGGCCTCGACCATAGCCACGCCATTACCCTGGACCAGAGCGGCAACCTGGTGCTGGTGGGCAAGGTGAACAAGGGCACCGCCGCGGGCAAGTTCGGCTCCTTCACCATCACCGGCGCGGGCGGGGACGACGCCCTGATTGCCAGGGTCACCTCCGGCGGCCAGGTCACCGACGTGACCACCCTGGGGACCAAGGACAACGAGGTCTTCTCCACGGTGGCCATGGACGCATCCAAGAACCTGGTGATCGGCGGCTTCCTCACCGGCACTGCCGCCTTCGGCTCGACCAAGATCACCTCCAATGGGTTCTCCGACTTCCTGGTGACCCGCCTGAACAGCAGCGGGAAGTACGACTGGGCCATCTCCGGCGGATCCAAGACCAACTCGGACTACGCCAAGGACCTGGCCGTGGATGCCAGCGGCAACGTCTACCTGGGGGCCACCTTCGCCGACACCATGACCTTCAACGGCAAGACCTACACCAACGTGCAGGGTCAGAAGCGCGCCATGTTGGTGAAGCTGGACAGCACGGGCAAGGTGGTTTGGGTCACGGACTTCTCCGGCAGCAAGCTCCACTCCGTGGGGGGTGTCGCCCTGGACAGCAGCGGGAACATCTACATGTCCGGCTCCTTCAAGGGGACCCTGGGCTACGGCACCAAGACCCTCACCGCCACGGGCCGCGACACCTTCCTGGCCAAGTACGACAGCAAGGGCGCCGTGACCTGGGTCGCCCAGGCCACGGGATCGGGAGAGAGCCACGCCACCAGCCTGGCCCTGGACGCCAAGGGGAACCCGGTCATCGCCGGCTACTTCGACGGCGCCTCGGCCACCTTCGGCAGCAAGACCCTGCCCACCACGGGCAGCAACAAGAAGAACGACGCCTTCGTGGCCGGGCTCACCTCCGCGGGCGCCTTCTCCTGGGCCCTGTCCGCGGGCGGCTCCGACGCTGACGCCGTGCGCGGCATGTTCATCGACACCAAGGGCACCATCTATGTGGTGGGCGGCTACAAGGGGGCCGCATCCTTCGGCAGCCTGAGCCTCACCGGCACCAGCACCACCGGCACCGACGCCTTCGTGGCGAGCATCAACTCCACGGGAGCCTTCCAGAAGGTGACCTCTGCGGGCGGCGCCGCAGGCTCGGTTGAGGCAACCGGCATCGCGGTGGACAGCAGCGGCGAAACCTACATCACCGGCGTGTTCAAGGGCACGGCCAGCTTCGCCGGCCACAAGCTCACGGCCGCCGGAACCACCCACGACATCTTCGTCTGGAAGACCCCCACCCTGTAGGGGACGCTATCGCGTCCCGCTCCCCTCTCTAACGCGAATACGGATCCTTCTCGGCCATGGTCTTGCCGGAGAGGTTCCGGGCGGCCTGGGGGAAGATGAAGCTGCTACGCCATGAGCCGTAGTCGCGGCTGGTGACGCCGTTGCGCGTTGTGCCGGTGTAGGCCTTCTGTCCGGCCGCCATCTTGATGGTCACGGACCCGCCCCTCTCGAGGGTGATCAGGCCGGCGTGCACCGCGGCGCTGCAGATTGAGGTGTCGTCGGTGTAGGGATTGTTGCCCCACACTGATCGGGCGCGGCCCCCGCGCGGGCAGATGAGCTCGATGAACTCTCCCTTGCGACCCTTGTACTTCCCTGCCGAGGAAACCCAGCTGATCTTGCGCGGGTCAGGCGCCGGCTTTGTCTGGCCCGAGAGTTTCAGTTGGGCCCGGGGGAAGATGAAGCTGGTCCCCCACTTGCCGTAGCTCCGGCTGGTCACGCCGTTGCGGTAGTTGCCGCCGTAGGAGTCCTGTCCGGCCGCCATCTTGATGGTCACGGACCCGCCCCTCTCGAGGGTGATCAGGCCGGCGTGCACCGCGGCGCTGCAGATGGACGAGTCGTTGGTGTAGGGGTTGTTGCCCCACACCGATTTGGCGCTGCCCCCGCGCGGACAAATCAACTTGATCCGCTCCCCATGCCGGTCGGTGAACCTGGAGGCCGTCGTGCCCCAGGTGGTGTCCTCGGGCCTGGGCGGCGGCCGCTTCTGCCCCGGGAGGTCCTGCCGCGCCTTGGTGAAGTGGAACTTGCCGATGCGGATGGTGTAAGACCTGCTGCTCACCCCGTTGCGGTAATTGCCCTTGTAGTTCTTCTCCTCGAACTGAACCTTGATGTACACCAGCCCGCCCTGCTTCACCGTGATCAGGCCGGCGTGCACCGCGGCGCTGCAGATGGATGAATCGCTGGTGTACGGGTTGTTGCCCCACACCGAGAAGAGGTGGCCGTTGGGCGGGCACTTGATCGGCACCTCCTGGCCAGCTTTGGATTTCATACTTGCAGCGGTTGCCCTCCACTCGGGGTGGTCGTGGTCGGGCCGCGGGCAGGCCTCAACAGGGGCCCGTTGAGCCGCCATGACCGCCACCAGAACCACCACCGCTCCCAGCACCCTACCCAGTCTCATGCTCGCCTCCGATTCACATGGGGGTCGTTCGCGCCCGTGTGATCCCATTACGACCTGTTGTTCGGGAACCTTCCACAACTCTACTATGGGGCGGCC
>CAZCFB010000162.1:0-1092 GCA_964497805.1 uncultured Kofleriaceae bacterium
TGTGCTGCGGGTTGGTCATCACGTCCGGGGCGGGCACGTCCTTGACCGGCCCCACGATGCGGGCGACCTGGCGCATGAAGGCGCGGCAAAGGGCCTCCTGCTCGCGCTCGGACAGCAGGCGCGGGTTGCAGATCACGCCGCCCTTGGCCCCGCCCAGCGGGATGTCCACCACGGCAGTCTTCCAGGTCATCCAGGTGGCAAGAGCGCGCACCGTGTCGATTGTCTCGTCCGGGTGAAAGCGGATGCCGCCCTTGCCCGGCCCCCTGGCGTCGTTGTGCTGCACGCGGAAGCCGTGAAAGACCTCCACCGTGCCGTTGTCCCGCTTGAGCGGGATCGTGAAGTGAAGCTCCCGACGGGGCCAACGCAGGAATTCCCGCGTCCCCTGATCCAGACCCAACATCTCCGCTGCCTCGTCGAACTGCTTCTGAGCCATCTTGAAAGCGTTGAAGTCGCGAGCCACTTTGTTACCTCCTGGTTATCGCCCCGTCCTTGGGGCTTTCACCGGCGGGCTTAACGCCGCAGACCGGCGATGACAAGAGTTTTTCGCCCCTATTTCGCACCCTCTTCCGGGGGCTCGATATATTCAAGGATATCCCCGGGCTGACACTCAAGCTCACGGCAAATCGCCTCCAGGGTGGAGAAGCGGATCGCCTTGACCTTGCCGGTCTTCAGCTTGCTCAGGTTTGCCTGGGTGAGGCCCGCGCGCTCTGCCAGATCCAGGCCACGGATCTTGCGCATGGCCATGACGACGTCGAGCCGTACGATGATCGGCATATTCAGACGATCTCCCCGAGCTCCCGGATCAGGCCGCTGATGGCCTCGAAGGCGCTGCCGGCCCGGTTGGCCAGCCAGGCCATGATCCAGTAGCCGATGGCGCCCGAGGCTGTGCTGAAGGCGTCCGCCATCACCGGCCCCAGCTGCCCGGCGCGGGGTCCGAGCAGAGGCAGGAGCTTGAGCCCGCCGAACAGGATCATGAGGAAGCCGAACACGGTGAGCACGATCCCGATCACCTTGAACCAGCGGGCGCCCTGGTTGATCTCTTCCAGCTTCGATTCCAGCACTTGCGTATTGTCCATGGCCTTTCTCCTTGAC
>CAZCFB010000162.1:1192-5668 GCA_964497805.1 uncultured Kofleriaceae bacterium
ACCGTGCCCCAGGTGCGATCCACCACCAGGCTCTTGGCGTGCAGGAAGGCGGCGCCGTACTCGTAGATCTTCACGCCGCTGTGCAGCAGGTTGTCGTAATAGGAGCGCCCGGCGTAGAGCACCATGGGATGATCCGAATGCCGGGGCAGGAGCAGGCGCACGTCCACACCGCGAAGGGCAGCCGTCTCCAGGGCCACGCACATGGCCTGGTCCGGGATGAAGTACGGCGTGGTGAGGAAGACCCGCTCCTTGGCCATGGTAATGGCGGTGAAGAAGATGCGCTGGATCGGCTCGGTGGCTGTGTCCGGTCCGGAGGCGATGATCTGCACCACGTCCTCGCCCACCGGCTGCTGCTCCGGGTACCAACGCTCGCTGATCATGTCGCGGCCGGTGGCGAAGAACCAGTCCTCGGCGAACACCTCCTGGAGGTGCTGCACCGCAGGCCCGCGGATGGCCAGGTGTGTGTCCCGCCAGGGGGGGATCTTCTTGCGGCGGCGGGGCGCGTAATCGTCGGCGATGTTCACGCCGCCCGTGAAGGCCAGGCGGCCGTCGATGACAGCGACCTTGCGGTGGTTGCGCAGGTTCAGGTTCCAGTGACGGCGGAGGCCGCCCACCGGCAGGAACTCGGCGTGTTGCCCGCCGGCCGCCCGCAGGGGCCCCATGAAGCTGTCCAGGCCGTAGGAGCCCACCCCGTCGGTGAGCAGCCGCACCACCACGCCCTCCTTGGCCTTCTTCACCAGCAGGTCGCGGAAGCGCTTGCCGGTGCGGTCATCCTCGAAGATGTAGTACAGCATGTTCACATGGTCGGTGGCCCCCTCGATGGCGGCCTCCAGCTGACGGTAGGTCTCCTTGGCCTTGACCAGCAGCTCCACCTTGTTGCCGCAGGTGGGCGGGCGGCTCCCCATGCGGTTGCTCAGCAGCACAAGCTCCCGCTCCGACGGCTTGGGCAGCTCGGGGGGCGCCTCGGGTACCTCCAGGTGGGCCAACTCCTGCTCCTGCTGATCCAGGTGCGGGTGAAGCTCGGAGTGGCGGGCGTGGCGGCGGCGGATCTGGCGGTTCAGGCGGCGGCGACCAACCAGAAGGTAGAGCAGGACCCCCACGTAGGGCAGGAGCACGATGAAGAGGACCCAGGCCAGGGTGGCGGTGGGCTCGCGGCGCTGGAGCACGATACGCAGGATGGTGAGGATGGCCAGCAGGTAGCCACCCAGCACCTCGATCGCGACCAACCATCCGGGTTGCAAGTCCACGGCTTCCCCTCCCGACCGTCACCACGGGGGGCCTGGTGCTGCTTCGCGCCGGCCCTACCCTTCTCCGTCCTCGAACTTTGCCATCAGGTTCTCGCGCAGCTGCTGCCGGATGCGAAACATGCGTGACTTCACCGCCGACACCGACAGGTCGAACGACTCGGCCACCTCGGCCAGAGACTGTCCCTGCCACTCCACGGCCTGGAGCATCTGCCTGTCCTTGTCCCGCAGGCGCTCGATGGCCCGCTGCAGGGCAGCCAGCTTCTCCTCCATCATCACCGAAACCTCGGGATCTGCCTCGCCCGGGGCCTCTTTCAAGGGGCTCTCATCAAACGACGCATGCAGCTTCGGGTCGTTCTTGCGTCCGCGCCGGTGGCGAGAACAGGCTGACAGGACCAGGCGGTAAAGCCAGGTGCGGAGGGAGGCTTCCCCGCGGAAGCTGCTCAGGTAACGCTGAGCCGCCAGCAATGCGTCCTGGGAGATGTCATCAACGTCCCCCTTGATGTTGCCGCAGCGGGCCTGGGCGAAGCGGCGCACGTCGTCTGCCATGCACTCGGCGAGGGCGGCGAACATTTCGCTGCCCAGTTCTCCCTCACGGGCGAGGCGGTCCAGATCATCGCAATGTGTTTTGGGGCTCATCATCACCCATGAACCTATCTCAAATCGTAGAGTCGGGCCAGGCAGCGACATGGTCTTGACAGGTGGTTAAGGTCAGGACATATTCTGCCGTCGCCGGGTGGCGGTAAGCGCTTGTAGCTCAGCTGGATAGAGCATCGGACTTCTAATCCGGCGGTCGCAGGTTCGAGTCCTGCCAGGCGCGCGGAGGGTTGTCAGGGCGGCGGTGGACATAATCATGTGGTGGGTGTAGCTCAGCTGGTAGAGCACCGGGTTGTGGCCTCGGTGGTCGCGGGTTCAAATCCCGTCACTCACCCCGAAAAAGGGCAGCCTTTCGAGGCTGCCCTTTTTCTTTGGGGGTGAGTGACGGGATTTGTCCCCGCTCGCGGGTGGACTGCGCTGGCCCCTTTGGGGCCATGCTCGTCGCTGCAGCTGAACAATTACAGGCAAGAAGCCGCCTGTAATTGTTCAGATCGCAGTCAAATCCCGTCACTCACCCCTAAAAGGGCAGCCTTTCGTGGCTGCCCTTTTTTCTTTGGGGGCTTAGTCTTCCGGACATGGGACCCAGAGGGGGTGGCCTTTAATGTCGGAGAACCTGGCTCGATCATGAAGGCAGATCAAGCTCCCGGTCAGGTCCGTTCGATTCCACCTCAACTCATCCACCCGGACCCCTATCAGGTTGGCGCCCTGGAGCTTCACATCTTCGAAGGTTGAATTCTCCAGCCTGGCGTCGCGTAGATCCACCGCGCTGAGATCCGAACGATAAAAGGACGTATTCCGGAGGTCCGCTCCTCTCAGGTCCGCCCCTCTCAGGTCCATGTTCATGAACCTGGCGTTGCTGCACTGGACCCGCCGCAGGTTCGCTCCCCTCATGGCCACGCCGGAGAGGTTCGCCCCCTTCAAAGAAACCCCGCTGAGATTCGCCGCGTCGAGATCCACCTCATCCAGGGTGCTCATGGACAGGTTGGCGCCGCCCAGATCCGCGCGGCTTAGTTTGCTTTTCTGAATATAGGCGCCACGGAGGAGCGCCCCGGAAAGGCTCGCCCCCCTGAGACGCGCTCGCCGCAGCCTCACCAGGCTCAGATCTGCTCCATCCAGGCGCGCCCCGGTCATGTTCACGTACTCCAGCCTGGCAAAGCTCATGCACGCCCCCTCCAGACGAACCCCAGGCAGGGTGGCATCTTCCAGGTCGGCCATGACCAGCCGGCTCCCACGAAGGTCCGCTCCCGCCAGCTTCTTCCAGGTGAGATCGGCCTCAGTCAGGTCCCAGCAGCGCCCACTGGCCAGGACCTTATCGCTCTCGCCCGCCCAGGGCCTGAGGGAGGCACATCCATCGCTCTGGCAGGTGGGGATTGCCTGGAAATCCCCCCTGATTAGCCGTCCAATCCCAGCCTCCCAGCGGCCCTGGTTCAACACCATGAAGGAAATGGGGATTGCCCAGAGCACCGGCGCGGCCCGGAGCATGGCAGGAGGCGCCCGCCGGGCAAGGGCCAGGACAAGGTACCCTGCCCAGACGCCGATCAGGATATATGTCCCGGCCATGCCGTGAGTAGACCGGCCCAGGCCGCCAAGGCCGGCACCGACCAGCAGGGGGAAGAAGTCGGGAACATGCCAAAGGAACCCGAAGATCAGCGCAGCGGTCAGGATGCCTACCCGTCCACGAATCAGCATCACAAGGCCGCCAATGGCCATGGCGGCCAGGACCAGGAAATAACCCCAGGTGCCCGGGGTAGGCAACCTCTCCCACGAGGTGGATTTCCCGGCAGGTAGCTGCCAGAAGTGAAGGGTGATGTGTTGCATGAAGAGGCCGGGCCACTGAGAAAGCGCTGGCGTGTGCCCGTGGGCCAGGTCGGTTTGGAACGAAATAATGCCCGCCATGGGCGCCATCATGGCCGCGAGCAGAGCATAGCGGATCACGATCCAGCGCGTCACCAGGGCCAAACCCCGGTGGCGCCTGTGGACCAGCTCAACGGCGAGCAGAACACCAGGGAAGAGGAAGGCGAAAGAGTGTGAGGCCACCCCGGCCAGGTGGAACAGCATGCACAACCCCCACAGGGGCCACCCGCCGAGACGGAGATAGAGCAGACCAGCTGCCATGGTGCCGAGCGCGGCGCAGGTCTGGAGCGGGTAAGCCAGCGTGGAGAGGTCGTACAGGGCTCCATGGTCGTAGTTGCTCATGAAGATCGCCGCCACCCCGCCGCCCACCACAGCGGCCATATACAGCCGGCGCCCGGGCTTCGGCCCCAGCAGGAGCAGCACCAGGCCGGCCACCAGACCCGTCAGGCATGCGTTGAACAGGTGAAGCGCGGCCGCCATCAAAAGATAGGCGTTCCACTGGTCGCTGAACCAGGCCTTCGCCGCCCGGTGGAGGATGAAGTGCTGGGTCAGACGGAGAGGGAACTGGGTTGAGCCCCTGAGCCAGCCGATGGTGTCCGATGAGTGTTCAAAGATGGGGTTTATCTCGCCGCCGTCGGTGCTGGCGACGAGGATGCCCCCCTGCACCACAAGACAGACAAGGAAGATAAAGATCAGGAGGGTGCTTGTTCTGGTCAAGATAGGCGAGGCTCCACAGCCGCCAGGCTGGCCTCCTTTGTTCTCTTTTGAAGGTGCCCCTAGT
>CAZCFB010000163.1:0-5543 GCA_964497805.1 uncultured Kofleriaceae bacterium
GTCCGGTCCCAGGCCATAGATGGCGTCCAGCTCGGCCTCGTACTTCGCGATGCTGAACGCGCTGCCCGAGTGCGCGGCCTTGTTCCTGAGCTCGCGCAGCCCGTCGATTGAGGACCAGGTATTGCGCGGGATGATCCGGCACAGGTACGCCATGTTGCTCAGGGAATACAGCGTGGACAGTGGTCCGCCCTCGTGAAGGGTCTTGCCCAGCTCCTCCTTGCTCATGGTGTCAGGCGCCACATGCCTGAACAGCAACCGCAGGGTCTGCTCCACCCTGCTGGCGCAGATAAGCACCGCCCCGCGGTCCGACTCGCTGGTCAGGTCGATAAACGTATGACCGAGCAGATCAGCGACCTTCGGATGATTGAACAGGCTCCCCGGCTTCGCGCCCTTCATCATTGGCCTCCCACGCCGGCGTCCGCGGCCCCCCTGGCCTGGCAAGTCTGCATGTACACCCCCATGTCGCCCAGGGGCTGGTTCGGGCCGGCGCACGACTTGCCCTGGCCGCAGCAGCCGCAGCGCTTCTCGATGTCCAGGATCAACATGCACCCCGTGGCCGGCAGCGTGCTGCAGTAGTCCTTGCATGTGATGCACTTGCCCACGCCGAAGCAGGACATGTGCTTGTAGCAGTACGGCAGGCACTGCAGCCCCGGCGCGCAGCTGTTGACCTGGTAGTTGCAGTAGTCGCCCGCGGCCAGCTGCTGGAGGCAGGCGCCCCGGGCCGCGCACACGGCGTCCGCTCCCGCCTGCGTCACGCAGCACTCCAGCCCCGCCTCGCAGTCGTCCAGCAGGCCAAACCCGCGGCACACCGTGCCGGGCGGGTGGTAGGTGTTGTCCGCCAGGCACCCGGCCAGGACCAGCGCGGCCAGGACGACGCCGAGGGTGTTGACGCAGCGGGTCTGGACTCCCCGGGTGCGCCCCTCAGGATGATCGCTCGTCAAAGTACCTCACCCCCTCCATGTCATGGTCCCAGTCCGCGCGGGAGCCGCAGAAGATGTGCGTCTTGACCCCCACCCCGATGTCATCGTCCAGGGTCCCGGCCGTGAGGTAGACCCGCGCCTCGTCCTCCTCGGCCGGCAGCGGCGTACCGCAGGTCTTGCAGCGCATGATGCTGTAGGTGGGGCGCAGCTCGAACCGCACCCGGTGGTCCTCACCCGCGAGCCAGCGGAACCGCTCCCGCGCCACGATGACGATGGCGTTGCCCGTGCCGCCGCTCACCTTGCGGCAGTTGGAGCAGTGGCACATCCACAGCCCGTCGATCTCCCCGTCGAATTCATACCTGAGCGCGCCGCACAGGCAGCTGCCCCGGCAGGTTTTTTTTGAATCGCGCATAACCTGTCCTCCCCCTGCTCAGGGCCGGAAGCCGATGTTGCTCGACCGCGGGTGCGCCTTCATCTTGCCGTAGACGATGGCGCCCGCCACGATGCCGATGGCAACCAGGATCATGAAGATGACCTTCCAGTTCATCCGGCCGCTCTTCTTCCTGTCCCGTTTCCTCGCCATGGCCTGTTGTTGGCAGCGCTCAGGGGTACGAGCAGTTGCTGTTGCCATCGCAGGTGTAGTTCGGCGGGCACTTGGGCACCCCCGGGTTGCACTTGAGCGGCGCGGAGCCCAGGTACGCGCCCTTGAGTTCGCAGCCTGCCAGCTGAATCTGTTTCATATCTTCGAATTCGCTGGGGCCATACTTCCGCGTCGGCTTGTCGAGGCCGGGATTTGTGGCCCTTAATGACTTTTTCAGCGCCTCGATCATATCCGTGCACTGGGTGTCCTCATCTCCATCTCCGCACCCGACCGCCAGACCGATCACTCCACAAAGAACAACCAGCAGAAACCATCCCTTTTGCCTCATCGCTCTCCTCCTCTTGTCAGCCCGACGAGCAACTCAGTGCAGCTTCCCTCGTTCACCTCGCTTCAAAATCAATGGCGCTCCACGAACGCCTTGAACTGCCGCATCCACTTTTCGCCCTGCTTCCTGTACATGCCAGGATACAGGATGGCGATGAGCCTCGGAATCACCCAGCTCATGCGCGTGTACTCGAACGCGTATTCGTAGCGCGTCCGGTCGTCGTCGAGCGCCACGAACCGGCAGGTCATGGTGTTGTCCATGTGCTTGTGGTGATAGAAGGCCTCGAAGGTCTCGGGCAGGCGGGGTCGAGGTAGAAGCAATCGTCCGAGTAGTAGTCTGCCAGCGCCTCCGGCTCGTTGCCGGACCAGGCGGGCAGCCAGCGCGAGGCGAACGCCCTGGCTTCATCTTTCGTCATCATGTGTCGCGCGGCTCCTTGATGGCCCTGATCTCGATCTTCGAGGCTGAATCCACCAGCTTGCCCCCCGGGTACCAGATGCCCCTTGCCTTCAGGTCCAGACGGAACAGCCTGGTGAACGCGGAGTGCCAGACCGGCTCCGGCGCAGCAGCCATCCCTCTGGCCTGGTCGATGATACTCGAATGCCGGCCGAGCACTTCGGAGCCGAAGCCAGCCGGGTACGCTGCCCTGTCCTCGACGCCCGCTTCCCGGAGGTGGTTCGACGTCTGCTCCAGGACCAGCTCATCGGAATACCGCCTGACCATGTGGCCCTTCCAGTCATCCTGGTGCACGAGGTGGACGTAGTGCTGGCAAAGCGCGATGCCGCCCAGGGCAAAAACCACCGAGACCGCCCCGGCCAGCGCCTTGCGGCCGACGAAGACCAGGGCGAGCGTGATGGATCCACCGCAGACGAGCGCCTGGACCACCGGGACGCCAGAGGAGCACTTGTGCAGGTGCGTCACGTAAAGACCGCTCGCCACCAGTGCGCCCACGCCGAGGCCCAGCAGGCCCCTCAAGAAGGTCGGCCGCTGGCCGCGCACTGCAGCGACGGCGATGCCGGCGACGCCCAGGGACAGCAGCATGATCGCGTGTAGGTTGCCTTGCATCCCGCTCTCCCCCTTACGGCGCGCAGCTTGAATCGCGCGCCACATCCTCGGGCATGCAGCTGTTGCACAGGACGATGCACGTGCCATCGTCGGTGCGCGCAGGGACCGTGAGGTTGGTCCAGGATTCACAGAAGCTACAGCAGTAGTTGTCAACGCCGGTGGCGCTCCCGCTGAGCTTGGTGCAGTCGGAGAGCAGGTTCCGCTTCTTCTCATCGCGCACCTCCTCATCCCCGCATGAGAGGCCAAGACAGAAGGCGATGAGAAACACCCACCACCCTGCTGGTGTCATCCGGACACGGTCAGGCTGGATGGCCCGGGGCTCGCCAGGCCTGGCGCTGGAATTGCTCATCTATGCCTCCTTTCGAATCGCCCGCTGCGCTACCTCCGCCTGAAGCAGAATGATCGGATCACGCTCCCGCTCGACCAACCGCTCCAGGGCGGCATGCGCGCTCGCGGCAGCGCTTCCCAGGCACTTCAACCGTATCACTGCCTCTGTACGCACGGTCAGGTCGCGATGCTCCAGGGCGCTGATCAACGCCTGAATCGCCTGCGGCGTCTCGAGCTTTCCCAGCGCGCGGACGAGATATTCGCTGACCATCTCATCCTCCTCTCGAGCGAGCTGCGCCTCGAGCGCCTCCACGGTCTCGCTCCTGTGAGGGGCCACGCGAACCAGCGCCAGCGCTGCGGCCTGCCGGGTTCCAAACTCAGGATCCCGGAGCCGCTTCAGCAGCGCCGGCATCACGCACGCCGACACCTCGCCCATGTTCCCCAGCGCCTGAACCGCCCAGAAGCGACAGTCGCCATCCTCATCGTCCAGGAGCACCTCGAGCGCCGAGATCGCTCCCTGCGCATGTTCATTGATGTTCGACAGGCCACGCGCCGCCCAGTAGCGGTACGTCGCGTCCTCGCTGCTCAGATAGTCCGCAAGCTCCGGAACCAGCGCCCGGTCGGCACCTGTGAGCCCCAAGAACCTGCGCTCTGCAGCACCACGCCTGGCCTTGCTCACGGCATGAAGATCCTCGAACCACTGCTTCACCGACCTGGACATGGGGCTCCCTCTGGCACGAGTTCCATCATAGCGTCATGCAAATACGGTCTCTGTGCACCAAGGATCTTTTGGGCCGAAGGGGGACGTTTTTCTACTGACGGGCGGGGGCCTCATGGGTGTCTGGAGATGCCTCCACGCGTCATCACTCTTTCAGCAGCTGCTCCATCTCGTCTTCATCGTAGTCAAGCAACGCGAACTTCTGCATGAGCTTACGATCGGCCAGAGAGTAGTGCGAGGCTCCGTGCAGATATACATCCTCGAAGCCGTTATGCTCCAGCCAGCTGTCGATCTTCCTGTCGGCTGCACCGGGCGTGCCCGAGCTGGCCATGACGATCCTGTGCAGGCTCATGCTGCACAGCTTCCTGCAGGCGTGGTGCCTGTCCACCCCCATGATCTCCTGGCACCGGGTAAACGCGCCGGTCATCTGGTCGGGCCCCCCCAGGTAGACATGCGAGGCGACGCTGGCAACGAGGAACAGGCCGACGAGCGCGGGGATTCGATAGTTCATTGGAGCCCCCTGGGCTTTGAGGTGAGGTTGCGGCGACCGCTGCGGGCTTCGTTCATTCCAAGATGGTTACGGGTCCGGGCGGACCTCAACAGGCTATTTGGCGACGATGTTTTAGCGAGCCGGCCGTGCAGCCGAGGGGGGTCAGGCTGGGTCGGCGTCCCCCAGCGGCTTGTCCTCGAACCACTTGACCAGGTGAGGCATCATCTGCTCGAAACCGGCGGGGATGTTGATGCAGGTGAACCTGCATGTCTCCGCGCCCCGGTTGCAGAAGTCATGGGTGGTGCCGCCCGGGATGAAGACATAGCTCCCGCGCGTGGCCACCGACGGATCATCATCGATCACCAGGTCCAGCGTGCCCTGCAGCACATGGAAGATATGGTCCTCGGGATGCGCGTGCGCCCCCGGGCCCTCGGTGTTCGCCTCCAGCGACCACTCGGAGATGGAGTAGCGGTTACCCGTCTCCTCGCCATCCGCGAAGAACACGGCTTGCATGCGGCCCATGTCGTACGTGCGGCCCGAGTTTGGAGTGATGAGGCGGGGTTTGGGCGGGGTGGCCATGGGAGCCTCCTTTCATGACCCATTTCCAGGAGAACGGAATGAAATTGGTGAAGTAGGCTAGCACGGAGAGATGGCCCGTGCCCCAACTGCAAGCGCAGCGCCAGCGGCACGAACAACGCCCCCCCAAAGCAGGCCGCGGCGGAGCGAGCATGGCGAGCGCGGAGCGGGCAATCAGGTGGGCGCCCTCGCTCATGCGCCAGCAGGTGCCGGGAGGCGTTGTCGTCCGTTGAACGCGGACCATGGCCCGGCTCGGGCTATACTCCGTTGCATGAGATATCTGGCGAAGGTGATGTTTGTTCTGCTGCTGCTTCCGTCATGCTCGGATGACTCGGGGGGGCAGAATGTGGACATGGGAGGCGGGTCCGCGGACAGCGCGGCGGCGGACGGCGCGGCGGGGGACGGCAAGGTGGTGGCTGACGTGGGCAAGGCGGGCAGCGATGGGGCGCCGGCGGCGGCGTGCGCTCCTTCCAAGGCGCTGCTGGGCAAGATCGACGCGGCGCGTTTGCTCAAGGACCTGAACT
>CAZCFB010000164.1:0-5518 GCA_964497805.1 uncultured Kofleriaceae bacterium
TCGCTACGACATGAACCGGCGGCAGGCTCGCCGCCTCTTTCCCGAGCGCTCCTAGGACCTACTCCGCAAAGTCGTAGCGAAGCACCCGCTTCTTGGCGGCCGCCACCTCGTCGAGCCGGCGGCGCACCGGGTGGTGGGGGGCGCCGGTGAGCAGCTCGGGCTGCTCGGCTGCTTCGGCGGCGATCTCTTGCAGCGCGTGCACAAAGGAGTCCAGCTCTTGCAGGCACTCGGTCTCGGTGGGCTCGATCATGATGGCGTGGGGCACCACCAGGGGGAAGTACACGGTGGGGGGGTGGAAGCCCTTGTCGATGAGCCGCTTGGCGATGTCGAGGGTGACCACGCCGTGCTCGCGCTGGCGGCGATCGGTGAGGACCACCTCGTGCATGCAGGGGCGATCGAAGGCCACCTGGAAGGTGTCAGCAAGGCGCACGCGCAGGTAGTTGGCGTTGAGCACCGCCAGCCGCGTGGCGTGCGAGAGCCCCGGCCCGCCCAGCTCGCGGATGTAGGACCAGGCGCGCACGAGCACGCCGAAGTTGCCGTAGAAGCTGCGCACCTTGCCGATGCTGGAGGGGCGATCCCAGTCCAGCGCGAGGGCTCCGCCGCGGCGGATGACCGGGCGCGGCAGGAAGGGCTCCAGCTCGGCGCGCACCGCCACCGGCCCGGCCCCCGGGCCGCCGCCCCCGTGGGGGGTGGAGAAGGTCTTGTGCAGGTTGATGTGCATGACGTCGATGCCCACATCACCGGGTCGAGCCACGCCCATCAGGGCGTTGAGGTTGGCGCCGTCGCCGTAGACCAGCCCCCCAGCTCGATGCACGATCTCGCAGACCTCGGGCAGGTAGCTCTCGTAGAGCCCCAGGGTGTTGGGGTGGGTGACCATGAGCCCCGCCACCTCGTCGTCCATGACCGCCGCCACGTCCTCAGGGCGCAGCACGCCGTCGGGCCCCGCCGGCACCGTCACGGTGCGGTAGCCGCAGATGACGGCGGTGGCGGGGTTGGTGCCGTGGGCGCTGTCGGGCACGAGGATCTTGCTGCGGGGGTTGCCCCGGGCGCTCAGGGCGGCGCGGATGCAGGCCAGCCCGGTGTACTCGCCGTGGGCACCCGCCGCCGGCTGCAGGGTGACCGCGTCGAGCCCGGCGATCTCGGCCAGGGCGTCTTCCAGCTCCACCATGAGCTGCAGGGCGCCCTGCAGAGTGGAGGCGGGCTGCTGGGGGTGCAGCGCCGAGAAGCCGGTCAGCGCGGCCAGGTCCTCGTTGATGCGCGGGTTGTACTTCATGGTGCAGGAGCCCAGCGGGTAGAAACCAGCGTCGATGCTGTAGTTCCACTGGGACAGCCGCGTGTAGTGGCGCACCACGTCGGGCTCGCAGAGCTCGGGCAGGCGCGGCTGCTGCTGGCGCAGGAGCGACTCGGGCAGATCGTCGGCCGGGGGCACGTCGGAGGCGGGCAGGCGCCAGCCCCGGCGGCCCGCCACGGAGCGCTCGAAGACCAGCGGCTCTTCGTGGGCCAGGCCGGTGGTGCCGGAGGGCGAGAAGCGGCGGCTCATGCTGCACCTCCCTGGCCATGCGCGGCCAGCAGCCGCACCAGCTCATCCAGCTGCGCGCGGCTGTTGCGCTCGGTGGCGCAGACCAGCAGCTCGTGGCTGCGGTCGGCGAAGTACCGGGACAGGGGCAGGCCGGCGAAGACGCCGTGGCCAGCGAGGTGTTCCACCAAAGGAGCCGCCGGCACCGGGGTGGTGACCAGGAACTCGTGGAAGAAGGGGCCGCGCAGCGGCGCGTCATAGCCGGGCAGCGCAGCGATGGCGCGGCGCAGGTAGGCGGCGTGGTCGTGGCTGCGCCGGGCCACATCGGCCAGCCCGGCGGGCCCCAGCAGGCTCATGTACATGGCGGTCTGCAGCGCACAGAGCCCCTGGTTGGTGCAGATGTTGGAGGTGGCCTTCTCGCGGCGGATGTGCTGCTCTCGCGTGGACAGGGTGAGCACGAAGCCGGGGCGCCCCGCCACATCGTGGGTGCGGCCCACGAGCCGACCCGGCATCTGCCGCACGAACTTGTCGCGCGTGGCGAACAGGCCCACGTAGGGCCCACCCATGGACAGGGGCAGCCCCAGGGCCTGGCCCTCGGCCACGACGATGTCGGCCCCCAGGGCGCCCGGCGCCTCGAACAGGGCGCAGGCGTGGGGGTCGGTGACCACCACCACCAGCAGGGCCCCCGCGGCGTGCACGCGCTCGGCCAGGGCGGAGAGATCCTCCACCAGGCCCAGGAAGTTGGGGCTCTGCACGGCCACGCAGCAGGTGTCCGGGCCCAGCTGCTGGTCCAGCGCCTCCACATCGACCCTGCCGCCGCTGCCAGCGGGGGACGAGACGAGCCTGACGATCTCGGCCTGGCCGTAGGTGCAGCAGACCTCCTGGTACTCGGGGTGCACCTGGCCCGCGATGATTGCCTTGGGGCGCCTGCCCCGGAAGACCCGGTGGGCCATGAAGGTGGCCTCGGCCAGGGCGGAGGCCCCGTCGTAGACCGATGCGTTGGCCACCTCCATGCCCAGCAGCTCGCAGACCATGGTCTGGAACTCGAAGATGCCCTGCAGCGTGCCCTGGGACACCTCGGGCTGGTAGGGCGTGTAGGCCGTGAGGAACTCACCGCGACCCGCCAGGTGGTGGATGGCGGAGGGAACCTGGTGGGCGTAGGCGCCGGCACCCAGGAACGAGGCCGCCTGGCCGGCCGGCTGGCTGGCCAGCGCCAGGGACCGACCGCGGGCCAGCAACTCGGCCTCGGACAGGGGCAGCGGCAGGCGCAGCGGACGACCAAGGCGCTGGTCGGCGGGCACGAGATCGGCCATCAGTGCGTCGATGCTCGGGTAGCCGATGGTGTCCAGCATGTGCCGGATCTCATCCGCAGTGGCGGGGACGTACTTCGAGGTGGCGTCAGCCATGGCCCGGCCTAGGAGTCCTGCTCGGCCACGAAGGCCTGGTAGGCCTCGACGTTCATGAAGGCCTCGAGCTGGGACGGGTCCGACAGCCGAATCCTGAACAGCCAGCCCCTGCCGTAGGGCTCCTCGTTGACGGCCTCCTCGTCGCCATCGAGGCCCTCGTTGACCTCGACGATCTCGCCGCTCAGGGGGGTGTAGACGTCGGAGACGGCCTTGACGCTCTCCACCTCGACCACGGCTTCGCCGGCCTGGACCTGCGTGCCGGGCTCGGGCAGCTCCACGTGCACCACGTCACCCAGGGAGTCCTGTGCGAAGTCGGTGACGCCCACGGTTGCCAGGTCGCCGTCGAGGCGGATCCACTCGTGCTCGACGGTGTACTTCAAGTCTGCGGGAAACAGCATGGGTTCTCCTGAAAGCTGCGGGAGGCAGCCGAAAACGGGGCTTAGTAGTCGCGCTTGAAGAAAGGAGGCTTGACGGTGTGCGCGCTGGCGAGGCGACCGCGCACGTCGATCTCGAACCGGTTTCCTGGCCGGGCAAAGCGGGTGGGGACGTAGCCCAGGGCGATGTTGAGATCGAGGCTGGGCGAGCGCGTGCCGCTGGTGACCTCGCCCACCACCTGGCCGTCGCGCAGGATGGGCATGTGGGGGCGGGCGATGCGCTTGTCCACCACCAGGCACACCAGCCTGCGCCTGGGGCGCTCGGCCTTCTGGGCCCTGAGGGCAGCCTGGCCGATGAAGGGACCGGGCTTGTCGAACTTGACGGTCCAGGCCAGGGCGGCCTCCAGCGGGGTGGTGTCGTCGTCCAGGTCGTTGCCGTACAGGCAGAGCTTGGACTCGAGGCGCAGGGTGTCGCGGGCACCCAGGCCGACGGGAGCCAGATCGAAGGGAGCGCCGGCCTGCATGACGGCTGGCCAGATGGCCTGGGCTCCGCTGGCGGGCAGGTAGATCTCGAAGCCGTCTTCGCCGGTGTAGCCGGTGCGAGAGACGACGCAGCGGGGCACGCCCTGGATGGTGGCCAGGGTGAACTCGTAGTGACCCAGCCGGGCCAGATCCAGGTCAACCAGGGGCTGCAGGGCGGCCTGGGCGTGGCGACCCTGGATGGCCAGCTGGCCCCACCGGTCGGACTCGTCGGTGAAGGTGGCTCCATCGGGGCAGGGGTTGTTCTCGAGCACCCAGGCGAAGTCCTTGGCCACGTTGGCGCCGTTGACGATCAGGAAGAAGTCCTGGTCGCTGAGCCGGTAGACCAGCAGGTCGTCGACGATGCCGCCGCGGTGGTTGCACATGGGGGTGTACAGCGCATGGCCATCGGGCAGCGCCGCCGCGTCGTTGGTGATCAGACCCTGCACGGCCTGCAGCGCCTGTGGGCCCCGGCAGCGCAGCTCGCCCATGTGGCTGACGTCGAACAGGCCCACTCCGGACCGCACCCGCAGGTGCTCCTTCTTGATGCCCTGGTACTGCACCGGCAGCTCCCAGCCACCGAAGTCGACCAGCTTGCCACCGTGGGCCAGGTGGAACTCGAAAAAGGGTGTGCGCTTGAGGGTCATGGCGTCCTGGTTTGGCAGGGGGACAGGTCGCTGGGCAGCGCCGCCCGCGAGGCTCCCGTCCTAACCCGGGGGCCGCCTGATCGGGGTCAGGAAACCGCCCCTGGTGGGCCCCAGCACCGGCTGGAGATCACGCCAGGCGGCGTTCCGCGGAGGCCACGGTGTTGGCCATCAGCATGGCGATGGTCATGGGTCCCACGCCGCCGGGAACCGGGGTGACCCAGCCGGCCGCCTCCAACTCGGGGCCGCCCCCCACGTCGCCCACCAGCGAGCCGTCGGGCAGGCGGTTGATGCCCACGTCGATGACGGCGGCGCCGGGACGGATCCAGGCCGCAGGCACCGCATCCTGGCGACCCACCGCGGCCACCACCACGTGGGCTCGCTGCACCTGCTCCTGGAGATCCCGGGTGCGGCTATGGCACACCGTGACCGTGGCGTTGGCCCTGTCCAGCAGCAGCGACACCGGCCGACCCACGATGGGCGAGCGCCCCACCACCACCGCCCGCCGGCCGCTGAGGGGGACCTGGTGTTCCTGCAGCAGCGCCATGATGCCGGCCGGGGTGCAGGCGACGAAGCGCGGCCGCCCCTGGGCGAGCAGGCCCAGGTTCCAGGGGTGGAAGCCGTCCACGTCCTTGGAGGGATCGATGCGGTCGAGCACGCGATCGCGATCCATGTGGCCAGGCAGGGGCACCTGCACCAGCACTCCGTCCACCTCTGGATCCGCGTTGAGCTGGTCCACCAGCGCGAGCAGATCTGCCTCGGGCGTGTCAGCCGCCAGATCATGCTGCCGGTGATGCAAGCCGAGCCTGCCCGCCACGCGGGCCTTGCGAGCCACGTAGACCTGGCTGGCGGGATCGCTCCCCACCAGCACCACGGCGAGCCCGGGAGGGCGAGGCAGGGCAGCGATGCGCGGGCGCAGCGCCTGGTTGCGGGGCCGGGCCCGGGGGCGCCCCCGCGGGAGGCGCGCCCGGGGGGGCCCCCCCCCCCCCGGGGGGCGGGGGGGCCCGACAGCGCCTCGGCCAGGGCCGTGCGGCGACCCGCGGCCTCCAGGGTGTGGAC
>CAZCFB010000165.1:0-5512 GCA_964497805.1 uncultured Kofleriaceae bacterium
TGGTTTGATCATACTCGACCGTAGTTGACAAGGTAATTTTGGACAGCCCCCTTAGCCAGTCAACGAGCATCTCCACGCCAGCCGCTGACGAAACCGATGGTTGCCAGTCCAGAGCCCTGGAGGCCTTTCCATGGTCGGCCACAAATATCTTTTGGTCCGATTGCCTGACCTCAATGTGTTTGAGCCTGGCCTTGACCTGCAGCAGGTTCTCAAGGAACTGGATCAGCTCCAGGATTGAGAAGGAGTTGGCCATCCCCCCTCCAATGTTAAAGGCCTGCCCCGAAACCTGCTCGATTCGAGCGGCGGCTGACAGGTAGAGCTCAACAGCGTCGTTGGCGTGCAGCAGATCGCGCACCTGCTTCCCGTCACCGGAGATGGTGAACCGCGGGGCGGCGCTGTCCTGAGCCTGCTCCAACAGCTTCAGCGAAAACCAGCCAACCCAGCCCTGATCAAATGTCGGGAACTGCATGGAGCCATAAATAGAGGAGTGCCTTAGGACGCAGGTCTTCAGTCCATAGATGTGCGCGTAATCAATGAGGTATTGATCGGCGGCGCCCTTGGAGCAGCCGTACGGTGTTCTGAAGGCCAGGGGCAAGTCCTCGGCGAAGCCGTTGGGATAATCGGGCGCCGTGTATCTTGTCTCCCCTTCATCGTAGGTCAGCGTCTCGAGATCGCCATAGACCTTGTTCGTGGAGCTATAGAGCACCGCGCAGTCCGGAGCGTGGCGTCTGACCGCCTCGAGCAGGTTGAGCGTCCCGAGCGCGTTCACCTCAAAGTCTGTCTTGGGAGAGGCAACCGAGCGGGTCATGGCGACCTGCCCCGCGAAATGAAAGATCACGTCCGGCTGGCTCTGCTTGACGACCTGCTCCACGTCCTCCGAGCAGCGTATGTCTCCGTGGACGAAGGTCATGTCCCCCGTGCTCTGCAGATGCTCCAGGTTCCTGGTGGCGCCGAAGCGAGAGAGGTTGTCGAAGATCCAGGTGGGCTCATTGCGGCGGATGAGCTCCGCCGACACATTGGAGCCAAGGAATCCACAGCCGCCGGTGACGAGGTATCGCATGACTCTCCTTTTATTCCGACGAGCCTGTCTTGACCAGTTCTGCCAGCCCCTGATGAGTCTTGACGGCGGCGCGCCACCCCAGCCGCTCCCGGGCCGCGCGCGGATCCAGCACCAGGTGGTGCGGCTCGTTGGGCCGGTATGGCCGGCCGCCCGGTCTGACCAGGGAGCTGTTCTGGCCCGCCGCGCGGTAGATGCCCTGGACCACCGAGAGCAGGGTGTGCCCCTGGCCAGTGCCGATGTTGAGGGTCTCCACGCCACGCGGTTCGGTCTTGATGGTCTGGAGCAGGGCGTCCATGGCGTCGGCGATGCTCAGATAGTCCCTGACCTGCTCGCCCGGGGAGAGGTCGAGGGGTTGCCCGGAGCGCGCCAGGCGGACGGCGGTGGGCAGCAACTTGGACGGGGCGTCTCCGGGCCCGAAGACGCTGGCCAGGCGCAGGTACCAGGTGGGGACGTCCAGCCGCCTGGCCGCGGCCCGGGCGGCGATGCCCCCGGCTGCCTTGGACGCGCCGTAGGGATCGGTGCTCTCCAGAGAGTCAGCCTCGGTACAGAGCGGCGCCTGGGAGGTGTCCGGCAGGGGAGCATCCGGCAGGTTGCCCATACCCCGGTACTCCATGCTCGTGCCGACCAGGACAACCCGCTCCACGGCTGCGTCGCGGGCTGCCTCAATGAGCCGCGCGGGCGCCAGGGTGTTGACCGCGAGCAGGCCGCTTGAGCCGCGGCCCGAGGGCTGGACCCCTGCCGCGGCCAGGTTGACCAGGACCTTGAGCCCATCCAGCGCGCCGCGGAGGTCAGCCTCGCCGACCAGGTCAAGCTCCACGCGCTGGACCTGGTTAGACGCGAGCTCCGAGCTGGCGCCTGGCTCCACCAGCGCGCGCACTTGCTCCTGGCGGGCCTCCAGGGTGGCGATCAGGCGTCGGCCAAGGAAGCCGGTGCAGCCCGTGATCCCGATCATCGCTACCTGCTTCCCCGGTCGAAGAAGTCGTGAAAGACCTCACACATATAGACCAGGTTCTCCCGGCTCAGCCCCGGATATACCCCCACGAAGAAGGTGTCGTTCATGACCCGATCGGTGTTTGTAAGGTCGCCCACCACGCGGTGCTCAACACCCTGGCAGGCAGGGTGCCGCAGCAGGTTGCCAGAGAAGAGGTTCCGGGTCTCCACGCCTGCCTCGTTCAGGTGCTGCACCAGTTCATTGCGGCTGCACCCCGCCTCTTCGTTGACGGTGATGGGGAATGCGAACCAGGCGGGCTGTGAACCGGGCGTGGCGCCGGGGAGGGTGAGCTGGTCTGCGTGCCGGGCCAGTTCGCGGCTCAGGTAATCGAAGTTTGCTATCCGGGCGTCGACGAAGCCGTCGATTCTGTCCAGCTGCGCGCAGCCGATGGCCGCCTGCATCTCGGTGGCCTTGAGGTTGTAGCCCAGGTGAGAATAGACGTACTTGTGGTCATACCCGTGGGGCAGGGAGCCGAACTGCTTGTTGAAGCGGTTGTCGCAGGAGTTGGAGACGCCGGTTGGGCAGTAACAGTCCCGGCCCCAGCTCTGGAGCGACCGAACGGCCCTCGCCAGCAGGGGGTGATCCGTGAGCACCGCGCCGCCTTCGCCCAGCGTGATGTGGTGCGCCGGGTAAAACGAGCAGGTGGAGAGGTGCCCAAAGGTGCCTGTCTTCTTTCCATCGTAGAGCGAGCCCAGGGCGTCGCAGTTGTCCTCGATGAGCCACAGGTCGTGCTCTTCGCAGGTGGTGAGGATCTGCCCGATGTCGAACGGGTTCCCGAGCGTGTGGGCCAGGAACACCGCCCGGGTCCTGGGCCCCACGGCCTGGGCGATGCGCTCGGGCAGCGCGTTGTAGGTGCCGATGTCAACGTCCACGAACACCGGGATCAGGCCGTTCTGCGCGATGGGCGCCACGGTGGTCGGGAAACCCGCGGCCACCGTGATTATCTCGTCTCCCGCCTTGAGCGCGCGACCCTCCAGCAGGGGCGAGGTCAGGGCGCTCACCGCCAGCAGGTTGGCGGAGGAGCCCGAGTTCACCAGGATCGCGTTCCTGGCGCCCACCCAGGCGGCCAGGCGCTCTTCAAACTCGGCGCAATAGCGGCCCTCCGTCAGCCAAAAGTCGAGCACGGCGTCGGTGGCGGCGACCAGCTCTTCCGGCCCGTATACGCGCCCGGCGTAGTGGACCGCGCTCTCGCCGGGGACAAACTCGGGGGCCTCCTGTTCGCGGGCCAGCTGGTATTCCTCCACGAGCTGGAGGATCTCCTGCTTCAGCGCCGCCATCTTGCTGCCAGGTCCTGATGCCGTCATCGGGTTACTGACCTTTGCCCTGTTTTTGTGCTTCTTCACAGAACGTATCAATGTCCGACTGGCAGGCCTTGGCCGCGTCCGCGCCGCCGCGCAGGACCCCCCTGTACCAGGAGGCTGTCAGCTCCAGGGCCTGGTCGGCGCTGAGCACCTCACGCCAGCCCAGCACCCGGTTGGCCTTTTCGCAGGCCAGCCGGAGCAGCCCGGCCTCGTGGGGCTCGGCTGCCCCCTTTTCGGCCGTGGAGATCCAGCTCCCCTGGCCATAGACCTCAATGAACCTGCTGACCAGGTGCTCCACCCTCACCACATCGTCCGCCGCCGGGCCGAAGTTGAACGCCTGGCTATACTTGCCCGGCTCCTGGAGCAGGCAGGCCCCAAGGGTCAGATAACCGCTCAGCGGCTCGAGCACATGCTGCCAGGGGCGGACCGCCTGCGGGTTACGCACCTCCAGCGGGACGCCGTCCTCGGCCGCCCGGATGGCGTCCGGGATGATCCTGTCCTCTGCCCAGTCCCCGCCGCCGATGACGTTGCCAGCCCTGGCCGTGGCCAGGCCCACTACCGGATCCACCTCAAAGAACGAGGAGCGGTATGCGCCGGCCACCAGCTCCGCGCACGCCTTGCTGGCGCTGTACGGGTCATGCCCCCCCAGGCGGTCATTTTCCCGGTAGCCCCAGTGCCACTCCTTGTTCTCGTAGCACTTGTCAGTGGTCACCACGACCACGGCCCGGGTGGACTCTGTCTGGCGGGCGGCCTCGAGCAGGTTGGCGGTGCCCGTGACGTTGGTGTCGATGGTCTCCCGCGGCTCCCTGTATGACCTCCGGACCAGGGGCTGGGCCGCCAGGTGAAAGATGATCTCTGGCCGGGCCGCCTGGACTGTGGCCAGGAGGGCGGGGTAGTCGCGGATATCGCAGATGGTGTGCTGGTGAATGGCGGTCTCAAGCCCGGCGAGGCTGAAGAGGGAGGGGGTCGTGTCCGGCGCCAGGGCCAGGCCCGACACCTCTGCGCCCATGCGGTTGAGCCAGATGGAGAGCCAGCTCCCCTTGAAGCCGGTGTGCCCGGTCAGGAGCACGCGCCGGCCCTGGTAGGCGCCTCCAAACGCGGTGTCTGGGCCGGTGGGGCTCAAGGCCACACCTTCCAGGGCGCCTGGCCGCTCTTCCACAGGTCGTTGAGCAGCAAGAACTCGCGCATGGTGTCCATTGGCTGCCAGTAGCCGTCGTGTTCAAAGACCATCAACTCGCCGGCCGCGGCGAGCTTGCGCAGGGGCTCCTGCTCGAACACGACGTTTGGATCATCATCGATGAAGTCAAAGATTCCGGGCTCGAAGATGCAAAACCCGCCATTGATCCTGCCGCCGGCGGCCTGGGGCTTCTCGGCGAAGCTGGAGACCCTCTGGCCGTCGCGCTCGATCTCGCCGAAGCGGCTCGGCGGCCGGACACCTGTCATGGTGCCGATCTTCCCGTGGCTCCGGTGGAAAGCCAGGAGCGCCGAGATGTCCACATCGCTCACGCCGTCGCCGTAGGTGAAGAAGAAGGGCGAATCCTCCACGTACTTCTTGCCCTGGAGCACGCGGTAGCCGGTCATGCTCTCGAGCCCGGTCTCGGCCAGGGTGATGGACCAACCCTCCTCATCCATGGGGCTCAGGATTTCCACATCGGAGGGGCGCCCGAGGGTGATGGTGAGGTCGGTCTTCATGGCCTCGTAGTGAAGGAAGAACTCCTTGATGACCCAGCTCTTGTAGCCCAGGCAGAGCAGGAAGTCGGTGTGACCGTGGTGCGCGAAGGTCTTCATGATGTGCCACAGGATTGGGCGGTTCCCGATGGGGACCATCGGCTTGGGGACGTCGTCAGTCACGTTCCTGATTCGCGTGCCCTTCCCGCCGCACAAGATCATTACTTTCATGGCTTTCCTCGCGAGCATGCCCTTGGTCCAGGATAACCTCTAATCACACCTCTCCCACCACCCAGAACAGGTGCGACACCGGCAGCTTGATGTAGCCCCGCCGTAGGGGCAGGTCGTACAGGCCCAGCAGGCGCATCCAGAGGGGGAACTCGTTCTTCTTGAGCATCTCCACCATGGGCACCTCCCAATCGGCGGCCTCCTCGGGCAGGGCCTCGCCGGCGTACTGGCGGTGCAGGCGCACGTCGCGGAAGCCCACCGGGT
>CAZCFB010000166.1:0-5460 GCA_964497805.1 uncultured Kofleriaceae bacterium
CCAGTTGGGGGCGCCGGGTAGTACCAGGTGATGGCCTCCTTGCGGCCGGGGGAGGTGTGCTGCCCGAAGACCAGCAGGTAGGGGTAGTCGGCCCGGTGCGTGAGCATGAGCTGCAGGTGATCGCTGCTCAGGCAACGCGCGTCCGGGTCGCCGGTGCCTCTGGCCTCCGGGGCCTTGACCACCGTTCCCTGGCGCAGGCAGAAGGGGCGAAGCTGCAGCCGGCTGTCATCCACACCGCCGCGGGCCTGGAACGGGTCCTGAACATGGCCCCTTGCGAGCAGCATCCCGCTCACGGCCACCACAAGGATCGCGGCGGCGGCCAGGTTGGGGGCCAGGCCGTGCAGGCTCCACCCCGGGGCCTCTTCGCTCCGGGCGCCGGGGCATACCTGGGCCAACACCCCGTCTAGGATCCGCTGCTCCTGCGTTGCGCCGAGGCCGTCCTCCTTGCCCTCCAGGGCGCGGAAAGTCCGGGCCAGGCCAGTGTACGCCTCCTGGTCGGCGGAGTCGTCGCGCAGCAGGCGGTCCAGCCGCCTTGCCTCCGCAGGGGTGAGCCCGCGCACCATGGCACGCTCGGCCAGCTTCATGACCTTGCCCGAGGAGAAGCCCCCGTGTTTGGTGGCGGCCACGCTCACACCCCCCCCAGGGCCAGGCATAGCATCAGGGCGGCCCTGGCCGGGTCATGGCCCTGCTTGCGCAGGAAGGCGAGGAACCGCTTGCGCAGCTTCTGCTCGCGGATCCGGGCCTTCATGCGGGTGATGTCCAGGCGCCGGGCCGTCTCCATCAGGTTCAGCTCCTGGCCGTACCGCAGCTCGTAGAACTGACGGTACTCCGCGGGCAGCCCCCCGATGAACCGCTCGACCAGCCGCCGCAGCTCCTCGCGCATGGCCTCGCCCTCCGGCGTGATGGCGGGCTCCCGGGGCGGCTCGGCAGAGAACTCCCGCCGGCGCCGCGCCTCGCGCTGATCCGAGCGCAGGTTACTGATCACCCTGTTGCGAGCGATGGTCTTGAGGTATGGGCCGAACGGCTTGATCCCGTCATATGCCTGGCGCGCGTTGTCGGAGAAGGCCTGGATGAAGGTGTCCTGCACGGCGCACTCCAGCTCCCAGTCGTCGTGGTAGCCCTTGAAGTGCACCTGTGCTCCGCCGCTCATGAACGAAAACCCTCGCCTCAACAGCCCGGTTACCTGCCCCACATACTCGCGGTAGACACGCTCGATGGCCGCGGGTTCTCCCCGCCTGAACGCGTCCAACAGCGCCCGGTCTCCTGTCAGCAGGGGCACGCCGGACTCCATACACCACCAGTACGCCGGGGGTGGCGTGGGTGGCTGCGAAAAGATCTGTGGAGGCTCCCCTGCTGCATCGGTGCGGAATTATACACCTCAGGCCTGAAGGTCAACGCCCGGGGCTTGAGGTATGATGGCCCCCGGTGGCTCTTTTCCGTGACATCTTCCTGCTCGCTACCCTGATCCTGCTGCCCGGATGTGGAGAGGGGCTCAGCCCCTGGCCCCTGGGCGATGACGGGGGCATCCCGCTCAAGGTGTGCGAGGGGCTGCCCGCTGCGCCCTGGAAGATCTGGCGCAACAAGGACGGCAAGGCCGACGTCACCCTGGTCCTGTCCTCGCCGGCCAAGCTCTCCACTGTGAACATCGACCCCCACGGGGAGCTGGACGCGGCCGCGGCCGAGGCCTGGGTGGACGGGGTCGGCGACCTCTCGGGCTTCCTGATCTCACGCAAGGCCTTCCCGGGTGGGGTAACCCAGCAGGTGAACAAGGTGGCCGCGGAGCTCCAGGCGCTTACCAAGACCTTCACCAGCGTGACCATCCGCCACCCGGGGCGCCTGGCCACCAACGCCGACGGCGACGCGGTGCTGCACAGCACGGTCATTGAGCTGTCCATGAAAGACTCGACCGAGCTCCACTGGGTGCGCAACAGCCTGTACCCACTTATCGGCGGTGGAGACCTCGGCAAGTACCCGAACCTGCCCCAGGAGTCCCAGGCAGAGGCCCGAGACTTCGTGCTCGAGGTGGCCACAGCGCTGCGGCCGACGGCCGGCCAGGTGATCTTCTCCGGCGGCGTGGTCACCAGGAGGGACTACGACCTGCGCACCAGCCGGGCGCGCGTCAGGGTGGCTGACCTGGCCAACGGCACAGCGGTGGCTCGGCGCACGCGCACCCCTCGCGGGCACTGCGCGACGTTCAAGCTGGGGCCTGATCCAGTCATGGACCTGCTCTGGCTCATCGACGAGAGCCAGGCGGCCCAGGCCACGCGGATCAAGCTCCACGGAGGCATCGCCTCCATGTGGACCGAGGCGCGCAAGCTGCGGCTCGACTTCCGCATGGCCGTGGCCGGCATGGGGCGGCGTAAGAAGGGAGGCGCCACCACCGCGGACGGGCTCTGTAGCGGCGGGTCCACCCCCGGCGAGTTTTACAGCCCGTACGCTGGCGGGGACCTGCCCCCCGAGATCCAGCCCTGCCTGCTCGGGCCCAGCGGCACACGGGCGCCTGCCCAGGGGAACCATGGCCTCACCAACATGAGGGAGGTCCTGGCCTCCCTGGTGCCGGCAAAGAGCGGCTCCTCCATGCGTCTTCGCCCCGGCGCCACCCCGGTGGTGTTCCTGGTGAGCGAGGACCCGGGCAAGCTGATCCTGGACGCGCTGGGCGGGAAGAACGTGCTCCCGCCTTTCAACAAGGATCAGGTCAAGGCCATTGAGAATGTGGTGAAGCCCTTTGCCGACCTTCTCAAGGGCAGGACCAAGGAGAAGCTTACCGGCGGCGTGGCACACGCCCTGACCCCGGCGCCAAAATCCGGCTGCGCGCGGGAGGCCCGGGGCACCGGCTACATCGAACTTGCCCAGGCGGTGGGCGGCAGGGCGGAGCTTACCTGCCACGGCAGCAACGGCATGGAGCATGTGTTGGTTGAACTGTCGCGGGACCTGGCCCGGCGGGCGCGCGCCCTCAGGCTCACGGGGCGCCCAATTTCCAGCAGCGTGGCGGTTAGCTTTGGCCGATCTGCCGACGCCGGATTGACCGGGCTATCCCGCTCACGCGCCGACGGCTTCGACTACCACGCGGCCTCGGGCAGCCTGCTGATTTACCGGGACCTCAAGGGGACCACGCCAGAGATGAAGGTTAGCTACCTGGCCTGGTGAGCAGGGGCGGGACCTTAGCCCGCCCGCTTCAACGTGAACAGGGTCATCTCGGGGGGGACGCCCAGGCGGACAGGCAGGATGGTGGTGCCCACGCCGGCGGAGACATGCACCGGGAAGGCCGGGCCCTTGACCATGCCGCGGGCGTAGCGGGCGCCGTACCGTGAGGGCACGATGGGCGTGCCCAGGAGCGGGAGCTTGACCTGGCCCCCGTGGGTGTGGTCGCACAACATCAGGTCTACCCGGGTGGCGTCAGCGCGGGCCGATGCGCTCTCGACGAAGTCGGGGTTGTGGCAGAGCACCAGCCGCGGATCTTGCTCCGGGACCCCGGCCAGCGCCCTGGCCAGGTCCGGCTGCCCCTCCCACGGATCCTCAAGCCCGCCCACGCAGAGGCCGCCGGCCGCAGGCCGCGTCTCGGAGAGCCCCCCCTGGCCAAACCAGAGGTGACCGTTCTCCAGCAGGCGGATCCCGGCGCCCCGCAGCCCGGCGCGGCTCACATCGCTCCCCACCCAGTGGTCGTGGTTTCCCATCACCCCCACCACGCCCGCCCGCCCACGCATCCGGGCCATCAGCTCACAGACAGGGGCCACGAAGTCCGGGGCGCCGTGCACGTAGTCTCCCGTGAGCAGGATCAGGTCCGCCTCCAGGGCGTTGGCCTGCTCCATGACCTGCTCCAGGAACGAGGCCGGCGTGTACCAGCCCAGGTGCAGGTCGGTGAGGTGGATCACCTTCGTCCCCACCAGCCCGGCGGGCAGCCCCCGGAGGGGCAGGTCCAGGCGCCTGACCAGGATGCGGCGCGGCTCCACCAGCACCGTGTACGCGCCCAGGGCGGCCCCGCCTCCCAGGATCCCGAGCCCTGATCGCCTGAGGAACCGCCGGCGGCCCCGGTCAGGCAGGGTAGGGGGGTGAGCCCGCCGCCAGCGCAGCAAGAGCCCGGCCGCCATGCCCCAGAACAGGGCGCTCACCGACGAGGAGAGCAGAAAGAACGCTGGCAGGTCTACCTGCTCCACATGGTGCTCGGTGATGAAGACGAGCCGGCCCACCACCAGCCCAGGCAGGTTGAGCAGGGAGCCCGCGGCCACGAGGAAGGCGGCCGTAATGTCCAGGGTCCCCGCCCGCTGCAGGGGGATGACAACAAAGTGAACGGAGAAGAAGAAGCAGGCGGCGGTCACAGCGGTGAGCGCCGCGAGCAGCAGGGGACGGCGGGGGAGAAATCTCAAAGCTTAAAGCCTTCAGCCATTAGCCCTGAGCGTACTCGCGCGGACGCTGAGCGTCCCCTACTAATTCGTCTTGATCTTGCACTTCACGCCGGTGAAGGCGAGGCCCGCGCTCATGGCGTCCTTCTTTTTGTCGCCGTCGGTGTCGACGTCGGCCGCGATGAGGGCGCCGATGATGATGTTCGACTTTAGCTCCTTGGCGGTGATGGTGCCGTCCTTGTTCAGGTCAAGCAGGGTCTTGAACAGGTTCTTCAGCGTCGTGTCCGTGGTGGTCTTGTACTCCGTGTCCAGCATGGTGGCGATGGCTGGCATCAGCTTGGTGTCCACGTCGGTCCAGGGGATGGCGCCGTTGATCTGGCCGCTGGCCAGGCCAGTGCTGCTCAGGGTGCCGACGACCTGGGCCTTCTTCAGGTTGACGTTGGTGGGGGTGGTGCCCAGGGGGATGGGGATGGTCATGGTGCCCGGGCCCGCCGACAGCTTGCCGCTCACGATCTTGCCTGGCATGGAGAGGTTGGTGGGGCTGGACGCGGAGATGCCGAACTCCTCGGAGCCGTTGAAGTTATCAGCAGGGTTGGAGTCCAGGTCCGCGCCCAGGTACATCTTCAGGGTCATGGTCGCGGCGTTGACGATGGACTTGGCCAGCACGTCGAAGAGCAGGATCAGGGTGCCCTGCTTTATCTGGGCGTCGATCATCACCTGCGGGGAGTTGTTCTTGGGGATGTACCCCCCCAGCAGGGCCAGGATGTTGCCCAGCTGGTTGTCCTTGGTGCCGTTGCCGTCCAGGTCCACAGCGTACTGCCCTTGCTTGGTGGGCAGGGTGAGCTTGTTGACCACCAACGAAATGGCCGAGGCCTGGGAGGTGCCAGTGTCCTTGGTCACGCCCTGGTCGCCGGTGGTTCCTGTGTCGTTTGCCACGGCCTGGTCCACGCCCGCCTCACCGCTGGAGCCCACGTCGGGCAGCAGGCTGCCGCCATCCTTCCTTCCGTCGCTCGTGCTGTCGTCGCTGCAGCCGGGGCCGAGGGCCAACGCGAGGCCCAGCGCCAATACCAGTACGATTCTCTTCATCGTGGTTCTCCTTTCTCAAGTTACCAGTAGGATT
>CAZCFB010000167.1:0-5456 GCA_964497805.1 uncultured Kofleriaceae bacterium
GGTGGATCACTTTTTCGCCGCTGACTGGATCACTTTTATAGCGCTGCGACCAATTCGAAGAGTGCGTGGGAGTTGGTCTCGCGATACGTGCAGATCGAGGATGTTGGGTGTCGGCAAAAGGAAGCCGATCTCGTCGGTATCAGCGTCCTTCAGGACAGTTCGCACCGCCTGGACCAGTTCACAGGGCTTCCGCAGGCGGTCCGTTACCACAATGCGCTCTCCGGCCCTCTTCTCAGCAGCGGCATGGGACGCGAGTTCTTGCGCATCGGGCCCCTCCGCAACCAGGACCGGGAGCCGGATCGGCCTTGGAATCTTGGCCACCGGCAGGGCCGGCCGTGGTGGTCGCGTGTCCTCGGACCGAGCCCAGTATCCGCGCTGTGGTTTGGGGATGCCGTGCCGGGAACAGATTTTCGCCAGCCCCACGTCTGATATCCCAAACTCCTCGGCGATCCTGACAGCCGGCTTCTGCCAGACGAGTTCGTAGAGTTGCTCCCTCGTGAAGGTAACGTACCGTTTCATGAAGACACCTCGTCCGAGTCATTCACCTCTCGATAGGCGCTGAACCCGGATAGAACCAACGGGACAAGCGGCAAGCTGGTTGCTTACCAGGGCTGCTAAGCCAGAGTACATAAAATCGGAGTTGCACAGGCCTGACCCTGGTCTCGGCACCGACAGCGGGGGAACCACTCCAATCCGGCGATCATGCTGCCTGTGGTGGGTGCCTCCATGCCTGTAGGGCCGGGCGGCCAACTTTGCGACGCCAGACGGCATCTGGCCAACTCTGCTCAAAGTACAGCAGTCCGGCGCATTCACGGCACTTGATCTCACCGTTGACCAAGTGCAAGTACCGACGACGAGGATGTCTGCACAAAGGATGAGGGCAGAGAAGCCACCACCGCGTCCCCAAGCCAGTCACATCGGTGGTTAGCGCGATGGTCACCTGATGCTGGATGCCATCCACCTCCAGCAGTAGCGTCGCCTCCCCTACGGCCTGGAAATCAGGCCACTCAGGGCACCTGCGGACATCCTCGATACCAACACGCGGTGTCTGCTCGACAATCTTCACTTTGCGGTGTCTCCGCCTAAATCGACCGCAGCCAGATTCACCTGAGCGTTGGATGCGGTGACCTTCACTGTTGGTGACGCCGGCCGGAGGATCTTTGCTAACAGTTCAGCTGTGCGTCGCGCCTCTCCTTGCTGGTGTCGGTGCAACCGCGCGAATGAATTGATCAACTTCATCGTCCCTTCTGGAGACACCTTCTCTGGCGCCTCCAAGAGTAGTTGAACAAGCGCATCGAAGTGGGCGCCTAGATCACTGGCACGTCTATCCGATTCTACAGCGATACCCGCCAAGAGCCCTTCCAGCATAGTTCTCGAAACGAGAACTTCTCCTTGAGCAGCTCTTGCAAGCTGTTCCCGTGGAGAGACCGCAGGGCACTGTTGCTGAGTCATCTGGAGATTTGTAGAACTGGAGAGCGAGCTCACTTCCGCCGGAGGATTTTTTGCTGGGGCAAGAGCACGAGGTTGTTTGCGAAGTCCCTTCGCTGCATGTATATCGCTCATGCCTCTATTTTGCATTCTGCATAGTGTCGCGACAACAACAACTGGGCGCTGAGAGATATATATAAAATATCTGAGAATCAAACTTCAAAATAAGCAGGGTTACGAAACGCAACAGATCGACAATTTTATTCAGTAGAAAGCCTCCGACCTGACACGAACGTGGAGGCATAGTTGGCTAGAAGGCAATTGTATCTATCGCTGGGAAAACATGTCTCTCTTATTGAGTTACCGAAACCGTTCCTCAACCCGAGTCCATGCCATTTCTTCAGGTAACTCAATAAGAGAGAAGAAAAACATGGGTGACCAGGATGCTCCTTGCCGCATGTAGCACCAGGTATCCTTGTTCTTGTCTACCCACGCAGAAGACGTTCTGCTTCACCCAGAGGAACCAATGAGCCAATATCATCGTCCTCGATCCCCAAGTCGAGCAGATACGTGCTGGCGCCTCTTCCCGGCCTTCCATGGCTTACCTGGCGCAAGATTTTTGCCTCCATCAGGTGGTCGAGAACCTTCTGATACGACTTTGCGCTGACACCAACCAAGCTTCTATGATCACAAGGATCTTTCCGGTCTTTGAACCATGAGGTCGGAAGAGTTACAACATTGCTATCCCAAGCATCAGCCTGGGCTTCTAGTCGGGTAAACAGGCGCAGAACCCCTACCCTGATCTCCTTGGTTCTCTTTTGCGTCCAGGTATCATTCTCAAAAGGAAATGCCTTCTTCACCAGGCCGATAAGGCCTTCGTATGGTTCCACGGGACTCAGCAGCGAATTGTATATTCCAACCAACAACTCTCTGACCGCGATAACTTCACCATGGCGCAGCGATCCAGCTCTTCTTGCCCACACCAACACCTCATCAACTGCCTGCTGCGCGTCCAACCTACGAAGCTCAACTGGGAAATACCTATGAGCAAGAACGACAACGGCATCATAGATGGATTTCTGGCTCCCGTTGACTCCTGTTCTCAGCAGTCGATAGTCCTCCGGTTCATGTTCTTCGTGCCAAGCGTTCGAGGCAAGATCCCACCACGCCTCGGAGCGCATGGAAGAGAGGACCGGCCCCAAGCCACCTTTGCCTTCAACACCCATGCCTTTCTGAGTAAATAGCTTGATAGCTGTCAGCGAAACGGGATCAAACTCAGGTTCCCCATTTACTAACAGCATCCATGGCCCCTCCCTGTATATAAATGAAATTGGCGCACGCCGATCCCAGTCACCAACAGGATGATGCTCAAGGAGATAGTGCTCTCCTCCTACATGTCTCCACAACTCTGTCAGTATCGATTCAAGTTCGCTTTCTTGTTGATATGCAGAGATCCTTTTCGGCATGGCACGTACTGCCTTCTCCGCCTCTTTTTTGAGTTCCTTAGAAGTGTATTTCGAAAAATGGGACACTTGCGATCACAGTAAGCTTGGTAACTGGGCCTTCAGAGTGTGCCGATAATTCAATCGGCAGGTTAGATTTCTTACGGCCACCAAGGACCGAACTTAAGAACCAGCACAACTCAATGTTATTTAACGGATATTATGTTTTCTCATTTCAACTCAGCGGCAATGAATGCCGTTGACAATCTATGACAAATAGTGCAATATAACGGAAAGAATGACAAGATCCAAAATCACCATCGACGATGAAGAATTTTACCTGACCTGTTCGCAGGCGGCAGGCGTAAAGCCCTGTGATCTTGTTGAAATACGCCTAATCCTCGGAGATGGGCGGAAGCTTGCCGTTGAGGTTCCTGCCTGGATGAAGAGATCGGAGGAACAGAAGAAGCCGGAGTGGCTGACCCGGAGCGAGCTACAGGGACTGCTAAGGGTGTCCCGCCCCACGGTGGAGAAATTGCTTCGCACCGGTGAGATACCAGCCACCAAAGTCGGACGCCAGTGGCGGATTCTGCGTGAGGATGTGGATGCATTCCTTCGGAAGGGGCGCTCCAATGGATAGGACAGAGTTGCTTCGCAGGCGAAGCAACTGGGTCAAAAGGTTGAAGGCGCTCTTCCTTGAACGCCACAGGATTCAGGCCAAGTCCAAATCCTTCCAGGACGCTTTCCAGGATGGGTTTCCTACGCTGGGGTGCACCGATGGCCTGGAAGCGTGGACAGGTCCCCGGCGCTGCACCACTCCTCCCCTGCTGGTAGTTCCGTTCCAACTACAGCCAACTCTGCTGCCAGGAGAGGACTCCCTCGTTGCGGAGTTTCGAGAACAACTTCTGTCTGGATGTGGAGAGAACGGCGAAGATGAAGGCTCCAGCCTCTAATAAGATCGCCGCGCTCTATGCGCGGGTCAGCACCGGGCGCCAGGCCGAGAAGGATCTGTCGATCCCGGACCAACTCCGCCAGCTCAAAGAATACGCGGCCGCCAATGAGACCAGCGTAGCGGTGGAGTACGTGGAGCCTGGTGCCTCGGCCCGAGACGACCGCAGACCTGCGTTCCAGGATATGGTCTCTGTCGCCCTCTCCAAGAACCCACCGTTCAACGTGATCCTCGTGCTCACCACCAGCCGTTTCTTTCGGGACGCCACGAAGGCCCGGCTCTACAAGCACAAGCTGCGGCGCAAGGGCATCCAGGTGATCGCCACAACTCAGGAGACGAGCGACGACCCGTCTGGACATCTGGTCGAAGGTTTCTTTGAGCTCGTGGATCAGTACGAGTCTGAGATGACAGGTTTTCACACCGCTCGGGCGATGAAGGAGAACGTGCGCCGGGGATACCTGAACCATCCGCCGCGGTTCGGCTTCAAGGCCGAATTGATGGTGGATGACCGCGGCAACCAGAAGAAGCGTCCGGTGGTGAACGAGACCGAAGCCCAAGTAGTGCAGCAGATCTTTGACTTGGCGCTGTCCGGCCTGGGCACACTGCAGATCGCTCGCCGTCTCCGCCAGGAGGGACTAACCCAACGCAGCGGCAAGGCGTGGTCCAAACAGCGAGTTCTGGAGGTTCTCAGGGACCCCGCCTACAAGGGTGAGTACGCCACCTACCGCAAGGACTGGAAGACTGGGCGGGTGAGGCCCAAGAGCGAGTGGATGGTCATCGAGGTGCCGCCCATCGTGTCGCCGGAGAAGTGGGAGAGGGTGGATAGGTTCCTGACCTCTCGCTCACCGGCGGTCATCAACCCTGCCATCGTGGGCCGTGGGCTCCTGCTCACGGGCCTGCTGAAGTGTGGCAAGTGCGGAGCGGCCATGACCCTGGAGACCGGCAAGGGTGGCAAGTACCGCTACTACAACTGCCGTCGCCGGCTACGCGTGGGCAAGGAGACCTGCGAGGGAAGCCGCATCCGGGTGGAGCACCTGGAGCACAGCCTGTTGACCCACATTCAGTACGAGCTGTTCACGCCCGACCGGGTGAGGTTGATGCTCAAGGAGTTGTCCAAGTCGCTAGCCGATGCAGCCGACGATGCGGCGGTGCAGCGGCGGGCGCTGGTGGCAGAGCGCAAGGGTCTGGAAAAGCGCCTGACCAACCAGTACAAGGCCATCGAGAGCGGCGCCGTTGACCTGGCAGACGTGGGCGACCGCATCAGGGAGCTCAAGGCCAGAATGCTCGAGATCGAGGTCAAGGAGTCGTCGCTCACGAGGCAGACAGAGGTCGCGCCCATCCCTACAGACGACAAGACCATCGACCGCGTCACGGCCAACCTGGAGAAGCTGCTGCTCTCCAACGACCGGGAGTTCACGCGCCGCTACCTGCGGCTGCTGGTGGAGAAGGTGGTGGTGGACGGGAAGGTGGTGCACGTCCACCTCAAGGACCAGGGCGTGGCCGATCTGGCCGCCCCAGAAAGCACCAAAGGCACCTCGGAGTTAACCGAGGTGCCTCTGGTGCCCTCATCTGAGGGTACTGAGCTCCTGTTGACGGACTCGAACCGCCGACCTAGTGGTTAACAGCCACCCGCTCTA
>CAZCFB010000168.1:0-5349 GCA_964497805.1 uncultured Kofleriaceae bacterium
CGCCGTGGCCCCGGCCCCTGGCGGCGCGGCATTCACACTCTCCGGAGCCTTCTAGATGAATCGGACAGCACTGAATGGTGGCTCCATCCTGCCAGCTGCCCTGACCTGCCTGCCCCTGATCATGCTCCTCATCTCCTCCGGCTGCGGCTGGACCCTGGACGAGGACTACCGCCTCGCCTGCGACGGGAAGAAGAAGTCAGTGGGAGAGACATGCGATGGCCAGCACCTTGGCGGCAAGACCTGCGCCGACCTGGTAGATCCCAGTACGACAGGCACCACCAACGTGAAGTGGACCGGCGGCACCCTCCGGTGCGCGGCTGACTGCCGCTCGTACGACATGTCCGGCTGCCATCGATGCGGCGACGGGGTGAAGAACGGGGCCGAGGTGTGTGATGGGAGCGACCTGGCGGGGAGAACATGCTCTACCGTCTCCGGCAAGCAAAAATACCACTCGGGCAGCCTCTTCTGCCATGCCACGTGCACCAGGTTTGTGGAGACCTCCTGCGACTATTGCGGTGACGGGAAAAAGAACGGCAGCGCGCAGGACGAGCAGTGTGACGCAACAGACCTGGACAAGAAGACCTGCGCCGACATGGTCGATGCCAAGGGCGTGTCCTTCAAGAGCGGGACCCTCGCCTGCGCCGCTGGGTGCGCCTTCGACACCAAGGGGTGCAGGTACATCAAGTTTGATTACGCGACGGTGGCTGGACACCAAAATGAGGAACAGGGGCTGGGGATCGGTGTGGACAGCAGCGGCAACGCCTACATGCTGCACACTGCCGGGCTCTGGTCCTCCTTCGGCCCGCCGCCCCCCCCCCGTCCAACATTGCAAACCCAGGTGAAGAGGGACTGCGACATCAACAAGAACCAGCTGGCCATCACCAAGGTCAAGCCGACCGGCGAATTTGCCTGGACCATGAAGGGCTGGCCATGCCAGGACAGCAAGGCCCCGATGATGGGCAAGATCGCCGTGGACAGCAGCGGAAACAGCTACGCCGTTGGTAAGTTCTCGGGCACCTCGGACTGGACGGGCTGCGCCACCACGGCGACGAGCTCGGCGGGTAATCAAGGCACCTTCGTCGTGGCGTACGACAAGGATGGCAGGTGCCTGTGGCACAGATCTCCCGGAGACAGCAAGAAGACCGGCGACAAGGCCTGGTTGGGCGAGGTGGTGGCCACGGACGGAAAGAGCGTGTTCGTCAGCGGGACCTTTATCGGGACGGCCAAGTTCGGCAGCAAGCATTCCGTCACCCAGAGCGGCCTGGAAAGCGACATCTTCGTGGCCAGGCTGGACAAGAGCGGAAGCTGGCAGTGGGGCAGCTCGATCAAGGCGGATTCAAACCGAATCTTGCCCTCCGGAATAGCGGTGGACGCCAAGGGAGATGTCTTCATCCTCATCCATGTTGGCATTGCGGCCACCACCACCACCACGCTGGAGTTTGTCTCCCCGGGCGGCACCAGTGACAAGAAGACGGTCAAGCGAGGGGTTGTCCTGGCCAAGCTTTCCGGGGCCGGGAAGTACCTCTGGTCCGACGCCTTCGACATCGAGCCCGACTATCCGGGCCTTGCCCTGGATTCCAAGGGCAACGTCTATATCGCCGGCCACTTCATGAAGGGGACTCCTGCCAATTTCGGCTCCACGAGCCTGACGAGCAAGGCGCAGACGGATGTCTACGTGGCCAAGTACATTCCTCCCTCCGGTACCGTCGCGGGCCAGTTTTCCTGGGTCAGCCAGTTCACCGGCCTGGGCTTCGTCGTGTCCGGAGATATGGCCATGGACAGGGACGACGGCCTCTACATCCTCGGGCGATATGAAGGGACAGCTGACTTTGGCGGGGGGATCAGCCTCACCGCTGCTGGGGCGGCCACCTATTACAAGCTGGACATGTATCTGGCCAAGCTCGAGGTTCAGAACGGCACGGTGCTCTGGGCCACCTCGGGCGGTGGAATCGCCACGGACAAGGGCTATGGACTGGCAGTGGCTGGCTCGGGGAAGGGGAAGGTCACCGCCTTCGTCACCGGCAGGACCACCATCCCCTACGTGTTCGGATCGGCCAAGATCCTGACCATCGGCTACGCCGGGCTGTCCGACGTCTTCGTCGCCAGGGTGTCCAGCTCCAAATAGGCTGTTTCCATCCCCTGGACCCCCCAGGACAATTGAAGGCTGGACGGACACCTCTCCGATTCTGGATACGGATCAGGTCCCAACAATCAGGTTAGCCGGTCGCTGAGCCATCCCGGCTCAGCCCCACAGGAGGAGGAGCCATGATTCCCCGCGCCTTTCCCGCTGTCCTCGCCGCGTCCCTGTCCATCCTGCTCCTTGGCGGCGCCGCCCACGCCCAGGACCTCACCTTCTCCTCCACCGTCGCGCCCTCGTCGGGCAGCACCGCCGGTCACGGCTCGCTCTTTTCGGTGTCCTACACCGTGAAAAACGCCGGCACCGTGACCGTCACCCCCACCTTCTACGTCTACTTCTATTACTGCCCCACTCTGGCCACCACCGGCTGCACCACCCTGGGGAGCAAGGCGATCAAGGACGACTTCACGGCTGGCCAGTCCCGCGCGTACACCCACAACCTCACCGTGCCCAGCTCCGCCGTTGTCGGGGGCGGCTACGTACGGTTCATCGTCGACGCCACCAAGAAGATCTCGGAGACCAACGAGGGGAACAACGAGGTGTACGACCGGATCTTCGTCACCACCAAGCCCGACCTGTACGTCTACAAGGTCACCGCCCCCTACACCGGCTCGGTCAAGGCCAAGGGCACCACCTTCACGGTGCGCCCCACCATCTACAACAAGACCAAGACCAGCCGGCTCACCACCGACTTCTGGGTGCGCTACTACTACTGCCCCGGCAACACCGCCGCCGGCTGCGTCTCCCTGGGCCAGCAGCAGCGCACAACCGACCTGAACTCGGGCCAGGGCACCACCTTCACCAGCATCCCCCTGACCATGCCCAAGGCCACCAGCAACGGCGCCCGCTACATCCGCGTGCACGTGGACTACAACAACGCGATCTCCGAGAGCGACGAGAACAACAACAACTACTACAAGGCCATCACCGTCAACGGGAACCCGGTGGACCTGTACTTCACCGGCAGCGTGGCCCCCCTGTCGGGCAGCACAGCCGCCCACGGGTCCGCCTTCTCGGTGCAGAGCACCGTGCGCAACTCCGCCTCGGAGCTGGCCAACACCTACTTCTACATCTACTACTACTACTGCCCCACGGCGGCCTATACCGGCTGCACCTCCCTGGGAAACACCTATGTCAAGGACACCTTCAGCAGCGGGCAGTCGCGCTCCTACACCAAGAACCTGACCGTGCCCAGCGCGGCCCTGCGCGGTACCGGCTACATCTACTTCTGGCTGGACGCCACCAACAAGGTGGTGGAGAGCAACGACAACAACAACACCCGCTTCGACGACATCTCGGTGACGACCTGGCCTGACCTGTATGTCTACAAGGCCACGGTGCCCTACACCGGCTCGGTGGCCGGCCCCGGCCTGACCTTCACCACCCGCCCCACCATCTACAACAAGACCAAGACCAGCCGGCTCACCACCGACTTCTGGGTGCGCTACTACTACTGTCCCTCCAACACCACCACGACCGGCTGCGTCTCCCTCGGCCAGGAGAAGCGCACGACTGACCTGAACTCCGGGCAGGGCACCACCTACAAGAGCATGGCGCTCAAGATGCCGCCTGGCGCGGCCAACGGCACCCGCTACATCCGCTTCCACGTGGACTACAACAACGGCGTCACCGAGAGCGATGAGAACAACAACAACTATTACAAGGCCATCAATGTCACCAAGGGGTTGACCGACCTGTCCATCACGGGGACCTCGGCCCCGGCCTCGGGCAGCACCGCGGGCCACGGCTCGGTCTTCGCGGCCCAGGCCACCCTGCGCAACAACTCCAGCGGCCTGCTCAACGCGCCCTTCTACATCTACTACTACTACTGCCCCACGGCGGCCTACACCGGCTGCACCTCCCTGGGCAACACCTACGTCAAGGACACCTTCACCGGCGGGCAGTCGCGCACCTACACCAAGAACCTCACCCTGCCCACTTCGGTCCTGTACGGCACCGGCTACATCTATTTCTGGGCCGACGCCACCAACAAGGTGGCCGAGACCAACGAGACCAACAACACGCGCTTCGACCAGATCACGGTGGGCACCCGGCCCGACCTTTACGTCTACAAGGCCACGGTGCCCTACACCGGCTCGGTGGCCGGCCCCGGCTTGACCTTCACCACCCGCCCCACCATCTACAACAAGACCAAGACCAGCCGGCTCACCACCGACTTCTGGGTGCGCTACTACTACTGTCCCTCCAACACCACCACGACCGGCTGCGTCTCCCTCGGCCAGGAGAAGCGCACGACTGACCTGAACTCCGGGCAGGGCACCACCTACAAGAGCATGGCGCTCAAGATGCCGCCTGGCGCGGCCAACGGCACCCGCTACATCCGCTTCCACGTGGACTACAACAACGGCGTCACCGAGAGCGACGAGAACAACAACAACTACTACAAGGCCATCACCGTCACCAAGGGCGCCACCGACCTGTCATTCACGGCCAGCACGGCGCCGGCCTCGGGCAGCACCGCGGCCCACGGCTCCCTCTTCTCGGTCTCCTCCACCCTGCGCAACAACTCCAGCAGCCTGCTCAATACGCCCTTCTACGTCTACTACTACTACTGCCCCAAGCAGACCTACTCGGGCTGCACCGCCCTGGGCAACACCTACGTCAAGGACACCTTCACCGCCGGCCAGACGCGCACCTACACCAAGAACCTGACCGTTCCCAGCGCGGCCCTGTACGGCACCGGCTACATCTACTTCTGGGCCGACGCCACCAACAAGGTCAACGAGACCAACGAGAACAACAACACCCGCTTCGACGACATCACGGTGAGCACCCGGCCCGACCTGTATGTCTACAAGGCCACGGCGCCCTACAACGGCTCGGTGGCCGCCGCCGGATCGACGTTCACGGTGCGGCCCACCATCTACAACAAGACCAAGACCAGCCGCCTGGAGACGGACTTCTGGGTGCGCTACTACTACTGCCCGGGCAATACCACCACCGGCTGCATCTCCCTGGGCCAGGAGCAGCGCACCAACGACCTGAACTCGGGCCAGGGCTTCACCTACACCAGCATGACCCTGACCATGCCGGCCTCCGCGACCAACGGCACGCGCTACATCCGCATCTTCGTGGACTACAACAACGGCGTCACCGAGAGCAACGAGAGCAACAACGACATCTACAAGGCCATCAACGTCACCAAGGGCGCCACCGACCTGTCATTCACGGCCAGCACGGCGCCGGCCTCG
>CAZCFB010000169.1:0-3286 GCA_964497805.1 uncultured Kofleriaceae bacterium
CGCTCCACGAGCCGGGTGATCATCGGCATGGGGAGGCGCGGGTGGCAGATGAGGGCGCGGGCGATTGACGGGTGGCGCGTCCACTCCGGGGAGTTGGCGATGCGGCGCACAAGCTCCGGATCCAGGGACGGATTGTTGGCCAGGTGGGCCACCTCGTCCACGGAGATCTGGGGGTTGAGCAGGACGAAGTGGGTCAGCTTCTTGTCGTTCATCTGAACGATCATGCGCCGGGCCGGCTTCTTGCCCAGCCTGGCCACCTGGATCTTCTGGGGCTGGTTGAGGGTGTCCCAGTCAGTGCGGAGCTTCTCGATGGGCCACGAGCGCGGCCCGATGCCCGCCTGCAGCTGGTGCCCCCTGACCTTTGTCGGCCCGTCATCTTCGCCGCCGCCGTCGCCGGTTTCGTCTTCCTCGTCATCCTCGATGACCTGGTCATCGTCGAGGAGGGCGTCCACCAACTCCAATACATCGTCTGCATCGCTAACCGCCTCGCCGTACCCTTCCGGTGCCTCCCAGCTGATCTCGGGCGGCGACGAATCCGAGCTGGGCTTGGACCAGCGGGCCAGGGCAGCGGCCGCGCCCTTGTCCACCACCTGCACCACGAGCCCGGCGGGGCCCAGCAGCTGGAGCACCTCCACCTCCACCTCGCCGGAGCCGGTGGCGCCAATGTGCAGGGCCAGCTTGAGCCGATCAAACTGTTGGGGGGTGGCGCCCTCCCCCGGCGGCAGGGCGATCATCAGCGCGTTGTGCTGCTCGGCCTGGGCCATGTGGCCAGCAAGATCTCCGGGGGTCCCATAGGTCAGGTGCAGGGTGCGCAGCATGGCTGAAGGTTATCAGATCCGCCGGCGCGTGGCCGCCGCCAGCAACAGCAACAGGACGGGCAATGAGGGAGCGCCTGTTCCCTCGCCGGGCACGGCACATCCGGATCCGCCGGCCACACCGCTGGGTGTGGGTGTTGAGGCGTCCACCACAGCGCTGTCCGGCGGCCCGGCGTCACGTGCGCCCCCGTCGCTGGAGGGCCACGGGAGCTCCCCCTCAACCTCCAGGGTGACCACCGCCTTGTCGGTGACGCCGCCCGCGCTCACCTTGAGCTCCAGGCGGTAAATCCCGGGCAGGTCGGGCTTGAAAGTCAGCTCGTTCAAGCCGGCGCTGGCCGCCGGGAGGCTCAGGGTGGAGAGCTCGGGGCGGGACGCCATGCGCCAGGTGCGGGACAGGGACTGGCCCAGGCCGGCGCAGCTGCCGGCCGCGCTCACCTTGACGGCGGCGCCCAGGGTGAAGGTCGCCGGGGCGCCGTGCTTGAGGGTGGGGAAGGAGATATGGGCCAGCGGGCTGCGCAGGCGGGCGGCGGTGCTCACCGTGGCCCGGGGCGGCGTGACAACCCTCCACCGCGCGGCGTCGGTCCTGGAGGCCGAGTATGTGCACGCGCCGGAGGGCACCCGCCCGGCCACGGCGGGCAGGTCGAGCACGGCCCCATGGGGAGCGCCCGGGGTACGCCCCGCGCGGTGCAGGCGCAGGTCGTAGCTGGACGCCTTGCCCGCGCTGTCCAGGGTGAAGCGGCCGGTTATCAGGGTGTCGTCCTTGCCCAGGCCTGGCAGCTCAAAGACGCCGCTCACCTGCCCCGAGCCGCTGCAGTAGGCGCCGGCCATGGCCTCCAGCAGCGCCGGGGCGCCAGCCGTGGCGGCGACCTTGTGCCGGGCGCCGCTCCAGGCCCGGCAGGTCAGGGCTCCCGCGCTCCAGCTCAGGCACGGACCGGGCTGGCAGGCGGCGAGCTGTTTCACCGGGGCCAGGACGCCGCTCACCTCCGGCGCCATGAGGGCCAGGAAGGACACCTGCTCCCCCTCCCGGACCGTGTACACTGCGTCGAGCGCCGAGTGTTTGGTGATCTTCCGGGTGCCCGGATCATGCACCGCCTGACGCTCGGTGCGCTTGAGCTGCGCGCCCCCAACCACGGCGGCGCGCACGCTCCCTCCGGCCCGGCTCCAGGTCCCGCCCAGCGCGTCGGCGGTGAACACCCCCCCGCTGGTGCCGCCGCCGTTGCCGTGGATCTGGAAGGTATAGGCGTGGCTCCCGCCAGACGCGCTCTTGCCCGAGGGGGTGGTGATGGCGCGGTCCTGGATCACCAGGAACCGCCCGGCCAGGAAGGCCGCCCGCCGGCGGATCTCCGTGGACGGCACGTTCACCGTGTAGCGGGTGAACACCTCGGCCAGGTGCGCGCCCGGCGTGCTGACGTCGCTGGCCGTGAGGTAGGCCATGCCGTCCAGGGCCGGGGCCCAGCCTCCCTCCTGCTCCGGGCGCTTGAGCACCACCTTACCCGCCTGCATCTCGGTCTCCGGGATGACCAGACGGTACCGCTGGGGCCCCTTGCCGTCGACCAGCAGGATGTTGTGGTTCTCCGGGTTGTTCACCAGGGTGTGCTGGTCCCAGCCGAGGTAGCCGGAGTCGATGATCAGCCGCTCCCCCCCGGCGAAAAGGGAGAACGCCCCGGGGTCCGGGTGCTCGTGACCGGCCGCCCCGTCGATGAAGTCGCCCCAGCGGTTCTGGGTCCAGCCCGCGGCCTTGCCATGCTCGCAAAGGACCATGGCCTGGGTGTCCTTCTTCCCCCACCCGGAGCGGAAGATCACCTGCCCGGCGTGGGGCATGGCGAAGGACGCTGGCCACCCCGTGGCGGCGGGCGTGGCCTCGGGAACCTTGTCGTCGAAGGTGGCCAACAGGAGCGGCGCCTGGTCCACGGAGCCGGAGCTGTAATACCCGGAGCGGCGCCAGGCCCAGCGGAAGAGCGGCCCCAGGGTCACCCCCTTGCCAACCATGGCGCCGAAGAAGAAGCGGCCGCCCGGGGAGTTGTCGTCGAAGCCGGGCATGGTGCCGTCGGGGAGCATGAGCCGCACCAGCCAGGCGAGCTGCCGCTCCAGCCAGGGCGCGCTCCACAGGTCGGGCACGGTGTATGAGCCGGTGACATGGAAGCGGTACTGGGGCACCGCCGACGGAGACCAGTCCACCTTGTAGCTGGCCGCGCCAGTGTAGTTGTGCCAGGCCCAGAGGAACCCGAACAGGTCGATGCCACCATAGGCCAGGTAGCCCGGCCCCTCCTGGTTACCGAAGTCCGCGTCGGTGATGATGTCCCTGGAACACATGTCCGCGAAGCGGATGGCGAAATCGATCCAGCGGGCCGGATCGTAGCTGCCGCCCGTGGCCTTGGCCGAGAAGGTCTCTCCGTTGAGGACGATGGCCGCCAGCCCCAGGGCCGAGGCGGTCTTGGTGCGGTGGTTGTTGATCAGCGCCCGGGTGAGCA
>CAZCFB010000169.1:3386-5159 GCA_964497805.1 uncultured Kofleriaceae bacterium
GGGGAGAGGGCAAGGAGGGCGAGGGCCAGGGCCGGGGCCAGGGCCAGGTATGTGCGGCTTGTCAGCATGGCGCGGGTAGTATATCCGACGAGAGCATGGCTGCTTCGTCTGACATTGTCTTGATTCATCCTCCGGCGGCCCTGCCCTGTCAGCCCGCGCCGGCGCCGGCGTTGCTGGCCGGGCGGCTGCGGGCGGCCGGGGCCCGGGTGCGGGTGGTGGACGCCAACGTGGAGGCCCTTCACGAGCTGATCACGGCCCCCCGGCTGGAGGACGCGGTGGAGGAGACCAGCCACCGCCGCGCGTTGAAGCAGCGTGAGCGATCCCTGCAGCAGCTCACCTCGCCGGCCGCCTACCAGAACCGTGACCGCCACCACAACGCGGTGAGCGCCCTGCGCCAGGTGCTCCGCCTGGCCGCCGGCCTGGAGAGCGACCATATCCCGGACCTGGCCCAGTACACCCACCTGGTGCGCAGCCCCATGCGAAGCGGGGACCTGCTCACCGCGGCGGCGGATCCCGACGACAGCCCGTACGCCGCCTACGCCGCCCGCCTGGCCCGGGACCTGGCCAGCGCCCCGCCCAAAGTGGTGGGCCTCTCGGTGGGCTACCTGCACCAGGCCCTGCCCGCCATGGCCGTGGCCGGGGCCCTTCGGCGCGCCCTGCCCTCCTCCACCCGCGTGGTCATGGGCGGCGCCCTGCTCGGTTGCTGGAAGGGACGCCTGGACCCGGGCGGGCTACGCCCCTCGGTGGACCGTGTGGTGTTTGGCGACGGCGCCGCGCCCCTGCTGGAAGAGGCAGGCCTCCCCGCACCCGCGCCCGGCGTCCTGGCCTCGGCCAGGCCCGACTTCTCGGACGCGCCCTTCCACCTCTACCTGGCGCCCGGCCGCATCCTTCCCCTGGCCACCAGCGAGGGGTGTTTCTGGGGGCGCTGTTCTTACTGCCCCGAGGCCGTGGCGTGCACCCCCTTCGAGCTGAACCATGGCGACGCCCTGCCCCGGGTGCTGGAGCAGCTGTGGCACGAGACCGACGCGAGCCTGATCCACCTGAGCGACAGCGCCGTGCCCCCGGCCTGCCTTGAGCAGCTGTCCCGCCAGCGGTGGCCACTCTCCTGGTACGGCTTCACCCGCTTCCACCCCGCCCTGGCCGATCCCGCGGTGGCCCGGGGGCTCAAGGCCTCGGGCTGCAGGGTGCTGCAGCTCGGCCTGGAGTCTGGCTCACCGGCGGTGCTGAAGCGCCTGAACAAGGGGATCACCCCTGACCTTGCCAGCCGCGTGCTCCGCACCCTGGGAGAGGCCGGGATTCCGGTCTACCTGTACGTCCTGTTCGGCACGCCCGGGGAGACCGAAGCCGACGCGGAGCAGACCATGGCCTTCGTGGCCGAACACGCCCCCCACATCGCCTACGTGAACACGTCCCTGCTGAACCTCCCCCTCGCCTCCCCCCCCGAGCCGACCCTGCGGAGGATGCCCTTCCCCCAGGAGAAGGACCTGACCCTCTACAGCGACTTCCTGGATGACCACGGCATGGACCGCCGCGCAGCCCGCCGCTTCCTGGAGCGCCGCTTCGCCCGGGATCCTGACGTGGCGGCCTTGCTGAGACGAACCCCGACGGTGTTCGGGGCGAACCCTGCGGCATTTATGGTGTGGCCCCGACACCCCGCCCCCCCCCCCCCCGCCCCCCCCCGCCAGCGCGCGGGGTGGCGCGCTCGCCACCGGCGCGCCCACGACCAGTGCAAGCGCCATCAGCGTCGTGACGAGGAACAGCGGCATGAACGGC
>CAZCFB010000170.1:0-5151 GCA_964497805.1 uncultured Kofleriaceae bacterium
TGCCCGCCAAAGCCTTCCTGCGGCGACGGCGCCTGCGGTCCGGGCGAGTCGTGCAAAACCTGCCCTGCCGACTGCGGCAAGTGCCCGCCAAAGCCTTCCTGCGGCGACGGCGCCTGCGGTCCGGGCGAGTCGTGCAAAACCTGCCCTGCCGACTGCGGCAAGTGCCCGCCAAAGCCTTCCTGCGGCGACGGCGCCTGCGGTCCGGGCGAGTCGTGCAGAACCTGCCCCGTCGACTGCGGCAAGTGCCCGCCAAAGCCTTCCTGCGGCGACAAGAAGTGCGACGCCACGGCCAAGGAGGATTGCGCCACCTGCCCCAAGGATTGTGGCCAGTGCACCGGCTGCCAGGTCAAGACCAGCGCCGGGTGCTCAGGTTGCGCCTGCGAAAAGTGCGTGTGCGGCATGGACCCCTATTGCTGCGCCACCGCCTGGGACCAGATCTGCGTCAAGGAGTGCCAGGTAAATTGCGGCGGCTGCCTCGCGCCGACGGACAAGTGCGGTGATGGCAAGTGCACGGGGTCCGAAACCTGCGGATCCTGCCCCGGCGATTGCGGGCCCTGCAAGCCAACCTGTGGCGACGGCAAGTGCGCCCCGGGAGAGTCGTGCAGCTCATGCCCCAAGGACTGCGGGCCCTGCAAGCCGTACTGCGGCGACGGCAAGTGCGCCCCATGGGAGTCGTGCAAAAACTGCCCGGGCGATTGTGGAAAGTGCAAGCCCTCCTGCGGCGACGGCAAGTGTGACTCCAACACCAAGGAGGATTGCGCCTCCTGCCCCAAGGACTGCGGAAAGTGTACCGGGTGCTCCATCACCCAGAGCGCCGGGTGCGGGGGCTGCGCCTGCGAGAAGTGCGTGTGCGGCTACCTGCCCAACTGCTGCAATGGCTCGTGGGGCCTGCTCTGCGCGGCGGCCTGCAAGTACTTGTGCGGTGGGAACTGCCCCTGAGGGGGCAGCGACGAGGCTATGGCGCCGGAGCGAAGTTGAACTTGATCCGCTTCAGGTCCTTGCCGGTGCCGCAGTACAGGATCTTCGCGGTCCCGGCCTTGAGCTCGAACTCATAGATCTGGGTGGCGCACTCGGCGATCTTCTGGGGCGGCCCGATGAGCTCCTCATCCCAGACCTTGATCAGGAAGTTCTTGCTCTTCATCAGCTCCGCGGCCGTGGCGGTGAGCATGTACTCGTTGAAGACCGGCGTGTAGGTGTTGTCCTTGGTCTTGCTCTTCTTGAGCGTGCCCGACACGGTCAACTCCACGTAGACATCCGGCGGCTCGTAGCCAGGCAGCACCAGGCCGGTGTCCCATTTCTTGGACTTGTCCACCTCCACCTCAACCAGGGTCACCAGCCACTTGCTGGCCGTCTTGATCTTGCACGCCTGGTTCACGCACTGCATGTGCGGCGGACAAACCTGGCAAACCTGGCCGCCCTTGCCGCAGGTATTGAAGCTGTTGCCCGGCTCGCACTTGCTGTTCTTGCAGCAGCCCTTGGGGCACTGCTTGTAGCCGCACTTGGATGAGTCATTGCAGATGCCGCTGACGCACTTCTCGGTGAAGTTGGTCAGGTTGCACTTCTGACACGGCTGCCCCAGCAGGCCGCAGAAGGAGGTGTTGGAGGGCTTCTTACAGGTGGTCCCGTCGCAGCAGCCGTCCTTGCAGTTGTTCAGGCCGCATCCAATCTTGCACACGCCCTTGTCGCACTTCTCGTTGCTCTTGCAGGAGCTGCAGTTGTTCCCGCCCGCGCCGCAGGCCGCGCTGGTGATCCCGGGCTGGCACTTGTCGTTGAAGCAGCAGCCGCTGGGGCAGGAGGCCTTGGTGCAGACGCACTTCCCGCTGGAGCAGGTCTGGCCGGTGTCGCACTTGCCGCACGCCTTGCCGCCGGTGCCGCAGGCGCCCTTCTCGTTGCCGCCCACGCACTTGCCGCTGGCGTCGCAGCAGCCAGCGGGGCAACTGGTGGGTGAGCAGGAGGGCGTCCCACACTTGCCGCTCTGGCAGATCTGGTCCTTGCCGCACTGCTTGCACAGGGCGCCGCCGATGCCGCAGTTGGCCTCGGTGAGGGTTGTGATGCAGTTGCCGCTGGTGTCGCAGCAGCCGTTGGAGCAGGTGGCCGCGTTGCACGCCTGCTTGGTGCAGGTCTGCTGCTTGCACGTCATGCCGTTGCCGCAGTCCTGGCACGCCACGCCGCTCTTGCCGCAGGCGCCCGGGTTGGTGCCCGGGAGGCAGGCGCCCTGGTAGCAGCAGCCGTTGGGGCAGGTGGTGGCGTCGCACGGCTTCGCCTCGCACTGGCCGGCGTTGCATCGGTCGGTGGAGGCGCAGTTGCTGCACCCCGCGCCGCCGCCGCCGCAGAAGGCGTCCTCGTTGCCCTGCTTGCACACGTTGCCCGAGCAGCAGCCAGTGGCGCAGGTGGACGGACCGCAGGGAAGCGCGGTGCAGGTGCCCGACATGCACTGCTTGTCAGAGCTGCAGCTGGAGCAGTTTGCCCCGTTGTCGCCGCACGCGGTGTCCAGGTTGCCAGGCACGCAGGTCCCCGTGGCGGTGCAGCACCCATTGCAGTTGGTGGGGCCGCAGGTGGGCGCGTCATCACCGCCGGCGCAGCCGCCAAGCGCGAGGAGGGTCAGGACTAGCAGCAGGCTAAGAGGTCGGTACATGGCAGGTCTCCTGGTCTAATTTTCTGAATCCTTGCAAGTATAACCCTACATTAGTCAAGGAATTTCCCTTTGACCCGTCCTCCGGGCCCCGCGCCGCACGGGTTTGACACCCCACAAAGGGCCGGGCTATTTTGACCTCACCATGAGCCGCCAGCTTCGATGTCCCAACTGCGGGGGAGAGCACACCCTGGTCAACCCGGGTATCACCATGCTGGTGTGCGAGTTCTGCAACACGGTGGTGTACTGGGGCGAGGACGCTGCCCTCAAGATGGGCGAGCAGTCCATCCTCCCCGAGGGGGACACCCGGCTCTACATGCACGCCACCGGCAAGCTCCAGGAGCGCCCATTCGATGTCGTGGGCCACCTGCGCTACCAGCACGGAGCGGGCGGCTGGGACGAGTGGTACCTCCAGCTGGGCGACGGCAGCGTGGCCTGGCTCAGCGAGAACGAGCGCAAGCTGACCATGGAGGTGGCCACCCCAACCTCTGGCCTGCCCCCCCTCGGACAGCTGCAAACGGGCACGCAGATCACCCTGGACGGCCAGGTCTACTCGGTGCGGGAGGTGGGCGAGGCCCAGTGCGAGGGCGGCGAGGGCCAGCTCCCCTTCGCCCTCCAGCCCGGCGAACGCTACAACTACGCGGACCTTGCCTCCCTGGACGGCACCCGCTTTGCCACCCTGGAGTACGACAAACGAGGCGAGGCCCCCACCTGCTTCACGGGCTATGCGCTGGGCCACGAGCACCTCCAGATCGACGACGAGCGCCCCCCCTCAACGGCCGGCGGTCACGAGGGCGAGGACGTCCGCTGCCCCAACTGTGACGCGCCCCAGGAGATGCCCGCGGACCGCGAGGTGGAGACCCTGGTCTGCGAGTACTGCGGCGCCCAGAACGACCTCACCGGGGCCGAAGCCAAGGTGATGGGGGTCAACCCGGCCGACTTCGACGCGGGCTTCTACTTCGAGATCGGCCAGGCCGGCTCCTTCGACGGCGACGCATACGAGGTGTGCGGCCGCATGCTCTATGAGGACGACGAGGGCTACCTGGCCAGGGAGTACCTGCTCCACAACCCGGACGCGGGCTACCTATGGCTGGCCGAGTACAACAACCACTACATGCTCAACCGGCCCACCCAGCAGGCGCCGCAGGGCAACCCGTTCTCCATGATCCCGAAGCAGCGGATCAAGGCAGGAGACCGCACCTACCAGTTCTACGAGAGTGGCTCTTCCCGCCTGGTCTACGTGGACGGCGCCCTGCCCTGGCTGGCCCGCTCCGGCGACCGCAACTCCTACGCCGATCTGGTGGCGCCGCCCTACATGTTCCTGGTGGAGCAGGGCCGCAAGGAGGTGGAGTACTTCGTCGGTGAGTACATGTCCCCGGCTCAGGTTTGGCTCGCCTTCAACCTGGACGAGGCAGCCCCCGGCACCTACGGGGTTCACCCGGCCCAGCCCTTCAGCCGCAGCCCCCTGGCCCGCAGCCTCATGGTGATGGGCGCCATCTTCGCCCTGATCAACGGCTTCCTGGCCTTCATGTCCATCGGCGCCAGCGGCGAGGTGATCTTCAACAAGAAGTTCGACCATACCGCCTACCTCAAGGAGACCCTGAGCGAGCCCTTCCAGATCGGCACGGAGCCCATCATGGCCCTGAAGATCGGCGCGCCCCTGAGCAACTCCTGGATGGCCCTCCAGGTCGCCCTTGTGGACGCCTCCGACAAGGTGGTCCAGGAGATGGAGGCGGACATCAGCTACTACAGCGGCGTGGAGGGGGGCGAGAGCTGGAGCGAGGGCTCCCGCACCTCGACCACCTACGGCAAGGCCCCCCCGCCAGGCACCTACCGCTTGCTGTTCAAGGCGGCCGGCGGCAGCGGCAACAGCGGCCGGGCCCGGGGCGAGCCGCTGCAGGTCGCTCTGGTCCAGGGCCTGCTGCTCTCGCGCTACTTCCTCGGGCTGTTCATCATCTCGCTGCTCTTCCCGGTGTTCGAGTACCTGCGCAGGCGCATGTTCGAAACCCGCCGATGGGCCGAGGTCATGCCAGACGACGATGACTAGGATGGCGAAATAATGCTCAGGTGGCTCATCGTATTGACGGTATTCACGTCCATGACTGGATTCGCGTGGCTCGCCTCGGCCAGGGGTTACGGTCTACCCGGCCTGCTCGACAAGCCGGTGAGCATCCGCCAGTCCAGCACCACCTCGCGCTCCGGCCGGGGACCCATGTTCATCTACTTCGGCAGCCGCCGGCACTATGGCGGCGGCTTCCGGGGGGGCAAATAAAGGAAACAGAGGGAGAAACCCATGGAAACCTTGATCGCGGATCTCAAGCCGGGCCTGATCCTCTCCACCATCATCTATTCCTTCATCGGGATGATCATCTTCGGCATCGCCTTCGCCATCTTCAACAAGATGATGCCCTTCTCCGTGCGCAAGGAGATCGAGGAGGATCAGAACACCTCCCTCGGCATCATCATCGGCGCCTTCCTCATCGGCCTGGCCCTGATCATCTCCTCCGCCATGCACTAGT
>CAZCFB010000171.1:0-5074 GCA_964497805.1 uncultured Kofleriaceae bacterium
ACGGTCGCGTTGAAGGCGAGCAGCACAATACGGTGGCCTTGTACCCGAAGGCGGAGCGCCTGGACCGCCTCCGTGACCGGACATGCCAGGCGGGAGGATGCAGGAGTCGCCTTACCGCCCAGGGCCAGGGGCCGCGAAGCGGTCATGCCAAGGCGCTTGACCTGCCGGCGCGTCTGACTTAGCCCTCTTTGCCTCGCGTCCAGCATGTGGTTGTTGGCCAGGCTTACCCAGGTGAAGCCAAGCGCCGGGAGCGATTCGAGCAACTCCTTCGATGCACACAGCCTCGGGAACTCTGGCTCCCCAGGATCAGGGCAAGGCCCCAGCGGGGTTTCCAGGTTGCCAATCACAAGGTCTGCCTGGCCCAACAAGGACCGGACCTTTCGAACCTGTGTGGGCGTCGGCGGCTTCAAGCGGCGTGCCAGCATGAGGTCGCCGGTCAGCACCAAGGTGGCGGAGCCGGGCTTCTCAACTGGCGCACCCTGGGCGGGGGCCGGCAGCGCCACCAGGGCGGCGGCGACCAGGGCTGCCCCAAGATACGCGACCGGCCTCCCGCCAGGTAACCAGCCCCCGGGAACCATCAAAGTTCGAGCCACTGGAAGTCGCTGCGGCAGCGAAATTGCGCCGCGCCAAGATTCCGCGGCTCCGGCGGCTTGCTCCTGAAAATGTCCCTGAGCCAGATCGGTCTCGGAGGCTGACGGCCAGTGGAGATCATTTGATGCCATCTCTCGTCCGAAAGCCGGCGGCGACCCGCAGTGAGGAACTCGTAGTACGACATGGTCGCGCCCCTCATGAGCGTCAGCTTGCCGTTCACCCGCACGATCACATACAGCACATCCGGCCTGCCCACGGCCGCGTGAAGCACCCTGGACCCGATGGTGGCCACCCCGGAGAGCTTCGCCATCTCCTTGTCCCTATCCGAAAGGATCTCGCTATCAGACAGCGTGATCAGCGCCTGCTCCACGGCCCCGCCCAGGGTGGTGATCCTCTCGCGCTCCAGCCGGGTCAACGGCTTTCGGGCCAGATGCTTCTTCGAGATGCGCTCGCAGAAGCTGAGCGCGTTCTTGATCAACTTGAACTTCTCTTTTGCCCCGCTGACAAAGAAGGAGTCCTCCTCGCTGGGTCGGCCGAACATCATCCCGGCAGTGGTGAGGCGCGCTTCCAGGCGCTCTACCATCTGACGCAGTCGGCGGTACAGCTCGGCGTATGGCTCGACGGCGCCGGGGGGCGGCGGGTGGTTCGGGTGATCGCACTCCGCTCCGCTCAGGGTGCCGTAGAGTTGAAAGGTATGTCGCAGCTCTGCCCAACCCGAGAGGAACGACTGGATCGACTTGGTCTGCCATGCGCTCGTTCCCATGGACGGAAAATCTGGATGGAACCCCGGTGACAGCTGAAAACGGAGCGCATGCAGGGTGCCGTGGTAGACGTCCCGGTCTTTTTGCCTGGCCAGCAGGCCCTCCAGGTCTGCTATTCCCCGAAAGAACGCCTTGTCGAATCCCTTCCAGTTGGCGACCCGGGGATCATGCTTCTTCAGCAGATCCAGCGCCCGCGGTGAGGTCAGCGCCGCGGCCACGTCCAGGCCGGAAAAGTATAGGCGTTTGCGGCGATCCAGCGCCACGCGGCGAAGATGCAATGTGTCGGCGAAATCCCGTCGCCCAAAGAACACCATGCCTCTGTCCTCTCCGGCGCGCCCGGGACGCGCCTGCTCCTGCCCCGCCATCGGATGCTTGGCCGCGGCGAGCTCGACGAACTTCGCCAGGGAAGCGGACTCCGCCAGCGCATCAGGCGAAGCCGCTTCGCCATAGGCTCCTGTGTAGGCTGGCATCAGCGCCAGGGGGGTGGCCTCCCCTGTCTGGCCGACGAACATGTCCGACACTGCCACCATCTCCTTCATCATCCGGGAGACCGGGACCTTGCCGACCCGGGCGCGCCGGATAGTCTGGAGCACCAGCGCAGTGCGGATCGGTTTCGCATTTTCACCCCGGAGCGGCTCGTACACCGTGGACAGCCAGGACATGGCCTTGAAGTACTGACTCAGCTTCTTGGTGCGACTGTAATGGCCGATCGTCTTGAGCACACCCAGTAACAGCGGTGACGTCACGCCCTTGACCTTCACACCCAGGGGCGGCGGCTGCTTCTCCGCTGCCATGATGCGGCGGTACATGCGCTCCACCCGCGCGCGCATGGCCCGGGGCAGCTTCGGTTTCTGCCCCGCCAGCCGTGCCGCGACCGCGAAGAAGAACAGATTGTGGCCAGCCGCCCGGCGCACCTTGCGCTTCTTGCTCTCCCGGCGCATCTTCGCCGCCTCCTTCCAGAGGGCCGCGCACAGCTTGTTCAGCCGCGGGTAGAGTTCCCGCTCCTCGATGTTCCTCAGGATGTTCTCGATGAACGCGTGGGTCAGGTCGATCATCAGGTCCGTGGTGATGAAGCTCGGCACCCGCAGGTAGTCGTTGCGCTCGTAGATCTGGTACAGGTGCGTGGCCCGGGACGGCGCGATGAAAAATCCTTGCCGCTTCAGCGCGTCGATGTGGCCCGGGGCGAGCTTGCCGAACTGCCGGGCGATCTGAACCTCGGGCAGGGTTTGAATCAGCAGCGGGCCCGTGCCTTTTTGAATGCCCGGCACCGGCTTGCTCCCCGGCAAGAACGTTGCGGCGAACGTCAGCGGCTTCTTCTCATCGGGTTTCGCCTGCCCCCGAGCGGGTGTCGGAATCCATAACCCCAGACAGAGCGTTGCTACGACCAGTGCTCGACGGCTCATCATGTGCCCCTCCCTCCATGTACGGCGGTCATTTACATTTCCTCCTGGCCTTGGCGCGTCGGAGCTCGCGGTTCGGCGCAGGCGAGGCCAGCTCGAGTAAATGGTCGACGAGCTTGTCGCGCCCGAGCGCAGGGACAGCGACCAACGCCTCGGAGCCGCCACTGTCCGCAAACCGCGCCAGGTGCACACTCCCCGCCTGCGCCGGCAGGATACGGTTCATCCAAAAGCCAAAGTAATGCCACCCGTACAACGTGATTCTGCGCTTGCCGGCGCCCATATCCTCAAGCACCGCCAGTTGGGTCTTTCCCCCTGCATCTGACGGTCCAGCTGCCAGGTCCAACAGCCGCCGCGACATACGCGTACCCCGCCACCGTGGGACCAACACGCCCTGCATTGGGTCATAGCTGTAGACGCGGACTCGCCGGGCTGGACGTGGATCGTGGTAAGCGGTTTTGTACACGCCCACCAGCAGCTCCTCCTTGCCGTCCCCGTCCAGGTCGCCGCTGTCCACCGCCCAGGCCCCTGCCAGGGGCTCCACCTCGAGCTCGGCGTACCGGCCGTTCTCCAGGTTCACCCCCAGGATGCGTCCCCTGGCTCGAGGGTCGTCCTCGCGGAGCAGAAGTACCAGCCCATGTTTGCCATCGCCGTCCAGATCAGTCAGGGCGGCGTCCCGAATCTTCTGGCCGCCGCTGCCAGGGCAAACAGGTCTCCGCCCCTCATCAAGGACAAAGTGTACGCACCTCTTCCCGATGGCGAGGACCTTTCCACCGCCCGTCAGCACACCAACAATGGGCTCCGGCTGCCGCATCATGCGGTAGACAGCCCCGCTGCACCGCCCCCTCACCACCACCCAGTCCGGCTCCGAACCGTGGAGGTGGACAACACACGGCTCGCCTTTCCCCGTTTGGGACACCGCCGCCGCCTGGAGGCGAGCGTGAGCGACGGAGCCCCAGCCTGGCCAGAAGAGTGTGAAAAGTGCACACGCGAACACCTGGCGGCAACAAAACATGGACATCCCCTCTCCCCTGCTCTTCATGTCTAGTTGGACACAGGATGATCCTCGGTGTTCCCGGGCATGGAGCATTAATTACAGGTCCGTTGACCCTGACTGAAATCAGACCGAATGTTGGGAGATGGAAGCAAGTCCGCCCGCAGCAGCCCGAGGACTCGGGCGTCACCGCATTCTCCGCGGCCCCGGCACACTGATGGTCAGTACGGATTTGCACGGGAACGGGGGTGACTTCCGCCGCCTGCGTGACATTTTCCTCGAACTCCGGGAGCAGGATTCACTCACACACTGGGTGATCCTCGGAGATCTTGTCCACGCTCCAAGCAAAGACGCACGCCGGGAAGAGCCTCGCCTTTACAACTTCGAGGACGAGTCCTGGAACATCGTGGACGGTGTGGCCCAACTGCTTCGGTCATTTCCGGACAATGTTCACCTGCTCCTCGGAAACCATGATCACGGGCACATCGGAGGCCAGCGCACCTCCAAGTTCCATCCCGATGAAGTTGCTCACCTGGAGGACCAATTAAGCGATGGTCAGGTATCCACCCTGCGCGAGCTGTTCCGAACCGCCCTGCTGGTGGTCGTCGCAGAGTGTGGTGTCCTGATGGCGCATGGTTCCCCGGACGATCGACTTACCTCCTTGCGACAGCTGGACGACATCAGCCTTGAAGGGCCGCTCGATAGTGACGGTAGCGCGCTGCTTCAGACCATCACAGGAAGCTATGGTCAGCAAAAGGAGGTTACCGACAGGCTGCTGCAAGCACTGAGCCTGGACGTGGGCATCCCGCTGTCCATGGTGATTCACGGCCACGATCGCGACGAGGAGGGCTGGTTCTCCGAGGGCGGGAACCAGATCTGCCCGGTGATCTTCGGCGCGCCCCGGGGCAGCAAGCGCTACCTGGTGCTGGATCTGGGTGCCCGCTACCGTGCTGCTGGAGATCTTCGAGAAGGGCTAGAAATTCGCCACTTGTATGGGGCTCCACCCGTATAAGCCATAACAGGGTCAACAATCAGCCAGGAATGGGCCTGCGGGGATTTGTGGAATACCAGGCCTGAGGAGGCCACCGCGAGGGAGGTTCGCGTGTCCCAGTTGAAGGAAAGCCAACTCACAATCGTTTTGTTTGCCTTGATGACTTCTTCCTGCGCCTTACGGGTATCCGAACATCAGGCCAGGCCACTTCCAGGAAAAAGAGGCTCAAAAGAGGCGGCAGTTGAGAGCCTGCCCAAGGGAGTCCTGGCACGCGTCCGCGGCAAACTGAATCGCCCCGGTTTCTCCGGAGACTCGTTTGCTTGAGTCAGGCGGCCTGTGG
>CAZCFB010000172.1:0-5000 GCA_964497805.1 uncultured Kofleriaceae bacterium
GGACTGCGGCGCCTGCCCCGCCACCTGCGGCGACAGCAAGTGTGACAAGACCGAGAGCTGCTCCACCTGCCCCAAGGACTGCGGCGCCTGCCCTGTCTACTGCGGCGACAACAAGTGCGACGCCAACGAGAGCTGCACCACCTGCCCCAGGGACTGCGGCGCCTGCCCCGCCTTCTGTGGCGACAGCAAGTGCGACGCCACTGAAACCTGCACGAGCTGCCCCAAGGACTGCGGCCCCTGCCTGCCGAGCTGCGGCAACGGCAAGTGCGACTACTACGAGAGCTGCTCCTCCTGCCCCCTGGACTGCGGCGCCTGCAAGCCGGTGTGCGGCGACGGCAAGTGCGCCCTCACCGAGAGCTGCAGCTCGTGCCCCAAGGATTGCGGCGCCTGCCCCACCTGCGGTGACGGCAAGTGCAGCTCCACCGAGACCTGCTCATCCTGCCCCAAGGACTGCGGCACGTGCCCGGCCAAGTGCGGCGACGGGACGTGCGACGCGGCCACCGAGTCATGCTCCTCCTGCCCCACCGACTGCGGCCCCTGCAAGCCCACCTGCGGCGACGGCAAGTGCGCGTACCCCGAGAGCTGCGCCACCTGCCCCAAGGATTGCGGCAAGTGCAAGCCCAGCTGCGGCGACGGCACCTGCAACGGCAGCGAGAACTGCATCTCCTGCCCCAAGGATTGCGGGTTCTGCGCCTGCGGTAACGGCAAGTGTGAGCCCTTCGAGAGCTGCGCGACCTGCGCCGCCGATTGCGGCCCGTGCAAGCCCACCTGCGGCGACGGCACATGCAAGGCCCCCACCGAGAACTGCAAGACCTGCCCGGCCGACTGCGGCACGTGCAACCCGGCCGGCTGCGGCGACGGCAAGTGCACCGGCAGCGAGAGCTGCGCCAACTGCCGCCTGGACTGCGGCCCCTGCCCGGCCGTGTGCGGCGACGGCAAGTGCGACCCGAAGACCGAGTCATGCACCACCTGCCCCACCGACTGCGGCACCTGCAAGCCGGTGTGCGGCAACGCCGTGTGCCAGCCCCCCTGGGAGAGCTGCACCACCTGCCCCAAGGATTGCGGCACCTGCAAGCCCAAGTGCGGCAATAACAAGTGCGACTTGCCGTGGGAGACCTGCACCAACTGCCCGGCCGACTGCGGCATCTGCGGCTGCGGCAACAAGAAGTGCGACGCCGGCGAGAGCTGCAAAAATTGCCCGCAGGATTGCCAGCCCTGCCCGCCGGTGTGCGGCGACAAGAAGTGCAACAAGCCCCAGGAGAATTGCATCAACTGCTCCAAGGACTGCGGCCCCTGCACCTGCGGCAATAACAGGTGCGAGACCCACTGGGGCGAGGACTGCACCACCTGCCCCAAGGATTGCGGCACCTGCGGCTATTGCGGTGACCGCAAGTGCGAGGGGAGCGAGAACTGCGTCACCTGTAAGGCCGACTGCGGCCTCTGCACCTGCGGCAACGGCAAGTGCCAGAAGCCCTACGAGAACTGCTCCACCTGCCCCACCGACTGCGGCGCCTGCCCCTCCAAGTGCGGCAACAAGAAGTGCGAGACCTGGGCCGGCGAGAACTGCTTCAACTGCCCCCAGGATTGCGGCACCTGCTACAGCTGCGGCGACAAGAAGTGCAACGGCCCCGAGACCTGCAAGACCTGCCCCGCGGACTGCGGCAAGTGCTGCGGCAACTGGAAGTGCGAGGCCAGCTACGGGGAGAACTGCCTGACCTGCTCCACTGACTGTGGGCCCTGCTCCTGCGGCAACGGCGTGTGTCAGCCCAAGAACGGCGAGAACTGCCGGAACTGCGCCAAGGACTGCGGCTCCTGCGCGGCCATGTGCTCCCCCCACTCCCAGCCCGGCTGCAAGGGGTGTTACTGCCAAAGCTGCGTCTGCAAGCTGCGCCCATCATGTTGCACAAAGCAATGGGACATGGGCTGCGTCGCCCTCTGCCGCTACGTCTGCAACGGCCCCTGCATCTAGAACCCAGAGTCTAGAATCCAGAAACCTACGCGGAATCGTCCAGCACCTCACGCACCGCGCGGAAGAGTTCCGCCGAGGTGAAGGGCTTGCTGATGAAGCGGGTCCCCTCCTCGAGCACGCCATGCTGCACGATGGCGTTGTTCGTGTAGCCAGACATGTAGAGCACCTTGAACGGCATCCCGTCCTTGACCAGCCGCTCGGCCAGCTCCCGGCCGCTCATGTGAGGCATCACCACGTCGGTGAGCAGCATATCGATGGAGCCACCATGCTTCTCACACAGGAGCAACGCCTCGCCGCCGTTGGCCGCGGAGAGCACCTGGTACCCTCCCCCCCGGAGGATGCGCTCGGCGATGCGCCGCACCCCATCCTCGTCCTCCACGATGAGCACCGTCTCGTCGCCGGAGGCAACCACGCCAGAGGATCTGCTCTTTACCGCCCGAGCCGCCGGGGCCTCAACGCGCGGCAGGTAGACCTTGAACGTGGCGCCTATCCCTGGCTCGCTGTAGACCCAGATGTTCCCGCCGCTCTGCTTGACGATGCCGTAAACCGTGGCCAGGCCCAGGCCCGTGCCCTTCCCCTGTTCCTTGGAGGTGAAGAACGGCTCGAACACATGGGCCATGGTCTCGTCGTCCATGCCGAGGCCGGTGTCGGTCACCGAGAGCATGACGTACTGGCCAGGCATCACCGACGCGTGCTGAGAAGCGTAGGCTTCGTCCAGCTCCGTGTCCTGGGTTTCTATGGCGAGCTTGCCGCCGTTGGGCATGGCGTCGCGGGCGTTGACCGCGAGGTTCATGATCACCTGCTCAAGCTGTCCCGGGTCCGCCTCCACGCTGCCGAGCCCCCCGGCCAGATGGACGACGATCTCGATGTCCTCGCCCAGCAGCCGGCGGAGCATGCTCTCCATGTTAGAGACCACCGTGTTCAAGTTGATGACCTTGGGCTCGAGCACAAGCTTGCGGCTGAAGGCCAGGAGCTGCCGGGTGAGGGTGGCGGCGCGCTCCCCCGCGTTCTGGATCTCCTGTATGTCTTCGCGGATCGGGTCGGAGGGTTTGAGCTCCTCGATGGCGAAGCCGGTGTAGCTGAGGATCACGCTGAGCAGGTTGTTGAAGTCGTGGGCCACGCCCCCGGCCAGGCGGCCGATGGCCTCCATCTTCTCCGCCCCCTTGAGCCGCTCCTCCAGCTGGTGGTGGCGCCGCTCCAGCTCGATGTCGTGAAGAGCCATGGCGAGGTCACCGGCCACCTCGCTGAAGAGCGCCTGCTCGTCCGGGTCCTGGGCGATCTCGGTGGGCAGCGCGGCGGTGAGCACACCGTATTCCTGCTCCCCGTGCCGCATGGCCATGGCCATGCAGGGGGTCTCGCGCCCCTCCCCCCCGGCTGGACACGCTTTGCAGCCGGACGCCCGGTGGTGCCTCAGGATGGGCGTGTCGGAGGCCAGGGCCTTGCGGCAACAATCTGGCTGCTCTTCCAGCATGCTCCGCCCCCCGCCGGGCACCTCCCCGGCGCCGCCAATTGAAACCGCCGCCAGCTCCACCCCTCCCTTCTTGTTCAGCCTGTTGATCATGACGCAGGCGAAGTCCCGCACATCGGTGAGGATCCGGCACGCCTCCTGGAGTAGCCGGTCTTCGTCCTTCTCGCGGATGATCAGCTGGTTCACGGCGCGGACGGCCTTGAGCACAGTGTTGAGCCGCCGCTCCCGCTGGAGCCCAAGCTGGAGCGCGACGGTCCTGTCCTGGACCAGGTCCTCCAGGTGATCCCGGTGTCTCTGCAGCTCAGTGTTGGCCTCCTCCAACTGGTCACGCTGCCACTGCCGCTCCAGGTTGATGGCCAGACTGCCGGCCATATTCTCCACAAAGGGCGCGTAGGGAGCGAAGACCGCCTCTTCCTCCACCTGAATCAGGAAAAAACCGAACTGGTGCTCCCGTGTCCTGACCGGGATGCCTCGGTATCCGACCTGCTCTGTCACCGAGCAATCATGGACCGGCGCGCTCTCGGTGATGGGGTGCGAGGCCTCGCATCCCTTACACTCCAAAACGACGCGGGCCTCCAGCTCGGGCTGGTCTGTGCCGGTGAGGCATACGGCGCACCTCGCCACGCCGGGCAGCTCCTCCAGGGCGCGGCGGAGGAACTCTCCGACCCGCTGACGAGCCGAAAAGACCGACAGGGTGCTCTGGGCGGCCAGGAGTTGACCCAGGATCCGCGGATCAACATCGGCCCGGTTCGGTTGCGTGTCCGTCACTCTGGCTGCGCTTGGCCCAGGGTCGAGAGGAACTCCATTGGCCGCACGTAGTACGGGTTCTTCACAACCTGCCCGTTCACCACCATCATCGGGTGCACCTTGAGCACGTCAAAGATGGTGGCCCCATCGAACCGCCGGGCGTCGTACTGGCAAATGGCCGTGATCGGGTGGCTCTCCAGCACATCGTTTACGCGCGCCTCGTACTCAATCAGCCGGTCCGATCCCGGGATACCCCTCAGCGCCCAGGACATCTCACCGCTGACCCGGGCCGCGGGGAACCCTGAGTCCCTGGTCCCGTCATGAAACGCGCGCAGGTTGTCGAGCATCCTCCCCGGCTGGAAGTCCTCCTCAGCGCAGTAGGTGCCCTCTGCCTGGGTCACCGCGAACTGATCGCCGGCGGGGATCTCCACGTCCATCTCGGTGAGCCACCCATACACATCGTCCACGGACATCAGGTCGGCGAAGTACGCCACCCGCTCCCCCTCCCTGAGGCCAGCTTCCAGGAACCTGGAGATGATCTGGCGCCGCTCCCTCTCGTCGTTGTAGATGAGGCACATGTGTGTGCCCACCGGCAAGACATCATCAGTGAAGCCCAATGGTGTCCAGGCTGGCTCGCTGTTCATTTCGCTCTCCCTCGCTGGGCCGGTCCCTGTCGCAGGGCCAGCCGCCGTCCCTTGATTGCCCGGGGGGACAATATTGCGTATTTTATGCGTATTCGGCATGTCCCGTCAAGATTGCCATATCCCTGACAGTGGGCAGACCACCGAGGTGGGGGGGAGCACCCCGCGCTGCTAG
>CAZCFB010000173.1:0-4642 GCA_964497805.1 uncultured Kofleriaceae bacterium
TGGCCCCGGCAAACTCGCTGCGGACCTTCGGTCCGCCATGTTTTTTCGCCTGGCTTCGCCAGGCTTGGCCCCGGGGCCGCTACCGCGCCCCGGGGGAGCTCATTAATATCAGCTATCCTCGCTCAGCTGCGCCAGGGCGCGCTTCCAGGGGTTCGTCTCCGGAAGATCGTCCTCGCAGCCGCACGTCTTCTTGTTCAGATCCGTGCCGCAGCTTGGGCAGATGCCCTTACAGTCCGGCTGGCACACCGGCTTGATGGGCACGGCCAGCACCAGCTGTTCCTGCAGCAGCGGCTCCAGGTCAACCTCTACACCGTCGTGCGAGGCGGTGTCCAGATCATCCAGGTCCAGCTCCCGCTCCGCCTCGAAGTCGGTGGGGGGAGGGAGGTAGGTGAGGCGCACCTCCGGCTCGTCCACCTCAACGTGGCACGGCTCCAGACACCGACTGCAGCTCAGCCAGTAGGCGCCCTTGGCGGTGCCGTACACCATCACCGCGTCGTTGGTGCGGTACAGGGTGAGCGCCACCTCCAGCTCGGCGTCCCGGTCCATGGGCTCCAGCCCCGACCCGGCGAGCATGCTCCGCACCTCGTCCGAGGCGAAGCGGCGGTTCACCTGGCGCCCTTCCTGGGCTATGTCCTTGATATTTAACTTCAACTTCACACACCTCGCCCACGAATAGGCCGGGGTAGTCTAGTGAAACCCCCTATGATGTCAAGGCATTATTTGGTTTCAGACTCCGCGGCTGGATCCAGGATGATGAAGTCCACGCGGCGGTTCTTGGCCCGCCCGGCCCGGGTGCGGTTGCTGGCGATGGGCTGCTCCTTGCCGTACCCATCGGAGGTGAGGCGATCCGGCGCCACGCCCTGATCCACCAGGAAGTTACGCACCGAAGCGGCGCGCCGGCGGGAGAGCTGCAGGTTGAACACCTCAGGACCGCGGCTGTCGGTGTGCCCCTCAACGCGGACCTTCTTGACCCAGGGGTTGCGCAGCAGGGTGTTGGCCACCTCCAGCAGCACCGGGTAGGAGCGGCGCAGGATCCTCGCCTTGTTGGTTGCGAAGAACACGGGCGGCACATGGATCTTGTCCCGATCGATCTGCACCCCGCTCTCGGACTTGTCCGGGCAGCCGTCCTCGTCCTCCACCCCGTTGTACACCTCCGGCTTGAGCGGGCACTTGTCCAGGTCGTCCTGGATCTTGTCCTGGTCATTGTCCGGATCCGGGCAGCCGTCGTGATCCTCGAACTGGTCCGGGTCCTCCATCCTGTTGGGGCAGGCGTCGTCCCGATCCAGCACCCCGTCCTGGTCGTTGTCCACATCGGGGCAGCCGTCCTGGTCCTTGAACTTGTCCATGTCCTCGGGCGCGTCCGGGCAGGTGTCGAGGCTGTCCTTGATGCCGTCCTTGTCCCGGTCGCCGTCCACCTTCTTGGGCGGCGGCGGTGGCGCCGGAGCGGGCGGCGGCGGCGGCTCGGGATCGTACACATAGCCCAGGCCGGCGAAGGCCCGGAAGATGGGCGTGCCCACGCCGCGGGTGAGCCCTGGCCCGGCGCCCACGTTGGCAGTGAGCCCGCGCACCAGGCGGAAGCGCAATCCCCCGAGCACCTCCGCGGGCAGCTCCTCCTTGTCCAGGTCCTTCACGGACAGGCCCATGAAGCCGTCGGCGATGAAGTCGATGCGCTCCTTCCAGAGGGCCACGCGCAGCCCCAGGGAGAGCACCACCTCATCATCCACCTCCACCGGCCCCTGGGCGGCGCTGTAGGTGAAGGTCTGGCGGCCCCTGAGCCGGTAGCCAACATTCACCCCGACGTCCACGCGGCTGGTGTCAATGCCGAGCACGGCCTTGGGGGTGAAGGTGACCTCGCCCTCCCCCATGAAGTCTTCCCTGCTCCCGGTGGGCACGCTCACTGGCAGGGCCAGGGCCAGGGTCACCGGGCCTGCGGTGACCAGGCGCCCCTTGAGGGTGATGCGCAGGTCGCCGATGGCTGTGCCGGCCGTGGAGCCAGGATCCCGTCCGATGATTGACAGGTCATCCGAACCCTGGGCCAGAGCCACTGGCAGGGCCAGCCCCAGCTCCACGCGGTTCCACAGGGCCAGGCCCGCGACCAGGTCCATGTTCACCTGGTACGACACCAGGCCGGCCACACTGGAGCTGCTGTCAGGATCGTACAGCTCCAGGGGGCGGTGGGCGTAGCTGAAGAGCAGGCCCATGGCCGGGCGCAGGTGGGGCAGGAGCTGCCCGTCCTCGGTGACGTAGAAGCCTTGGGGGTTTGCCGTGGGCTTGAAGTTGTTTACCGCCATCTGGACCTGGGAGTGGGAAACCGCCGGGGCGGCGATGAGGATGGCGAGGATCAAGGCCGCCGCCTTGCGGCGACGGAGGGTAAGGAGGGCAAGCGCGAACGCGAGGGCGAGCGCAAATGGGGGTCTCGCCCCACCCTTGCCCTCACCCCCGGCCACCTCGCAGCCCGCGCCGGCGCCGCCGTAGACATGGTAGCCGCTGTTCCAGCCGTTGAAGCTGTCCGGGCCGCTGCCCACGGGGCCGTCCTTTCGGGTGTCCGGCTTGACGCCCGCGTCCCGCTTGGGTTGTACGCCCGCGTCCTTCTTGGGCGGCTTCTGGTTGTCGTCCTTGGGATCAAGGGGGTTGTGCCCGGTCTTGGTCACCTCGGAGCCGTCGTTCTCGCCCCCGCCGTCGGTGTCCCATTTGCGCGGGTCGGTCTCCTTGGGATCCTTCTTGCCGTTGTTGTTGCGGTCCTCCCCCTCACCTGGCTCCCACTTGCCGTTCTTGTTCTTGTCCACCCACCCATCGGGCAGGCCGTCGCCGTCTGTGTCCTTCTTCGTGGGGTCGGTCTCGCCGCTGTCCCGGTTGCCGTTCTTGTTGCTGTCCTCGATGCCGTCGCTCAGGCCGTCGCCGTCGGTGTCGGGATTCTTCGGGTCGGTCTCGCCGGCGTCCACCTTGCCGTTGCCGTTCTTGTCCTCCAGCTTGTCGGGTAGCCCGTCGCCGTCGGTGTCCTTGTTGTTGCACTTGTCGTCTGGCTTGTAGAGCGGGTTGCGCCCCGCCTTCTCCTCCGACCCGTCGCTCTCGCTGCCGCCATCGTTGTTCTTCTTTAGTGGGTCGTTCTCACGCGCGTCGAGCTTTGCGTCGTTGTCCCGGTCCTCGCCCTCGCTGGCGTCCCACTTGCCGTTCTTGTTCTTGTCCACCCACCCGTCGGTGAGGCCGTCTCCGTCGCTGTCCGGGTTGGTGGGATCGGTCTCGCCGGCATCCACCTTGCCGTTGCGGTTGCGATCCTCCACGCCGTCATGGATGCCGTCGCCGTCGGTGTCCTTCTTCAGGGGGTCGGTTTCACCCTTGTCCACCTTGCCGTTGCCGTTCTTGTCCTCCAGCTTGTCGGGCAGCCCGTCACCGTCGGTGTCCTTGTTGTTGCACTTGTCGTCAGGCTTGTAGAGCGGGTTGCGCCCCGCCTTCTCTTCTGACCCGTCGCTCTCGCACCCACCGTCGGTGTCCCACTTGAGGGGGTTGGTCTCGCCGGCATCCACCTTGCCGTTGCGGTTCTTGTCCTCCCCCTCGGTGGGGTCCCACTTGCCGTTCTTGTTCTTGTCCACCCACCCGTCCACGAGCCCATCGCCGTCGCTGTCCTTGTTCTTCGGATCAGTCTCGCCCGGGTCCACCTTGCCGTTGCCGTTCTTGTCCTCCTGGTCGTCGGTGAGGCCGTCACCGTCGCTGTCCTTCTTGCACACCCCGCCGCTGCACACGCCGCCGTTCTTGCAGATGGCCTTGGGCCCGTCGATGGTCCCGTCGCAGTCGTTGTCCTTGCCGTCACAGATCTCCTGGGTGACCACCAGCGCGATCTTCTTGAGCGCGGCCAGCAGGGACGCGTTGTTGCCCGACTTGTAGTAGCAGTGGGTGTTCGCCTTGGGATCGGTGCCCGTGGCGTTACAGAAGGGAGAGGACTTTGTGCCCGCCGTGTCCGCCACCTTGTTCAGGGTCAGGGCGTCCACCGAGTCGCCGAAGCCAACCACGTAGGTGGAGATCCCCTTCATCTTCAGGTTGGCCGCCGAGGTCACGGGCCAGTTCCGGGTCTTCGGATCATAGGGGGAGCACCACTGCCAGCCATCGGTGATGAGCAGGATGTTGTTGTTGTAGGTCTTGTCCTGCAGGTTCTGCACCTTGCCCGCGGCGTCCATGCTCTGGGCCATGGGCGTCCAGGCGCCGGAGGCTGGAGGGGGCGAGGCGAGCTGGCTCATGATGGAGCTGGCGTTCTTTGGGCCGATGCCCACCAGCACCTTGCCGGCCCCACAGTACTTGGGGTTCGGGTAGGTGATCAGCCCGAAGTCGATGCCCGCCTGGTAGGTGGTGAGGATTGTGGAGATGGCGGACTTGGCCGCGCCCCACTTGCTCTGTCCCCCTGGCAGGGTGGCGTTCATGCTGGATGATTTGTCCAGCACGATCATCACCCGAGGGCGCTTGCAGTTGCCGCCCGCGGCAGTGGCAGTGCCGCTCACGGCCAGGCTCAAGACAAGGATGCTCAGTAAGCTAAATAGGGTCTTCATGGTCACCACTCCTGGGGCAATCCGAGATAAACGGATCCCCGCAGCGCCGTAGGTATGCGCGATCCATGCCAAGAACATGGATCCCAGGATCTCCAGAGGTTACA
>CAZCFB010000174.1:0-4421 GCA_964497805.1 uncultured Kofleriaceae bacterium
TCCATCACAGCCTGGGTGCGAAACTGAAGCGACAACAATCCTGACACCGGGGGTGCTCGATGGCAAGGGCGCGCACATGTTGGACCGCGATGCACCTAACGCAATGAAGCGGACCAGAGCAGCGCCCGCCGGGGCGTGCGAGGTCGATGACTTCAAGCCCTACCCCGCCTGCTCGACCCATTGCTGCATCAGCGCGTCGGCCAGATGAAATAGGTGATCCCGCCCCTTGTGGCCGTTTTCGAGACGTTCTATCCAGCCCCCTGGGATCGCCTCGAGGCCGTGCTGTGCGCCAAGCACGCTGCCGAGCATCGACGCTTTCGTGTCGGTGTCGCCGTTGGAGTTGACCTGGTCGAGGACACCAGCCGCCCAGGATTCGGGCTCCAACAGGAAGGCATCCACGACGGGGGGAATCGTATCTTTCACCCAGCAACTGCGTCCTGGTGCACCTCCGGTTGCCTGCCCCAGAAGGAGCTCTGCGAACCCCTCATGAATCGGCGCCACGAACTCGACCAGCTGTGCTCTCAACGCATCAGGGTCGAGCGACCCGGGCGGTTCTCCGACGCGCGAGGCGATGAGAAACGTCTGCGCGCAGGCCCCCGCCAACGCGATTGGATGGCTGTGCGTTACACGTGTGGACTGCACCACCTGGTGCCTGAGTTTCGCCTTGTCGTGATGAAAGAGCAGCGCCACCGGCGCAATCCTCATGGCGCCGCCGTTGGAGGGGCTGGCGCTTGTGAATTGCCCCTGCAGGAGCCCCTGAATGTTTCCACCTGCCAGCGCTTCCAGGACCCGCGTCGTCGAGGGGCCCACGCCTCTCATCTTTCCCCTGACGGCCTCTGCGAGCTTGTCGAAGAAGCGGCGGGGTTCGAAATGCCCGTTACTCTCCAGGAGCGTCTCCGCCAGGCAGATGGTTTGCTGGGTGTCGTCGGTATACTGCCCGGCCTTTAGAAAATCCGGGTTGGGGCTGTCGATATAATCCTCGACCCGGTCCACACCAAATGTCTCCGGGATGGAGCGCCCGGGTGTGCGGGACGGCCCCTCCTCGGCCGGCATGCCGAGCGCGTCGCCCACGGCGCCGCCGAGCAGACACCCTCTGAACTGCGCGCGCATCCACTCCAGGTCCAGACTGGGTGCCACCTCTTTCGAATCAGGCACGAGGATCCTGTTCGACGTTGGAATCAAGCAACATGGATGACAGCCATCGCTCGAATCCCTCGGCGTCCATGCCTACGCCGGCCCTGTGGCGGCCAACCGGATCTGGAACGAAAGAGGTAGTCGCATCGCGATGGATTTTCATCTGTCCGTTGACGTAGCTAGTGAATTGCACGCCCGCCGCCTCGGCCATGGTGAGCGGATCATGGGGGCAGGTTCCGGTGATCGGCTTTCCGAATATCTCTGAGCGGTAGTCCAGCCAGACACGCATCAGCTTTCCCACCGCGTGGACCTCTGGCGGAGATGTAGAGGCCAGGAGCTCCTGCACCGGTGGTCCATCCCACCATATGCGGGTCGTAACGTCGTTGGTCAGGACGGTGATAGGCATATTCGACTCGAAGACAAGGCTTGCAGCGGCCACGTCGCAGCGCACGTTGTGCGAGGGCCGCGCGCAATAGGCGATGCCTGATTCGAGGCTGCAAGGTGCCGTATCCGGGTATGAGATGCCGCCGCCCATGAAGTACAACCCTCGCGCGACAGTGGCCAGACGCGGTTCCCGCTCCAGGGCCGCGGCGAGATTGGTTAGCGGCCCTAACGATACGAGGAGCACCTCCCCCGGATGGGAGAACACCTGCTCGATGATGAAGCCTGGTGAGTCCTCCTGGATGCCGAGGTCATGCAGCGGAACTTCCAGATCCGCCTCCGAGAGCAGCCCTTTGCCCTCGGTGCCGCTGTGCCAGACAGGCATCCCGCTCCCCCTCGGCGTACCCAGACCGCACACCACAGGCGCGCTCACGCCGGCTTGTCGCAGGATCCTGTGCGCGACCCTGGCTCGCACATCCACCTGGCCATACACCGTGGTGACGCCAACGATCTCGACCTCTGCCATGTGCAAGGCAAGCAAGAGGGCCAGGGCATCATCAATATCGGAGCCGATATCCGTGTCGATGAGCAGCTTTGTCTTCTGGGTCATCCCGGCCTCGCTAGATGCTGCTCATGGCGTTCTTGTCCACCGCAGCGGCTCATGCACCCAAAGCCCAAAAGCGCCCAGGCTCATGGCCCCTCCCCCTTGTTGTCAACTCTCCCCCTCAGCGCTCGCCGGTGCAAGGGGACATGCTCTGATTCGCGAGACATGACAGGCGCCTCGCCCCCTGTGTAGGCTTTAGGACCATGGATGAGCAGCTTATTGATCGTGCTTGCGGGTGCATTGTCGGGCTGGCCCTAGGCGACGCCATGGGCGCGCCCATCGAGGGTCTGAGCGCCGCAGAGATCATGCGCCGACAAGGCGAGGTGACTGGTTTCTTCGAGATGCAAACGCGGCCGTCGGAGGATGTGCCTGCGCCTCAGTCACGGTACCGGATGAAGGCCGCCTACACCGACGACACGCAGTTGACCCTCGCCGTGTTGGACTCGCTGGTCCTGTGTAAGGGGTTCAATGCCGACCACCTGGCGGGGCAGTTTGCGCGGCTGACCGGGGACCGAGAAGGTAGTCTGGCGTGGGTCCTACGGGGCAGCGGACGAAGCACCCGCGCTGCCATGGAGCGGATCAGAGGCGGCGCAGGATGGCGCGAAAGCGGCGTGCCCTCGCCCAGCGACGGCGCAGCCATGCGCGTGGCGCCCATCGGGCTGTTCTTCAGGGACGACCGGGAGGCGCTGCTCCTGGCCTCGATCCAGCAGGCGATGATCACGCATCGGGATCCGAGGGCAATGCCCTCCGCAGCGGCTATCGCGAGCGCGGTCGCCACACTCGTGGGTGAACCCTCCGAGGGTGGCCTTGAGGTAGACGCCTTCATGCACGGCCTCATCGAGGATGTACGCCATGCAGAGGAGCTTGTCTCCGCCGAGCTAGCCTCAGGCAAGACCCCGCAGCCAGACCGTTCCATGTCAACCATCCTGGCGGAGGTCCACCAGCACCTCGACCTGCCGGATGCCGATGTACTTGCGCACATCGCAGCGCGGGCGGATCCCCTCACCGAACGAAAGATCACCCACGGGACCGAATCCTTCTGCCTGGCAGCGGTTCCGAGCAGCATCTTTTTCTTAGTGCGCCATGCTGCGAGCTTCGAGCGCGTGATCATCAGCGCCATCAATGCGGGCAAGGATACGGACACAGTCGGTGCCATGGCCGGAGCCCTGGCCGGCGCGTACCTCGGCCACAGAGCCGTACCGTTGGATTGGGTCCTTGAGCTCAGAAACGGCGACCAGATCTACTACCGCGTGCAGGACTGGCTCAAACACGGCAGGTACGGAGACAAGGTCTTCGACCTCCACGCCATGGAGCATCGTCTACGGGTGGAGGAGGTCTGGAAGATAAAACAGATCAAGGCTCGCGCCAGACCAACACCGGCAACTATCCAGCGCCCGTGCCTGGGTCAACAGGAACTGGATGGCCGGTGGGTCATGCAGATCCTCGGTGTGGCGAGCGGATCGCCAGCGGTCGGGCGATGCCTCGAGGCATTGCGGCAGGCTTTGGAGCAGGGAGTTCTTGAAACCATCGAGGACGCCGAGGCGTTGGTGAGGCGAACCGCGGGAATCACGGATTGACGCTGACAAAGCTCCTGGAGATGCCACTTCCGGGGGAACAACGCCTGGCTCCGGGTGTCTATCTCATTGGCACCAGACGCCCGGAGGGGAACCCGTGAGTGGCATGAAACGCATCGCGATGATCGGCATCTGGGTCGTGGGAATCCTTTTCCTCGTGGGGGCCGGCTACCGGTTCGGTGGCCAAAAGGGCGAGCCGGTCGCGCTCGCCGCCAAGGCGCGTCCGGACGCCGGACCCGACCAGAAGATAGACACCCTGGCTCCGGACGCGGCGGCGGCGGTCGAGCGCTGTTCGGACGATGTGTTGAGCGAGGCGGGCATCCGTTTGCAGCGCCTGCACATCGTCTCGCGTATCGGAGAAGCACGCCCGGACCAGCGGCCCAAGTACGCGGTGACCGGGCAGGTCGTGTCCTTGCATGCGGTATTGGAGGCGCGGCAGGGGCGCGGCAAAGTGTATTACACCGAGGCGCGCGGCCTGCGGCTCAAGCGGCGTTCTGTCCCCGCCGACCGTATCAAAAAATGGCCGCTCTCGTGCCAACCCGAGATCGACTGGTACAAGGTGGAGGCGATGGAGGGGGACTACCCCAGGCTATCGCGCCGAAACCGCGTGCAGTACGCCGAGGCGCACTTTGCCCGGGGATGGACAGTCCCGGCCGACGTCCACCCCACCATCCTGGGCGACCAGTTCAAGCAGCTGAAGGCCGGGCTGGGGGTGATGCGCTTCAAGG
>CAZCFB010000175.1:0-3778 GCA_964497805.1 uncultured Kofleriaceae bacterium
CTTCACCTTGAACCTGTTGCACCTGTAGTAGTGGTAGGTCACGGAGTCGCCTCGCCGGAGGTGTTTCTTGTCCGTGTGGCCCTTGATAGTGCGGTCGCAGTAGGCGCAGTAGAAAAGCCCGAGGCCGGTGAGAAGACGGCTGGCCTTCTCGTGGCCAGTACGCCGGTATGGATTTCTACCTGCGCTGGCCCTGCGCAGAGTGATCATCTCCTCCTCGGTGATGATCGGCTCCCACTGGCAGGTCACAACGGAGCCGTCGTCCAGCTCGCGGCGGGCAGCGAAGAACAGCAGGCGGGAGCGCGTGGTCATGCGCGCCAGGGTGGAGGGGGACAGGGGAACATCCTGAGCCACCTGGAACACACCCTCGTGCCGGAGGCGCTCCAGAATCTCCCTGGCGGCCTCCTGGTCCTCGGGGCTGACCTCGATGGTCTTGTTGCCGGTGGCCCGGTAAGGCCAGGGTGGAGTGCCGCCCATGAATTGCCCGGCGGCGAAGGCGCGGGAGCGGCCCTCTGCCATACGCAGCTTGAGCTGTTGCATCTCCACGCTGGAAATGCCGCCGTGCATGAGCAGGATGAGCCACTCCTGGGGGCTGGAGGGATCGAGGAGCTGGCCCGGGGTGGGAGCTGACGTTCTACGACGATGTGGCAGCTGAGGCGTGAGTTGGCCTGGATCGGGGTAGGTCAGCGGGAAGCAGAGGGAGGCTGTACGATAGGCTGACTGGCAGGGGCCAAGTGTCGGGTGTAGGGTACTTGGCACCATCTTGTTCGGAAGGGAGAGGGGACGAATGAGGCCAACGTACACCGCCAATGTAATAGTCTCGTTGATGCTGTTGGGTTCCTTTGCCTTGCTGTCCTGCGCCGACGAAGACCAGGACAAGGGGAAGGGGGGAAATGGGCAGCCCTGTCTGTCCAACGGCAAGTGCCACTCCGGCCTGCAGTGTGAGAATGGGACCTGTGTGCCCATTTCGGATGGCGGGGCTGACGGGGCCGTTCCTGATCAAGCAGTGCTCGACCTGTCCCCGATGGACCACGCAATGCCTGAGGCAGGTGACCAGTCCCTGAAGGATGCCCCCACCCCGGATGCCCCCCGATCAGATACAACCGTGGCGGACAGCTCCCCGGACAGCGCATCGCCCCTCGATCTAGCCCCGGATATGACTGTACCGGATGGTCCGCAAGTTGATCAGGCCATTCCTGATGTCGGCTTCCCGGACACGGGCACTCCGGACTCTGCTCCACCGGATGTCGGGGGTCCCGACGTCGCCGTGGCAGACGCCGCGGTTGACCAGGGAGCTCAGCCCACTGTCGCGCCCACCATGAAGTGGGGCTATTCGGTGGGTGGCACGCTGGCGGAGGAGGGGGCGAGCATCGCCGTTGACGGCTCGGAGAACGTTTACGTGGCCGGAAAGTTCAATGGCACCGTCTCCTTCATGGGGTTCACCATCAAGTCCCAGGGGGGCACCAATGGCTTCGTGGCCAGCATCAGCCCGGCAGGCAAGCTCAACTGGGTCAAGACGCTCTCGGGACCTGGCGCGGTATTGCCCCTGGACATCGCCGTGGATAGCGCGGGCAACTCGTTCGTGGTGGGCAAGTTCACGCAGACCATCAAGGCGGGCACCAAGACCCTTACCTCCCTGAAGAGCTACGACGGGTTCGTCCTGAAGATGGACGCCAAGGGGAACACCGTCTGGGCCGAGGGGGCAAAGGGGGCCGGCTCCGGGGAGGTCACCTCTGTTGTTCTGGACAGTGCAGGCGACGCTCATATCGCCGGGAAGGGAACCGCTGCTTTGGGCGGTACGGTGGTCAATGGTCCGATTTACGTGGCGAAGGTCAGCAGCACGGCAAGCTGGAAATGGTCAATCCGGGTGGGAGGGGAGACCAATACCGCCGTTGGGGACATTGCGCTGGACAGCTCGGGGAATAGCTACGTGGTCGGCAGTTTCAGTAAATCCGGCACCTTCGGGAGCAAGACCTACACTTCCCTGGGGATGGAGGACATCTTCGTCGCCAAGGTGACCTCGAGCGGGAGCCTGGGCTGGGTCACGACCGCGGGTGGAACCGGGGTTGATTACGGCCACGCACTGGCGGTTGACGCCTCGGGCAAGGTCCAGATAACCGGTTCATTCGGCTATGCGAATGCCTCGGCCACTTTCGGCAGCTTTACGCTCAAACCGCTGGGGAGCATCCACTCCAACTTCTACCTCGCCAGCCTGGACAGCAGCGGCAAGTTCCTTTCGGCGGTGGGCGGCGGGACAACCAAGGTCACCGTTGGTGACTGCATGGCCGCCCACGGTTCCAAGGGGATTATCGTCGCGGGGCGATTCGGCGGCAGCGGTAAGTTCGGAAAGCACCCGGTCACCTGTAATAGTCTCATCTACGACATCTTCATGGTTCACGCCGATTCATCGGGCGCCTACCAATGGGCAGCGAACGCGGGAGGAACGACGGGCAAGGCATACAAGACCTTTATCCGTGACATCGCCATCTCCAAAACCGGCGCGATCCACCTCATCGGGGACTTTTGGGGTACGGCAGGCTTTGGAGGGAAGTCATTCACTTCCAGCGGGGACCGAGATGTGATGATCCTGAAATTCGACTAGGCGGGGTTGGAGCCAGGTCGGTGGAGGCACGTGGACCAGCAGAGCAATGGCGACAGACTCAGCACAGCCAGCGTCAGGATCTCCCACACGTCCGGCGGACTGGGAAGGTTCAATGGTTGTCTATCTCTGCAGATCGAGTCTAGAATGCCGGAATCTTGCCGATACTGGAAACCTTGTGCTGCCCGACACAACCGCGATTGTTTTCATGTGGTTGAGTGTCAGTCGTCCAAGCCAGTGTCAGAACAATCAGGGGCGAGGGGGGAAGTTTGCCTTCTGTCCCATCACACTGAAGGAGAATCGCACATGAAGAAGGTCTTCTTGATGATCGCAATGTTGCTCATCGTTTGCCTCGTGCATGTTCAGCGCCAAGAGTCTGTCACGGCGGGCGATACAACTGTTCAAGTGAGTACCGAGCTAAATGAGGGGCTGGAGGAGGTGTCCAGCGCCAGTTACGCACTCGGGCTTGGTGCGCCTGCACTCGCTGGCTGTGCATCCTGGGATATCAAGGAAAACTGCTGCCCTGCCTACTGCGCGGCCAAGAGGGGCAGCAACTGGTCCAAGGCGGACAAGATCTTTCGCGGCTGTATGCTTGGCCTCGGCTGCGACAAGAACAAGGTCAAGAACGCCAGTGGGTTCATCCATTGTGGGACCTGCAAGTAACTATTCGCTACGAGGCGGAAGGGGTCCCCACATTCCCACGCGTGGGTACCGATGAACAGGCACGTACCAGAAGGCAATTCAATGTAAATATCGTCTGCGATATTCGGATAGAGATGTCCCAATTTTATCCTTGAAGCTGTGCCAATAAAGTGTTGTTTCGGAAAAGGATCATCTCATGCACGCCAAACGCCAATTCTCCAACAGTGTTGGATATCGAACCGACCCGGGGAAGGAACGGTCTGACAATCAGGATGTTGTTGGTCACTTCCAGATTCCAAATCGTGACAGCGACCTGTTGGTTGTGTGCGACGGCATGGGGGGGCATGAGTCTGGCAAGTTCGCAGCTGAAACAGTTCTCTCCATGATCAGCCGCTCCTTCTTGGAGGGGCCAGAGACGGAAGAGCCGGAAGCACTTTTAGCCCGGGCTATCAAGGAGGCCAACAAGGTCATCTATTCCAAGGCATCGAGTGGTTTGGGGCGCCGAAGAAAGATCGGGACTACCTGCGCCGCCTTGCTGGT
>CAZCFB010000176.1:0-3677 GCA_964497805.1 uncultured Kofleriaceae bacterium
TCGCCACCCTTGGCCATGCCCCTGCTGCGGCCCTTGAACCGCTTGCGGTATTTTATTTTCTTGGGCGAAAGCATTTTCTTACCTCAAGTTTTGTCGCTATCTGCTTGTACCTACTGCTGGGCCTGCTCAAGGATTTCACCCTTGAAGATCCAGCACTTGATCCCGATGATGCCGTAAGTGGTCTTCGCCTCGGCGAAGCCGTACTCCACGTCGGCGCGCAGGGTGTGCAGGGGCACGCGGCCCTCGCGGTACCACTCGCGCCGAGCCATCTCAGCCCCACCCAGGCGGCCGCCGCAGTGGACCTTGATCCCCTTGGCGCCGAACTTCATGGCGGTCTGGACGGCCTTCTTCATGGCACGCCGGAAGGCGATGCGCCGAATCAGCTGGGTGGCGATGTTCTCGGCCACGAGCTGCGCATTGATCTCGGCCTTGCGCACTTCCTGGATGTTGATGAACACCTCATTCTCGGTGAGCTTCTGGACCTCTTTCTTGAGGGCCTCGATGCCCGCCCCGCGCTTGCCAATGACGATGCCCGGGCGCGCGGTGAAGATGTTGATCTTCGCCTTGTTGGCGGCCCGCTCAATCTCAATGTGGCTCACGCCAGCGTGCTCCAGCTTCTTCTTGATGAAGCGACGCAGACGGATGTCCTCATGCAGCCACTTGCTGTACTGCTTCTCTTCGTACCACTTGGAACTCCAGGTGCGGATGATTCCAAGCCGAAACCCGAACGGATGTGTCTTCTGGCCCATGCTTACTCCTCGTCCCCGAGGACGATACGAATGTGGCTGGTACGCTTGTTGATCCTGGTGGCGCGCCCCATTGCCCGAGGTCGCCAACGCTTGAGCGTCGGGCCCTGGTCCACGGCGACCTCCTTGACGATGAGGCTGTCGGTCTCCAGGGATCCCTCGGACTTGTCCTCGGCGTTGGCGATGGCCGAGACGAGCAACTTCTTCAGGACCGGCGCGCTGCCGCGCTGGGTGAACATCAGGATGTTGATGGCCTCGTCCACGGACTTGCCGCGGATGAGCTGCGCCACCACCCGCACCTTGCGCGGGGCGATCCTGGCGAAACGCAGGGTAGCTGAAGATTCCATGGTCTAACGCCCCTTCTTGGCCTTCCGGTCACCGGCGTGGCCGTGAAACGTGCGGGTGGGCGCGAACTCACCGAGCTTGTGCCCAACCATGTTCTCCGTCACGAACACCGGGACGAACTTCTTGCCCTGGTGAACGGCGAAGGTGAGACCCACCATCTCGGGCAGGATGGTCGAACGACGCGACCAGGTCTTGATGACCTTCCTGCTCTTGGTCTTTTGGGCCTCGAGAATCTTCTTCAACAGGTGGTCGTCGATGAACGGACCCTTCTTTACAGATCTAGCCATCTCTTAACCCTTCTTGCCGCGGCGCCGAACGATCATGCAGTCGGTGCGCTTGTTATTACGGGTACGCAGACCCTTGGACTTCTGGCCCCAGGGGCTGCATGGGTGCCGGCCGCCGGAGCTACGCCCCTCGCCGCCGCCCATGGGGTGGTCGACAGGGTTCATGACCACGCCGCGCTGGTGGGGACGACGCCCGTACCAGCGGGTGCGCCCCGCCTTGCCGATGCTGATGTTGCCCTGCTTCTCGTTGCCCACCTGGCCGATGGTGGCCCGGCACTCGCAGTGCACGCGCCGAACCTCGCCGGAGGGGAGGCGGACCTGAGCCCAGTCGCCCTCCTTGGCCATGAGCTGGGCAGAGGCACCTGCGGAGCGGGCCAGCTGGCCGCCGCCGCCGATCTTCAGCTCGACGTTGTGAATCACCGTGCCAGCGGGGATGTCGCGCAGGGGCAGGCTGTTGCCCGGCTTGATGTCCGCCTTGCGGCTGGAGATCACCTCGTCACCCACATGCATCTTGCCCGGTGCGAGGATGTAGCGCTTCTCGCCGTCGGCGTAATGCAGCAGGGCGATGTTGGCCGACCGGTTGGGGTCGTACTGAATCGCCGCCACGATGGCCGGCACGCCAGTCTTCTCCCGGCGAAGGTCGACCTCACGGTAACGCCGCTTGTGACCACCGCCACGGAAGCGGCAGGTGGTGCGGCCCTGGTTGTTGCGGCCGCCTGTGCGCTTCTTGCCCTTGGTCGCCTTGCCGAGCGGTGCCTGCGGCCCCTCCAGATCGGAGAAGTCGTTGACGCTGGCGGACCGGCGGCCAGGTGAGGTGGGCTTGTAAGTCTTGATACCCATTATCAGTTCCTCTCAGCTTCGCTCGTCTTATTCCGGCGAGAAGAAGTCGATGGTCGCGTCCCCGACCAGGGTCACGATGGCCTTCTTCCACTTACGGCGGTAGCCCACGCTGCGGCCGACCCGCTTCTCCTTGCCACGCACGACCTGGGTGTTCACGGCCGCGACGGTGACGTCGTAGATCTTCTCCACAGCCGACCGGACCTCAACCTTGTTGGCGTCCAGGGCCACCTCGAAGAGGTACTTGCCCTCTTCCTCTTCCATGGTGGTGCCCTTCTCGGTCAGCAGTGGGCGCTTGATGATCTTCTCGGGGTTCCTCATGGCATCAACCGCTCCTCGATGGCCTTGATGGCGGGCGTGGCCACCACCAGGGTCTCGTACTTCAGAACGTCGTAGACGTTGAGGCCCTCGGGGGCGATGTACTTGGAGCTGCGCAGGTTGCGTGCTGACAGCGCGAGCACCTCGTTGGACGCCATGTCCACGATGAGCCCGCTCGTCACGCCCAGGCGCTCCAGCAGCTCGGCCACCTGCTTGGTCTTGATCCCGGCCAGCTCGATGTCCTGAAGCACCACCAGCTTTCCCTCGCCGAAGCGGAGGGAAACCGCGGAGCGCAGGGCGCCCTGCCGGACCTTCTTGGGGGTCTTTTGGGAGTAGTCGCGCGGGTGGGGGCCATGGGCAACGCCGCCGCCCACGAAGATCGGGGCTTTGATGCTGCCGTGGCGTGCCCGGCCGGTACCCTTCTGCCGGAACAGCTTGGCCGTGCTGCCCTTGATCTGGGCCCTTGTCTTGGTGGAGTGGGTCCCTGCCCGCTTCGCGGCGCGCTGGGCGACCACCACCTCCCACAGGAGGTGCTCCTTGACCTCGGCGCAGAACACCTCGTCGGCAAGCTCAAGCTCGCCAACGGCGTCCCCGGAGAGGTTCAATACGTTTATCTTTGCCATCGCTCTAGCTCTCTAGCTACGTCGTCTTGATCTCGACGTCCACACCGGCGGACAGGTCGAGCTTCATCAGCGCATCGAGGGTCTGCTGGGTCGGCTCAACGATGTCCAGCAGGCGCTTGTGAGTGCGCACCTCAAACTGCTCCCGGGACTTCTTGTCCACGTGCGGGGAGCGAAGCACCGTGACCCGGCTGATGCGGGTGGGCAGGGGCACGGGGCCCACCACCCTGGCGCCGGTGCGGTTCGCGGTGTCGACGATCTCCCCGGCGGACTGGTCCAACAGGGTGTGGTCGTAAGCCTTCAGGCGGATACGAATCCTCGGAGTCTTCATGTTCCCACTCACTCTGCGATCTCGACGACGATGCCGGCGCCGACAGTACGACCGCCCTCGCGGATGGCGAAGTTGAGGCCCTTCTCAGCCGCGATGGGGGTGATCAGCTTCACGCCGATGGTGATGTTGTCACCAGGCATAACCATCTCGACGCCCTCGGGCAGCTCGACGATGCCGGTCACGTCCGTTGTGCGGA
>CAZCFB010000177.1:0-3416 GCA_964497805.1 uncultured Kofleriaceae bacterium
TGTTCGGCTTTTACTTTTTCAAGCTGAACCCGGTGGCGTTCAAGTACCAGGGGTATTAGCCGTGGTGCCGCGGCGTGTTGCCCCAGCCCCACGGCTACGGGCCTTCGGCCCCATGTTCTTTCGCCTGGCTCAGCCAGGCTGGGGCCGGGCGCCAAACGCCCGACGGTAGTTCCTTCTTGCAGTCAGGGATAACCATTAGCTAATCTCTTTCCAGTGGCCAATTCCAAGTTCAAAGCTCGAATCCAACAGATCCACCAGGATCTGGAGCAGTACAACTACTACGAGCTACTCAACCTGACTCCCGAGGCTGACGCTGACCAGGTGCGGGCCATGTTCCACCGCATGGCTCTCTCCATGCACCCGGATCGCCACGCGGGCGACGACGATCCTGATTTCCAGGCCATGATCTACACCATCTACAAGCGGGTGAGCGAGGGGTACCGCGTGTTGATGGACCCGGACCAGCGCAAGGAGTACAACGAGCTGCTCACGGACGGCAGCATGCGGCTGGTCAAGAAGGAGCGCAAGAAGGTGGGCGGGGACCTGCCCGAGAACCAGGTGACCAACCACCAGGCACGCAAGTTCTTCATCATCGGCCTCAAGGCCGAGCGCGAGGGGGACCTGGCCGGAGCCCATCTCAACTACAAGTTCGCCCTGGATATGGAAGAGGACAACCAGGTGATCCAGGAACGCGTGGCCAGGGTCACCAAGTGGATGGGCGGAGCGAAGCCGAAGAAGAAGTGGTAAGCGCCAGGCCGCGGTAGCAGCCCGCTGATCTCTACAGCCCCTTATTGCCAGGACCGAACAGCGCCTCCGCGGGCAGGCCGCCGCTCTTCATCGCCGCGTCCAGCATCGGCTTGAAGGTCAGGAAGTGGGCGGCGGGCAGGCGCAGGGTCACGTCCATTTTGGTGCGCGGCTGGTTCACGCCCCAGGTGAGCACGGGCGAGGTGGGCGGATCCTTCAAATCGCCGCGCAGGGGCGGCGGCATCATCTCCTCCACCTTCGTACCCTTGAACCATCGCAGCAGGTCCACCAGCGAGAGGTAGACCATGCCCACCTGGTTGCCCGCGTCCTTGAGCGAGGCTCTGAAGTCCGGCTTACCGGCCAGAGCCTTACTCCCGGTCTTGCCCGCGATCAGGGCGTCGAGCTGAGCCTTGGTCTCCTTGCCCGCCACGATGAACAGCTCCTTCTCGGTGAAGGCCCAGCCCACGGTAACGGGCAGGCCCACCAGGCTCTCGGTCAGCTCCTTCTCATTGGCCTTGTCAGCCGGGAAGGGGATGGAGAGGCTGAGCAGCGCGCCGATGGCGCCGCCCTTCTTGATCTCCTCGCGCTTGACCTCGAGCCCCTCGGGGAGCTTCTCGCCCTGCTTCTTCGCCTCCGCCTTGACCCATTCGCCCAGAGTCTTGAGCAGGCTGTCCACGGCCTCCGCGGCCTCCTTGGGCTTCTTGATCTTGCCGATGACGGTGAGGGCCAGCCCCTTGCCCGAGGGGGCCCGGTGCAGGGCGGTGGTGAAGGGGCCGTCGTTCATGGCGGCCAGCCGGGTCACCAGCGCCGCCATCTTCGCCTTCACCTTGGGGTCGGCCTCCTTGAAGATGGCGTCCATGGCCGGGCCCCAGGTTGACGCGTTCTCCTTGGCGGCGCCGGGGTTGCCGTGATCTGAGATCACCAGCCAGCTCGACGCGGGGAGCCGCTCCAGCCCTGCCGGCTGTCCCGACATCTGGCGCTTGATCACCTTGTGCAGCTCGCCGTTGGGGATCCCCTCGCCGCTAACGGAGAGGGTCAGCTGGTCAGCTGTCACGTCCAGGGAGATCACAAGCTTCTTGGTGCTCTTGAGGTATCCCGCCCAGCGCTCAATGGCCTTCTCCGTGGCGTCGGCCATGGGCTTCTGGTCGATTGGCCCCTTGTTCTGCTTGGCCATGGTCGCCTTCATCTCGGCCATGGTGCGCTTGATCTCCCGGTCCAGGGCGTCCCCCTGGGCCTTGGTGATGGCGTCCATCAGCACATGAACCTCAAGGTCCCGCTCCGGCTTGCGGTTCTGCAGCTCCAGCTCGATGAACTGGCGGCTCTTGTCCAGGGCCTTGAGGCTGGAGGGGAAGAGCGCGTGCTTGTCCGTGATCACCATGGCGATCTTCTGCAGCCCCACCTGCCCCTCCTTGGGCTCGTAGGTCACCACGTCGCCCTCGACCTTGCCCTTCTTCATGCGTTTGGTCAGGGCGGCCTCGAACTTCTTCCTGTCCTTGAGCGGCAGCACGAGGACGCTCGGGTCGCTGTCGCCCACCTGCTTCGGATCCAGGGCCAGCATCCAGAAGGTGCCCTCAACGTCCACCGCCCCCATGAGGCTACTGGGCAGCCGAGCCTGCTGGGCCAGCATGTCGAGCATCGCCTCCCGGGTGAAGGGGAGCGCCGCAAACTTCTGAAGCAGGGCGAGGCCCTTGTCGATGGTCTTGCCCGGGCTGCGCATCCCCACGTAAGCGAGCAGCTCCTTGGGGGCCTTCACCTCCTGCACCGTGCCCGCCGGCCCCGGCCCCGCGGCCGTGGCCTTCTTCGCCTTCTTCTTCTTGCTGCACCCGGCTCCAAGCGTAAGCATGAGCGCCGCCATCACCACGGCGGCGATTCGCGTGTACCTGTTCATGAGTTCCCTCCCGGTGACGCCTAGTAGCGGTAATGCTCGGGCTTGTACGGCCCCTCAACCTTGACGCCGATGTAGTCGGCCTGCTCCTGCGTGAGGGTGGTGAGCCTGACGCCGATCTTGGCCAGGTGCAGCCGCGCAACCTTCTCGTCCAGGTGCTTGGGCAGCACGTAGACCTGCTTGCCGTACTGGTCCAGGTTCTGGGCCAGCTCGATCTGTGCCAGGGTCTGGTTGGTGAAGCTGTTGGACATCACGAAGCTCGGGTGACCGGTGGCGCAGCCCAGGTTGAGCAGGCGGCCCTCGGCGAGGATCAGCACCGAGTGGCCGTCGGTGAAGGTCCACTTGTCGTACTGGGGCTTGATGTTGGTCTTGACGATGCCCTCGGTCTTGGCCAGGCCGGCCATGTCGATCTCGTTGTCGAAGTGGCCGATGTTGCCGATGATGGCGCCGTCCTTCATCTTGCTCATGTGCTCGGCGGTGATGATGTTGAAGTTGCCGGTGGTGGTGATGAAGAAGTCAGCCTCCCCCACCACGTCCTCCACCGTGACCACCTGGAAGCCCTCCATGGACGCCTGCAGCGCGCAGATGGGGTCGATCTCGGTGACCATCACCCGGGCGCCCTGGCCCTTGAGAGACTGGGCGCACCCCTTGCCCACATCACCGTAGCCGCACACCACCGTGACCTTGCCGGAGAGCATGACGTCGGTGGCGCGCATGAGGCCGTCCACCAGGGAGTGGCGGCAGCCGTACAGGTTGTCGAACTTGCTCTTGGTCACCGAGTCGTTGA
>CAZCFB010000178.1:0-3350 GCA_964497805.1 uncultured Kofleriaceae bacterium
CTAGTTCGAGTAGTTGCTCGTAGATCGCGGCCACCGGGTCTGAGCCGAGGATACCGAGCCTGGAAGAATCCCACCGTTCCGCCTGTGGTTGTTTCCCGTTGACCTGGGTCGAAACCGGGTCTGCTTCCTCTCAGACAGACCCGGCCCCTCCCACAACGGTTCGCCTTCGAGCGGTGCAGCCCTCCCCTGGGGACCTACCGGGTCTGGTCCCCGGGGGAGGGTCTGCGCTGCGATTCGGGTGAGGACGGACTCCGCCCCACTCCTGGACTCATCATGGACGGCGACCCAGCACAGAGACAGACCGAGGCCACAGCCAGCAGTGCGTCCACTCGCAGGAGGGCCACCAGCGGTCAGGCCTTCGATCCGTCGCAGTACGCGCTCCTCGACATCCACCGCACCCCAGCCTTCGCCCTCAGGCATGGGATCGGGCTGTTCCAGTACCAGCGATGGCCAGCTGAACAGCAGCTGATCACCACCGCCTTCCTGTACCGCGACCACCTCGGCGTCCTCGTCGCCGACCACGGCCAGGATCACGCCGCCGCGCTGATGTCGCTGATCCACCAGGGCCTGCTGCAGGAGGGCCGTGACTTCGTGAGTGCCCCGGAGAGTGCCGCCAGGGCGCTGCGGGCGCTGTGCCATCCCCAGGGCGGCCTCCAGCAGGGTCCCGAGGAGCCCGGTGAGGCCGGCCGTGTGCTGCTGACCCCGGCCGGGGCGCTGCGGGCGGACCAGTTGGGCGCGGTCGGGTGGGCCGCGGGCGCTATGGCCGGCGGGAGGGCGTGACCGTGTCGACCGCCGAGACCTTCCGCCTGCCAGCTCTCCCGACCTTGGCGCGGGCGGTGGAGGCATTCCTCCGGGGGGCTGAGCGGCCCCAGGTGTTCATGCCGCTGCCCGGCGGCGATCGTGGCATGGGGGCCGGCCGGGAGGTCTCCGGCTTCGATGTCCTTGAGTTGCTCCCGCCCGACGGACCCTCGCCTGAACGGGCCTGGAGTGCCCTCTACGATCCCTGGGGCAGCTGGTGGCCAGGACGTCTGGTCGTCCTGGTTGGAGGGACCGGACGCGGGAAATCGAGTTGGGCTCTCCAGGCCGCTGAGGCTGCGGCCAGCGACGGACACCCCGTCGTCTACATGTCCGCCGAAATGGACACCGACGAGCTCGTGGCGCGACTTGTGGCTCTCCGAGCGAGATCGCCTGCCCAAGGCTATGGCTTCGGCCCCGCCTGGGCCGACGTGGAGATGTACCGGCAAGGCCGAGCCGTAGAGGTGGCCACAGAACTGCTGATGGCCGAGTGCCCGAGTCTGTACCTGTGGGCCCCACCGCTGGCCGAGCGAGGCGGGGCTTGCCTAGCCAGCATGGCGCGAGCTGTGTCAGCAGCTCACGCCGGCCGCTCGCCGTTCATCGTGGTGGACTACGTGCAGCGGATGATCCCGCCAGGCGGCGGTGACGCCGGGCTCAGGTCGGAGGTGAGCAGGCTGTCGGGCGAGCTGCGCGCCCTGTCCAGGGCGGAGGGAGACTGGCCCGGCGCTGCGATCCTGGCTCTGTCCACAACGGCGAGGGCGCACTACGCCCTGTTCGACTCCTGCCGGACGCTGGAGGTGGCGTTGGAGGGTGGCCTGAAGGGTGGGAAGGACGTGCCACCCGTTGACCTCGTGGGTCTGGGCAAGGAGTCCGGCGAGCTTGAGGCCGACGCGCCTGCCGTGCTGAACCTGACCACCGACGATGGCGATGGCGACGAACCGCGCAGGGCCCTGTTGGCGTGGAGCAAGAACAGGCACGGCGTGCGCAAGGGCAAGGCGCGGCTGTCCTTCTGGCCGGCCTGCGGCCGGTTCCAGGTCGACGATCGGGACACCAGTCATCCCGACCTCGGTGGTGGCCCGTGCGAGGTGAAGAAACCCTGGGGACGGAACCCGTGACTCGCCCCGGGCTCAACCTCATCCAGACGGGAATGGTCGAGGCGATCTCAGGGAGGACGTCGAGGTTCAAGGACGTGCTCGACGAAGTGATGTCGGTGCTGCGGGAGTTGCCTGAGCCTCCGGTGCACCCCGACGGAGTGGTCGAGGTCAGCATCAGGCTTCGACTGGAGCGAGCCTCCACGGGCGTGCCCTGCAATCGGACGCGCGACGCGATGAAGTCGGTTCTGGGCCGGCTGGCCGGAGCTGACGTACCTGACGCCGCGGCACGGGAGGCCCTGGAGGCCGACGAGGGCGAGTTGCACGCCCTGCAGAGGCGCTGGGCCCGGGAGATGGCGGAGTCCGCGAAGCTGCTCTTGGCAGCCCTGTTCTCGGTCGACGACGAGGACGACTTGCCGACCGACGCGGGTCGGCGCTGGCTGCTGCGATACGCCGAGTGGCTGGACCGACAGGACACCGGGGGCTGCGAGGTGATCGCAGCAGCCCGAGAAACGGCCGCCGATCTACGGGCGCTCGTCGCAGAGGAGGATCCGTCAGCACCCGCGACAAGCTGCCTGCTCATGTTGCTGGGCACCGTGGACGTACTGGCACGGCTGATCTGGATCGCAACTGTGCGCGACTGGTGGCTGGGCGAACTGGAGCAGAGACGGAAGGGGCAGGAGGAACGAGACGAGCGCCGGGCGATGTGGCGGTCACCGTCGCTCCCTCTGCCCCTGTCAAGACACATTGCCGACCCTCCACGCGAGGCGCGTGATCTGGTGTCCCCCAGCGCGGACGGCTGGTCCCTGGCCCCCTCCCTGCCCGCTCCCGCGCTCCGGCTGGAGCCGCTGTCCAGGAGCGCCGGACGTGCCCTGCTGCGCCGCCTACCGAGCGTCGCGCGGGCCGCAGCAATCGATCCCACCGGCCCCGTGGTGCTCTGGCAGGACGGTCGGCGGCGGGTGACCGCGGAGGCCCTGGCCAGTCAGGCGACTCTGCTGCGCATCGAGGCAACCCGCAGCGTCGAGCAGACCCTGCGTCAGTGGCTGGGGCTCGCGCACGACGCTGAGCCCTGGGCGGCCCTGGAGACCCTCTCCTGCCTGCCGCTGCGCTGGACAGGCGACGACAACGACCAACGGGCCGACGCCCTGGTGTCGTTGGTGGGCGCGCTGGTGGTCGACGTGCGTCGATATCGGGATGGGCGGGCCGAGTGCTCCCTGAGCGCCGCTCTACACCCGGCGGTAGCCGCCCGACTGCGCGCCGCCGTGCTCGTCCCTTGCCTGCCTCGGCTGCCCCCCACCTGGAACTCCAAGGCCGCCGAACTGTGCGACCGCCTGGACCACAGGATGATGCGGGAGCTAGCCATCCGCCCGCACGGGGGGACCGCGGCCGGTGCGCCCCTGGACGTGGAGGCCCTAGTCCTCCATCAAGCGCAGATCAGGCCGCAGAGGCCATGGTGCACCTGAA
>CAZCFB010000179.1:0-3328 GCA_964497805.1 uncultured Kofleriaceae bacterium
GCTGTCTGCGTCTGAGTCCGCGTCCGAGTCTGCGTCCGTGTCTGCGTCGCTGTCTGCGTCCGTGTCTGCGTCGCTGTCTGCGTCCGTGGCTGCGTCTGAGTCTGCGTCGCTGTCGGTGTCGGTGTCTGCTTCTTCCGTGTCACCGGGGGGCTTGCCGGTGTCTTCGGGTTCGCCACAGGAGATCAGCAGGCCGAGGGTCGCGATGGCTACGAGGTGCAGGAGGCGCATGCGGGCTCCGGGTCTTGAGATGGGACCCTTGCAAGCTTCGCTCGCTGCCGCGCGCGTCAAAGGCTGCGCGTCACCGATGCGCAGGCCTGTAAGCCAGGCGACTCAGCCCGCCGCTGCGGCGAGCAGGGGTTCGAGGGCTCGCAGCAGCGGGTTGTCGGCAGGCAAGCTCACCAGCGGCTCTCCCGCGTCGGCGAGCACGGCCACCCCGTCGTCGTCAGGCAGGCCCAGCAGGAGGTCGGCGCCCAGCCGCGCCGCCAGCTCGCTAGCGGCCTGGGAGGGTTCGGGACCGCGCAGCCGGTTGATCACCAGGGCCAGGTGCCCGAAGCCCACCTCCATCTCACGCGCCAGCGCGTGCAGCCGTTCCACGGTGAGCAGGCCGCGCTGGGAGGTGTCGGTGACCAGCACCAGCCAGTCCACGCTGCGCACGATGCGGCGGCTCAAGTTCTCGAGCCCCGCCTCGTTGTCGATGACCACCCAGGGATAGGCGTCGGACAGCTGGCCGATGACCTGCCTGAGCACGTTGTTGGCGTAGCAGTAGCAGCCCGGTCCTTCGGAGCGGCCCATGGCCACCAGGTCGAAGTCCTCGGCCTCCACCAGGCTCTCGGAGATGCGCAGCTCCAGCAGCTGCTGCTTGCTGATGCCCGGGGGCAGCTCGCCCTTGCCGGCCAGGACGCGCGCCTCTTCGCGCACGGCGCCCACGCTGCCGGCGGCGCAGACACCCAGCGCCTCGTCCAGACAGGTGTTCGGATCGGCGTCCACCGCCAGGATCGGGCGACAGCCGCGGCGGCTGAGACCGCTGATCAACAGGGAGGCCACGGTGGTCTTGCCCACCCCGCCCTTACCGCCGATCGCGATGGTGGTGGTCATGAGGGCTGGAACCCGTGCCTGGCTCGCAGGGTGACGGACAGCGCCCCCAGCAGCTCGAAGACCCGATCGGCGTCCTGCTCCTCGATGGAGCCGGTGCCGCAGGAGGGGGTCAGCACGGCCTGCCGCAGTACGAGGTCGCGGTCCACGCCCGCGCGCTGCACGAGCTGGTCCACCAGCGACTCGAAGCGGGCCGCGAGGGAATCGACGTCCTGGTCGCGCACGGCCTTGGAGGTGGGCACGATGCCCCAGGCCAGGGCGCCGCCGCGTGCGAGGTGGCGCTCGACGTGGTCCGGGTACATGGCGATGGTCTCGCCGAATTCGAAGGCGTCGAAGTTCACCAGGTCGGCGCCGGCGTCGATGAGGATGCTCCACTCGGTGTTGCCGCAGCAGTGCACGCCAGCGAGAGCGCCCTCGGCGTGGATGGCCTCGATCTGCTCCTCCAAGAGCGCCACCACGTCGTCGCGGTGCACACCCACGTAGGTGCAGGAGCCGAAGGCCGACAGGATGGGCTCGTCCACGAAGCAGATCACGCGCTCCGCGAGGGGCTTGAAGCGCTGGATCTGCCAGCGGCACTTCATGGAGAGGGCCTTGCCGATCAGGTCACGGAACTCCTCGTTGTAGTACAGGGCCCGCTTGTTCTCGTCCACGATGGTCAGCGCGAAGGAGCAGGGCCCGGTGGTCTGCACCTTGACGAAGGGGCGGCTGCCCCCGAGAGCCTGCAGGCGCCGCTCGAGGGCATACAGGCCCACGCTGTGCTCGGGGGTGATGGCCAGGGCGGAGCAGTCGCCGTCGCCGTCGTCGGGATCCACCGCCATCATCCAGGTCTCGTAGAAGGCGGCCAGCTCATCGTAGTAGTCACCGGTGGTGTCGAAGAACATGCGCTCTTTCTCGTGGTCGATGACGCGGCGCGGCAGGCCCTCGGAGTACTGGATCTCCATCTGCTCCAGCAGGCCCCGGGCGGAGAGCTGGGGCCACATGGGGGCCTCGGGGATGTTCTGCAGCACCAGGTCGAGGGCGCGCTCTACGTCCTGGTGCGGCATGCTGCCGATGGCGGTGGCCAGGAGGCGGGGCTCGAAGCTCATGGTGACTCCGGTAGGAGGAAGGGAGGGGAGGGGAGGGGAGGGGAGGGGACGACTAGCCGACCTGGGCGGGATCTTCCAGCGGCGAATCGGCTGCCAGGCGGGCGAGCCAACCTGCGGCGACGTCCAGCAGGTCGGGGGCCTGCTCCCAGGGGGGGCGGCCCGCCCGGTCCGAGGCCAGGATCCGGTCGTCGAAAGGCAGGAACCCGAGGAACCTCAGCTCGCCGAGCTGCTGCTGGAGGAAGGCTCGATCCTCGTCGCTCCGGACCCGGTTGCCCAGGGCCCAGAGGCTCTCCAGGCCCAGGTCGCCAGCGAGCTTCTGCACCTGCCTGGCGGTCTCGACGCTGCGGCGGCCGGGTTCCACCACCACCAGCAGGTGGTCCACCGCCCGCGCCGTGCCGCGGCCCAGGTGCTCCAGCCCGGCCTCCATGTCCAGCACCAGGGCCTGGTCCATGGCCAGCATGGCGTAGGTCACCAGGGACCTGACCAGGGTGCTCTCGGGGCAGACGCAGCCCGCCCCGCCCTGGTGCACGCCGCCCATGACCAGCAGCTTCACACCGCCGATGTCCACGGCCAGCTCGTCGGGCAGGTCGTCGACGCGGGGGTTGAGCTTGAAGTAGCCACCCCCATCGGCGCCCGTGCGCTGCTCCACCAGGTCCCTGCGCTGGGCCAGGGGGGTGACCGGTCGAGGATCGGGGCAGCCCAGGGCCATGGCCAGGTTGGCGTCGGGATCGGCGTCCACGGCCAGCACGCGCTTGTCTGCCGATACCAGTGCGCGGGCGAGCAAGGCCGCCACCGTGGTCTTGCCGGTACCGCCCTTGCCGCTGATGGCGATCTTCATGGCCTGTGCTCCGGGTTCCGGGGGTCGCGCAGGTTAGCCGGAACCGGAGGGTGCTGGCCAGGATCGGCACGCCCGTCTGGTAGTCCACCACCGAACTTTTCTCGACCATGACCGACATGAGCACCTCCAGGCTGTGCGCCACGGCCCAACACCTGCTCGAGGAGGGGAACCCCACCCGTGCCGGATCACGATAAGCGGCGTCAAAAGCGATATTTCGGCAACACCTAGTATGTGCGAGGTGCGCCAGCTATGAGCCAACCACCTCCAGGGGTGGTCCCTGGAGGGTAACGGCCGCGGCTCGTCGTAGCGGATG
>CAZCFB010000180.1:0-3320 GCA_964497805.1 uncultured Kofleriaceae bacterium
GTGCCCGAGCAGTGCTGGAACCTGGAGCTGCGCATCATGGAAAAACAGAAGGCCGAGTGCCACCTGCGTGCTCCCGACGAGCCCGACGCCCGAGTTGCGCTGGTCGCAGGCAAGCCGCGTCTGGAGAAGGTGCGGGAGAGCCTGTTGTTGAAGGTGCAGCCCAGGAAGAAGCTGTTCGATGACGATGACAAGAGTTGAGGGGGAGACGCCCATGAGAACAACCCTGGGCCCCGTGTCGCGAGCACTGGAGGCAGAGTTACGCGCCCATGTGTTTCGTCACGGCCTGGTGTACTGGCTGGACCGCGACGACCACTACAGCGGCTTCGTCCGTCAGCTCACCGAGCTGCGCGGCGCGCGCGAGCTGCCCTACGACGTCCTGTCCTACCAGCACAGCCACCTGGAACTGATGATGGCCCTCGAAGGGCATGTCGGGGCCATCGATCCGCCACGGCTGGTGATCCACCTGCCGGCCTTCAACGAGGAGCGGGTGAGCCAATCTCCGCTACTGGAGCTGTGCGCGGCCGGCAAACGTTTCCGAAAGAAGCTCGAAACTCTCGTCACCGAGGCCGCGGCCGGCCAGGTGCGCCATGAGGCGGCAGCGGAGTTTTCCCGCAAGGCGGACCTGACTCTGGAGGAAGCTGACGCCTGGCTAACCGCCGAGTTGCAAGGGGACAAGGGGGAGCTGGCCGGCCGGCTGAGGAGCATGAGCCTGCCGGCCCTGATGGACGCGCTGCTGGCCAGCGGCGAGCTGGCTCAACGTCTGGCATGGGGCCCCAACCAGGAGGCAGCCTGGGAGCGTGTGGAGACCGCTGCTGGCATGCCCCAGGCCTGGCGTGAGGCCTACGTGTCCCCCGGAAGCACCAGCGCACTGGACATCGCCGAGGCCCTGGCAGGCTGGGCCATGTGCGTGGAGTACGTCCACGACCTGCTCCGTCCGCCCGTGGCGCAGCAGCTCACACCCGCTAAAAAGTTACCGCGAAAGACCGTGGAGGCCTGCCTGGACCTCGTCGTTCACCTCCGCTCGGCCCACAAGACGTTCTACGCAAACACGGCCACCGAGACCCAGTCCTTGCTGGCCGAGGAGGTGGAGGTGGCCCGGGCAGAGGACCTGGGGCGCATCGACACCTTCCGCTTCGAGGACGACCGTGTGCTGGAGGCAGCCATGGCTGCCCTGCACGATGGCAACCATGAGGAGGCCCTGACCTGGGCCGAACTGCGTATCGACGGCGGCTCCTTCTGGCTATCACATGCTCCGTCGCGGCGCTCCGAGTGGGAGCTGGTACGAGATGCGGCACGATTGGACCAGGCCCTGGAGGCGGCCGGGCCAGAGCTCAAGGCCGGCAGTCTGGATCAGGCGGTGAAGCGGTACCTGAAGGTTGGGGCCGAGGTGGACAGCCGTCACCGCCACCTCGAGCAACAGCGCGCCGCCCTGCTTTACAGCCAGCTCTCCGAGTACGAGGTGCTCCGGCCGCGGCTGGACGAGTCGCGGCAGCGTTGGCGCACCTGGGCCGACGCCTGGGCCAGGGGCTTTTCCGACCTATGCAAGAAGGAGGGGTTCCTGCCCGCGGTGGAGCTCCAGCAGCGGGAGCTTTTTGACCAGGTGGTGCGCCCGCTGGCATCGGAACCGGGCACCACAGCCGTGTTGCTGGTGGACGCTCTGCGCTACGAGATGGCCACGGAACTGTACGAGGCCATGGAGGGCACGCCGGCCACTTCGGTCCACCTGGACGCTCGCCTGGCCGAGCTGCCCACGGTCACCGCCATGGGAATGAACGCCCTGGCGCCGGTGTCCGATGGCGGAGCCCTGCACCTGGAGATGTCGGACCAGGGCATCAAGGGCATTTCCACCGGAGAGTACCGGGTATTCAATGCCGAGACCCGCAGGCGCGCCATGGCAAACCGGGTGGGCGGCGACACCTGTCCGCTCCTGTCCCTGGACGAGGTGCTGGATCGCGACCTCACGCGCCTCAAGCAAAACGTGACCCGGTCCCGGCTGATGGTGGTGCACAGCACCGAGATCGACGATGCCGGAGAGAAAGGCGAAGGGCCGGCCGTGTTCCACAAAGCCCTGCAACGCATCCGCGCTGGCCTGCGCAGGTTGCGCGAGGCCGGCGTGCGGCGCTTCGTGGTCACCGCGGACCATGGCTTCTTGCTGCTGGATGCGTCAACGGAGCGTACGCAGCCCCGGGGCCGGAAGATCGATCCTCACCGCAGACACCTCTTTTCACCTCATGCCACAGAGCAGGACAATGAGGTGCGCGTCCCGCTCTCGGATCTGCGCTACGAGGGGGCTGACGGGCACCTGATCTTCCCGGAGAGTACGGCGGTCTTTGACACCGGCCGGCGCAAGAAGAGCTTCGTCCACGGCGGCAACAGCCTCCAGGAGCGGGTGATCCCCGTGCTCTCCGTCGCCCACCGTGTGCCCGCCGGCGGCAGCACACACTGCTACCGCGTTGATGCCGATGCCGCGGAAGGCGTCGCCGGCATGCACTGCCTCTCCGCCAAGGTCACCCCGGTGGGCCAGACCAACCTCGCCTTCGGCGGGCTCAAGGAGCTGGAGCTGGGGTTGACGGTGCTGGATGCCGAGGACGTGCAGGTGGAGCTGTGCCAGGCTCGCGGCGCTGCGCGCCTTGTCGGCGCCACCGTGGTGTCCGAGGTGGGGCGTTCCTTCGAGTTGTTCTTCCGCCTGCTGGGTCGGCAAGACGCCCGGGTGCACGTGGAGTTGACGCATTCTGGTGCCCAGGCCGAGGTCATCTCCGGTACGGTGGAGCAACGCTTCCCCGTATCTCCTGACGGGCGCAGGCCAGCCCCGGCGGCGCCGTCCTCCGGGGCGTCTGACCGAAGCTGGCTGGACAAGCTCCCCGCCGGAGGCGTGCGGGAGCTGTTCGAGCACCTGGCCGTACATGGCGCGGTGACCGACCCCGAGGCGGCCCGAATTCTGGGCTCACCCCGGAAAGTGCGCCGCTTTTCACACCACTTTGAAGTCTTCGCGGCCGCGGCCCCCTTCGATGTCCAGATCCAGATGGTGGGCGGCGTGAAGAGATACGTAAGGCAAGGAAGCGATTCATGAGCACCCTGACACCACGGGACGTGGAGCATATCTTCGAGCAGCTTCGCAAGGGCCTGGTGCCCGAGCGTGGCCTGGACGCCTTCGCCGTGGGCATCGACCGCCCCCGGGGGGAGGTACAGCGCCAGCTTGACCTGGCCCGAGACGGCGAGGGCACCATCAAGTTCCTGCGCGGCGGCTACGGCTGCGGCAAGACCTTCATGGCCCGCCTGGCCCTGCTGGACGCCCGGGAGCAGGGCTTCGCCACCAGCTT
>CAZCFB010000181.1:0-3301 GCA_964497805.1 uncultured Kofleriaceae bacterium
GGGTTGTCGTCGGGGAAGTTGCCGTGCTCGTCCAGCCAGTCGTTGGGGTTGACGATCAGGGTTCCGCGTCTGGCCATGTGCCGCTCACCTCGCCTCGCCCTCTTTCAGGGCATCCATGACTTCATCGAAGCATCCCCGTACCTCGTCGATCCACTCCAGGATCTCCTGCGGAGCTCTGGACTGGCGGGCGGTGTTCTGCACCAGGAGCAGGGCCTTGCGCATGCTCTCGGGCTCACGCACGCTCTCCCAGCTCATGCCCTCGTCGATGTGAGAGAGAATCCGCTGCGCTTCGGGGAAGGGGATGGCGTCCACCACGGCCTGGCGCAGGTTCTCCCAGGCACCCTGGAGGTCGGACCAGGCACCCTTGGAGTAGTCTGGCGGCTCGGTATGAAAGCAGGTGGCGGTCATGCCTTGGCCCCCGCTCGCAACCATTTCAAGGCGCCTGGTGTCTTTGTCCACAAGGCCAGGTTATCGACCACGTAGTGTACCGCCTCGTTTTCATCGCCGAAGCCCATGTAGTCCGGGAGACGGCTTGGCATCTTCTTTTTGCCGAGGAGGAGGCCGGGGACATGGGCATTGCCAGCCAAAGCTTCCTGTAGCAGCTCTCGAGCGGGGGCAGTGTCACCTTCCTTGCGGAAGCGAAGCAGCGCCGCGGAGTATGTCCAGGCGGCCGTGCCGTCCTCTGCGTACTGCCTCAACAAGTCGCTGGCGTCACCGTCGCGGGCACGCTCGATCAGGCTGGCGAGCAGCGTGTACCGCAGGCCCTGGTTGTCGTTGGGGTTGAGCCGGAGCATGTCGTGGTAGTGCTGAATGGCCTGGTCGTGATGTCCCGCTGCCCAGAGGCACTGAGCCAGCCCGGCTCGCGCCCGCATGTAGGGCCGCGTCTCCAGGAGACCCCAGAAATGTCCGACCGCTTCCTCGAACAGCTCATCGCCCAGGCTCCGCTCACCGGCTTCGACGCCCTGGCGGTAGTAGCTGATCGCCTCGTCGAGGGACGTGGCCGCCTCCTCGGCCAGCAGGACATGGGCGTCGGCGCAATCCACGGAGATGGCGAGCGCCTCGCGGGCCAGGGCAATGCGTTTTCGTGGATTTGGCGTGTCCCATGCCTCGTACATCAGCTCCTGTGCTCCACCGTCCTCTGCATCTGCGCCGCCGCCGAACAGCGCCGACATCATCCCTTCCATCCCGCGCCGGTCGGGCAGCTCGAGGGGCAGTTCCCCGTCCATTGCGACGATGTCCTGACGGCCGGGTTTACTTTTCTTGGCGGCCCCTTTCTTCACGCGGGCCTTCTTCCCTGTCTTTTTCTTCGACGGCTTCCTCTTCCCGGTTTTCTTCTTTCTCCCGGTCTTCTTTTTTCCCATGCTATTCCTCGATTTCGTCCTGCAGGGCAAGATGATCTGCGTTGAGCGCATGTTGTCCGAGAGAGAAGGACTCCACGAATCCGTTGCTTCCGCTCCAGTTCAGTCCGGGGAAGATGGGCGATTCCGAAAGGAAAGTCACTGCGCGGGCGGTGTCGGTGACGCTCATCCCGCTCCTCGCCGCGAGCGCCCTTGTCGGCCAGAGCCGCTCTGGCTCTGCGCGATACATGGATTCAAGCTCATCGATGATGGCATTGCAGCGCGTGATCTCGTCGCAAGCCCGCGCGGGCAGGCACTTGCGCAATCCCTTGATGGTGAGGGTGTAGCGGCCACGGTTCATTGCGAGCAATCCTTGCTCCACCAGCTCACCCAACAGCGAGGGACGACGCTCGTGGGGCAGGCGAAACTGTTGGACCAGGGGAAGCTCGTGCACATCGAGGACGTGATCCAGCACGGTGCGGAGCAGTGCTTGCTCTTCATCCGTGGAGTGGATTCGATGAAGTCGAAAGAGGATTGTTGGCAATCTGGCCTGGCTGGCCGCATCGCTCCGGAGGTTCCCGGACAGGGATTCGCGGAAGCTGTGGTCGGCTAGCAGAGCTTCGATTTGTTCATGCAGGTATAGACGAAGATCCTCGTCTGTTTTCTCGATCTCGTTTATGAGTTCCGGTCGCCCGTCAATCATTGCGAACAGATCTTCGATGTCATGGCTGAGCAGGTAGTCACCCTCCCCTCTGCCGTGGAATGCCTCGATCTTGGTGGCCATGAAATGCGGTGGGCTGACAACACGGATGGTGAGCGAGTCGGTGAGCTGTAAACGCTGTGCGGATTTTATCGCTGGGCCGTACCATCGATTGGAGAAGCCGAGGATCCGCTCGTGCGTCGGCATCACGTCTACCTTGATGCTCGCGATCACCCAGCGGCAGATCGGGGCACCTTCCGAGGTGTCCTCTGAGAAGCCTTTGTCGCGCAGACGGTCTTGCAGTGTGGCGTACTTGCCGTACGAACCAACCTCGACAATCACATCCACATCCTTGGTCGGACGCACAGAGGTCGTCGCCGGGTCGGTGATCAGGAGGCCCACGGTCGCCCCGCCGAGGAAGACGACCTCATCACGCAGATCTCCCAGATGCTCGGCAACGATGCGCACCCACTCGATGGCCGGGGACTCGACAGTCATCAGACCAGCCGCTCCCGGAGGAACTTCTCGGCCAGGACCCGTTCTCGAGCCCGTCCGATGCGGATGGCGTCGACGAGGGCGAGCAGCTCGTGGAGTTGTGGGTCGTTTCTGGCCGCAGTGGGGACAGTGGGGTAGAGGGGCACAAGGGTCTCGCCGCGCACGTTACCTTCAGGATCAGGCCATACTGGAGGCAGGTCGTCACCTGCGATTTCATCACTGAGGGGTGGGGCCGCATGTGCGGTGGGCATCCCGCGCGTTACGCTTCCCCGCTCGGCGAAGAACGCAAACCGCACGCCGTGCAGGAGGAACTCCAGGATGTCTGCTTTCCGCGGCTTCCGGCCAGGGCCAAGCAGTCCTGCCTTGCTGCCCCGTTTCGCGGCAGCGTGAACCTCGGAGCCGCTGATACCAAGCTCAAGGCCAAGGGCGCTGAAGGACGGACACCTCCCACCGGCATCGTCAGAGGCGCTTCCCTGGCAGGTGACAAGCTTCAGCGCGACGATCACATCCTGGGGCTTCAGTGGCATACCCATAGGCTATTCGCGATTCGCGAATAGCGCAAGTGCCCAGTGCTAGTTGTGACCCCAAGCCTCCTTCTTACATGTACCTACATTGGCGACTGTGCCCAAAACTGTGCCTCATTGTGTGCCTCTACGCCTCCTTACGCCTCTCTACGCTCGTTTATGACCTAAGCAAAAACAAAGACTTCCAATATTCACGCTACCTCCCGACACCCCTCGTAGCCTTCTGAAAATCCCCGTGTCGGCAG
>CAZCFB010000182.1:0-3287 GCA_964497805.1 uncultured Kofleriaceae bacterium
GGCTTTGACCGAATAATAGGTTCTGGGGGCTAATTTTCGGTCAACTTCCTGATTTTTCGGTCAACTGTTGAGCGTTTCCCTTTTTCGTGGAACAGTCCTGCCAAACCCACACCGCTGGAGGGAAACCATGGGCAGCTATGTCGAGGGAAATCTACTCCCGGATGAGCAGATCCGCTACTCAGCCAAGCTCCACTGGATGATGTACGTCCCGCACGTCATCCTCATGTTCGTCCTTGTCGGCTTCGTCACCATCCTCATCCCCCTCATCCGACAGTGGACAACGGAGATCGTCGCCACCAACAAGCGGGTCATCGGAAAAGAAGGCTTGATCTCTCGGCGCACCCTGGAGATGAATTTGGTCAAGGTCGAAACCATCGGAGTAGACCAGGGCATCATTGGCCGCATCTTCGATTTCGGCACCATTGTCGTCGTGGGGACAGGGGGAACCAGGGAGGCTTTCAAGTGGATTGAGAAGCCCCTTGAGTTCCGCAGAACCGTCCAAGAGATGATCGGCTAAGGACTACTTCTCTGGCTTACTGCCACCGACCTGTTTGAAGAACCTGGAGGCCCCGCCTTTGTCGGCGTAAAGCTGGCCCTGCTGCCCCTTACGGGCACCGTAGATGTGGTTGTCGCTGCGGGTTGAGGTGCTGGGGTAGTTCCCGGCGCTGCGAACCTCCCCACTCTCAGCGTCCAGAGAGGCTACAGGGCAGCCTGGGGCACAGTTCCACAAATCCGTTGTTTCTAGCCCCGTCTCAGGATCAGCGTAACCGCCGGAACCATCAGTCATGCCAAAGTCCATCCTGCGTGCTCTTGACCCTCTAGGGGTCCGGGGAGGGGATGATCGAACTTGAGTAGTTCCAACGCATCGACACTCGGGCAAATGCTCCAGGATCAAATTTGCGGGAAAACGCCCAGGCCCAATCCGGCAGGCGTCGATGTTCAGCGCACCTGTTCCGTGCTTGAGGACGTTTTCAGCTACCGTGGGCTCGGACAACGGCTTACGGCAAATGTGGATCACTTTCATTGTTCTTCTACTACCCTTTTTTCGCCCTTCCGGGGCCTATTCCAGTACGGGCTCTTGCACTTGGGGCACACCGTTGGAAGCGGCCCTCCCTCTTTCCTCGGTATCCATTCGTGGCCGCACCGCTCGCAGCGGTACGCCGTCACCGTCTTTTCAAACACCGCCATCAGGCTGCCTCCTGCCAGAACTCGGGCTGGATACCAAGCTCGTAGATGCTGGAAATTAGGACCACGATATTGTGCGCCAGGAACTTGCAGTACAACTCGTTGACCTGGGCCGTTTCCTTCTTGGACCGGATGGAGGCCCCGAACTTCGCCTTGACCATCCCGAACATGGTTTCCACGTTCGACCGACGGTGGTAGTGGCTGTCGAACTCATCCCGCTTGTACTGGTAGTAGTGGAACATCTTGGCCCACAGGGCAGGCCCCTTGCCGGTGATGCCGTCCTTGAACGGGATGTAGGGCACCGCACCGGCAGCCGCCGCTGCCTCCAGGTTCGCCTTTGAGGAATACGCCTTGTCGCCCGACACCTCGACAATCTCAAACCTGGCAGCCGTCCGCTCAAGCAGCGGGCGGAACTGGGTGGCGTCATGCTTGTGGCTCACAAGCATGTCCGTGACAACGTGGGTCGCCGTCCCGCAGATGGCGTGGGCCTTAACGAACTTGGCCTTCTTACGCTCGGTGCCCCACTTCTGGTCATACCAGCGGTCGTAGGTCGTGGTGGCGAAACCCGTGGAGTCCGCCGCAAACTGGCTCTCGACGCCACGCAGGGGCAGGGCCGACTCTTGGAGCAGGGTCCGCAGCAGCGGGGTCAACTCCGGCTTGTTGAGGGCGTCGGAGATGGTGTTGTAGTGCGGGGCCTTGTCCAGCAGGCCGTCCTTCTGGCAGCGGCGAAGTTCGCTTGTGGTACGGCGACCACTCATGCCCTCGTAGACCTTGAGTACGCAGGCAAACACCATGTCGGCCAACGGGGTCTTGGGCCTTCCCCTACCCGTCTGAGGCGGCATGGTGATGCCCTGGCAGAGCCCGTGGAGCAGCGTAAGAAAGTGGTCGCCCTCATTCATCTGAGCGGCGTTGTACTGCGGCCAGTCCTGGGAGTAGGTGGCCCGCTGCTCCGGGCTTTTGGGGGCAGCCATGCGGTTCAGGTGGATCTCGACGGCGAAGATGTGTTTGCAGAACGCCGACCGCTTTTCGTAGTCAGGGCAGGTACAGACGGGCTTGTCCTCACCCTCGGAGTAGTCCACAACCCAGGTGCCGGGGCCGGACTGGGAAGGAACGAACCAGAGGTCGCCCTTTTGCCGGAGAGCCCCGGTCTGGGCGATCCTTGCGCCTCTTTGCTTCCTGGTGGTCTTTGCTTTGGGCTGTTCCATGTTGACCTCCAACCTATACCTAATAGTATATACCTTGGAGGTATATAGTCAAGGGTAAATCGGAGGCCCATGGTCGATTATTTCCCGTTGGGGCCAGGGACGGCCTTGAGCACGGGACCGTGGAGTTTCTTACCCTCCTCGGTGAGTTTGTACTTGCCCCAGCCTGCGGACTCCACCAGACCCGCCCGCTTGGCTTTCTGGATGCGGGTGTAGGTGGCCCCCTCGCTCAGACCCAAGGTTTCCCGAAGCTCTGCTGTTCCGATCTCCCCATCTCTGGGGATGGCCCTGACGGTTTCCCTAATACTGGGGCGGTGGCCCAGAGAAGCCGGTACAGGTTTTTCCTCGGGCGCTGGGGATTCGACAGGCACATCAGCTTGCGGGGCCTGAGAGGGTGCCTCAGAGGCTTCGACATCGGCAAGCCGACGGTCAAGCTCGGCCCGAACCTGTTTCAGTTCCTTCCAGTACCTCTTTTGCTTGCCCTGTTCTTCGGACAGGCTGCGCTTGAGAGCCGCAATCCGATCTAGGGTTTTCTGGTGCAGGACTTTGAGGTGGTCGTATCGGGTGAGAAGGTCAACAGTCATCTAACCTGACTAGGTAGATTTGAACCTGCGGTCAAGGGGCTTTTCTGGGGTCAAAACGGCAGATCGGAAAGCATCAAGCGATTACTTGATGTTGCGCCAGGGATTTTTATTTTTCGGTCAACATTTGACCCCGAGATTTGAACCTTCCAGAGTACAGGCCGTGCCGATTTCTATTATTCGGTCAACATTAGTCCTCGGGGTCAGGTTGAGGCGGCACTGAGAAAGCGGGCGTCATTCCGGGGTTTTAGATTTTTCGGTCAACTCTTGACCGGGAGGTTCAATTTTCGGTCAACTGCCTTTTTTCGGGCAAAGCCGT
>CAZCFB010000183.1:0-3247 GCA_964497805.1 uncultured Kofleriaceae bacterium
TCATCGGTGACATGATCGTTAGCGCCTATTTGACGGACATCTCCGACGTAAGCGGATTGAAGGTGTGTATTGGAGATTCTCTGGATGTGGCCCGGCGCGTGCGTGAGTTTGCCATCGCGGACAGCTAGCTGGACGGCGTCACCGCATATTGGGGCAGGGGCATGCTTCCGGCCTGCGGCGATGCGATGCAGGACCACCGATGATGAGAGTGCTCGTAACCTACAAGGTGAAGCCGGACCGGGTGAAGGAAAACGGGGAGCTGGTGCGGGCTGTCTGCGCGGAGCTCCGGGAGATCAACGACCCCGACGTCAATGCCCCTGCCCCGGACGCGGAAAAACAGCGTGTGGATACCGCCCGTAAGCTGCTGATCTAGGATTCTTGTCGCTTGGTAGTGAGCGCCGCAGAAAACCGAAAGCCCCCTTCACCGGAGGCCGGTGCAGTCCACCCGCGACTCCCAGCTTGGGATCCGCTCATGCTACCTGGCCCGCCCCAGCAGCTCCGCCAGGTTGAAGGCCTCATACCCACCGTACTGCGCGGGAAAATCATTGATGGCCAGCCAGAAATCGCCGGTTTCGGGATAGGCAACCATGCTCCACATGTTGGCCACATGTGCCTTGAAGGTTCCCACCGGCTCCTCTGCGTGGAACACCCTGTTGTGGTATTTGGCGCAGATGGTGGACAGAATATTGTTGCTTACAGAGGGGTCCGCCTCGGGGCGTCTCATGTTGGTGAATGGATCGAAGCAATCACTCAGAATCTTGATGGCGTTCTCCACGGTGATGTCACCGTAGTAATCGTGGAGCAGCTGGCGATAGCGTTCAAACCGGCTGGGGGCCTGTACATAAAAATTGTATGGATCCTTCAGGCTCTCCTGCCACCTCTCGACTGTGGAGATATCTTCAATCTGGTTTACCAGGACCTGGTCCGCGACCATGTTGTACCCACTGTATCCCATCCACCCGGGGTAGCAGTTTGAGTGGTTGGTCTGCCAGAGCGCCTTGGTATCAGGCTGCGGCCACCGTACACAGACCCTCCTGGATGAAGTTTCGACTATCGCGGCCTTCCTGGCCCTGGCGTCAGCCACGTGGTAGGCGATGCCGACGCACCTGGGGTGTCTGTTGAAGATCTCGATGGCGTCCTCCACGGTGGAGGCGTGAGTCATGAGCAGGCGCGTAAAGATAGCGATTCCGCAGCCCTCCATGGATTCATGCTGCATGGAGCTGAGCTGGGTCATCATCTCAAACCCGGCCTCGTTGAACCCGCCATCCAGACCAATCATCCCCGGATATGTACATACACAATGACCATGCCCATCATCCGGGTCCACGACCATGAGCATGCGGTTATCATGCTGCTCGGGCATGTTGAAGTTATCCTCATCCTTGCCGAAGATCATCTTCCCGTCGCCACCTGCCCACTCGTCCCAAACGGAAAAGCTGCTGCACCCGCCGGCTGAAAGGGTCCAGGGGTGAAAGATCTCCGGTGGCCGATAGCTGTTTTCGGGTTTACCGTCGCAGTTCCAGTAGTAAGGGTGGCAATAGATACACCACTGGTCATACATGGTGTTCCAGAGGAGTATCTGATCCAGGTTGACGGTGGTCACCCCTCTGGCGGCAACGCCTTGCGCGATCCCCTTCATCTCCTCCAGGAACTCTTCGGGAAGATGTGGATATGCGGCCTTCTGGCCCAGCCCTAGCTTCTCTCTGGCCTTGGACGTGCTACAGCCCGAGGCCTTGGCAACATATGCCTCCGTGCCCAGAAGGGTCCGGTTGACCATCAGATCGATCTTGTCAGCCAGAAGGTATCCGTGCTGGAACCCGATCTCATATGGGGACCCGGAAAGTTTCAATATTTTGACGTTTTTTTCCTGGGCAAAGCTGGCCTTCGCCAAGATCTCATTTTGGCCCATCGCTTGTCCTCCGCCTCTCGGATCCTTCAGAACAGATGAAAACACTGGTTGAATTGAACTGGTGCCAATATAGTAACCTTACGAATTCTGAGAGATTTTTGAAAGGAGATCCGCAATGGCAATGTACGGACCCCATACCGTTCACCGCGAGAGCGACCACCTCCATTTGACGGAGCTGCTCGTCGATTACCATGATTCGGGGGCCTACCAGAAGGACATCGAAACGGTGGGACAGCAGGCGCTGGAATACCTCGACAGCCTGCCGTCCAATGTCGAAGGTAACGCCATCGTCCTGGATCTGGATGAAACCTCCTGGTTCAATAATTGGCCCAGCCTCATCAACCCGGAGCTCGGAGGTGAAAAGCACTGGGCTGAATGGATCAGGCAGGCCGCCGCGAAGCCGATCCCCACCACCGTCGAACTTGTCAATCTCGCGAATAGCAAAGGCATCGCTACTTTCTTCATCACCGGCAGAGGCGAGGCCATGAAAGACGACACCTTGAGAAACCTGGACAACGCCGGATACAAGGGCTGGGAGGAACTCTACCTCTACCCAGATTCCATAGATAAACACCGGCAACTGGTCTTCCCCGAGGCGGCCACCTTCAAGACGGCGGTCAGGTGGAATATCTCCCGTAGTGGGTACACTATCGTTTTGAACATGGGAGACCAGAGGAGCGACATCATTGGTGGATTTGCCCAGCAGTCCTTCAAGCTGCCAAACCCTTTCTACTCCGTTATTTGACAGTAACTGAAAATGTCCAATCAAAACTTCATCAGCCTGTCCGATCTGCATTTCAATCCATGCTTTGATCCTGAGATCACCCCACTCCTGGTTCAGGCTCCGCCGAGGGAATGGGCTTCTTTGTATAAAACCTCGAAGGTGACCAGGCCGTATGACTACGGTAGAGATACAAACTATCCTCTCCTGAGCTCTCTACTAGAAACCTTGGCCCAGTTTCCAGACGCGGGCTTTGTGCTCTTTTCAGGAGATTTCCTGGGCCACCGTTTGCATTCGCAATTTGCTCGTCAAACGGGAATCCAGGATGAGTCGGCGTTTGAGGAATTCATCGGCAAGACCATCGAGTTCCTTCACGAACAATTCACCTCTGCCCTGCCTGGCAGGATTATATTCCCGTGCCTGGGCAATGATGACAGTGTCTCCGGGGACTACAGCATCATCCCTCATGACCCGTTTCTTGACATGTACTTGAGTGTCTGGCAGCCGAGCATCGCGTTCCCTTCAGAACAGGACAGGGCGCAGTTTCAGCGTACCTACCTGCATGGCTCATGATAGATCGCAAGTCGTTCATCGTGTGTAGTGCGGTCAAAGAGACC
>CAZCFB010000184.1:0-3209 GCA_964497805.1 uncultured Kofleriaceae bacterium
TACTACCTCACCGGCGATCTCTCGCGGCAGTACACCGACGACGATTATGTGCGCCGGGGGCTGCTGGCCGTGGCCGGCGACCTCTGGTTCGGGCTGCGCTACCAGGGCTGGACCCTGGACATGGAGGCCGCCCTGCTCTACTCCCGCATTGAGAACGGCTCGCTCCTGCCTGGCACCGAGTTCATCCCCGACGTCACGGCCCTACAGTGGGGCGGCGTGGCCCGGGCCTCCCACGCCTGGGAGAAGGTGGACGTGGGCTTCGAGGTTGGCCTGGCCAGCGGGGATGACGCCCCCGGCTTTGGCGTGCGCCTGCCCCTGACCCAGACCTCAACCCAGCCCGGCGACATGGACGGCCCCCAGATGAAGATCCCGGGGGACGCCACGGTGAACAACTTCCGCTTCAACCCCGACTACCATGTGGACCAGATCCTGTGGCGGCGAATCATCGGCACGGTGACCGACGCCATCTACCTGCGCCCGCGGGTGACCTATGAGCCCATCTCCGGCCTGCGCCTGGAGGGCACGCTCATCGCCTCCCTGGCCATGGAGCCGGCCTCCACCCCGTCAGGGGAGCGGCCCCTGGGCGTGGAGCTGGACCTGAGCGTGAGCTACCGCATGGAGTGGGGCTTCATGCTGCGCGCGGACTACGGCGTGCTCTTCCCCCTCGCGGGGCTGAATAACACCCGCCTTGGCCTGGACGCGGAGCCGGCCCAGGTGCTGCACATCATCCTGGCCTACCTTCTTTGAGGACCGGCACGAGGAACGACATGACCAACCTATCCATCTCAACCACCGGCCCCTGGAACAGCCTGCTGGTCCTCTCTCTGGTGGCCGCCGGGTGCGCCGGCCCGGACCCAGACTTCTCGAACCATGGCTGGGACTTCGGCGTGGCCCCGGACATGCTCAGCTGCATGCCCAACAACGACGGGATAATCGACCAGAGCGAGCTGCTCTTCACCCTGGGCCTGCCCCCGGCCAACTACCGCGCCAACCCCCCCGGAACCACCGCGGGCATCGACGCGGCGGGCAAGATGGTCAACGGCAAGCTGGAGTGGGACTTCTCCTCGCTGGCCGGTCAGATCTTCCAGCTCAAGGTGGATCCGGTGGCCGGCACCTGGTACGCCAAGCACTTCCCGGCCGGGGACATCGCCATGGTCACGTCGGTCAAGGGCGACACCCTGCAGATCCTGGACATCGACAGCGGCAAGGTGAACCTGCTCGGCCTGGCCTCCCGCAAGCCGGACCAGACCCTGACCATCTACGACCCGCCCATCGCGGCCATGCGCTTCCCCCTGAAAAAGGGCCTCAAGTTCACCGCCACCTCGTCGCTCAAGGCCGGCTCCAAGATCAACGGCCTGCCCATCACCACCAAGGACACCTACGACGTGCAGATCCGCACCGAGGGCGTGCTCAAGCTGCCGCACCTGAAGCTGCACCGGGTGCTGCTCATCGAGACCCTGGTCACCAGCAAGACCCTGGGCGGCGTCACCAACACCACCCGCCAGCTCCAGTGGTTCTCCGAGTGCTACGGCGAAGTCGTGCGGGCCCTGTCAGGCATCAACGAGAAGGACGCCCTGTTCAAGACCGCCACCGAGGTCCGGAGGCTGGCGCTGTAAACGGGTTGTCTTTCTTGCCGCATCTCTGGACAATCCGGGCATGCGCACATTTCACCTCGCCCTGATCTTCCTCCTCTCCTTCACCCTCTGCGCCTGCTCCGATGACGACGGCTGGTCCGCGGCGCCGGCTGACGGCGCGGCTGCCGCCGATGGCCTGACATCCGACGCGGGGGTCGACGGCGTCTCCCCGGACAGCGGCCTGGTCCAGACCCACAAGGCCAAGGTGGCGGCCCTGGTCAAGCCGATCATGGACGGGGCCTGGACCATGGGCCTGGTGGTGGGGCTGGTGAGCTCCGCGGGCCAGGAGATCTACACCTTCGGCAAGCGCAAGGTGGGCGGCAAGGCCCCGGATGCGGACACCCTGTTCGAGATCGGCTCGGTGACCAAGACCTTCACTAGCCTGGCCCTGGCCGACATGATCAAGGGCGGCAAGGTTACCCTCAAGCAGGACCTGGAGACCCTGCTGCCCTCGGCCAAGGTGAAGGTCCCGGCCTACAGCGGCCAGAAGATCAACCTGCTGCAGCTCTCCACCCACACCTCGGGCCTGCCGCGAATGCCCTCCAACTTCTCCCCCAAGAACAACCTGAACCCGTACGTGGATTACACCACCACCGAGCTCTACGCCTTCCTCAACGGCCACACCATGACCCGGGCCCCCGGCGCCAGCTGGGAGTACAGCAATTTAGCCACCGGCGTCCTGGGCCACGCCCTGAGCCTCAAGGAGAACAAGACCTACGAGGCGCTCATCGCCGACCGGATCACCAAGGTGCTCAAGCTCAAGGATACGGTGATCAAGCCCTCGGCGGCCCAGGACCTGCGCCGGGCCCAGGGCTACAACTGGGACCTGCAGAGCACCAGCGCCTGGGACTTCGACGTGCTCGCCCCGTGCGGCGCCATCCGCTCCACGGCCCGGGACATGCTGGCCTACCTGTCGGTCCAGGCCGGGCTCAAGAGCTCCACCCTCGACGGGGCCATGGCCGAAACCCACAAAGTGCACTACGCGGGCAGCTCCTACACCATGGGCCTGGGCTGGATCCACAGCGGCACGGACAAGCGGTGGCACAACGGCGGCACCTACGGCTTCGAGACCTACGCCGGCTTCGACAAGAAGAAGAAGGTGGGCGTGATCGTGCTCTCCAACGCGTACACCACCTACGGCTCCCAGACCAAGCTCGGCGGGGCCCTGCTCGCCATGATGGCGGGCGAAACCTACAAGGCCGTGGACATCCCGCCCACCATCACCATCCCCTCCTCCACCCTCACCGAGCTGGCGGGCACCTACACCGCCGGCTCGGGCAGCGTGCTGATCCAGATCAACTCGGGCGCGCTCCACCTGGTGGTGACGGGCCAGGGCTCCTTTCGCATGTACCCCACCAAGAAGGACCTCTTCTACCTGCGCGTGAGCAAGACCGGCCTGGCCTTCAACCGCGACAGCGCCGGCAAGGTCACGGGCATGGAGCTGTCCAATACCAGCGGCAAGACGACCTTCACCAAGAAGCCGTGATTCAGCTCGCCAGGCCAACCGGAAGCCCCGGGGACTGAAAATCCCCGTGTCGGCAGGTTGATTCTGTCCCTTGGCACAACTGGTCGGGC
>CAZCFB010000185.1:0-3124 GCA_964497805.1 uncultured Kofleriaceae bacterium
CAGCTCACCTGCCTGGACGCGCTGCTCAAGATGGGCGCCAAGGACAGCGTCCAGTACGTGGCCCCGCTGCTGGAGTCCAAGGACCCGGACGTGCGCCTGGCCTCGCTGCGCTTCATGGAGCGCATGGAGTGCACCGAGTTCAACAACCAGGTGGCGGCCCTGCGCACGGACGAGGACGCCAAGGTGGCCCACAAGGCTCAGGAGATGGTCCTGCGCTGGGGCACCCTGATCCAGGACAGCGGCACCGTGACGGGCAACGCCGCGGTCTCGGTGCTGGACCGCATGCTGATACAGGTGGACTCCTCCTCCGGCGACGACCTGATCCTCTCGCCTGATCAGCGGCCGTACATGAAGCAGATGGGCAAGGTCGTGCCCCTCTCCTCCACGGAGCTGACCGGTGAACAGGTGGGCGCGCTGCTGCAGCCGATCCTCACCATGACCCAGATGGAGAGCCTACGCTCCAGGACGGACGTGGACCTCTCCTACGACATGCCGCATCAGCGACTCCGGTTCAGGGTCAACATCTTCAACCAGAGGGGCGGCATCGGGGCCGTGTTCAGGAACATCCGCACCGAGCTCCCGGATCTGCAGCGGCTCGGGCTGCCCAAGGTGGTGCACGGGTTCGGCGACTTGAACTACGGGCTCGTGCTGGTGGGCGGCCCCACGGGCTCGGGCAAGTCCACCACCCTGGCGGCGCTCATCGACTACATCAACCGCAACCACAAGCGCCACGTCATCTCCCTGGAGGATCCCATCGAGGTGGTGCACCACTCCAAGCAGGGGCTGGTGAACCAGCGCGAGATCGGCACCCACACCCACTCCTTCAACCTGGCCCTGCGATCCACCCTGCGCCAGGACCCGGACGTGATCCTGGTGGGGGAGATGCGCGACCTCGACACCATCTCCTTCGCGGTGGCGGCGGCGGACTCCGGGCACCTGGTGTTCGGTACGGTCCACACGGCCAGCGCGGATACCTCCATCGACCGCCTGATCAACGCCTTCCCGCCCCAGGAACAGGACCAGGCCAGGTTCAGCATCGCCGAGAACCTGCGCGCCGTCCTGTGCCAGTACCTGGTCAAGCGGGCCGACGGAGAGGGGCGGGCGGTGGCGTGCGAGGTGATGCTCAACAACGACGCCGTGGCCAACCTGATCCGCAAGGGCAAGACCTACCAGATCCCGTCGGTGGTGGCCACGGCCCGGGACCAGGGCATGCAGTCCATGGACGGCGAGCTCATGCGCATGTACAAGGACGGCGTCATCACCCTGGAGGAGGCGTTCATGAAGGCGACCTCCAAGAAGGAGTTTGAGGACGTCATGGCGGGGGGCGACAAGAAGAAGGGCAAGCAGCGGGCAGGGGGGGCGCAGCCAGGGCAGGCCCCGCCTCCCTCCAAGCCCGAGCCGCCGCCGGAGCCGGACAAGCCGAAGATCAACTACGGCCGGCCCAAGCGCGTGGGAGGGTAGGTCATGGCGCGCATCGACTCATTTCTGCGGTTGGTGGCCGAACAGCGGGCCAGCGATCTGCATTTTCACGCCGGCGACGTGCCGGTGATTCGATTCAACAACGACATCATCCCGCTCCCCTTCCGGGCGCTCTCAGAGACAGAGTCCAGGCGCTTCATCTATGGCCTGCTCAACCAGGAGCAGCGCGAGCAGTTCGAGAAGGAGAAGGAGCTCGACTTCGTCTACGAGATCGACGGGGTGGCGCGCTTCCGGAGCAATATTTTTCTGCAGCATGACGGCGTGAGCGCGGTGTTCCGCGTGATCCCCAACCGGCTCCCCTCCCTGGAGGAGCTGAACCTGCCGATGGTGCTCAAGAAGCTCACCCGCCTGAATAACGGCCTGGTGCTGGTGACGGGGCCCACCGGGTCGGGCAAGACCACCACCCTGGCGGCCCTGGTCAACGAGGTCAACAGGACCTCGCACCGGCACGTGATCACCATCGAGGACCCCATCGAGTTCATCCACCGGCCCATAAACAGCGTCATCACGCACCGCCAGGTGGGCGAGCACTGCGAGAGCTTCGAGGATGCCCTGCGCTCGGCCCTGCGCGAGGCGCCCGACGTCATCGTGGTGGGCGAGCTGCGCGACCTGGACACCATCTCCCTGGCCCTGACCGCCGCGGAGACCGGGGTGCTGGTGTTCGGCACCCTGCACACCTCCACCGCGCCCAAGGCGGTGCACCGCATCATCGACGCCATCCCCGAGCACTCTCGAGAGCAGATGCGGGGCGTGCTCTCGGTGCTGCTCAGGGGCGTCGTGGCCCAGCGCCTGTGCAAGCGGGCCTCGGGCGACGGGCGCATCGCGGTGCTTGAGATCTTGCGCCAGAACTGGGGAATCTCTCACCTGATCAGGGACAACAAGGTGCACCAGATCGAGGGCTACCTACAGTCCCAAAACCTGGAAACCTCGGGCATGCAGAGCTTCGAGCGTTGCCTGTTCAACTACATCCGGGACGAGCTGATCACAAAGGAAGAGGGGCTGAGGTCCGCCACAAGCCCAGACCTGTTGGAGAGCCTCTGCGCCCAGCTGGTCGACGGGAGCGAAGGGTGACCAAGCGGTCCAAGCAGCGCGATCTGAAGAGCGCCAAGAACCTTGAGCTGCAGGGTAAGGTGGAGTCCGCGGTGCAGATCTATATGCACCACGGCGAGCACATGCTGGCAGCTCGGGCCCTGGGGGAGGCGGGACGCTTCAAGGAGGGCGCGGAGCTGATGATGACCGCCCTGAACACCCCCGCCAACGAGCTGGAGTACCTGGACAGTGATGGGAAGAAGGCTGTCTACCTGGCCGCCACCTACCTGGCCAAGGCGGGGGAGGCCCGGCGCGCGTCGCAGCTCCTGGTGGCCATCGGGCGGCGGCGGCGGGCCGCCGAGATCCTGGAACGATCCGGAGATCTGGTCGGCGCGGAGCGGCTCCTGCGCAGCGGGAAGACCAAGGGGAGCGGCCTCATCGAGGTTAGCCAGTTCAAGGACAGCAGCTCCGGGAAGGTCACAGAGCAGAGCGCCAAGCGGCTGGAGCAGGACGGCAAGCTGGATCTTGCGGTGAAGGCGTACATGCGCATGCGCAAGCCTGATCAGGCCGGCCGGGTGCTTCGCAAGATGGGGCGCCTGGCCGAGGCGGGCAAGGT
>CAZCFB010000186.1:0-2588 GCA_964497805.1 uncultured Kofleriaceae bacterium
TGGAACAGCAAGAAGGCCTCCAACTATCCCCTCACCGCCCAGAGCGCCATCACGGTGGTCTCCGACCGCTGCGCCCTGGACCTGGACGCCGCGCAGAAGCCCTCCTGCGTGCTCGCCGAGCGGCAGGTGGCCGTAACGGACGGGCAGCTCCAGGGGGCCCGGATGATCATCAACCACGGCTTCGTGGACGGCGCCCAGATCATGCTCGCGGGCAAGCCTGCCAACGGCACCCTGGTGGTGGACAAGGGCGGCGCCCCCTCATTCCAGGACGACCGCCACCAGCGCATCAAGGGCGCGGAGGTGGTGGGTCACGTGCTCCAGAACGGCTCCCCCCTCACGGCGTGGGCCCTTGCCAAGGGGCTGGGCCCCATCTTCCCTTACGGGGCCTTCATCGTCACCATCGCCGTGTTCCTGTTCGCCCTCTCCACGGCCATCGGCTGGTCGTACTACGGGGACCGCTCCATCCAGTACCTGCTGGGCGAGCGCGCCATCCTTCCCTACAAGCTGGCCTTCGTGGCCATGCACTTCATGGGGGCCATCTTCTCCCTTGAGGTGGTCTGGGGCTTCGGCGACGCGGCCCTGGGCATGATGTCTTTTCCGAACCTGATCGCCATCAACATCCTGAGCGGCAAGGTCGTGCAGCTCACCCGGGAGTACTTCTCCCGGGACCATGTCCCATTCGACAGGCACAAATAGTCAGGTAGGCGGCGGGGGTTTTTGCCAGGTCAAACCAGCGATAACGGGAGCTCCAGCTCAAGGCCATGCAGTATTACAAAACTTTTACATATCCTGCGGTTGTCGTCCTTTTCTCACTGCTCTGCTTTAACGGTTGTAAGAAGGAGGGCAACCTCGCCAAGCTCCCCGCGGCGGGCGCGGCGCGCGCCAGCGGACCCCGGCAGGTCCGGGCGGCAAGGGTTGTCCTCAAGGCCACCAGTGAGCTGATCCAGGCCACGGGCACCACAATGGCCCTCTCCATGACCAAGGTGATGCCCCTGGTGCCCGGGCTGATAATGCGCCTGCCGGTGAAGGAGGGGCAGCGGATCCGCAAGGGGCAGGTCCTGGCCCAGCTGGACCAGCGCGGCTTCAAGCTCGGCCTGCGCCAGGCCCGGGCCGCCATCGAGATGGCCGAGGTGGGCGTCTCGGCGGCGCGGCGTGAGCGGGACAGGTTCACCAAGTTGCTCAAGGGCGGCGCCACCAACAGGGCCACGGTGGACCAGATCAACGACAAGGTGCTCGGCGCCGAGGCGGGGCTCAAGCAGGCCCGCATCGCGCTGGACATGGGCAAGAAGGCCCTGGCCGACTCCACCATCCGCGCGCCCTACGACGGCATCGTGGTCAAGAAGCTGGCCTCCATGGGGGACTACGCCACGGCCATGCCGCCCACGGTGCTCTTCATCATCATGGAGGTGCACAAGCTGGAGCTGCACATCTCCCTGCCCGAGCCCGAGATGGGCCGGGTCAAGGAGGGCCTGGCCGTCACGGCCGACTTCACCAGCATCGGCAAGGAGGTCACGGGCAAGATCGCGCGTATCGTCAACAGCGTGGATCCCATGACCCGCTCCTTCACGGCCATCGTGGAGATCCCGAACAAGGGGATGATCCTCAAGCCGGGCCTCTTCGCCAAGATCAAGATCAAGACCTCGGCGCCGCGGCAGCGGCTGCTGGTGCCCAAGGACGCGGTGGTGGATGAGGGCAAGGGCGTGTACGCCGTGTTCCTGCTCAATGACCAGGGGATCAAGGCCACCCGCCGGGTGGTGAGCGTCACCGAGAGCGGCGAGGGCATGACCGAAGTGGTGGACGGGCTCAAGGGCGGCGAGACCGTGGTCCTGGATCCAGCAGGTCTGGTGGACGGCCAGGCGGTGAGGGTGGCCGGAGGAGGCGGCGCAAAGGCCCCGGCTCCGGCCCCGGCTCCGCGGAAGAAGGCGGAGGCCACCAAGTGAAGCTCGCTGACGTAAGCATCCGGCGGCCGGTCTTCGCCACCATGATGATCGCCGCGCTGGTGGTGTTCGGCGTCATCGGCTACCAGCGGGTGGGCGTGGACCTCTTCCCGGAGGTGGACTTCCCCTTCGTCACCGTCCTGTCTGTGTACCCGGGCGCTGACCCGGAGTCCATCGAGACCAAGGTGGTGACCAAGCTGGAGGACGCCGTGGCCGGCATCTCCGGCATCAAGACCCAGTTCTCCAACAGCATGGAGAACGTGGGCCAGGTGATGATCCAGTTCGAGCTGGGCGTCGACGTGGACCAGGCCGCCCAGGAGGTGCGGGACAAGATCTCGGCCATCCAGCGCGAGCTGCCCGCGGATGTGGAGGCGCCCCAGGTGTCCAAGTTCGACATCGGCGCGGCGCCGGTGCTCTCGGTGGTGCTCTCGGGCAACCTGAGCCCCGCGGCCATGACCGAGCTGGCCGAGGACGTGGTAAAGGCGCGGCTGCAGAAGGTGCTCGGCGTGGGTGGCATCACCATCGTGGGCGGGCGCAAGCGGGAGGTGCAGGTCTGGGTGGACGCGGCCAAGCTGGACAAGCACCACATGGCCGTGCAGGACGTCTACTCCACCCTGGGCGCCCAGAACCTCGAGGTGCCGGGCGGGCGCT
>CAZCFB010000187.1:0-2528 GCA_964497805.1 uncultured Kofleriaceae bacterium
CAGCGAGCGTGAGCGGGGAACGGGGGTTGCCCCTTAGGCTGCGAGGGCGCCTACAAGCACCTCGTCGCGGAAGGGAGCGAGACGCTCATCAAGCAGCTCCCAGGCTGCCTCCACCGGGTCCACGTAGCCCCAGGAACGTCGGCCGGCGCGGGCGTTGAGGTCGTCGAGGGTGTCAGAGGTGAGCTCAGCGAACAGCTTCTCGGCGAGGGCTTTGGCGTTCACTTCGGCCAGCATGTCGCGGGCGATGGACTCGGCCTCCGCGCCCAGGGCGGGCTTGCGGATGAGTAGCAGCTTCAGGACCGAGGCGGCCTCAGCGTCGGTGAGGGAGGCGATGGGGTTGGGCTTGCGGCTGCGGGGAGGCATAGGGGGAGGAGGGCGGTGGGCCTCAGCTATCCGTGTCCTGTTGGGGCTCATTCTCGACGATTTCCATCCCGATGCTCTGCACGAACGCCTTCTCGTGCTCCCAGAGGAGTGGCTGCCGGGCTTCGAGTAGGTCGAGCATCGGCCCAGTCGCGTCGGCTGGAATTGCCTGCCTGGTCAAGAGACGATCCTGGCTGTCGTCGGACTTCCCGTCCACCCGTGCCCACGCGGCCTTTCTTATCTGCTGGAGTTGATCTGGGTCTCCGATCATCAGGTTGTACCAGCAGGATCGGCCTTGCTTGTAGTAGATGGCATGCACGGAACCGACGCCGCGTGAGAGAACCCGGTGGGCGGCTCCCTGGCGGTCCCTGCCATCGAGATACCGGGCCATTGATAGCATGCAGGCCTTCGAGCGGACTGCGCGGAAGTCGAAGCGTTCTGGCTGTTCCACGCCAGCGGTGATGTACTTGTCCATGGCGTGGGAACCGTCCCCGGACATCATGGACTTCAGGGCTGCGCTGGCTTTGTCCACCACCGACGAGTTCACGCCAGCGAAGACACCGCCGTAGGTGGTCAGCCAGAACCAGCGCTCCACCTCGGACCGCTCCTTTGGCTCGAGAACGAACGCGGGGCGTGAGCCCAGCTCGATGGCGAGGACGATGAGCTGCCAGGAGTAGGGGAGGATGTCTGGACCATGCACACCGACCGCAGCAAGCAGTCCTGTTGCTGCAGCGACGCTCTCGACGGCATTCTCGATGATGTCCGAGTGGTCCTTGATCGAGCGTGCGAGCGCGTCGATCTTAATCTTGGCGGGATGCTGAGACTGGTCGTCGTGGCGGTGGCGGACCAAGCCGGCGCAGACCCGCAGCAGGTCCGTGTCCGCCAGTGAGCCCCAGCCGAGGGGGGTGAGGTGCTCGTCGCGGGCTTCCTGGAACACCACCTGAGGATCGAAGTCGTTGGAGTACGCCAGCGCGGTGACCATGTGGAAGTCACCCATTGGCGTTCCGCTTGAGTTGATGCGCTTGAAGCTCTCGGTCGCCTCGTCGAGGTTGTCTACCGCGAGCGTGGCGACTGGAACCGAGTCATCCGTGTCTGGTTAAGCATTATGGCCCATCATACCGACAATATCGGGTGGACCTGGAGGCGCTTGGCGTGCAGGTACGGCCGTGCCACCACCGGCGGGTACAGTCGGAGGGAGAGCGATCCGCATCCCGACGGGCAGATCGACGATCCGCGCGACGACGCCCTCGTGACTCCTCGGGGAAATGTGGCGTTTCCAGGCAACCCAGGAGCCGCGATAAGGTGCTTTCCATGTGCCACATGAGCCTTAACCGATCACGGATGCCGCCGCATGACTGGTCACGGGACAAGCAAGAGGGAGGCTGAGAGGCTCGAGCTCCAGTGGCGTCGTGAGGTCACCACGCCACCGGCGCCCGTCGTGAAGATGGCGGCGTTCAGCGGCTTCGCCAAGAAGTGGCTCGATACCTACATCAAGACTGACCGCAAGCACTCGTACTACCGCAGCACCGAGCAGATCCTGCGCGTCCACCTGGTGCCTTACTTCGGCGATCAGGATCTGCGCACCGTCGAGCCCGAGCAGGTCGAGGCGTACAAGGCCGCCAAGGTGGCCGGCTTGGCCCCCAAGACGGTGAACAACCACATCGGGGTGCTCTCCATCCTGTTCAAGAAAGCCGTGGACTGGGGCTACTGCGACCGCAACCCGGTCACGGGCGTGGGCATGCTCCGGCTCCCGCCCCAGGAGTTCAGGTTCTGGGACCGCCAGCAGTCAGACGCCTTCCTGGACGCCCTGCTGCAGGTCGATCCGAGCTACCACCCCTTCTTCCTGTGCGCTCTGCGTACGGGCATGAGGTTGGGGGAGCTCTTCGCCCTGCGCTGGGACGACCTGGACTTCGTGAAGTGCCAGCTTCGGGTGGTCTGGAACTGGACCCACGGCAAGCTGGATAGTCCCAAGAGCGGTCGCGGGCGGAGCATCCCCATGAACCCCGAGCTGGTGGATGCCCTTCGCGACCACCTGCACCTGAGAGGGCGGCTGGTCTTCTGCAGAGAAGACGGCAGCTACCTCAGCCGGGACATGGTGAAGCACCCCTTCGACCGGGTGTAGGGCCCCACTGCACCTCGTCCCCGCCCCCAGCTGCCTGACCGGACTC